>NZ_JOTN01000004.1 GCF_000712595.1 Bacillus manliponensis
CAGTTGGTTTATATTTTGAAACAAGTGCGGTCCTAATTACATTAATTTTACTTGGTAAATTGTTTGAGTCACTTGCAAAAGGGAAGTCATCAGAAGCAATTAAAAAATTAATGGGATTACAAGCAAAGACGGCAACGGTTATTCGAAACGATCAAGAAATGAGTATTCCATTAGAAGAAGTTGTTACAGGTGATATTGTAGTTGTAAAACCGGGTGAGAAGATACCTGTAGATGGTATCGTAATAGAAGGGACATCGGCAATTGATGAATCGATGTTAACTGGCGAAAGTATTCCGGTAGAAAAGCAAATTGGTGATGAAGTTATTGGGGCAACAGTAAATAAAAATGGTTCTTTAAAAATAGAAGCGACTAAAGTTGGAAAAGATACAGCACTTGCACAAATTATTAAGGTTGTTGAAGATGCACAAGGGTCAAAGGCACCAATTCAGCGAGTGGCAGATGTCATTTCTGGTATTTTCGTTCCGATTGTTGTTGGGATTGCAATTGTTACTTTTATCGTATGGTTTACAATTGTCGACCCTGGTAACTTTGCAAGTGCGCTTGAAAAACTAATTGCAGTTCTTGTTATTGCTTGTCCGTGTGCGTTAGGTCTTGCAACGCCAACATCAATTATGGCTGGATCTGGGCGCGCGGCTGAATACGGCATTTTATTTAAAGGCGGAGAACATTTAGAAGGTACACAAAAAATTAATACAGTGTTAGTTGATAAAACAGGTACAGTTACAAAAGGAAAACCAGAACTAACAGATGTATCAGTAGAAAATATCGATGAAGAACAATTTTTATACTTTGTTGGAAGTGCTGAAAGAAATTCAGAGCATCCACTTGCAGAAGCAATTGTCGAAGGTGTGAAACAAAAAGGTATTGCATTAGGCAATACGACAGAGTTTGAAGCGATACCTGGGTACGGTATAAAAGCGGTTGTAGAAAATCGTGAAATCTTAATTGGTACAAGGAAGTTAATGGAGAAATATCATGTGAAAGCAACGCACGCTTATTCCTTTATGGAGCAGCTTGAAAATGAAGGGAAAACAGCAATGTTAGTTGGTATTGACGGTGCATATGCTGGGGTTGTTGCAGTTGCAGATACAATTAAAGAAACATCAAAAGAAGCAGTTTCGAAATTAAAAGAAATGGGTATTCAAGTTGTTATGATTACAGGTGACAACGAAAGAACGGCACATGCAATTGCAAAGCAAGTAGGAATTGATCATGTTCGCGCGGGAGTATTACCAGAAGATAAAGCGAATGAAGTGAAAAAGTTCCAAGTAGAAGGAAAACATGTCGCAATGGTTGGTGACGGTATTAACGATGCGCCGGCTCTTGCAGTCGCTGACATCGGTATGGCAATGGGAACAGGTACAGACGTAGCAATGGAAGCTGCCGATGTAACACTTATGCGCGGTGATTTACGAAGCATTGCAGATGCCATCTTTATGAGTAAGAAAACGATGCGCAACATTAAACAAAACTTATTCTGGGCATTAATTTATAACACATTAGGTATTCCAATTGCAGCAGCAGGATTCCTTGCACCATGGTTAGCAGGAGCAGCAATGGCGTTTAGTTCTGTATCGGTTGTACTGAATGCTTTAAGACTTCAACGAGTGAAGTTGTAATATTGTAAGGAAGAGAGGATAGGGAAATATACTATCCTCTTTCTTAATTAAATAAAAATTTTGATATAAAATGGATTGTTTTCTATTTTTATTATTTCATAAATAATGGATTCTCTTCATTCATATTACTTTTAATAATCTATTTCCATATGTAATTTAGGAAAAATTAACATATATGATAGCTTTCATGCGTGTACTTATGGCTTTACGTGTTACAACATAGTAGGGAACTTACTGTAACCGTTGCTGATACATTCCCCTTACCTTTCCATCTAAAAAAGTAATTTCTGCAAGGGATTGGGGTTTTATCCCTGGCCAAACATATGTAACAGAGTAGGTAGAGGTTCCTTTTTCACCAGTTTCAGAGAAAAGGTCTCCATCTGCGCCCAAAATATCTTTAACTTCTTCATAAGTCATACCTGATTCTACTTTCGCAAATTGCTCTAGTGTTATGGAATTAGTAGACTGCGCTTGTTCTTCATTAGGCTTTGAAGTGTTTTTCTTGTTTGAATCTGACGAACATGCTACAAGAAATAAGCAGGTGGATGCTACAGTAATAAGTGTGAGTTTTAAGGTTTGCTTTTTCATAAATAACCTCCTTATTTTTCTAGTTATTTCCTAATTATACTATAAATAGATTTAATTTTCTTTAAAGTGAATTTATTTATAGAAGGCAAGTAAAAAGGCAATCTTGCTTTGAAGATTGCCTTTTTATATCGAAATAGAAGAGCGCTTCTTATCATTTTGAGTATGTGCAAATGTAAAAGACTCTTTTTCATTTTGTTGATATGTTTGTTGTTTAGTACGCTCTTTTTTTACAGATTCTTTTGCTTGTAATGAGTCTTGAATACCAGCAGTCATGAGTTTAATCATTAAAATGGTAAAGAAGAAAGCGAATAGTGTACTCGTCACAATCCACATTGAGTTGTGTAGTTCATGGTAATTTAAACCAATTAATCCTGCCCAGTCGTTTGAAAGTGAGACTGGCCTTGGTTCACCAAAGTCTGTTGCTTCTTTCATTTGTACACCACCAATGACAATGTTAAGTAATGATAAGTGGATCATTAGTAACAATGTTTGTACAATATGTTGCATAAATAGTAGAAAGAGTCGCTCGCTTAAGAGTGCCCGTATATGTTTTACAATAATATGAAATCTACTTGCTCCCATTATTTTGGCGCTTAGTATATATTCCCGCTTCATAAATTCGTTTACTTCTGATGAAATATACATCGTTAAAGTAGGAATTGCCACAAATATAAGAATGGCAGATTGATAGAAAACGAGTGATAAATCAGGTTTTATGAAGGCATCTTGATTTGAATAAACCGTTAGCTGTACAGGGAAGATCAAAATCGCCGCGATAAAGACAGTTGGTACATAGTAAAACACTTCTGTGCAAGATTGCCATACCTTTTTGAGTTTTTCCATATATAAGCTTAGTAATACACCGAAAATAGCGCTGAAAAATATGCGCAAGAAGCTAATGCCAATCGCAAATAAAATTGTAAATTTGGCTCCATCTAATATTTGATAGAAAATAGAGATTCCGAAGCGATCTGAGCCAAGCGGAGGCATCTCATGTGGTTCAAAAGGAGATGCTGCAATTAAATTTTCGTTTTCGTCATATAAAAGTCGCATTGGGTTTAAAGTGTCTTCTTTAAAATACAAGCTGTAAATAAAGCTAGCACTAATAAATACGAAAAGGTAAGTAAATCCAATTAAAAATCGTTTTGAT
Source organism: Bacillus manliponensis (assembly GCF_000712595.1). Classification (GTDB taxonomy): domain Bacteria; phylum Bacillota; class Bacilli; order Bacillales; family Bacillaceae_G; genus Bacillus_A; species Bacillus_A manliponensis. Next base: position 3,379 of record NZ_JOTN01000004.1, read on the forward strand.
TTCCAAATGTGCTTCATATTATTTCTCCTCCTATTTGTTTTTGCCATCTTTTTATGCAGTAGGTAACCGCCTGAAAGATGATGTAGAAAGGTAGAAGAATCATAATGAGCACAACAGGTATAGTCGGTGAGGAATACGTAGTCAGTAAAAATTTAATGATCCCATCTATATTAAAAATAAACTCAAGTATAAATAAGTTAGAGAGTAAAAAGACAAAAATTGTTTTTAAATGATTAAAGAGATGAATCATAATATTTTTAAAGAGGTGTACTCGCATAATATATCCAGGGCTGAATCCTTTACCATACGCAACTTCAATATATTGTTTTTTATGTTCTTCTTCTATATATAAAATCATCATTCGAAACATTTGTAAGGCTGGTAGTATCGATAAACAAAAAATAGGAAGTAAATATGCCCGTTTTTCATTAAAAGTAAAAATTTGAACAGGAGAATCGCCAGTTGTTCGTACCATCCATATGAAAAATAGCTGTAACCCACACATAATCATCACATCTGGTATCGCCTCTAACACAAATACAACTTTATGTATGATGCTCTTTATCCAAGATGAAGACAAGTAAAACAAGTAAGATAGAATACTTGAAACAAATAATGCAAGAATGAACCCTCCGAATAAAATGGTGAATGAGTAAAAATAAGGATCCCAAACTGCTGGGAATAAAGGGACTTCTTGAGGTCCTCTAACAGACATAGCAGTATAAGTTAAAGATTCTGGTGTAGATAATTCCTTAATAAGGAGTGAAAAACGTTCAATAAATTGATTCGGCTGGAATGTTATTTTTCCATCACCTGCAAATAAAGAGGGGAGTGCCCATAGTATGAGCAGTGTAAATATTGCGATGATTGCTTGTATGAATGAGAAAAGTAGGTTTTTCAGCATAATGCACCTCCGACATAGTTTTTCCATTGTGTATATTCATAAAAAAGCAACGCCAAGATGACGTTGCTCCCTCATTAAGCGGATTTTGTTTTCGCCTTCTCTAATAAACTAGCTAACACATGTGTACGATATGATTCTAGCTTTCTACCTTCGTAATAACGGATTCCTAATTTTTTTAGTTCGTTTACGTACCAACCTTTGCTTCCGAAATGCATGTGATCGCTTCCTTTCGTATTTAAAGATATTCTGATTGCTTTGGTTATAGGAATTTCCAGTTGAAAAAGGTTAACTTCTTGATGAAAGCAATATATACTGGAAGTAGTATATATTGAGGTGGACAGCCGTGATTATAGAGAAGCACGAAATACAAATTGATCAAGTTACGAGTGGGAAAGTCAATATCTTTACGTTTTATCGGAATAAAAAGCAAATTGACCATCCATTTTTACAATTGCAGGAGCCTTCGCTCGTTGCAAATTATTTCTTTCCGTTTCACCTTGATGCGGAAAGTTTGCGTCTGTTACATGAAGAATTTCCGACCATTTATCCGTATGACGGACAAGAGAGTATTCTAAGTTGGACGGATAAAATGAAGGATGAACTAAAACGTCTTATTCAAACTGGAAAGTGGAATAAGCGTGTCCATCTTGGGAATTGCATAATTGAAGTAGATTTTCTTTGGTGTGAAGAAGATAATGCGTAAAAAGAAGCGATATGACGCTTCTTTTTTAGTTTTTAAATAAAACAAGCTTTCCGCTTGCAGATGTGCAGCGATGGGTGCGCTCATACAATTCTTTTTCTCGCAAGATTGCCTCGCCCTTTTGCTTCGCTTCTGCTTCTGTCGCTGCCTCAAACGCTTCATCAAGTAGTTTTGTGCCGTCTTTTTCGAAAACTGTTAGTGTGTAAGTTCCCATGAAATTTCCCTCCAAAACAAATAATCAGAATGTTATAACTATTGTGGCATAAAATGGTGAATTATGCAAAGAAAAGAGTGTTATAAAATGATTTATCCTATTTATGCAATTGAAATAATTATATAATTATTATGTGTATTTACAAATTTGAGATTTATTTACATCTTGTTGTGTTTAAAAAGTAGAAAGGGTGTAAAGGTGAAATTATGAGTTTAAACATGTACATAGGGGAAGTAGAGGCACAAACAGAAAGTATGAACGCTTTTTGTAACGCGACAATTCAAGGGATGGAAGAAGTCATTCGTTCCATCGATGCTTTCGCACTAGATGTCACGCTGAAAGGAAAGACATATGAAAGTGCGAAAACGTTTTTTATGCAAACGTATCGCCAGTTAGCACAAGGTATCATTTATTTATGTGAAGAACTAATCGTCCAAAACAACGCCTTTCCAGCTGACTTTCAAGCAGAGGTCGCGACAGTTGATGTAGTTGAACAAGAAATACGCGAACAAATTCGAGAACTGGAGCAAATGATTGCAGCAATTGCAGCAATGGATGAACAAACACCTGAGACGGCAGCAATGCTACAAATTTATCACGCAATGAAAAGGAAACTGGAAGATAAACTAGAACGGTTATATCAATTCAATTATTCTTCTAGTGAGAATTATCGTACAGCAATTGAATTAGCTTCCAGTATTGCAAAAGGGCTTGCAGAAGTACAAAGTGGAAAAGGATTTCAAGCTGTCAGCGGAACATTTCATACTGAAAGGCTAAATATGGAGTGGGCAAAGCCAATTCAACTCATTACAGAAGAGAAAGCCCGAAAAGCTGACAATAAAACGGGGGAGAATAAAGAGTTTACAGAAGAAGAAGTACAAGCAGTACAACAATACCTTGAGGGAATAAAAGATGGTACAATAAAAGGGAATATAGACAAAGATTTCCACGTTGAAACAGATGCTTATGAAATGGAACATAACATTTTTGGCCGTCCCGTCGGTGGTGGAAAGCCAACGCTCGATCCATACTTAGTCAACATAGCACAATTTGGTTTTGACTTTTTCATCAGTGACCTTCTCACGCTCTTCGATTCAGAGGCTACTCCGGAAGAGAAACTTTTAGCAATGGGGTTCATGACACCGCAGGGAAAGCTTGGGAAAACATTAGATAAACTAAATGGTTTGAAAAAGTCTGGGAATGTGAAGAAGGATTCTTCTGGGAGTGTTGATGGTGATAAGGGCACGGTTAAGGATAAACCATTTGGTAAGTATTCAACAGCTATTGATGATAAAGTAAAAGTCATTGAAAAAGTAGATTTAGCAGATTGGATAAGTGAGTCATTTACTGACGGCAACTACAGAACTGTGGTTACAGAAGAAAATATCACATTCTATAGGACTTATGGTGGCGGTGCAAAAGCAGGTGGAGCATTTGTCACTACTAGCCCAGCTGGAAATAGAATAAATGCAAAAATAAGTACAGCATTAGTGCCTGATTGGAAAAATTCTAGGCAATATGAAGCAGTTATAGAAGTACCAAAAGGACAAATTTTAAATATAGGTAGAGTGGAGAAACAGTATACAAAAACTGGAGCATTACTAGAAGGCGATGGAGACCAAATATTACTACCACAAGGATGGCCCTCTGAATGGATAAAAGAGACACGAGAGGTTCCGAGTAGATAGGAGAATATAAATGGATAAGAAAAAGCAGTTAATTGACCAAATAAAAGTTGTGATAAATAAATTTGAGGAAGAGTATGCTAAAGATATAAATAGTGGTGTTTTACAGCTTATATATATAAGATATAAGAAGGCGTTAGAAATATTAGAAAATAATGAGGATATTAAAGGGATAAATATTTTAGGTGGTGTACGTGCATATATGGATAGCTACAATGACTATCAAAATACACTATTAGGAGAATTGCATAAGGCTGAAAAGATAATTAAAGAATTATGATGAAAGTATTTATTGATGTTTTGTAAAAGCCACCAATATACTCATAGCTTTGTATAAAGAGAATAACAAAGCTCGTAGCAATTAATTGAAAACATATACAGATAATTGAAAAGCAAAGCATATGAGAAGTGGATAGAAAAAGAAAAGGTCATTATCAACTTTTATTGTATATTTTGGAGTTACTTGATGCTTACTTATATTTTTCTTTTAATTGATCTAATATATATATAGACTAAATTTCAAATCTTGGATACGAGTTGCTGAGAGTTTTAGTATATCTTGATAAATTTGATTGTTATTTAACACTTCATCAAAATTTAAAGTAACTTTCCGTATTGGTTTTCCGTTTTTTGGATGTTCTGTTGGAATTCCATGTATTCATTCCTCTTTCATGAAAACTCAATGATTGAAATAAGTAAAAAAAATAACCATACAGACTCCTCCTTTTTATTGTAATGCGAAATACATGGGTCATGTAATTAAACTTTAATGCTCTATGTTTAATATTCTTTAATCCGTTCTATTTGCCTTTCGGGAGCAGGATAATTTATCTAAGGAGGAGAATAAGCTATGGAAAGTATTGAGCTTAATTTAGAATAGAATTTGTAGGGTGATAAGTCGATGATAGGAATAAGTATAGCAACGAAGTGGGAATATGAAGCGACATTGGAATACTTTAGCGTAAAAGATAACGAACGTTTCGGTTATCCTTATGGCGAGTATTTCATGAGAACAATTAATGATACTGAACTTGTTTTTTATAGTACCGGTGTAAGAAAAGTAAATGGTGTTGGTGGTAATCAGTATATGATTTCTAAATTTAATTTAACTAAAGTAATCATTGCTGGAACATGTGCAGGAATAGATGATAAGTTCAGTAATTTGGATATTTTTGTACCCAATAAAGCCGTTCAATATGATTGCACAGTAAAAGAAATTGAGCCTTTTATTAAACAATCCTTCATAGTCGATATTGATCTATCAAAATATGGAAATGAATTTTATAACGGAACAATTGGCACCGCGGATAAAGCAGTAGTTATGTGGAAGGACTATTTAGAACTTAAAGAAAACGAAATAATAATAGCCGATACAGAAGCGGGTGCAATTGCTTATATCTGTAAGAAGAATGATGTTGAGTGCATTATTATAAAAGGAATATCTGATTTTCCAACAGATGAAAGTAACTCTGATAAATTTGAATCGAACATTGAACAAATTAATGTTTATTTAGAAAACACCCCCAAAGTTATGAATAAAATATTTGGTGAATATTTAAAAAGATTTATTTAAATAAATTTAAAGTTAATAAAAAAGATAGAAATAGTCGATTTCCAGTGTATTAGGAGATCGGCTATTTTTATCCCGCATTAACGGGCTGTAAGACTCCCACCTCAAAACTTAAGAAAAAGCGAAGAAGTTTAGGTGGGAGATAAACAGCCCGTAAAAGCCCGATTGGTCGGGCTAACACTCAGTGGGGGATGAAGAAAACCCCCACTGAGTGAAGTTTCACTTTATTGGCACTCTTTATAAGGCAACACTCTAGCAGGGGCTAGTATTGCCCACTATGGCGTTGACAAACTCACTACACCGGAACCCAGTTGGCAGGAACAAACAACCGTTTGTTCCTGCCAACTGGCGATTATGAATTCCTTTGAAAAAGCTTTTACATAGTTTAATTTATTTAATAATTTAAAATTTATCTTTTTTAGTAATAAGAGTATTATTAATATTGACGATCTTATAGTGGATAGGGTATGACATTTAAACTTTCGTATAAATGCCACTTTACCCATAAGTTGACAAGAAAACACTTACTTTTATAGACGATTATCTAATTATCTAACGGAATTGGAAGCATAAATTGGCCTTGAGTTCATGCGGAATTTTATCCATATGGAGTAAAGGAAATAAAGACAATGATTACTTTTAACCACTGATATAATGGGATGAATACGAAGCTGCATACGTAGGTGAAGAGGATGTTTCACAGAATGTTGATAAGCCGGGGATTGTTGATGAGGAGAACTTCTGATAATGATGCGTTATGTCAACCTAACATGTATAGGATATACACTGTTTCTTATTCAACTAAAGGTGCAGTTTAACGCAAGAAGGATTGCAGGAAAAAATATACAACAATTAGAAATACTTAAAATAATAAACTAAGTGAGGAGATAATACTACTTTGAACATTTTAACTCTGATTTTAAGTTATTTAATAGGCTCAATTTCATTTGCTTTAATAGTCGGTAAAATGTTTTATAAGAAAGATATTCGTGATTATGGTAGTGGTAATCTTGGTGCAACTAATGCTTATAGAGTTTTAGGCATAAAAGCAGGAGTAATTGTTGCAATTGCTGATATATTAAAAGGTACATTTGCTTGTTTACTTCCACTAATACTTAGTTCTACGATTAACCCTATTGTATGTGGTTTATTAGTCATATTGGGACACATATTTTCTGTATTTGCTAGTTTTAAAGGTGGAAAAGCTGTTGCGACAGCAACTGGAGTTTTTTTATTTTTGTCACCTTTAGGTGTTTTGGTTGGTTTTGTTGTGTTTGTGCTAACTTTGTTATTTACTAAGTATGTATCACTAAGTTCAATGTTGGCTGGTATAGCATTATTTATTTATAGTCTAATATTTGAAGATAAAGTTATCATAGCACTTTCTCTACTAATAATCGTATCAATAATCATTCTTCATCGACAAAATATAAAGAGAATTCTAAATGGAACAGAGAACAAAATAGTCTAAAAATATTGAGTATTATTTGTTAAGCTAACGGGTGCTTTAATTGAGCAAGAAACTAAAAACTTTTAACTTCCGCTTTCGAGAATTATGTAAATGAGCTGTCCATATGGGCGGCTTATTGTATTTTTTGCTTAGCGTGGTTTTGTTCCAAAATGCTGGCGGTACCCCGACTGGGAATTTGGTTTTCTTTTGTTTTTCGACAGGAAACGACATACCACTAAACACTTTCCTGATATAATCTCAACGAATCATACATATTGCAGGTGGTTTCAAGTCAAAGGGAGCACTCTAGAGAGTGCTCTTATATTTTTTGTTGGAGGACTATTCATGAGCTTAAAACTAAAATACATTCTATATTTCTTTTCTTATTTTCTTGTTTATCCATTTTCGTTTCCAATCATATTCCCTATTGGAATGTGGTTATCAAACCCTGAATTATCTAAAAATACAGTGGGTTTAGGTTTTTTTATTCTTTGTGCATCTGTTACAATTTTAGGCGCGGGGTGCTTAAATGTTGTTTTTAAAAATGGTACAAATTTAGATAAGAACACCAAATACTCATGGGCTATTTTTATTTCACATTTAATTCTTATACCACTAACTTATATACTCTATACTAATTAGTATAGAGTATCTCCTGAACGTTATGTAGAACACGGCGAAGTCAAAGCTGATGTGTTTGGGGGACGAGAAGTGCCGAAGGATATGGTAGATAAATAGAAACCGCGCTTAAACATAAGCGCGGTTCTTTGATTAATATCTATTTCCCTCGTAGCATCTAGTATAAACCCCAGTATTATAATCATAATGCATAGCTTTAAAATACCACGTAATACGATTAGGTCCATCTGTTCAATAATTTGCAAAAGAACCATGTGTATTTTGCATTGACATTTTTAAAGTATGGCTACTTGGAGGACAAACTGATGAGTATGGTAAATTTGATGAAGAAAGAGTTTTCACACTATCGACTGTAGGTGTAGAAGCTGAAACTCCCATACCTCCCGTTAATGCAAATCCAGTTGCTAATGCACCTGCTATTAATTTTTTAAACATATAACTATCCCCTTTACACTTAATTTTTTTGGTACAATTCAAGCATATTCCTTTTAACCAAATGTTTAAATATTTAGAAAATTTAGAAATAATAAGTAGAACATTCACCGTTTTCTGTATAATTTTTAGAAAATAATTACATTAATAGAAGTGATATAATACATTTAGTAGGCTGTCCCTTCCATAAGCTTACTGCTCATGCAAATGAGATGGATAATACTTATACCCAAAGAAACCCAAAAAGAAAAGCCACTATATTAGTGGCTTTTCTTTTTACCAATCAACATCATTTATATTAGTACCTGATATTGCTTCAAAATCAATATTTAAATTTCTATCGCTGCCATACGAAATTTCATACATGCCCGCTCTCATACCTTGTGAATATCCCGCTTTATGATTTGCCCACTGATTTTGACCTGGTCCTATTTTAGTTGAAATGTACTTATGGCCACTACTTACATGCTTTACAGTAAGATTTACATTACTATTAGTTCTACGAGCCTTTTTCGTTTTCTACTGGTTACAATAACGCTGGTACTAGGTCTATACAAAAATTGAATATTTTATTGATAAATATAACCAAAATATCACAATTTCAGGTGAAATAGACTACATTGGGATTGTGTTTAAAACAAAGAAAGGGGGATATTGTGAAATGAAGAAATTTTCAACCATTTTCGCAACGTTAGGAATAGCTTTTAGCCTATCTTCACCAACAGCATTAGCAGTGGATTGTTATGATTCAGGGACGTGGGATATAGTACATAGTAGCAACCCATATGATGGTACTAAAGACTATAGTAAAGAACAAGCAATTTGTGCAGGGAATCTAGTTACGGATGGAAGTATTAAAGTAAAATCAACCCATCCAAATCCTGGGGAATTGACTCTGACCATTTCTTTTAAGGAAGAAAGAAGAGGGCCAGATAAAACAATAAAAACGAAAACAATCAAAAATTATGAAGTCAACAGTGGCTCAAAATCTATTAAAATTAATGCAGGTGATGTAGAACTAGGTAATTATTATATAGAAATAGAAGCCGATCCAGAAGGGGATTTTGGTACTGACGAGTATACAATTATTAGCTCTGGGGATTTTACTTCAACAACTAATTAATAATACTTATTGAATGATCTTAATTCGAAAAGTTCCATGATGGAACCTTTCGAATTTGCCACAAAATCACCATTTTACACAACATTAACTCCCATAGATAACCCTAGGAGGAAAATTCGAACTTCTGGGACCACCTCTGATGAGTTTGCATGAGGTGGCCCCCTGCTATGACTTGTATCATACCTGAATTGTTATTTTGATTAGAACAATGCGTAATCCCAGAGGTATTACATGGTAATATCCTCTGGGATTATTTTTTGCGTTTAAACCTTGGTATTACTGGAAACACTATTTACTGAAGTTAGGACTTAGGACAAGCTTTTTAGGGAGTAATGATTTATCGGATTGCGACTCCGATTTTTAAACATCGGTACTTCCTTTTTCCTTCTTTATAAATAAGAAAATGATAAAGAGTAGCAACAAGATGATAATTATCTCAAAGAAGTGTTTACGAATCATTTCATCTGGAAAAATCCAACCCACAATTCCAAGAAGTCCTAAAATCTGAATTAGAATATTTTCCTGTAATCTTTTCATAAACTCCTTAACATGTTGCTTCATAAATGCCTTCCTCCTACATTTAAAATTTACCCTGAATTGATTTGTTGCTTTTTTATTGGGTATATAGTTTAGTTTTGTCAAATTGTATAGTTTTGATTCCGATACACAAAAAAATATTCAAGGTTTTTTACTTATGGTTTGTACAAAGAGTACTATGTAAACTATGAATCTCGATTTTAAAAATTATAAATTGAACCCTCAAGTTGGTTTTTATGGGGGAGTAATACATCGCCATCAAATTAAGAAATACATTCTTCCCCAAAACGAAAAAGTTGAGCTGAATTCTTATAAATAACTGTAGAGGTATAAATTTTTCGGTTCTGGTGCAAAAATATCATTTATTTTTTCGTCATCCCCATAACTTTTTAAGTAGGAAAATCGTTAAATTAGATGAATACTAATTTTATAAATTATTAAAATGAATGGGGGAAAATTATGAAAGTCCTTATATTAGGAGGTACTCGCTTTTTAGGAAGAGCTTTAGTAGAAGAAGCGTTGAAAAGAGGGCATGAAGTTACCTTATTTAATCGTGGCACGAATAAAGATGTATTTCCTGAAGTGGAGCAGCTAATCGGTAATAGAGACAGTGATGTATCAGTCTTAGAAAATCGAAAATGGGATGTTGTAATGGACACATGTGGATTTGCGCCCCATCAAATTAAAAAAATTGCCGCTGTACTTGGGGACAACATCGAACATTATACTTTTGTATCAAGTATCTCTACTTATAAAGATTGGATTCCACTTCATATTAAGGAAGACTATCATTTACAATCTATGCCGCCTAGCGATAAGTTGAAGGCGGTTGAGGAGGGGGAAATCTCACCATATGAGTATTATGGAGCATTGAAAGTTTTATGTGAAGCGGAAGCGGAGAAACATTGGCCGAATCGTGTTTTGCATATAAGAGCAGGACTACTTGTTGGACCATTTGACTATTCAGATCGACTCCCGTACTGGGTTCAGCGTGTAGCACAAGGTGGAAAAATAATGGTGCCGGGGCGTTCAGACCGTCCTGTTCAATTGATTGACGTAAAAGATGTAGCAACTTGGGCGCTCGATATGGCAGAAAACAGAAAAGTAGGCAAGTTCAATGTAACAGGACCGAATGATGAATTGACGATAGAAGAGCTATTAAATACTTGTAAAGCAGTAACAAACAGCGATGCTGAATTTGTATGGGTAGAAGAGCAATTTCTACTGGAAAATAAAGTGCAGCCTTGGACGGAGATGCCTTTATGGATTCCTACATCTTTCCCGTTAGAAGGAGAAACAGAACCGTGGAAAGGTAGCTTTTTCATTAGTATAGAAAAAGCTGTTAACGCCGGTCTGTCTTTTAGACCTATTGAAGATACAATTTGTGATGTGTATCAATGGGAGAAATCGAGAGAAGATACAGAGCGAAAAGCAGGTATATTAAGAGGAAGAGAGCGGGAATTGCTAGAAGTTTGGTTTCAGAAAGAGAAATTGTGATGAGGGTATATACTCACATGCCCATCAAGTTAAGAATATGAACTACCCCCAAGAGAAAAAAACGCTATTCTTACCAAAAGAATAGCGTTTTTTTCATTATTTAAATATGATTTTATCCGAATTTAATGGAGATTTCTCCTACAAAAGTAATAGGATTTTTATTTGAATTTGCTACCTCAGTTGGATTTATCGTATTTCAATCTCAATATAATAGTAAGTAGGTATATCGGATATGGATGTACATTACAATGATTATACATATTTCAAATTTAGAATTACAGTAACTACTGAACACGTAGTTACCAATAAAGTGAAACTTCAATCAGTGGGGTTTTCTCCACCCCTCACTGATTGTCAGCCCGACCAATCGGGCTTTTACGGGCTGTTAATCGATTGAGGTGGGCGTCTTACAGCCCGCAAATAGCGGGATAAAGAAAGGAATAAGCATAATGATACAGAATATATACGAAACTCATTTACATGTAAGAAATTTAGAAAAAGCAATAGATTTCTATCAAAATAAATTAGGGTTAGCATTAGCGAGAAAACTATCTAAAAGAAGAGTGGCTTTCTTTTGGGTAGGGGAAAATAAAAAACAAATGCTTGGACTATGGGAAGTGCATAATATTAAAGATTTTGAGCCGAAACATTTTGCTTTTGGTGTAGATTTAGAGTTTTTAAAGACTTCTAAATTGTGGTTAGAGGGGCGTGGAATAGAAGTGGTAGGAAGTCAGGGGAAAGGAAATCAAGAGCCAATTGTTCAAAGGTGGATGCCCGCTGCAAGTGTATACTTTCTGGATTGTGATGGAAATAAACTAGAATTTATTTCTATGTTACATGATGATCCAGATGAATTAGAGTATGCATCTTATTTAAGTGAATGGGATGCGGAGCACCAAGAAAAATGAATGAAATTGTATCTATAAAACGAAAGTTCATTATATTTCCGCTCTTAAGTTGATGGGCATGTAACGGTACCCCATACACATCAAGCTAATATTCTGAAGTACTTTCAAAGTGAAAGTTTTGTATAAAAACCTATCCTCATAATTGTAGAGAGCAGCAAATTTAAGTTGATGACTAAAGCAGCGCATCAGTGAAATTAAGATGGTTATCCTTATAAAAATGAAAGAAGTTCCGGATTATTGTAAAAAGACAATAAAGGTATTTAATTTTAAAACCTAAAACAAGCATAACCCCGCTATAAATTTAGGGCGGGGTTAAAATATAGTTGTTTAATTTTCGATATAAGATACTTCACTGTACTTAAAAATATAACAATAAAGTCGTTTGGAAATCTAAGTTTTATTTAACAATAGCGCCCTATTCTGGAATAGTCCTTTACTAACATTACCTCGTGAAGCCCTTTTCACCTTTGTACTTTTCTTGTGCTTTTTGTCCCTAAAATAGTAGGTGAATACCGAACAGTTGAGGTAAGCATAACATAAATCGAGACAGCTGCCACTGCATAGATAATCGCTACGCCCCACAGTCAACTCAAGCCTCGGTGAACTGTGGATGTCGTCGCGAGGATCACGTTTTTCTGGTCGAATCCAGAACCTCCAAATAGTGCTGATTATACATAATGCCTAGGATGTTCCCAAAGGGATCGACCACGGAAGCAGTGGTGAACCCCTTGCCGCGCTCTGTGGGTGCCTCGTACTCTTTCGCTCCCATAGACAGCAGCTTCTTGAAAGTTGCTGTTACATCGTTGACGTGCCAGTACACTACAGCACCAGCCGGACCGGTCGCTGAACCATCGGGCGCGTAGCGGCTATCAATCAGGCCCAGCTCGTGCTGGTAGTCGCCGAGGCGAAACTCGGCATATCCCGGACGTTCGAAGTATGGTTCGATGCCTAATAGCTCGGCGTACCACTTCTTTGCCGCAGTTAAATCATCCGTCCAAAAACTGACTGTGGTGAGTCCTCTTAATGTCTGTGTATCGCTCATAATCGATTTCCTCCTCAATATTGAGTAGTGCTAAACTAAATAACATCTTCTGATTAACTTCGATTTACTTAGGGATACTCCCTTCTCTTATTCAAGAAAATGGCCGAATAAAAGAAGACGCCTTCTTACTTAAGAATGGCGTCCATTTATTGAAGAAGGGGATTTACGGATTTTTTGCATAAATAGTTCTGGATTATCAAGCTGTTCAAAACCATATTGGTTATATAATGAATGTGCATCATTAGTAGCTAACATAAACCTACGAACTCCTTGTAGTTCGGGATGTTTGGTGATAATGTTCATTAACCATTTTGATAATCCTAATTTACGATAGTTCGGTAATATAAACACATCACAAAGATACGCAAATGTTGCTGAATCTGTTATTACCCTTGCAAAACCAACTTGTTCAATAACTTCATTACCATTTTCACCTTTATAAACACCAAAACATAAGGGAGTATTTTCAATTGACTCTTTTACTGTTTCCTTGGGTATTCCCTTTGACCAGTAAGCTTCTTGACTCAAAAAATTATGTATTAAATCCACATCCAAATACTCTTTATTAGTAGAAATCGAAAAGTCTTTATTTATCCATATTCTCATTTCAAATCCCCCTAAACTTTTTAAATTCTACTGTAATTATATTAAACCAATGATGTAAATATTTTTAAACTAACCTGTAACAGCAGCTTAATAAAAATCACTTCAATCCACAAAGATTCCCTCAAAGCTTTACTCCATTAAATGGCCAGATTGTTGAATAACATGACTGGCGTTTTTTAAACAACTTTATTATCTCTGTACAATTATTAGAACTGCTTCCGTTTTTTGGTTATGCGTCAGGTGTTAGAGGTTATGAAACAGGAAGATTACTTGAATTTATAGAATTATAACGTATCTAAATCTAATAGGAAATGGACTTTTAGTACTATCTAAGTAAGAAATTCGTAATCTCAAAAGCTGTTATGGGCTGTTTGCTTTCCTTAGCTTGATAGTGATGTGATGTTAACCCATTTCGATGTATTTTATTTTTTAGAATATGAAAGTAGGAGGTAAAATGAAAAAAATGTATTCAAAAATTTCTATGCTTTTTGCAATACTTAGTATTATCCCTTTCATATTGATACAATTAGACCTTGGACATATTGCACCATTAATAACTCTTGGTCAAGATAGGGTTGTCGGACTAGTGATACCTATTGTTTATAGTTTTATTGGCTTAATCTTTGCGCTATTGTCAAAGCGGGGGGATCTTAAACGGAATTTAATCTTTATTAATGTTATATTTTTCTTGTTAAATATTGTTATTGTTTATATTGGCCTATTTGCTTTCAGGACTCCCTAAATATAATAAAACTTGATTTATCCCGCTATTTGCGTGCTGTAATACTCCCACCTCAAAACTTAGAGGATTCAGAGAAGTTTAGGTGGGAGATAAACAACCCGTAAAAGCCCGATTGGTCGGGCTAACAATCAGTAGGGGATGAAGAAAATATCCACTGATTAAAGTTTCACTTTATGGGGTAGTGACAGGGTGACTGTCATTACTCCTCAAAAGTATGAATCTCAAATGGCATGTATAATTACCGGCGAGCTTTCTAACGAAAACATCTCACTATGCAACGATAAGGATAATTTAAGTTCTAAAGGAGCGAAGACACTATTAGAGGAATTGGAGAAGTATATGGAGACAAAAAAATAGCTTCACTAGGGTGAAAAAACAGTTCATTGTCTGTTTTTTTATATGTAGTATAATAAGAGTGAAAAATTAACACCCTACAGGTTTTAACTGATTAATTCAGTGCATAATAAATAAAAGACGGAATGCTGCGAACATCCCGTCTAATCTGTAACTGCTGCTGTTTGGTGGTTGATTACAAAAAAGTATTCTTTACGTTTTGAACCACCTTTATTACGTTTGGCTGACGTGGAGGTGGTTCTTTTACGTTTATTATATTACCTTTTGCAACAAGCTTATTTGTATAAGCAGTTGCAAAAGCTGTTATGAACACTGTTACGAATAGTTTCGCACTATCATGCAATAATTGTAGTGAAAAAATCCATAGCGGTTTCACCTCCGTTCTCTCTAAAATCAGAGAAAGAAAAGGTATAACCTCCCACCACACGCCCTCAGTTACTAGTATGGTTATAATATAGCCTCTTTGGATACCGTATCAAAATTTAGTACGATATAGTGATATGACATCAGATGATTCAACTGTCATAAAAAAGGGTCCCAATCGTTAAGCTTCGATCCTTTTTTACTAACTGGTTTTCAAGTAAATTAACCACCATAATCTCCGTGTTCTGCTTTAAATATATAAATACAAATTGAAAAACTAACCTACTCTCTTTCTTTTCGGTCGAAGAGTAGGTTCCTCCATGTGTAGTAGCGGTCAGTGTCTTTTTCTACCGCGTGCCGAATTACAACAGATGGATAAAGTGAGTACGTTTGCATTCTTATATACGTGGCAGACGCTTTGGTGTTAAATAATCAAGTTGGATATATAGAGGGAGATTTTTGTATGGGTAATAGATATGATGTTTTTGAAGAATTAAGTGATTTCTTGGGTGGAACTTTTCATCAAGATATGAATTCGCCTGAAGAAGCAATGGAAGGGTTTATATATGAATCTAGTAAGGAATGTTTGTTATTTACAATTAAGTGTTGTGAAGCATTTTTAAACAGCGAAATAACAATGCAAGAAAAGGAAAAGTTCATAGAATCAAATGTGGAAATTTATTTTCCAGCAATCGCATTAACTTCGGTGCAATGGCTAATAAATGTAGTGAAACAAATGAAAAAAGCTTATGATGCTTAATTTTGATGTGCAAACGTATATGTAATCCCCTATCCTTTTAGAAAATATGTTTCTGTTAGAGAATTCACCATAAGGCAAATGTTACAATGAAAGAAAGTTATCCTACATATAGGAAGAAAAAGAAAGGGCGTTACTTCGTGACAGAGTTAAAATTTATTCATGCGGCAGATTTGCATTTAGATAGTCCGTTTAAAGGGATGGAGCTAAACGTACCTAAGTTTATATGGGAAAGAATGAAGGAGAGTACGTTTCGTTCGTTTGCGCGCATTGTTGATAAGGCTATTCAAGAGAGAGTTGATTTTGTCCTCATTGCTGGTGATTTGTATGATGGGGCGACGCGTAGTTTGCGGGCGCAAGTGTTTGTGCGTGAGCAAATGAAGCGGCTTGCGGAGTATGACATTCTTGTGTACATCATTCATGGGAACCACGATCATTTAGGCGGAAGCTGGGCGGCGATTGAGTTTCCAGCCAATGTGCATGTGTTTCATGAATCGTATGTAGAAGAACAGCCATTTTATAAAGATGGTGAACTGCTTGCTTCAATTTATGGATTTAGTTATCATCAGCAAGCTGTTACCGATAATATGACGGAGCAGTATAAGAAGATGAGTGATGCCCCGTTTCATATTGGCATGCTTCACGGTAGTGTGGAAGGCGATGCGGAACATAATCGTTATGCCCCGTTTCATCTTCGTGAATTAAAGGAAAAGATGTTTGATTACTGGGCGCTTGGACATATACATAAACGTGAAGTGTTAGCAGAAGAGCCGTACATTGTGTATTCTGGTAATATTCAAGGAAGGCACCGAAAGGAAATAGGTGAAAAGGGAGCTTATGTCGTTTCGTTATCAAAACAAGGAGCGGAGCTTACCTTTTTCCACACAGCGGACGTTGTGATTGAAGAGCTGTTTATTCCTATCGATAGTTTAGAAACTGTTGATGATCTTCTAAATACTTGTGCAGAAAGTATGAACAATGTAAGGAGAGAAGAAGGTGTACTTCTCACAGTCACATTTACTGGTCAAGGAGAGCTTGCCCCGTATTTACGTGATGAAAAACGGGTGGAAGAGCTATTTCATATTCTTTCGCAAAGTGAAGAGCGAGATGATTTTGTATACGCGGTAAAATGGAAAAATGAGACGGTTTCGTTTACGGAAATTGCGAAATTAAAAGAGGAAAATCATTTTATCGGAACAGCGCTGCAAGAGTTAGAATCCTTTTCGAATATGGATGGTGTTCTTCGTCCGATTTGGAGTTCACCTGTTGCTAGGAGGGTACTTCATTCGTTTTCGGAAGAAGAGATGAAAGAGATTCAAAAGGATGCTGAAAATTTAATTTTAGAGCAGTTATTACAAGAAGAAAGGAGAAAAGGATGAAGTTTGAAACGCTTCATATTTACGGATATGGAAAACTGGAAAATAGAGAAATTGATTTGTCTCATTTGACCGTTTTGTACGGTGAAAATGAAGCTGGGAAGTCAACAATTCGCTCATTTATAAAAAGTATTTTATTTGGCTTTCCAACGAGAGGACAGCGGCGCTATGAGCCGAAAGATGGCGGCAAGTATGGCGGAGCGATTACGGTTTTGACGAAAGAATACGGAAGAGTGAAAATCGAACGCCTTCCGAAAACAGCGGTGGGGGAAGTAACCGTTTATTTTGATGATGGAAAAACAGGCGATGAAGATGTTTTACAGCAGCTTCTCCACGGAATGAATGAGAAGTTATTTGATTCGATTTTTTCCTTTGATATGCATGGTTTGCAAAATATTCATAGAGTTGGCGAAGCGGACATTGGGAATTATTTATTTTCCGCAAGCGCAGTTGGTGGCGATGGGATTTTACAGCTGGAAAAGATGCTCGATAAAGAGATGGAGCAGCGCTTTAAAGCGAGTGGTCGTAAGCCGGAAATTAACGTGTCGCTTCAAGAGCTAAAAGGATTGCAAGATGAACTGGCAACGTGGCAAGGGAAAATCGAAACGTATGAAAGTGTTGTAAAGCAAAAGAAAGAGGCGGAAGACCGACTTGTAGAGCTTCGTGCTGAGCAGCAAGAGGCGTCGAAGAGAAAGCAAGATTACGAAGTGCTGCAAACACTTCAGCCATTATTTGTAGAAAAACTAGCGTGTGAACGTTTTTTAGCTGAACATGATGGACATGCATTTCCAGCAGATGGATTAAAACGTTATGAAGCGTTGCAAGTACGAATGGAACCATTAGCGCTGCAAGGAAGTATGCTTCATAAAAAAATCGCTTCAGCGCAAAATGAAATCCAGTCGTTACAGGTGAATGAAGAGTTACTTGAGCAAGAAGAATATATAGAAGAACTTAGAATGCAGCAAATGTCTTACGAAAATGCTCAGCAAGAAGTAAGAGATATAACGAATAACCTCGTTCATATAGAGGAGGAAATTTCCGAGCTTCAGCAACAAATTGGTGTGGCATTTACACGTGAAGAGGTTCTTTCTTTCAATATGAACTTAGCGACGAAAGAAGCAATGACAGCTTTCATGCAAAAAGGAACAGAGCTTGAGAAACGAAAAGTGCAGTTAGACGATCGTTTTAAATTGTCACAAGAGCAGTTAGAAGAGCAAGAAGAAACTGTAAAACGATTAAAGCATGAAATGATGCCAGAGGAAGAGCGGGAGCGTTATTTATCGAGTGTGCAAAGTGCGGCGTCGAATCAAAGGCAAAGCCGAAGTGGTGCGGGGCAAAAGAAACCGCTCGTTTCGAATACGATGCTGCAAAGTTTGTTTCTTTTTAATGGCGTATTATTGTTAGCTGGTCTCTTCTTTAATTATCGTCCGCTTTTATTCGTCAGCATCTTTTTATTAGTAGGCCTCGTTTTATTTTATGTAATCTTTATGAAGCAACCGGTGCAGACGGGAGAAAATACAGAGCAACTAGAAAAGCGGTACTTGCTTGAAAAAGATGATGAAATAAGAAAACGCCTTGAGCATGAGATGTTTAAGTTACAGCAACTTGAGCGCGGGTATGACCGCATTATTTCGGAGTATGAAGAGTGGGAGCGTGATATGTTTTCCATAGGAGAACAGGTAGAGCTATACCAAGGAATTTACAAGCTTCCGAAAAGTTTTACGTACGCTCACATGTTGCCTGCTTTTGAGCGAATTGAGAAAATGCAGCAGCTTTATCGGGAACAAGTGAAGCAAACAGAGCGAAAAGAGTTACAGCAAGACATGATTTCGCAGTTTGAACATAAACTAATGAAGCTAACTGTATTTTCTGATCGCAGTGCAGAAGCGCCATCATTGTTTTTACATAGTGTAAGTAAAGAGCTTCAGAAGGAAAAAGAGAAGCAATTAAAGAGAAAGCAGCTTATCGAAAAGGTAGCAGCGCTGAAAGAAGAGTTCGATGAAGTACAGCAGCAAATGATTCGTTTTACTGAGGAGCGTGCAAATTTATTTCAGATTGCAGGTGTGACGGAGGAAGAGGATTATTTCAGTGCTGCAAAAAAAGCGGATGAAATAGCGGAAAAAAAGAAGCAGCTTCATCAATTATTGCCGCAAATTGATTTATTACAAGAAAGATTAACGACAGATGTTCTTTCTGATGGTTATCGTCCTGAAGGGTATGAAGAAGAGAGTTTCAAGGAAGAACAACGCCTGGAGCAGTTAGGGAAAGAAGAAAAAACACTGACAGAAACAGCTGCCAAGCTAAAGCTTGAAATTGCTGCGCTTGAAGATGGAAAAGCATACGGAGATTTACTTCATGAATGGGAAATGAAAGTATCGAACCTTCGTCAACAAGTGAAGAAGTGGGCAACATTTGCGGTCGCAAAGTCTGTGTTAACGAAAACGAAGAAATATTATCACGAAGTGCAGCTGCCGCGTATTTTACAAAAGGCAGAGGAGTATTTCATCTATTTAACAGATGAGAACTATACGAAAGTATTTTCACCTTCAGCAGAAGAACCATTTATTGTCGTAAGAAAAGACGGCACGCAGTTTTATAGTGACGAACTAAGCCAAGCGACAGCGGAGCAATTATATTTATCACTACGCTTTGCGTTAGCAAACACGTTTGAACATGTGTATCCGTTTATTATCGACGATGGATTTGTCCATTTTGATGAAGGAAGAACGAAGCGAACAATACAACTCATCAAGAAATTTGCGGCAGAAAGGCAAGTTATCTTTTTTACGTGTCATGCGCATTTGCTTTCATTGTTTGAAGAAGAGCAAGTGAAAAGGCTGAGCAGTTAAACTATAACTATGTAAGAAGATAGAGATATTAAATACGTAGCTAATCACTCTTTTGTTCGTAATAGGTTTTGAGCAACTATATAAACGGCCACGTAAACAAAAAGAGAAACGCACGCACACGCTCCTTTTGTTGCAAACATGACAAGTGGCAGTTAAAGGCCCTGACCGTTACTATACACGGCTAGTTGCTCTCTTCCTCCTTAAAAAGAGGAGGTTTTTAAGGCTTTTCAATAGCTTTATTCACGTATGGATATGCTATACTACATATAGACGATGGTCGTTGGAGGGATTAGATGAAAAAGAAAATTGCACAATATGAGGTTGGCGAACAAGTTGACGTATATTTATTAATTAAAACAGCAACGAAAGGAATCGCCAGTAACGGGAAACCATTTTTAACAGTGATTTTACAAGATCAAAGCGGTGACATTGAAGCGAAGTTATGGGACGTATCACCGGAAGTAGAGCAACAATATGTTGCGGAAACGATTGTAAAAGTTGCCGGAGATATTCAAAACTACAAAGGGCGTATTCAGCTTCGTGTGAAACAAATTCGCGTTGCAAACGAAAATGAAGTACAGGACATTTCTAACTTTGTAGAAAAAGCACCAGTTGCGAAAGAAGAAATGGTTGAAAAGATTACACAGTACATATTTGAGATGAAGAATTCAAACATTCAGCGTCTTACAAGACATTTGTTAAACAAGTATCAACAACAATTTTTAGAATACCCTGCAGCGACGAAAAACCATCATGAATTTGTATCGGGTCTTGCTTATCACGTTGTATCGATGCTTGATTTAGCAAAGGCGATTGGAAACTTATATCCATCTCTTGATAAAGATTTACTATACGCAGGTGTCATTTTACATGACCTTGGAAAAGTCATTGAATTATCGGGACCAATTTCAACAACGTATACGTTAGAAGGAAATTTACTTGGTCACATTTCGATTATGGTGAATGAGATTGGAAAAGCAGCAGAAGAACTGCAAATTGAAGGAGAAGAAGTATTAATCCTTCAGCATATCGTTCTGTCGCATCACGGAAAAGCAGAGTGGGGAAGTCCGAAACCACCGCTTGTGCGAGAAGCAGAAATTCTTCACTACATTGATAATTTAGATGCGAAGATGAATATGATGGATCGTGCCCTAGGCCGCACGAAGCCAGGTGAATATACAGAACGTGTCTTTGCGCTTGAGAATCGAGCGTTTTATAAGCCGACGTTTCATGAATAAGCAAGAGCTCCGCTATGTGCGGGGCTTTTTATTTTCCGTTTTTTAAATTTTACTGTATACATTTATTGTCATTCATTCGTTGTATAAGTGTAGGGAGGAAAAATGATGAAAAAAGAAGATGCACTGACCTCCTACCTTATCAACTTAGGAGAGGAAGTGTTCCATTTATTACTTGCGAAAGGAGCAAAAAAAGAGGATGCGGAAGATATCATTCAAAATACTTTTTACAAAGTATACACATTATTAAATAATCTAACAGAGCATATGATACGCCCTTGGTTTTTTAGAGTAGCACTGAATGAATATATTGATTTGAAACGAAAGAAAGAACAGCAAAATATTCATTTAACAGAGGGGGTTTACTCGAAGTTACAATATACAGAAAATGAATTTGACGCCATTTTAAATGAGGATGAGATTTTCTGTTTGCTAAAAGATGTGAAAAAGGAATATAAAGAAGTGTTCTTTTTGAAATATTATTATGATTTTTCATATGAAGAAATTGCGGCTATTTTAGATGTGAAAGTAAATAGTGTGAAACAAAATGTATATCGCGCACGTAAATCGATTCAATCGAAAATAGGA
Source organism: Bacillus manliponensis (assembly GCF_000712595.1). Lineage (GTDB taxonomy): Bacteria > Bacillota > Bacilli > Bacillales > Bacillaceae_G > Bacillus_A > Bacillus_A manliponensis. Next base: position 24,950 of record NZ_JOTN01000004.1, read on the forward strand.
GGAAAAGAGGAATGAATGATTCGATACAAGATGCCTTAAAGAAAGCAAAGCGAAAACAATTACTAACAATTATCATTACTTCCATTATCGTCATACCAGTTTTATTACTCATTTTTTATAGAGTGGGCAATTATTTTGCGGCGAAAAGTTCTACAAAACTTCATGATTGGCTCTTTGTACATAATGAAATTGCCCAGCCTAATGTTCAAATTGATTCTCAAGTTATGAGCAATTCTTCTATGTTTGGTGGCAATATTGTAACGAATCGCTCGAAAAATATTAACGGTTATGTTGTACAGTGGAGTACACTGACAAGTTCGTACGGCTGGATTGGTTCTGATATTGATCATAACGAGCTAATACCGGGATTTCATTGGTCTGATACGGAGTTTTATGAGTATGATAAACAAACAAAGAAGAAGGTGGCAACCTTTTATCATCCGTCTATTAAAAAGTACCATGATGGTGTGCAAAATGAACTAGGTGAAATTTCACAAATGGAGAATCACGTTGCAGAAGTGGCAATTTCGTTCGATCAGCCTTATACATTTCAAGAAATTGAAGAGAAAATTCCCGATAATTTAAATATCGTATGGCTGTATATGACATCAGAAATTGCGGATGAAAGTAAAGGGCCTGCAGGTATGCCAGTTTATGGGTTTCATCCATCCGATTCACCAAAAGAAGCATATGATAGTTTCATGGATTCACTTGAAAAATATGATGCAGATGGCGAAGAAATTCAAAAGTTCTTACGTTCAAATAAAAATAAACCATTAGATAAAGTAGAAATATTAGGAGTCATGTTAACGGGACAAACGCAAAACTTTAAAGCGTTAGAAAATCAAGATTTCATTCGCGGTGCTTCTGTAGGGGCAACTGCACCAATTGTTCCTTATATTCAGCCAGAGAAGTAGTAAAGGAGAGACCAGATGCCGTTTTGGTCTCTTTTTCATTCTATAGAAACGGTTTTGATATCAAAACCGTTATGTTTTCATTTATGTCGTACATTTCTGGGGTGTTTTCTGCATGTTATGAGCAAAGCACAGCCTTTTTTAGTTTGTATGATAAAGTTTTATATGTAACGGGATGTATATTAGATGAACGATCTGGAGGAGTAGGCATGGAACATATTTTAGAAATTCAACATTTACAAAAATCATATACTGGTTCTCGTTTTGCGCTAAAGGATGTTTCCTTTTCAGTACCATACGGATCTATTGTAGGTTTCATTGGTGAGAACGGTGCAGGAAAGACTACGACGATGGGAACGATAATTGGTGGGCTGAAAAAAGATAGTGGATCTATTAAAATCTTTGGGGAGGAAATAGATAATAAGATTGCGCATAGGGAGGATATCGGTGTTGTATTTGACGATATGAACTTCTCTGGCAGTTTAGATATACAGAAACTAGCAAAGGTTATGAAGAATATTTATAAGAAGTGGAATGAAGAGAAGTTCTTTCATTACATATGTGAGTTTTCCCTTCCGCAAAGTCAAAGGATAAAAAGTTTCTCTCGTGGTATGTCAATGAAACTTTCAATAGCAGTTGCGCTTTCTCATGAACCAAAATTATTAATTTTAGACGAAGCAACATCAGGATTGGATCCAATTGTAAGGGAAGAAATATTAGATGTGTTTTTACAGTTTGTCCAAGACAAAAAACATGCAATTTTGCTATCGTCACATATTATAAGTGATATTCAAAAAGTTGCTGATCATCTTGTATTTATTAAAAAAGGTGAGGTTATTTTAAAAGTAGATAAAGAAGAGTTATTACAGAACTATGGCATTGTAACATGTGATGAAAAGGAGTTGCATGAATTAGATCACCTTGCTGTTACTACATATAAAAAGAACGGAGAACACGTTGAAGTGCTCGTGTCGAATAGACATAGTATTCCAGATGGAGTTACGATGAGGAACGTTTCAATTGATGATATGACGATGCTATTGTTGAAAGGAGAAAAGCGATGAAAGGGCTTGTTTTAAATAATTTTTATTCCATTAGAGAAAGTATGATGCTAGCTTGTATTCTAGCTATTGTAGGTGATGCGATTTTAATTTCAACTGGAAATCAAACGGCATTAAGGTTAGCTTTCTTTTTGCCGATAGCACTCATGACAGTTGGTGCATTTGAAGTATTAAAGCAAGATAGTCAATCCGGATGGGACAAGTTTGAATCTATTCTTCCGTTAAAAAGACAACAAGTCGTTCAAAGTAAATATGTCACGTTTTTGCTTATGCTTTTGTTCAGCGTTGTTGTAACAATTGGAATTTTTATCGTAAGTTCCATATTTGTGACCTTTTCTGAAGGACTAATTGTACATGCGCTATTTCGAGCGATAGGAATTGTACTTTGCGTAGCTTCGGTTACTTATTCATTAACTTACATACTTGGGGGAGACAAATCAGAAGTAATTCGAATCGTTAGTATTATTTTTGCTTTTTCCATGTTTGGAGGTATTTCTTTTTTACAAAAGATGATAGTAGGAGAAATAGAAGGTTTTGATCAATTATTTTCGGTGAATTTTTTATTTGTATCATTTGTCATTTTCATTCTTTCATATTTTATATCGGTAAGCGCATATAAAAGGAAGGAATTTTAAAGATGGTTCATTACGAAAAGGCGTGGGTGGCAAATAGAGAAGGGATACACCCCACTCCGAGTCGCCACTCTCCGTTCCGTATATAAAAGATGAATTCTTTTCAAAAAATCAACTACAAGCTATGATGAACTAAAAAAATGAAGAGATTGAAGAAATAACCATATATTAAGTAGACGTAATATTTAGAAAAGAGATATACTTACCTTACATATCCTTTTATTGTCAAGGTGGAGAAGAGTATGTCTACATTTGGTGTATTATTGGCACAGACTTTTATAACAATTGTCTCATTAAAAATCATTTCTGGTCACAAAAAAATCAATTTGTTAGAAATAATGATGCTCGTCGCAACTAGCATTCTTGCAACTATTGTTTATGAGGAATACGGTACGTACTCTGCAGGTATATTACTTGTATTCACTTATTGTATGAGTTACTACTATGAAAAAGAAATGATACATGCATTATTGTATGCTTCGTATACTTTTATTATTTTACTCATTAGTGACCATGTTTCTTCTTATATAGATGTAATTATTTTTGGCTATCTTCCGAATTTGACAGATGTTCAAATGATTGTTCACCTGTTCGTTTGGGGAGTGTTAGGAATCTGTCTTTCTATTATCGTACATAAGTTGTTTCGGAAGTTAGATGTAATTAATCAGCAAGTAAAGCGGTTTATTACTTTTATTGGTCTTGTTACAGTGGTGATTTACTACACATTAATTTTTACTGCGGCTTCAATGGGCAATACATTTGAATTAATTCGATTAAATTTATTGTTCTTCTTTTTATATTTAATGCTTTTGATTTTTACGATTACGATCTATTCCCGACATGTAAAGAAGCAATTTGAAACAAAAAGAAAAGAAGAAGAGTATGATAGTTTGAAAAAATATACGAGCGAAATAGAAATGCAGTACCAAAATATGAGGAAATTTCGGCACGATTATCAAAATATTCTTCTATCGATTGAAATGTTTATTTTAGAGAAAGATGTAGAAGGGTTAAAAAAGTATTATGAGGAAGTTTTGAAACCAACATCTATCTATTTGGACGAAAACAACTTTAAGTTAGAAAACTTAAGCAAAATAAAAATAAAAGAATTAAAAAGTATATTTGCTTCTAAGTTAATGTTAGCACAAGAGTTAGGGATTAACGCAAAGTTTGAAGCGAATGAATCAATTGAAAAACTTCCAATCGATTCATTTGCTTTAATCACATCTGTAGGTATTTTACTAGATAATGCAATTGAAGAATTGGAGCATATAGAAAATGGTGAGTTATTAACGGGTGTGATTACAGATGAAGGAAACATTTCAATTGTCATTCAAAACACGTGTAGACCTGATGTTCCAAAGTTATATTTACTAAAACAGGCAGGGTTTTCTACAAAAGGAGAAGGTAGAGGATTAGGGTTAAATAATCTGCATGAATTATTATCCCCTCTAGATAATGTTACGACTGAAACGATGGTGCGAGAGCATCTATTTGTTCAAAAAATTCATATTCAGCTGGAGGATTAATATATGCTGTTCGTGTATATTTGCGAAGATGATCGCATGCAAAGAGAGTATGTCGAAACGTGTGTGAAAAATTATATTATGATTGAGGAAGCAGATGCGAAATTGATGTTATCAACAGGGAATCCTCATACGCTTATTGAAACGTTGCACACAAACATAGGTAATACAGGTCTATATTTCATTGATGTAAACTTGCAAACCGATATGAATGGATTGCAATTAGCATCTAAAATAAGAGATATGGACCCTACTGGTAAAATTGTATTCATTACAACACATAGTGAACTATCTTACATGACTTTTACTTATAAAATTGAAGCAATGGACTATATCATTAAAGGAAATACCGATGAATTAACAAGAAGAATTCGAGATTGTATGGAGGTAGCTTTAAAGCGATACGCGAGTGATCGAGCTGGAAAGCAACATACATTTCAATATAAAGTGGGGAGTACTATTCGAACGGTAAATTATACTGATATATATTTCTTCGAGTCATCTGTCATACCACATAAGATTATTATGCATCTTGAAGATACGCATATAGAGTTTTACGGAACGATGAAAGAGTTAGAAGACTTAGGAGAAGATTTTTGCCGGTGTCACAAATCTTTTGTTGTAAATAAAAATAATATTCAACATATCGATAAAGCAAACAAACAAGTTGTGATGAGAAATGGTGAGAGTTGTTTCGTTTCAATTCGAGGAATGCGAAATTTAAAATGAACAAATTTGATATCTTTTTAAAATTAACGATAACCGTGTTGTTAGGCATCATGACAATCGCTTTGCTTCAAATTAATAAAACACTGCAAAACATGGTAGAAATTTTAGGTGGGTTAGTTAATGAGATTGGCAGATTTTAATACTTCTAAGGTGATTTTATATATAAATGCAAGTTGAAAAACGAACACACTCCCTTCCTTTTCAGTAGAAGAGTGGATTCCTCCATGCGCAGTAGCGGTCAGTACCTTTTCCTACCGCGCGCCGAGTTACAACAAATGGATGAAGTGAGTGCGTTTGCCATTCTTATATACGTGGCAGATACTTTGGCGTGAAACGGTCAAGTTGGATATATATAGTCATAAATCTTATCCTCCCTTCATACAGTAAAATTAACAAAGCTTGTCTATGAGAAAGGAAGATAAGGGAATGGGAGTCGAATTTTTACCGTGGTGGATTTATCTTGTCATTATCGGCATTATTATTAGTGGCTATATGGTGCTTTATACTTCAAAACAAGAACAGGAAATTGATAATGAATTTATTGAAAAAGAAGGCGAAGTATATATGAAACGTTTGCAAGAAGAAAAGGAGCGCCGCCAGCAGGAGAAGGATGATCATTCTGTGCTTTTATAAAATGAGGTAATAACCAGTTTGGATGTTGTATTGTCTGAGCTGGTTATTTTTATTTTTTCTATAAAAATAAGATTAGCCTACTATGTGAAAAAACTTTTTCCTCAAATCACTTTCGAACTTATTGTCTATATATCTCTTTCCCTTTATATTTGTTAAGTACGAAAAAGAATATTGATACAAAATCATTTTTAAAGGATTGTCCTACATAGTAATAAAAGTTCGTAATACCACCTTCAAATCGGTTGTACCATGTAAGTTTCCTTTTCTTAATTATTATTTATCTCCATGGTATTTAAGATTTTCTCTAACTATATAGACATTCTCAATGATCAGATCAATTAATTTCCAACATAGGAGTGTCTTTTATGAAAAAAATATTTTTATGCATATTTATATGGATGCTTTCACCTCATGTTATTTATGCACATCCAGGAAATACGGATGCCAATGGTGGGCATACTTGCTGGACAAACTGCGAAGAGTGGGGTTTAGAGTATGGGGAGTATCATTTTCATGATGCTACGTACAAATCGTATGAGTATGAATATGATTATGAACATAAGTATGAAGAAGGGTATAATAAAGGTTTTGACCTAGCATATAGTTATACTTCACAATGTGAAGAGGAATATGACTGGTGGTGGAAAGGTCATAAAGCTTTCGGTGAAGGTTATGAACAAGGGATAGAGGATGGTCATGAAGAAGGACTGTCAATTTGCTATGAAAATAGTCGTCAAGCAGGATCAAACAGGGGGTACTCAGATTATGTTAATGACGATGGATATGACGATACCCCTTATAAAACATATGACTATGATTCGTATGAAGACGGATATGCAGAAGGATGGTCTACAGCGGAAAGTGAATGGGAAGAAGATATTTCTTTAAGTGATTCCGCGAGTGATAGTGATGATATCGATTCCGTTCTTGTTGATAGCTCCGTAGATCAAGAAGCGTTATTTGATGATGGTTATGAGGAAGGTTATGAGGCTGCTGGCTTAGATTATACATATGATGATTTTGAATCAGATTTAACAAAAGAAGAACAAAAATTTTATCAAAAAGGATATTTTGCTGGCTATATAGAGGCTGGAAGTGGAACGGTTTGGGAGAAAATATACTATTATGTATTCCAAAAGTATATTTTGTTTACTATTATAATTGGCGTATTATTGTGGTTAGGAAGCATTCTATTTATTACAAATAAAAAATCTAAAAAATAGAAGTGATAATGTGTTAAAGAAACTCTAAAGGCTAATTTTGGAGTTTCTTTTTGTGTGAATTTATAACTAGAATGAAGCTAAATATTTTACTCAAATACATTTTTCAATTACACTAATAAACGTGGATAATAAATATCCACGTTTATTTACATGTAAAAGAGGTAATTGCATTGAAGATAAAAACTGGAGTAGAACAATCCGTATATACGTTAATGTTGTTACATATGTTGCCGAAAGGAGCGGTATTGCCTGGGGAAGCGATCAGTTGTCAGTTAGGAACTTCTCGTACGTATTCGTTAAAGTTGTTACGGAAGTTAGTGAATGCAAATTTAATTTTGTCAATACCGGGTGTAAAAGGTGGTTACAGGCTGCATAAGAAGCCTGAAGATATTTCAGTATATGATGTGTATTTAGCGACAACAGATAATCAGTCGCTGTATGCACCAAGTGGTATTTTGAAAGATATGCTTGATTTGAATGAGGATGCTGGCTGTTGTTTGTTAATGGAGTTAATGGATGAGGCCGAAGTTGCGTGGACAGCTGTGTTGAAGCGGGCAACGATTGCATCTTTATATAAGAAAATGCAAGCACCTAAATATGAAGAGAAATTTACAGCTGTACAAAAAGCAATTCGCGAGAAAATGATTATGCAAAAATGATATGAGAGCGGGAGGGTACATGATGAAGTTAAGTTTATTGGATCAAGCACGTATTATGAGCGGAAAGACTGCGGTGGAAGCATTAAAAAATGCGGAAGAGTTGGCGGTTGTAGCGGATGAGTTAGGCTATCATCGCATGTGGATGGCAGAACATCATGGAATAGATGCTGTTGCGAGTTCAGCTCCTGAAGTGTCGATTGCTTATTTAGCTGCGAAGACAAAGAATATTCGCCTTGGAACGGGCGGGACGATGATGATGCATTATTCACCATTAAAGTTAGCGGAAGTATTTAAAACGCTTAGCGCGTATGCACCGGGGCGGATTGATTTTGGCGTTGGACGAGCACCTGGTGGAGACGGTCATTCTATTTATGCTTTATCTGAAGGGCGCGAGCCGAATTTAGATAATATGTATGAAAAGCTTGCGTATACATTGCAGTACATCAATGATGAAGTGCCAAATGATCGTTTATACAATAAGACCGTTGCCATGCCATCTCAAATTGTATTACCGGAAGCTTGGTTGTTAGGTTCTTCTGGAAATAGCGCAATGCAAGCAGGACGTATGGGGATTGGTTATTCATTTGCACAATTTTTCACTGGCAGTATGACGGAAGATATTTTAGATTTATATAGAAGAAGCTTTACACCTACAGCATTTTTAGAAGAGCCAAATATTATCGTAACTTATATGGTGACTGTAGCGGAGACGAAAGAAGAAGCGGAGTATGAGGCATTGCCAGGCGATATTTCACGTCTATGGTTAATGAAAGGAAACATAAGGCAAGCATTAACACCTGAAGAAGCACAAGAATATCCATTAACAGAAATAGATAAAATGACCATTCAACAATTTCGTCAAAGAAACTTACACATAGTTGGGGAAGCAAAAGAAGTTGCATCGATTCTACAGGAAGAACAGTTCATATATGGTTTTGATGAAGCGATGATTATGAGCGTACCGTATTCGCAAGAAAAACGCTTGGAAGGGCATCGCTTATTAGCGAAAGAATTATTGTAATGTAATAATGTAGGTACTTGCTTGTTCCATGTTTTTTACAATGTATGGTGGGTCCCGTTTTCCTATAAAAAAGAAAGCTTTTAGCTCTTTTCTTTTCCTTAAAAATGTGTAGTATTATAGGATGAAAAGGATTCGAAGGAAGGGAACGTTCTATGGAATTTCATGAACAAAAAATATTACCAGCGGTTCGGCAAATTAAGGATTTAGAGAAATTATTATGTAGCCCTTTTGAATACATCGTTGTGTTAGACTTACATGTGGCGCAGTTAAAAAGCGTGATTGCACTTGCGAAGCAGCATTGTAAAAAAGTATTTTTACATATTGATTTAATTCACGGCTTGCAAAGTGATGGGTATGCAACGGAATATGTTTGTCAGGAGTTTCGTCCGTACGGTGTGTTATCAACGAAATCGAGCGTGATTATGAAAGCGAAACAAAAAGGCGTTGTTGCGATTCAACGTATTTTCTTAATTGACTCAAGTGCAATGGAGAAAAGTTGTAATTTACTGGAGAAAACACAGCCAGATTATATTGAAGTACTTCCTGGTGCGTTAACGGAAGTTATTACAGAAATGAAAACGAGGACAGGTATTCCGATTTTAGCGGGTGGTTTCATTCGTACAGTAGATGATGTTGAAAAGGCGCTAGGAGCGGGTGCAACGGCAATTACAACGTCAAAGAAAGAGCTGTGGAAATATTACGAAAAAAGTTGAACAAAATGTGAAAAAGCGATTGACACCGCTTTCACAAACGGTTAACATTATAGACAAGTTAATAAACGTGACGGAGAAAAGAAGAGATCCACATTTCATTGTTTCTATATAATTATAGAAGCATATGCGAGTGGGTCTTTTTCTTTTTTGAAAAGTGAATGGCCATTCGTTTTCACTCCATCTTAATGAAAGCGTTTAATTTGATTATGGAGGGATTTTATATGTCAGCGTTTTTAGGGGAATTAATTGGTACAGCATTACTTATTATTCTTGGCGGTGGCGTTTGTGCAGGCGTTAGTTTAAAGAAATCGTTTGCGCAAAACTCAGGCTGGATTGTTATCACAATGGGATGGGGTCTAGCGGTGGCGGTTGCAGCTTATGCAGTAGGATCAATTAGCGGGGCACATTTGAACCCGGCAGTAACGATGGGACTTGCATTTAAGGGAGCGTTCCCATGGAGCGATGTACCAGGTTATATCGTTGCACAAATGCTTGGAGCTATGATTGGAGCACTTATCGTATTTTTACATTATTTACCTCATTGGAAAGAGACAGAAGATGCTGGAACAAAGTTAGGCGTATTTGCGACAGGACCAGCAATTCCAAATACATTTGCAAACCTTTTAAGTGAAATGATTGGAACATTTATTTTAGTACTTGGTATTTTAGCAATTGGTGCAAACAAATTTGCAGACGGTTTAAATCCGTTTATCGTAGGTTTCTTAATTGTAAGTATTGGTTTATCATTAGGAGGGACAACAGGTTACGCGATCAACCCAGCACGTGACTTAGGACCTCGTATCGCGCACTTCTTATTACCAATCCCAGGTAAAGGCGGATCGAACTGGAAATATGCATGGATTCCGGTAGTTGGACCAATCTTAGGTGGTTCCCTTGCAGGTTTATTCCATCAAGTTGTATTCGAAGGAAAAGAAAATGCAGCACTAATTTACGTAGCGATTGCAGCAGTAGTTGTTCTAGCAATCTCTTATATGGCAACGAAAAAAAATAGCCAAAATACAAATAATAGAAAAGTAGCATAAGGGGGAAGTAATTATGGAAAAATTTATTCTTTCATTAGACCAAGGAACGACAAGTTCACGCGCTATCCTTTTCAATAAGGACGGGAAAATTGTTCATACAGCTCAAAAAGAGTTTACACAACATTTCCCACAGCCGGGCTGGGTTGAGCATAACCCACAAGAAATTTGGGGATCAATTTTAGCAGTAGTTGCTAGCTGTTTAAGTGAAGCAAACGTAAAGCCTGAGCAAATCGCAAGTATCGGTATTACGAACCAACGTGAAACGACAGTTGTATGGGAAAAGGAAACAGCAAAGCCTATATACAACGCAATCGTATGGCAATCTCGTCAAACATCTGAAATTTGTGATGAGTTAAAAGAAAAAGGCTATAACGACATGGTTCGTTCGAAAACAGGTCTATTAATCGATGCGTACTTCTCTGGTACGAAAGTAAAATGGATTTTAGACAACGTGGAAGGTGCACGTGAAAAAGCTGAGAACGGTGAGTTATTATTCGGAACAATTGATACGTGGCTTGTATGGAAGTTAACAGGCGGTAAAGTACACGTAACAGATTACTCAAATGCATCTCGTACGTTAATGTACAACATCCACGAATTAAAATGGGATGAAGAATTATTAGAAATGTTAACAGTACCAAAGAGCATGCTTCCAGAAGTACGTCCATCTTCTGAAGTATACGGTCATACAGTTGACTATCACTTCTTCGGTCAACACATTCCAATTGCAGGTATCGCAGGTGACCAACAAGCAGCGTTATTCGGACAAGCGTGCTTCGGCGAAGGTATGGCGAAAAATACATACGGAACAGGCTGTTTCATGTTAATGAACACAGGTGAAAAAGCTGTTGCGTCTGAGCATGGCCTATTAACAACAATTGCATGGGGCTTAAATGGAAAAGTAGAATACGCATTAGAAGGTAGTATTTTCGTAGCTGGTTCTGCAATTCAATGGTTACGTGATGGAATGCGTATGTTCCAAGATGCAAGTGAGAGTGAAGAGTATGCGTCACGCGTTGCATCAACAGAAGGTGTATATGTTGTTCCTGCATTCGTAGGACTTGGCACACCGTACTGGGATAGTGAAGTACGCGGCGCAGTATTTGGTTTAACTCGTGGTACGTCGAAAGAGCATTTCGTACGTGCAACACTTGAGTCATTAGCATATCAAACGAAAGACGTATTATGCGCAATGGAAGCAGATTCTGGTATTGAACTGAAAACATTACGTGTTGACGGCGGCGCAGTTAAAAATAACTTCTTAATGCAGTTCCAAGGAGACATTTTAGGCGTACCAGTAGAGCGTCCAGTTGTAAATGAAACGACAGCTTTAGGTGCAGCTTACTTAGCGGGTCTTGCGGTTGGCTTCTGGAAAGATCAAAGTGAAATTGCGACGCAGTGGAACATGGATCGCAGCTTTACACCAGCAATGGAAACGAATACAAGCGAAGAGCTATATGCAGGCTGGAAAAAAGCAATTGAAGCAACAAAGGCTTTTAAATAATCATAAATAGTGTTATAATGATGGTAAGTTAATAAATCGGTAGGAGATTTGGAGAGACCACAGCGCACTATGGAAGCGATTCTATAGTGATGTTTGTGGTCTCTTTTTTGTACTTTAAGGGAGGAATTACCATGAAATTTTCAATTAACGAACGTAAAGATGTATTACGTGGTGTGCATAAACAAGAGTTAGACGTAGTTGTAATCGGCGGAGGAATTACAGGAGCAGGTATCGCATTTGATGCTGCAAAACGAGGATTATCTACAGTTGTCTTTGAAATGCAAGACTTTGCAGCAGGTACATCAAGCCGTTCTACAAAGCTTGTACATGGTGGTTTACGTTATTTAAAACAATTTGAAGTGAAGATGGTAGCGGAAGTTGGTAAGGAGCGTGCGATCGTATATGAGAACGGTCCCCATGTAACAACACCAGAGTGGATGCTACTTCCATTCCATACAGGCGGAACGTTTGGTGCATTCAGTACATCAATCGGTTTACGTGTATATGATTTCTTAGCAGGCGTTAAGAAAAGCGAGCGCAGAAAAATGTTCAGCCGTGAAGAAACGATGAAGAGAGAACCGCTTGTAAAACAAGAGGGCTTAAACGGTGGCGGTTACTACGTAGAGTACCGTACGGACGATGCTCGTTTAACAATTGAAGTAATGAAAGAAGCGATTGTACAAGGTGCAAAAGCGGTAAACTATGCAAAAGTAGATGGCTTCTTATATAAAGATGGTAAAGTATGTGGCGTACGTGTTGTTGATTTATTAGATGGCGAAGTATATGAAGTGTACGGTAAGAAAATTGTAAATGCGGCTGGTCCTTGGGTAGATACACTTCGTGAAAAAGATAACTCGAAAAAAGGAAAAGTACTTCAGTTATCAAAAGGTGTTCACGTTGTAATCGATCAAAAACGTTTCCCACTAGGGCAAGCAATTTACTTTGATACGCCAGATGGACGTATGGTGTTTGCGATTCCGCGCGGTAATAAGACATATGTAGGAACGACAGATACGTTCTATGATAAAGATGCAGCGATTCCGAAAATGACGACAGAGGACCGTGCATATATCATCAATGCGATTAACTACATGTTCCCAACTGTAAAAATTACAGAGAAGGACGTAGAATCAAGCTGGGCAGGCGTACGTCCACTTATTTACGAAGAAGGAAAGAACGCATCTGAAATTTCTCGTAAAGATGAAATTTGGACGTCTGACTCTGGTCTAATTACAATTGCTGGTGGTAAGTTAACAGGATACCGCAAAATGGCGGAAATGGTTCTTGACTACGTAACATCTCTATTACAAAAAGAAGGTCAAGGTTCTTACCCGGCGAGTGCAACGAAAAACATGCCAATCTCTGGTGGTCATGTTGGTGGATCGAAAAACCTTCCAGCATTCATCGCATCGAAAGCAGAAGAAGGAAAAGCGTTCGGCTTAACGAAAGAAGAAGCAGAGCACTTTGCGAAGTTCTACGGCTCAAACGTTGATATTTTATTTGGCTTAGCAAAAGAATATAAAGAAGTAGTGACTCGTTATAACATGCCGCTAGAAGTGTTACTACCACTTGTATACGGTATGGAATACGAAATGGTTGCAAAACCAATCGACTTCTTCATGCGCCGCACAGGAGCGATTCTTTTCAATATTGACTGGGTATACAAATGGAAAGATGCAGTTATCGCTTACATGGCAGACAGCTTAGGCTGGAGCGGAGAAGAGAAAATGAAATACGCAGCAGAACTAGAAGCTGCTTTAATTGATGCAGCTGTTCCTGTTGATCAGCAAGCACAAAAAGCTGAATTAGCTTAAAACAAAACCACCTGAGGGCTCTCCTTCAGGTGGTTTTGTTGTGTGTGCATTTTGTTATATGGAAAAGGTGAATCGCTGAATTCGACACAGGAATCGCTGGATAATCTTTAAAATCGCTGAATCCCACACTGAACTATAGCTCCTATTTCATACACTCCAAACTCTCCGAACCAGCTCCCGTCACAAAAGGACTCACTTCACCGACACTATAAAGCTGTAATTCATGCATTGCCCGTGTACAAGCAGTGTAGAATAATCTACGAAGACTCTCATCTCCGTACACGTCTTGAGAAGCGTCATAAATAATAACAGCATCAAATTCGATGCCCTTCGCTAAATAAGCAGGGATGACGACGACGCCTTGTTCGTATTCAGCTGAGTTACTTTTCACGAGTTTCATATCCTCAACACTACCGAGGGCATCATATGCAGCCACGCTTTCAGCAGCGGATTTGCATATAATTGCAATCGTATTGTACTGCTGTTTTCGTAATGCAGCGACTTTAGAAATGATGTGCTCGTGCAGTTCGGAATGATTTGAAACTTTAGTTAGTACAGGCTTTTCACCGTCACGTTCAAAGGCGGTAATCTTTTTGCCTTCCGGTACGAGATTCCGTGTGAATTCAATGATTGGTTTTGTTGATCGGTAGCTACGAGTTAAATTGATACCGTACGTTTCATCCGGTCCGTATAAGTTAGTAAGTGTATGGAAATCAACTGTTTCGCTAGCGTGAGCAAATATTGCTTGGTTAAAGTCCCCGAGTACCGTCATTTTTGCTGCTGGGAATAGACGTTTTAAAAACTCAAATTGAAACGGAGAATAATCTTGTGCTTCGTCTACGAGCATATGTTTAATTGAAGTGTTGATTTGGAAACCTTCAATTAACTCTTTTAAAAGTAAAAAGGGAGTCGCATCCTCGTAAAATAGTTTTCCTTCATCTATCATGTTAATCGTTAGCGAGCAAATATCGTCCCATTCTTCAGGTGTTTCGCTAGTAATCCACGCTGGATCTGTGAAGAGCTGTTTATATATTCTTGTGAAATTGATGAAACGTAACGCTTGAATTCCTTTTCGCAGTGGTTTCAATTTTTTACGGACAATCATACGTCCAAGTACTTTCGTTTCTTCTTCATAATCATTGAAGGAGTTTTCATCAAATTCGCCTTTTTTCTGTAAATAATTATAGGCTTTTTGGTATTCGTCTTTACTAAGGAGCTCAATTTCCTCCTGTACCCACGTTTTCGTTAGTTCTGTTTTTTCAAGTTCATTTATTTGCTTATCGAGCCATTCTGTTAATTTCTCGATTCTATTATGGAAGCGAAGGGAGGTATCAGTATGGTAAAATCTTTCTGCAATTTGTTTAGCAGAAACAATTGTTTTCCCTCTAAATTTCATTCCTTTAAACAACATACCGGAAAATTCGAGAGATTGTCTGTACGCTCTAATCGTCTCGAAAAAGTGAGTCGATGCTTTAAAACGAATGCTTGCATTTCTAGTCTTATAGGAAGGACTATTCGTTTCTGTTAATATATACTCCAATTGCTCGTAAGGATCTTCAACATCAAATGACTTGCTTAGTCTATGATTTAAGTATTCTTGGAATGTAACTTGCTGCATATTTTCTTCACCAAGCTCTGGCAATACGTTAGATACGTAACTGTTAAACATTGAGTTAGGAGAGAAGAGAATAATTTGATCAGCTTTTATCCATTCGCGATACTTATAAAGTAAGTAAGCAATGCGCTGTAAGGCAGCAGATGTTTTACCGCTTCCGGCAGCGCCTTGAACGATGAGTAGGCGTCCTTCATCGTGTCTAATAATTTGATTTTGCTCGCGCTGAATGGTAGCAACTATACTTTGCATATGTTTGTTTGTGCCTTTTCCAAGCGCTTGTTGTAAAATTTCATCACCAATTGTGATGCTTGTATCGAACATCGAATCAATCATGCCACCTTGAATAATGTATTGCATTTTTTTCTCGATATTTCCGTGAATAATACCTTCAGGTGTCGTGTACTGAGCTGGACCAGGTGGATAGTCGTAATAAACACTCGAAATCGGTGCGCGCCAATCGTATATAAGAAAGTTTTCTCCACTTGCATCGGTGAGTGTGGAGACTCCGATATACACTTGTTCTGGTGAAGTTTCTCCTTCTTCAGTAAAGTCGATTCGTCCAAAATAAGGTGTATGATGCATACGGCGTAGTGCAGCAAGTCGATTAAAGGTGTGCTTATGAGTAATTTGAGTGACAGCAAGGGACTGAGCTTGTTGTCTTAAACCAATAATTGTTTCAAGGTAGTCATCAAAAGTATCAGTATTCACTTTAACGTCATCCCAGAAGTGTTTACGAATGTTAATCACTTCTGCACGTCGTCTACCAGTTTCGTTTTCTAACTTATCAATTTGATCTGTAATCGTTTTGATGACGCCATTTAATCGCTTTTGTTCTTTTTGAAGTTCATGATTCATATTTACGCACTCCTTTAAAAAAATAGATGTTGACTGAAGAGAGATTTTGTTGTACAATTAGAATAAGGATAACTACGAAGTTATTTATATAAAAAGTGTTTCTGTTCTAATTTATCATATTTTTTAATGAGATACAACTCTAATTTCCTTTTTTGTTTTTGGGAGTTAGGGTTTTTTGTTTTGGTTCTGAATAGGGAAGTGACTGAAAAAAGTATTAAAGTGACTGAATTGACTGCAAAATGATGATGAATTTGGACTTATAAGTACAATTAATGAAAGGGACGTCGAGTAGACGTCCCTTTTTTGATTTAGGATATGTAAAGTGACGATAAAGTCGTTAAAAAATGCAAGTCATTCTATTCAACAATCGGACCGAATTGTTGAGGGATTATAGACAGTAGACATCCTACTTGAATAAGATTAATGGTAAAATTGAGAAGTATGGAAGACTTGATAAACTAGTTGGCTACAATTAAAAGGATCTTAATATTAAAGAAGGAAGTGCAAAACTATGGATTTCGAAACAGTTATGCAGGAGCTTGAAGCCCTCGGTAAAGAACGAACTAAAAAAACGTACATATCCAATGGTGCGCATGAGCCGCTTTTTGGTGTAGCTACAGGTGCTATGAAACCAATCGCAAAGAAAATAAAAATAAATCAAAGTTTAGCTGAAGAGCTTTATTCTACAGGTAACTACGACGCAATGTACTTTGCAGGCGTTATTGCAAACCCAAAAGCTATGAGTGAGTCGGATTTTGATCGTTGGATGGATGGGGCATATTTTTATATGCTGTCCGATTTTGTGGTGGCAGTAACTTTATCAGAGTCAGATCTTGCACAAGATGTTGCTGATAAATGGATTGCAAGCGGTGATGAGCTGAGAATGTCAGCGGGCTGGAGTTGCTACTGCTGGCTTTTAGGGAATCGCCGAGACAATGAATTTTCCGAAAGTAAGATTTCCAATATGCTTGAAATTGTGAAAAATACGATTCATGAGTCGCCAGAGCGAACGAAATCCGCTATGAATAATTTTCTATACACCACGGGGATTTCATATTTGCCGCTACATGAAAAGGCAGTCGAGACCGCAAAGGCAGTCGGTATAGTAGAAGTAAAACGGGACAAGAAAAAAAGCAGCTTTCTAAATGCTTACGAAAGTATTCATAAAGAAATTGATAGAGGAAGACTTGGTTTCAAACGTAAACATGTAAGATGTTAAAAAGTAGGATTCGGGAATCCTGTAAAATATTCAATCTTTGTATAGATACATCTATTTCTTTATCCCAGAAAAGAGCGTTATTTTTTGAATAAAACTTAGATTTTTAACCCCGTTCTAAACTTAGAACGGGGTTATGCTTGTTTGAGTTTGTAAAATGAAATAACTTTATTGTCATTTTACAGGATGGTAAAGGGAATGAGATCAAGAGATACATCGAAAGCTTTTATTTGTGAGTGAATTAAGCAATTGTCGTGGTATGGAGAGCAGTTCGTATTAGTAAGGATGCAAGACGATGTTATCCAACTGATAGTAAATGGATAGTTAAACTGGACTAGACAAAAAGTTAAGGCCGAGTTCACCACAACTAATATAATTAGAGGGAAGTTCACATGATAAAAAAATAAAGAGAACGATGTACATTTACTTTTCTTTGGGGCACCCTCCATTACATTGCATTTATGGCAAATCAGCCTTAATTTCCACACTTTCATCTGAAATAGATTGGTCTGACTTGGAAATTTTAATTTTCTCGATTAGCATAAAAATTCGTGAATAAACCTCATTAACGGCTTTTTTATCGTCTAATTTATCATTTAGCGATAGTTCCCAGTGCCTAACGATTTCATTTGTATTGATATAACCGGTAGTATAACTTTTATTTTTAACTTTGATTGCTTGATCATATGTTGTTTGATTGTCTGCAAAGGGTAAATATGATTTTTCAGATTGCATAAAAAAGAAAGGTATGTTGGACTGATTATAAACGTCTGCATATTGATTTTCAGACGCTTGAGTCAAATGTTCCTTAGTAATAATAATTCCATCATATGATGCTAAGTTTTGTTTTTGGAAATCAGTAAAATCTATAGATACTAGATTGATGTTTTTTTCATCACTTTTGGTATTTCTCCTACAACACCAACTTTTAATTCTTGACTAGTGTATTCTTTTACATTTGTACTTTTGTTTGCAACTTTGGAGTTGCAAGCTGTTAATAGAATTACGGTTAATATAATTAATAAAGTATTAACGGTGAGATTTCTATGAAATTTCATTTTAATTTCTCCTTCATTTTTAAATGTGTAATTTTACTACCTTTAAAGCATCTTACGCATAAGAATGAATATTCCTGCTTCCCGTTCAGAATAAAAAGAATCGTCTCTATAAATACTTGACCTTCTATAACTATAACGTATCTAATTTCTTTTATTCCCTTAATATCCCACTTGATAAAGTTTATTATATTGAATATTTTTACAATTAAATAAGAAACAATTGTATAATGAAATTAATAAATATTAAAAGGAGAACTAGTCAAATGGCACAAATACAAAAAGAAGAGCGTCCTAGTCGAGTGCGAAATTGGATGAAAATTATAGGGGTTTTTCTAATTTTGCAGTGTATTTTTATTATTTGTGATATGTTTTCGTGGGCACCGAACCTGAATGACGAAGGAATATCAGTAGTGAACAAACTTTCTGAGTGGAAGCTTTTTGCACAGTGGTTCACTCCTTATAACACTGTAGAATTTAACATACTTACAGCAATTTTGACTGTTATATTGCTTCCTGCTGCATGTATAAGCGCGATAACAGATAAAAAATGATGCTGTAAACAGCCTATGTAGTTACATAAAATTGTCTTTTAGAAAAATAACTCCTTATGTAGAACGTATCTAAAGGGGTTATTTTTATTTTGAATAGAAAGGAATTCAAAATAATGAATTTAGAAGAGAAGATACTGGCATGTATAAACGAAATATATCGAGTGGATGTTACGAAAATTGAAGCAGTAACAAATGAAATGTACAAGTGTATGACAAAGCAAGGAGATTACTTCGCTAGAGTTACAAACTATAAAACGTATGAAGAACAGTTAGAAGAAGTGACATATACAGACTTTTTATATCAGGAAGGTTTAGGGGTTCCGCAAATTATCACTTCTTTACACGGAAATTTAGTAGAAAAAATAATAGTAGATAAAGAGCTATTTGTTGTATTGTATAAAGCTGCTCCGGGTATACATTTACCAAGAAGCGAGTGGAATGCTTCTATATTCAAAAAGTTAGGTCAGGAAATAGGTAAATTACATCGTATATCTCAAACATTTGAAAGCATGGAGCCGATCAAATATATAAACGATTGGCATGACAATGAAGAATATTTTTTTCTTAACTATATCCCAAAAGAAGAAAGTATCATTCGAGAAATTGCGCAAGACGTTTTATCTGCAATTAAGGAGTTACCAAAGAGTCCTTCAAATTACGGCTTAATACACGGTGATGTATGGTTAGAAACGTATTGGTAGAAAAAAATCTGAATGTAACAATGATTGATTTTCAAGATTGTGAGAAACACTTTTATGTATTTGATTTAGTAGTTCCAATTTATAGTGCACTAGAGTATTCGTTTGCAGGAAATGGAAACATAATGGATTATCGAAATGCTATTACAGAGGCAATCATTGAAGGGTACCGAGAGGAATATGAAATATCTCAAGATATGATAGACAAGCTGCCGCTATTTATGAAGTTAAAAGAGATATTTGAATATAGTTTAATGCATATGTATTGGAACAAAGAAGAATTGTCGGAAGAGCAAGTGCGAATTATGAATTTGTATAGAATAAAGATTGAAAATAATTATTCTGTTCTTACTGTATGAGATATTTGATTACCATAATGATTCAAAACGTATACCTTTGCAAAAAAAGGTATATAAATACAAGTTAAAAAACGAACAACCCACTCTTCTTTTTCGGTAGAAGAGTGGGTTCCTCCATGTGCAGTAGCGGTCAGGGCTTTTTCCTACCGCGCGCTATGTTACAACAAATGGATGAAATGAGTACGGTTGTCATTCTTATATACGTGGCAGCTACTTTTGTGTGAAATGGTCAAGTTGGATATATATACGTTTTTTAAATCTATCAACCTTGAATCGTATGTGAAGTTAAAATGTCAATTCTGCAATCGTCTCACCAAACAAAATCATGCCGTTCTTTCGAAATCCAAGTGAAGTGTATAAGTTCTCAGCCTCGCTATTTGCAGGTTCATAACCAATAAGGACTTTATGGCAATCTTCCTTTGCTTTCAGCAGTTCAATTACTTGAGAGATTGCAGCGCGTCCGTATCCTTTTCGTTGATGTTTCGCATCAATTAAAAGTCTATAAATCCAGTAGTTTCCATCATCAGGGTCAAGTCCATACATAACAAATCCAACCATTGTATCATCATGGTAGATAGCTAATGGAACAAATGTAGGTTGAAACTTTGATTCAGCGATGGAGTAGAGGTTTGATGCGACAAATCCGCTTTGCTCCGGAGTAGCTTTTAACTCAATACATTCTTCCCAGTTTTCCAACGTTATTTCACGAAGTGTTGTAGACATTTTGGTTATATTCACCCTTTCATGAGTTTTTATCTTAGATAAAAAAGTGTCCAAAATCAATAGAGTTGTATATCACATTAACTACCTTAAATATCGAACGATAAAATCCTGTCGAAACTTTTAACATTTTTCACAATTTATTCAAAGTAACCACACTTAATCTCGCTATATTAAATAAGAAATTTATTCGTATAGGGAAGGTTAGGGGAACAAAATATGAAACTAAATCGTTCGCTGCATTATATTTTTTGGAGGTGGCATTTTTATGCAGGCCTTTTTATTACGCCACTTCTTATTACATTGTCGCTTAGTGGGATTGGGTACTTATTTCGGGAGGAAGTTGAAAACTTCATCTATAAAGATTTATATTTTGGGAAGAGCTCACAGACAGAATCTATTTCGATGTCTGATTCTATTTCATTAGTAGAGGAGAAATATCCACATTACAGTGTGACAAAAGTCAGTGAATTTGATGAGGATTATAATACGAGGCTCACAATCGCAAATGAATATACAGGGCAGCAAAAATATGTGTATGTAGATGACAATAATCAAATTGTTGGGGATCAAAACGCGAGTGAAACGTTTGCGAATATTATGCGTGAACTCCACAGTTCTCTCTTAGTAGGCGGTACAGTTGTCAACTACTTAGTAGAACTTGCGGCGTGCTGGACAATCTTTTTAATTATCACTGGTTTATACATGAGTATACGCCAATTTAAAAATACACCTGCATCAAGCAAACGAGAACGAGCGAAACGCCGTCATTCCATAATCGGTATTATATTTACAATTCCTCTCGTACTTTTAGTTGTTACAGGGCTACCGTGGTCAGCGTTTATGGGAAATCAAGTTTACAAAATCGCTACGTCGAATGAATCACTTGGATATCCAAAATTATATATGGCTCCGCCAGAGTCAGAGTTTAAAGAACTGCCATGGGCAACGAGGAAGGAAACACATCCTGAATCGCATATGAATGAGCAACACGTAATCTCAATTGATGAGCTACAGCAATCGATTCAAATTGAAAAACCATATGTCATTTCATTGCCGCATGATCCAAAAGGGGTATTCGTTGTTTCAAAATCGAGTGGTTCTGGTATCACAGGTATGCACGTAGCACCAAATGAAGAAATTACAGCTTACTTTGATCAATATAGTGGAGAATTGATTTCTAAAATTGATTATCGTGACTACGGATTATTTGCACAATGGTTTTCTTACGGCATTCCGCTTCATGAAGGTCATTTATTCGGCTGGCCCAATAAAATACTGTGCTTACTAACGACATTATCTTTATTACTACTTATTTATTTCGGAATAAAAATGTGGTTAGCAAGAAAGCCAAAAGGAAAATTAGCAGCACCACCAAAACAAAAAGATAAGAAAAGCGTGGTTGCTTTCATTATCATTATGATTTTATTAGGGGTTGTCATGCCTTTATTTGGGTTATCTGTGTTATTGATTTTTATTTTGGAGCTTTTATTATGGGGATTTTCGAAAGTGCGAGGGCGTAAATAAAATGAAAAGACCACCTTTGGGTGGTCTTTTCGTATTATTAACTACTATCAAATTTCTCATGTTGTTAAAAATGAAGCAGTTCACTTTATTTTGTAATGAAGTTCAACAAACTGACCGTAATGTTTTGCGTTTAATAACGTTAAATCAATTTCTGGATTCTTTTCTTTAAATAATGGAATACCAGTACCTAATATGTGAGGGGTAATCGTAATAATATACTCATCAATTAAATTTTCCTTTAGAAAATTCACGAGTAAATGTCCGCCGCCAACTACCCATATTTTAGATCCTTCTTGTTCTTTTAACTTTTTTGTAAATTGTACTACATCTTCATTTACAAACTCTACATGTTCATTGGAACCTGTTTCAGAACTCGTAAAGACGTAACATTTTTTATCGGGATAAGGGAAGGAGTCTGTTTCATTTAATATCCAATCATACGTCCTTTTTCCCATAATGACAGTATCAATGGATTCATACATTTCTGCATAACAACCATTTTCGCCTCCTGTTTCTGTTTCCATTAACCATCGTAAATCGTCATCCTCTTTTGCAATAAATCCATCTAAACTCGTGGCGATAAATAAAATAATTTCACGTGTCATATAATCCCTCCTGATATATTATGAATATAATCGTTGTTTACAGTGCTATATTAACGATAAAACATGCCAAGTATTGTCATGTTAAAAGAAAAAAGGTGAAAAAACATGTCAAAAGCAAAACGTTTATTAGATATTCTTCTGTTTGCTACTACAAAAAGACAATTTACTGCTCAAGAAATTGCAGATGAGTTTAACATATCAATTCGTACGGTCCATAGATATATCATCGATTTGGGTGAGATGGGCTTACCGATTTACGCTGAGCAAGGGCGTAACGGCGGTTATAAAGTTTTAACAGGTAAAATGCTTCCGCCTCTTTTATTTACAGAAGAAGAAGCTGTTTCCGTTTTCTTTGCTTTTCAATCGTTACAATATTATCGGAATTTACCTTTTGATGCTGAAATAAACTCAGTTACTCATAAATTGTATAATTCCCTTCAAAATGATGCGAAACGAAAAGTGGATAAGGTTCGTTCCTACATTGCTTTTTGGAATCCAAAAAGAATCATTGAAACACCACTTTTAAAAGAAGTATTAACATTAACGATTGAAAATAAAAATTTCCGTTTTCAATATGAATCGAAAGCTGGAATAAAGGAAAAGTATGTGCATCCTATCGGTGTATATGCACATGATGGTTTATGGTATTTACCAGCGTATGACTTTCATAAAGAAAAAATATTACTATATCGTGTAGATCGCATTGTTTCCATACAATCTACGGAACAATGTAAAGATACATTTATTAATTTAGAAGAATGGTTTTCCTCTTACACAGTAACGAACCCAACTCAGCTTCACGTCGAATTAAGAAAAGAAGGAGTTCGTCAATGTAAAAGTGTGCCCTATCTCCAAGAGTACGTAGTGATAAATGAGGACGGGACAGGATATATTAACTCGGCAATTGATGCGAATGAAATTCATTTTATTACACCGTTATTTTATCGACTTGGGAAAGATGCAAAGGTTGTAGAACCTAAAGAATTAATAGATTCTTTACGTATACATGCGGAGGAGATTTTACATATGTATAGTGGATAAAAAGGTGTAAGAGGATCTACTTATACTTAAGTTAGTATCATTATATTTTTTATAGATTTTAGCAGTAATCTTTCTTAATATTGAACAAGTGAGATCTGAGAGGGGAGATAATATGTTACATACATCTATATTGGAAGATGGATTAACGATTATGTCGTTATGTAAAAAACAAACAGGTGACATTTGGCATGCTCATTATGGTGCGGCAGCTATCGGTAGTTACTTTTTTGTGAAAAATAATGAAAATTTAAGTCAAGAACTTGCGCAGCTTGTCTTTACTCAAGCTGGTACGATGGCTAATAAAGTAATAGATAGGAATATTGAACGACGCAGCACCTATTGCGACGAAGGAAGTTCCGTAATGGCTATACTTGAAGCACTCGATAAAACGATAGATCAGCTTCATTGGGTTGGTCATAATGTCATATACGCGGCAGCGAGTTTGTCGGCTATTCATGAATTGAAAGGTTGGGGCAGTACTGAGGATATTGCTGGAATAACTGATCTTATTCAATCGTTTGAAAGGACAATTCCGGGAAGATCATGGATTGGGTTTTCTGCTTCTGAAGTAAAAAGGATGACCATTACAGATGAGGATGGATTTCCAACTATATCAAAGCCAAGTGAACTTTCTTTACTCGTTTTGGAAGAGTTAGCACAGTTCCCAGTCATTTATCGAGCTGAATCGCATCACGATTTAATTGGTCACATGCTGACTTTTTCACATGCGTTAAACATTTTATTTGACCTTGGGCATACTTCGTTTTTTAAGCGTGGATTACTACCTGTTTTTAAATTAATGAAAGTTCTCCGAAGCAGTAGGGATATGAAACATGAGGATTCGATCAAGTTGGTTTCACCTGTCGATCGTCTACCTTTACAACGAGCAAAACGAGCAGCCGAGCTTCCAGGCGAGATTGCATTTTGGGAAAAGGACTACAGTAAGGAAGATTGGGATTATGGTCACGTATTTAAATTCTCTCATAGCTTCTACGACCATTTACGACGAGTAGAACAATTGAAAGAAACCTATTTTGAAAATTTCCGATATGTAATTGGCCAATCGTCACCATTTGAATGAATAAAAAAAGATAAGTACTCATAATGAGTACTCATTAACATTGGAGTTTACTTTGAAAAGCCTAGGGAGAGGCTCTTACACTTTGATGATATCACATTTTAAATATTTGGATGTTGAGAAATAAAAAAGAGACCCAACACTGAGTCTCTTTACCTAGGGGATCTAGCCTTCTCAGGAACAAAGAATGGCTGATTTTATCGTAACATGGTTATGAGAATAGCATTGTAAAATTTATGTGAATTCGGGTTGTAATAGACCTATATAGTGGTATTTCTGTACATAGCTCATCTAACAATATAGGTGAGCATTTTTATTTATTTTAATATAGAGTGTTTAAAAGGAGATGATAATTTGTTAGATTATATTTGGCTGGATGACGAATCTCCTATCTTACAACAAGTTCCAAAGGGGTTCCAATCCGCAGCAATATTACTTCACCCTTTTGTTCAAATGCCTTTAGGGTGGGAAAAATCAATGAGAAAAAGACAATACCAACATATTTATCCAAATGATGAAGAGGCATTGAACATTGGAAAATCAGTTCCTTGGCGGGAAATCATGTCTCAGAGTAGTTTGAATTCTTACAACGAATTAGCGATAGCTTTAATAACATCTATTGGTGCTTTCAAGAAAGAATATAAAAGGACGGATTTAGCTAATAAGTTAAATTCAAATCTTAATTCAGACCTCTTTTATCCAACAGAAGATAGTACATCAGTGTTTTTACTGGATAATTTATTGAAAGTCGTCGGTTCAAAGGGAGCAAGTAAATTATATTTTTCAGACCCACTATCCGATAACAGTGGAGTATTAAATATAGAAGATACTAACTCGCTAGACATATGTAACCTATTTGGTCCGGAGTTAATTGTGACTGATGAAAATATGGATTACGCGTTTATGAGTTTGTATGATTCTTTTACAACTTTATTGTTTGCGAAGGATAAAAATATTGAGCACATTGTTCAGTTGCTAGATTGTGAAGCTATAATATGTGAACAAGAAACGGCTATTAACTGGTATTTTTAATAAATCTACGAAAACAATGAGCATATAATATAGCAGCGGACAATAGCGATATGGATGGCGCTGATCTTGATTAAGATAATGAAACAGGTTAATGATGAAGCGTTATATTGGGAAGTGTGGCAAGATGGGGATTACAGGGCAAATAATAGGAGTATTTTTAATTTTAATAGGAAGTCATATTTAGAGAGAAATGGAAAAATGGTAATAAAACTGCTGTCATTGGGGAGTTATATTTAATTATTATCGCTACAGTTTTAAATATCGGTGGTTTTGTGGTATATGTAGGGATAGTACTATTAGGAATTATGCTTGTTATATATCCATAAATCATTATAAAGGTAACATTTTCCTAGCTAAAATTATTGATTTTTAGTATGAAAACCGGGGAAAGAGAAGGTTTACCGATGAATGATGAATATACGTATAAGCAAACTAGGAGGGTGATTATGAATATAGAGAGGATAGAAGTAGATGGGCGAAATATTGCCGTCGTGAGAAGCAGTAAGATATTAATATACGATGTTCAGTCAGCATTAGATTTTATGGCAACCGTACAATATGAAGCAGGATGCAATCGCATCATTATAAACAAATCTCTACTAAAAGAAAGCTTTTTCGATTTGAAAACACGCCTTGCAGGCGAAATCTTTCAGAAGTTCGTCAATTATCAAGTGAAAATTGCAATTATTGGAGATTTTTCTGCGTATTCAAGTCAAAGCTTAAAAGATTTTATCTATGAATGCAACCTCGGAAACGATTTCTTTTTCTTACCAACCGAACAACAAGCGATTGAAAAGTTAAGCACGTTGAAGTAGAAGATGGAAAGGTTATATTAAACCCGATAGGTACAGAGTAAAGTAAGTAGTATTCTAGGCTAACTAGTTAATAAAAACAATAATCTTCCACAACTAATCATATTTGTGGGAGATTATTGTTTTTAAATGGCTTTATTGTTGTTTACTTTGAGGGGTACCGCCACATCGCCATCAATTCAAGAATTCAGGATTACCCCAAAACGATAAAAATGAGCTCAATTCTTGTGGGCACCTATGAAAAGATGAAATTTTCACTTTAGAGACCCATCAAAATGTTAGCTTGATGGGCATGTGTCGAGACCCCAATAAGATACGATTAAATTCCCTTTTTATGGTGTTATATTTACAGGAGCTTATTCAGCTAAAGCTGCAGGTTAGTTGAAGAGAGGATTTTTTAATTCTGATAAATGCTAGGGGGAAAACAATGGTTAGATTAGAAGAAATGAAATCAAATGAGTTTCAAAGGTATCTCAGTTATGCAATTTAAAATTATGCAGATGATCACGCAAAAGCTGGTAATTGGAATGAGCTAGAAGCAATTAGTAAGGCGACTAAAGAATTTGAAAAGCTATTACCAGAAGGGGAAAAAACGGTTAATAATAAGCTATGTATAATTCGAGATGAAGAGCAAGAAATGGGTATGATTTGGCTTGCTTAACAGTCAACTGAAAAAGGATTTATTTATGACATAAACATCTGGGAAGGTAATCAAGGTCGTGGTTATGGAAAAAAAGCAATGAAAGAAATAGAAATCGTGGCAAAAAAATTAGAACGATTAGAGTGTCATTTATACGGACAGTTAATTAGTATCCTCCTTTGTTCCTCCACTATGTTTCAAATGCGCCAATTACTCCTCGCCAAGAAGAAACGAGAGTTGAGTGAATATAAAGCGATTTATATTATCAAAGATTATTTTCCACTTCTTTATCAAGCTTTACAAAAAGACACCCCAGAGATATCAAAGATACTACTTCGTTTGTTTAATCTTCTACAGAGAAATGGGCGAGAATCCCATAGATATGAGAAGAAAACAGTCTTTGATATCTTAGGCATCGTATACAACTTTTCTATGTCTCACAAACATGTAGCGTAATCCAAAAAAATGAAACCCGATATGGTTTATTTGGTATGCAAATCTTTAAAGAACTTACACTGGATCTATAGAAAAAACCTCACGTGAAATTAAACTTATATAATCTTAGCTTGATGGCGATGTGGCGATACCCATATAGAATAAAGTTTATATTTTTATTAGAATATTCTAATAAATTTTTATAAAGTTTTCTTAATATTTACATTTTCAATACATACATTTTATACTTAAATTGTTAGAAAAATACATTTAAGGGGGATAAAACAATGAAAATGGAAATTATTAGTGAAGCAAACACAGTTGTTGAAGTTGAAAATAACATGCAACAATACCCATTTGAAGTGTAGTATTGTGCAAAGTAAGATTATATGAGAGGAGGTGACAAAGGATGAAAATGGAAATTATTAGTGAAGCAAACACAGTTGTTGAAGTTGAAAATAACATGCAACAATACCCATTTGAAGTGTAGCATTGTGCAAAGCTACATAATCTAGGTAAAAGCAAAGGGGTTACTCCATAGGAATTGAATATTAAGCTGTTTCTATGTTGATTGCATAAGCACAAGATGGGTTTTCTGAAAATTCCTTCAAAGAAGAACTTCTGTGCTTATGTATCCTTCTTTGCATGAGTTTAAATGTACCTTAATTAACAATAAATAATTCGAGAAAGAAGTTAAATATCGCAAGATTCATATGTTACATATTTAAGAGTTTATCTAATGTTCTGTCTTTTGCATGTGAGTGACTTATAAATCGATAGAGATAAACCATAAAGTAAAGCTATTTATCAGATAGTTCTCTGTATACTGTATTTTCTATTTTTCTGTTTAAAAACTAATTTTTAAGAAGGAGGAAGCTAATTTACTTTAGATTGGCTATGTATAATGATGAATTACAATTTAAATGACATACCCGTAATTAACAAAACATACAATGAAACACCAAAAGGAAATGGGCAAGTTATTTCTACTGTTGATGGAGAAATAAAGATTTTGCAATGTTCACACGAAGTTTTAGAAAAAGTTCTATCTTTAATAAATGGGACTCGAACATTTGAAAAAATCGAGAATGAATTAGAAGAATTATATCCTTTAGATGAGATAAGAAATTTTTTATCCGCTTTGGTAAATGAGAGAATCATTTATCCAACTCCGGAAAGTAATGAGACTTTAGAGGGTGCCACTGTTTGTATTATCGGAAAAGGGCGACTAGCATCTGTAATGAATAAAGCAATAGGGTTAAGCCATCATAAAGAGTTTAAAACGATAACGTTCACTATAGATGAGTTTTTGTTAGGGCAGTCTATGATTGATTTTGATGTTGCCGTGTTTGCACCAGATCAATGTACTTATGAAGATATACTGTGTTTGAATAAAAAAATGCTTTCTAAAAATAAACCATTTATACAGTGTTACTTTGATGGTCGTGAACTAGGACTCGGTCCATTTTTTATTCCAGGTAAAACCGCATGCTTAGAATGCCAAACCATGTATCATATTAAAAATATTAACAATAAAATTTTTAATGGACAATTGATAGATACAGAAGATATCAAATCGCTATATTTTTCACATGAATTCCCTTATGCCTATAAAGATTCACAATTATTATATGTCGCTGATTTAATATGTCAGGACATAATTAGTTATTTACAAAAAGGGAATATGGAATTTGCAGATGTTAGAAAGTGTTACAAAGCGAATTCGCTTACATTTGATAATAGCTATACCTATTATCCGACAACAGAATGTAAGTGCTGTCGTGCTATGAATAATTCTTATACGAAGTGGAGAGAGGGTCTTCTCCCGAATTTCAAAGATACAAAAAATTCTTTAGAAAGAGAAATTTGTTATACTACTGGTGGATTGCGTTCTAAAACTGAAAAAGAAACAAAGCAGTTGATTGATGAGACGCTTGAACGAATCGGGTTAAAAATTGATGTCAAGCGTGCTGTAAGCAATCCTTTTAATCGTGTAGTACCTTGCTATAATGCTATATTGGATACTTCCCATAGTAACAAAACACCTTATTCCTTCCGAAAAACTAAAGCGTGGGGTAAAGGTCTAACTGAGATGCAGTCATACTTCTCTGCATCTTTTGAGATGTTTGAGCATATTGGACGTCAATATGTTGGTGATATACCCATTGTAGAAGCATCTTATAAAGATGTCGAGCAAAACGCAATAGAAATGAATACAATTGCCGAATCAATACAAAATAAAAATACAAGTTATGATAAATTTAATCCTAATACAGCAATTGACTGGGTTTGGGCGAAATCATTAGTGAAGGATGATTACAAACTTGTACCAGCTTTAATGGTGTTTATGGATGATGTAAATACAAAAGGTCGCTTCTATGGAGGATCCTCCACTGGACTCGCTTCTGCAACTACTATTGAGGATGCCATTCTTCATGCACTGCTTGAGATTATTGAGCATGATGCTTGGATGATTGGACAAGCCAATCAACATGTTCTGCCTCGTTTAGACTATATGACTTCAACAAACAAAGTATTGAAAGAGCGTATAGACATGGTGAAGGATATGGGGTATCAAGTAATAAGTAGAGATTACACAAACGATTTAGAAATTCCTGTATTCAGAACTTGGATTGTTAATCCTAACAATGATACGCATTTTGCTTTCAGTGGTTTTGGTGCTTCAATTTCACCTGAAATCGCATTGGAACGTTCCGTTACTGAAGCCATGCAAAGCGATGCACTGGTTGATCCCAATAATCCATTGAATAATAGCATTTCTGGAGCTAAGTTGTTATCAAGAGTCAACTCTATATATTCTCTCTCATATTTATATAAAAAAGACATTGCGGGAAAAGCATCAAGTATTTCAATGCTAGATAAACCTAACCTAAAAATACAAAGTGTTAACCAAGCGATTAAACATATCATTAAACAACTGAAGAAAAAAATACCTGGTTGTGATGTTTTATATGTCGATTTGACAAAGGATTCAATTAATATACCTACTGTTAGAGTTATTGTCACTGGTGATATACAAAGACTTAACCATCCTCTTATTTCAGTAAGCCCAAGAACACTTAATTTTGGTATCAATATGGGGTATTCTAATACACCAGCAACATATAGAGAATTATATCTTGGAGACTATCCGCATTAAAGAGGTAATCAGCATGTCTACAAATCAAATAACAATGAAAAAAAATCATATTCGTTTACGCCTTATTTCTGAAGGTATTCAAAATATATTATTTTATATGCTTTTCCCTTTCATGACTTTATATTTAACCAAAGCATGGGATGCGGGTATTGTTTCTATTGCTTTAGCAACTATTGCAGTTTTAGGAATGTTTTCTGGAATTTGGGGAGGGATTCTTGCTGATAGGTTAGGTAGGAAGCCTTTAATTATAATAACAAGCATAGGATTTCTAGTTGCTACTGCATTGTTTATTATTGGAAGATTAGTATTAAGTAATTTAATAATTTATATGAGTTTCGCTTTAATGAGTCTTACATATGCCGCATATTTACCAGTAGGGAAAGCCTATATTTCGGATTGGCTTGATGAAAAAGAACAGAAAAAAACTTATATATTATCCTATCAAATATTTAGTGTTTCAGTAACCATCGGGCCACTTATAGGTAGTTTTATATTTGATTCTATGCCGATATGGTTTGTTTGGATATCTTTAATTTCGGCTTTTTTGCTTCTTTTTATCTCTTTATGGGGAACTCCGGAATTTAGAGGTAATAAAAACTTGAATATAGAAAAAAAATCTAATAAAAGTAATTTCCTATCCACTTTAGCTCTTATAGGTAAAGATAAGCGACTATTCATTTTTGTACTAGCCAGTATCTTTGCAGCTCAGGCTTTCATGCAATTGGAAATATTGCTTCCTTCCAAAGTAATTGAGGACTTAACTCAAGGAGTATCCATGTTGGGTATTTCAATAAACGCTTCTCAATACTACGCATCCTTATTAATGACAAATGGTATTTTAGTAGTCATCTTTGGGAGTATTATAGGAAGGCTTTTATCTAAATATAGTACAAGGTTTAGCTTCGTAGGATCAAGTTTAATGTATGCTCTCTCTATGATTATCTTTTCATTTTCGCAAAGTTATATCATTTTTTTTATAGGAATAATAGTTTTTACAGTAGCTGAGCTACTTGTTGTGAGTACACAGGATGCATATATTGCGGGAATTGCTACTAGTAATCAAAAAGCGCAATATTTTGCTGCAGCCAATATGCGATATTCCATTAGTAAAA
The DNA here is from genome assembly GCF_000712595.1 of Bacillus manliponensis. Taxonomy (GTDB): domain Bacteria; phylum Bacillota; class Bacilli; order Bacillales; family Bacillaceae_G; genus Bacillus_A; species Bacillus_A manliponensis. The sequence goes on from NZ_JOTN01000004.1 coordinate 56,936, forward strand.
TCTTTGCCCCTCAGCTATTAGTACTTGTACCATTTGTAAGCTATGAGGGAGCCTTTCTAATTGCAGCTTTTTCCGCAGTATTAAGTGCATTTTTCTTTTTATTGCTCTTTCAAAATACTAAATCACAAAACAAACATTGAAAATACAGTGTTAGAAGAAAGATAGAGATTAACAGTAAGCCCTCAATCAAACAATGTATCTAAACAGGCAGCGCCTCCTGGTACTATAAATGTATTAATTTAAGGGAGGTGCTTTTTTTATACTATGTCAATTTATAAAATATACTTTAACTTTTGCTACAAATTAAAAAAAGTTAAAATTCAACTTAACATAACACCTATACCGAGAACCAAGAAAAAACAAAAAAGCTCCTATTCGGTCAACAGAAGATGGTAAAAAGCACAAGTTACCCATTTATTTGTTTTAGATGTCATTTTATATAATCTCCTCTTACGTTGAGTACATGTACTCAACGTAAGGGCCCTTATAAATTCGTTTATTAATTTTCGTAGTTAAGATAACGTGTAAAAACCCACGCTAAGCAAAAAATACAATGAGCTACCCATATGGACAACTCATTTACATAATTATCGTTATTGGAAATTAATTAATTTTTCTACGTACTAAATAAAAAGCTAAAGAACCCATAATAACAGGTGTAACAAAATTAACAAAATCAACAAAACCCCAAAAAGGAGATGATCCAGTAAAAATAGAGGGTGTAAATACATAGATAACTGCTAGTCCTATAAATATAGGAACTCCAAATTGCAACTCCCTACATCGTTTTATTTTTCTGTATAACAATTCCCCGATTAGGCAAGCTACAAGAGCTGGTATACTACCATAAATGATGAAAATCATAATGAATCCAAATAAATCGGTCGAATCAAAATGACTAGGATCAGAAATAAATGCAATCAAGGGCCACCCCATAACACAAGTAAGCAGACTTGTAGCATAACTAATTAAAAATTTTTTCACTTGTATCTCCTTTGTAAATCATGATGTTATGTCTATTATATGAGAATTCTATTAACGTAAGATAGATAAATATGATATGTATACTCTATACATATCAAGTTAACATAAAGAATTATTATCGGGATTCAATGTATTTAGAAGACTATTAAAAGCCCTCCAGGTTGTTTAACTGGGGGACTTTCGTGTTCACATAATTATCGTTAGCGGAAACGAATTAGTTTTTCCTAAATTAAAACCAATATTTGTTCATTTCACTTAAAAACTCTTTAGTAATAGGGAATCCAGAGCTTTGACCTATTATAGAATCAATCTCACAGTAGGGACAAAGAGCTGTGCTCTCATTACTATCTATCCATTCTTCAATTTCAGATGGATGAAATATTTCTAAACAATAAAAACAGCCACATAAACTATCTTCTTTTAAACTTTCCTTGTTATCACCACAGAAACGATGGGCAGCTTTCACGCTATTTTGCATATTATTCTTCTAACCCTTCCAACTCAATTGTTTTTGATTTTTCTTTATAATAGCCTTAATAGAACTTGTATATCATATACATGTAAGGTTAACATAATGTCCTATTAAGAGACTCGTAATCCCAAAAGTAAAATAATTTCGTTATGGGGTGTTTGCTTTTCTTAGCTTGATGGTGATGTGGTGCTCGGCTGTTAAATAGCATGTTTAGAGATATCGCAAAGTTAAAAAAGAATACGAGAATTTCTTTTAGGATATTCATGAGTCACCTCATTCTCATTCTTGGTACGTTTGTGATAGCGGGATTCCTAGCATAACAAAAAGCTCGGCAGCAGCCGAGCTTTCTTTATTATTACTTTTCTTCTTTTGTCTTTTCGCCTTCTTTAGGTGTTTCAAAAAGTTCTTTTAAATCTTTATCTTTCACGTCTACGTCAGCTTTTTTCAGTTCTTTCGCAATTAAGTCTTCCATGAACTTAGCGTCTTGGTACTTCGCTGCGATAGCTTGTTCTTTTAGCTCGTCCTTCACTTCTTCGTAAGGCTTCGCTTCTTTAATGTCAGTTACTTTAATGATGTGGTAACCGTGTTGTGTTTTTACAGGCTCACTGATTTCGTCTTTCTTTAAGCCGTAAGCTGCTTCTTCAAATTCTGGTACCATTTTACCAGGTCCGAAGTAACCTAAGTCGCCGCCGTTTTCAGCAGAACCTGGATCTTCAGATTTTTCTTTCGCTAATTCTTCGAAAGATTTACCTTGGTCAAGCTCTGCTTTAATGTTTTTCGCAGTCTCTTCATCTTTCACAAGAATGTGGCTTGCTTTAATTTCAGGTTTGTTTAACGCTTTTAAGTCTTTTTCTGTAATAGACTTCGAAACAGCTTTTTCCATTGCTAATTGTGCACGGATGCTGTTTTTGAATGATTTTTCAGTTAAACCTTGTTGCTCTAATAGCATATCAAATTGATCGCCAATTTGTTTTTTTGTATCTTCAAACTTTTTATCAACTTCTTTATCGTCAACTTTATAGTTGTTGATAAATACTTTTTCCATTACCATGTTTTTCAACATTTGTTGACCAGCTTGGTTTTCTTTCATTGCATTGTAGAACTCTTCTTGTGTAATGTCACCAGCTTTTGATGTAACGACTTTATCAGATGATCCACATGCTGATAATGCGATAACACTTGTCGCCGCTAGGGCAAGCATTGCTTTCTTCATTTCTCAAACACTCCTACTATGTATGTATTTTATTCATCCCTTTGACCCCTATAAAGATAGGTGGGAAATAGAACCAAAATGAATGGTTGACGCGTTGTTCGTGAATGAATCACCTTATAGTATGCGCAATATGTACAAAGTTTAATATACCATATTTCTATATGTTTTCCTATTGATAAAGAAAATTTACCCATTACCTTTCTAGATGTGAAAGGTACCATTGTCTAGGCGTTTGCATATACATAAATACATACGACAATAAGAACTAAACCCTTTCTGTTAGGCGAAAAACGCATGATCATATACTTCTGATATATGTAGTTGAAAAAGTAGTATGTTTTCGTTTTCGCTTATATAACGTTAGAAAAAAGAGAGCTAGTGTCAGATTTCAATTGTTATCCCGCTATTTGCGGGCTGTAAGACTCCCACCTCAAAACTTGAGAAAAAGCGAAGAAGTTTAGGTGGGAGATAAACAGTCCGTAAAAGCCCGATTGGTCGGGCTAACACTCAGTGGGGGATGAAGAAATTCCCCACTGAGTGAAGTTTCACTTTATAACAGTGGAGAATTTATGAAGAAAGAGGAGGACCTTGCATGAATTCACAACTCATTTTATTGCTTGTCCTGTTTATTTTATTGATTATAGTAGGTATAATTTGTTTATAGAGGAAAAAGCTGAGGGAGGAGAGTCCTCCTCAGCTTTTGTGAAATAGAATTTCTACATAACTAGAAATTAGTAAAATGGTAATACATACGTTAATAAAACGAAAGACACCCGCTTGGCGAACATCAGATATTTCTTTTTGTTCACACAGTGTATGTGTCATGAAATTCGTGTAAAATAGAACAAGAAGTGCAAATAAGATAAAGAAATACTCTACTGTAGTCACGAGGAGGAACCTCCTTATAATGAAAATACATATACTCGTATATATTGTAACATACGATATTTTGTTCGTGTTCTAAAATCCAGAAATAGCAGACCGAGTGAGAGAAAGTGAGGGGAGAAAATGGACGTCGTAAAGCGCCTCGAGCAAGCTGAATATTATGTGGGACTTCTTTTTAATATGATCGATGAAGATAAGTGTCCATTTTATTCTTTAATTATAAAGAGAAAAGTGAGAAAGCAAGATATAGAACGTTTGCTGCGTGAATGTGAACAAATGAACGAGCAATACATCATAGAGAAGCAAGAGGGCTTACTGTTCTTTGACTCCCTTCTTACACAATTTGAAAAAGCGCTTCCAAATGATCTCGAATTAATGGAGACCGCAGAAGCGCTTGAGAAACAAGGTTTATTTCAACCGTTAATGCAAGAGTTTTTAAAAATGATGGCCAATGAATAATTGGTCATCATTTTTTTGTTAGTTGCTTGTCATGTTCTTCGAAATTTTCTTCAATGCTATGTAATGATCTTTCGAAAATCTCGATAAAGTCTTGACCATAAATGTTGCGTAAAATAGCAATTAATTCGATGTTTTCTGGAAATTTACCATAAAAGTTACGAAGGGCAAGAGCGCCGTTAAAGACGGAGTTATTTTCAGGGTCGTATTCTTTCATTAGTTGTAGTAGTAACTCTTCACCTTTTTCGGTAATCTCAATATACGTATTTCGTTTATCATCTTCTTTTTTAGAGAATACAAGTAAGCCGCGTTCTTCTAGCTTCTTTGAGAAGTTAAATGCGGTAGAAACGTGCATCACACCGAACTTTGCAATTTCAGAGATAGAAGCTCCTTTTAGATGATATGCAATTGATAAGATGTGGTGTTCATTGATGTTTAAATCATATGGTTTGATCCATTGCTGCCAATCCTTTTCAACACATTTCCATAATGCTTTTGATAATTGTGCAATACGTTGACTAAAAATCATTGCTTCTTTCATTGAATAATTCTTTTCTTCATTTTTCATTTGTTCACCCACTTTACAATTCTCATTCATTACTATCTATTATGCCAGTAAAATAAAAATTAATAAAGTGTTTTTGTTAGAATTGTGAAAATTTTTCGTTAAAAACACAATTTTATACATATTTCTCATCTTTTTGTAAGCGTTTTAATTAAGAGGTTCTTACAACCTCACTGGTATACGTGACAAAAGGGAATTACAGGAATAGTACGTTTTGTGCATAAAAAAACGACACATCTCGCGGACGTGTCGTTTTAAGAAGAAAAATGTAAAAAAAGTTGTTATATGCAAAAACTAAGCAAGTAGCAAATTAAGCTTTTTCTGGCACAGTTTGTTGCAACTTTTCAATTGATTTTTGGATTTCCTCAATTTCACGCTCAATGTGGCGTTTATTTTGAGAAATATCTTCTTTCCATGTTGATAACGTTTCATGCATATCTTCTTTTAACTCTTGCATCACTTCTTTGCCTTCATAAGCTGTTTCAGCAATTTGACGCTTTAGTAGCTTCGTATCAGCTGTAATATCAGCTAATGTTTTCTTTAAATCGGTACCTTTTTCTTTTAGTTTACTTCTCATATCTTTTCCAGAAGACGGAGTGGAAAATAATACAGCTAGTCCAGCGACAGCGCCGCCACATATAACACCTGTTAAAAAGGATTTAGATTTTGACATCAGAAGAGCCTCCTTATTTTTTGTTCATATTCATGATGTGAAAAATAGTGCATATGCATAAGACAAGGGGGCGAAAAATGACATTGATTACAACAATTTGTTTGGTTGTCAGTCTTTTCTTTCTTGTACGAGCAATGCATCTATTTTTAGTAATGAAACAAAAAAGAGCATATCCTCCGAGATTTTGGCTAAAGCAAAATGCAGTTCGTTATGCTTTGCTTGGAGGAATCGGTCTTTTATGTACATTATTGCTTTCTTTGTTATGATAATAAAACCTATTTTACACGATTTGCAATTGTTTCAGCGATGTTTTGTAAATCTGCTCCTGTGTAATTGTCTTGGTTTGATTTCCAAATCGCACCGAATCCGTCGTTTTTGCCGTAACGAGGAATTAAATGAAGGTGGAAGTGGAATACAGTTTGTCCCGCTTGCTCACCGTTATTATTTAATAAGTTCAAACCAACAGGATTATATTCTTCTTTAATTGCATTCGTAATCTTAGGAACGACAGAGAAAATATGTGACGCAACTTCAGGTGTTAACGCAAATACGTCTTGTTTATGTTCTTTCGGAATTACAAGTGTATGTCCTTTTGTTACTTGGCTAATATCAAGAAATGCCAGTACATGTTCATCTTCATATACTTTTGCGCATGGAATTTGCCCATCAATAATTTTACAAAAAATACAGTTGTCTGCAGTATGGTTCATAATCCTCATCCTTTCAGTAGTCTTAGCCGTATTTTACCATACTTACATACTTGAGAAAAACACGAAAAGCAGGAAGCTGATAAAGCTTCCTGCTTTCTGAAGAAGGATTTAAAAAAGCGATGCGAATTGACGTACCTTTTGGAAACACCTCATTTAGTTAGGAAATGCGTGGTACTTCGACTATTTTCTGCCGCAGACACCTCATTTGTATTGAAATGATTAAGCAATCCTTTGAAATGATATTGTCTTTTTTATAAAACAGTAGCTATTCTCCGCGAGACACCCCGTTTCTAAAAAGAACAAGTAACATGCTCCGTATAAAGCGGTAACGAGTCTTTAATCGACACCCCATTTCAAGATGATATTTCATCGTTGTTATGGCTGCTTTTTTATTGTGTTCCTTCTTCAATACTTATGATGTCCTGTTTTGTAAAAGTTATGTAAAGGAATTTTTATTTTTTGAATCGGTCTTTGTACTGATGAACGAACTTCATTTTTTTGGTAAGATGATAACAACATACATATAGAAGAAAGTGGTGTCATATGGAAGATTTATTACGAGTTGACAATGTGACAGGTGGATATACGAAACGCCCCGTGTTGCAAAATGTTTCATTTTCTGTAAAACAAGGGCAATTAGTTGGATTAATTGGTTTAAACGGCGCTGGGAAAAGTACAACAATTAAACATATTATCGGTTTAATGGAGCCAAAGAGCGGTGATATTACAATCCGTGGAAAGAAATTAAAGGAAGATATGACGGCATATCGCTCAAGCTTTGCATTCATTCCGGAAACACCGGTGTTGTACGATGAATTAACATTAGAAGAGCATTTAAAGCTTACCGCGTCAGCTTATGGCATTGGAGACAAGCAATTTCAAGAACGTACGAACGCGCTTTTAAAAGAATTCCGTATGCAAAATCGCTTGAAATGGTTCCCGTCTCATTTTTCAAAAGGGATGAAGCAAAAAGTGATGATTATGAGTGCTTTCCTTGTTGAGCCATCTTTATACATTGTGGACGAGCCGTTTGTTGGGCTTGACCCATTAGCAATCCAATCGTTATTACAAATGATGGACAAGATGAAAAAGAGCGGCGCTGGCATTTTAATGAGCACACACATTTTAGCAACGGCAGAACGTTACTGTGATGCTTTCGTTATTTTGCATGAAGGACAAATTCGCGCGCAAGGTACATTAGAGGAATTGCAGCAACAGTTTAATATGCCAAATGCAACGCTTGATGATATTTATATTGCGTTAACAAAGGAAGAGGCCAATGAATAGTAACGCGTTATGGAAAGAAAGGTTTCGTCATTTTATTAAAGAAGCTCGTACATATGGAAAGTATGTTTTTAATGACCATTTAAAATTTATTTTCGTCTTTATGATCGGGGCAGGTGCGTATTATTATCAGCAATGGTTAGAAACGCTTACCCCAGCGTTTCCTACAGCCGTCGTCATCGCAGTATTGTTAGGAATCGTCGTGACGGTAGGTTCTGTGCAAACGTTATTAAAAGAAGCGGACCTCGTTTATTTACTACCAGTTGAAGAGCGATTAAAAGGATACTTTTTAAAAGCCTTTCGCTTTACGTTTATAAAGCATTTATATTTCATCGCAATGGTAGCAGCTGCGCTTGCGCCTTTATATTTACAGCAAACGGGGCAATCCGGTAATACATATATGATTATTGTCTTATTAGCTGTTATTTTGAAAGCGTGGAACTTGTTTATGACGTGGGAAGTATCGTATATGACTGATCCACGTATGCGCTTTTTCGATTGGCTTATGCGCGTTATTGTAAACGTTGCGTTTATTTATTGTTTAGTGGCACGTGTATCTTTCCTATACATCGGTATCATTGTTGTCTTAATGATGGTTTACTCCGTTCTCTTACAGCAATCTGTCAAAGGAAAACCGTTAAACTGGGAGTACTTAATTGCCGAAGAAGGAAAGAAAATGATGGTGCTATACCGCATTGCGAACATGTTTGTTGATGTACCAGCATTAAAAGAACGAGTAGCACGCCGAAAGTGGCTCGATTTTATTTTGCAAATAATTGGCGAAAAGCGAACATATTTATACTTATATACACGTACATTTTTACGCGCAGGCAACTACTTTGGATTATATATGAGATTGCTCGTCATTGGCGGTGCTCTTGTATACGCAATTCCATTTTTATACGGAAGAGTCATCGTCAGCATATTATTCTTATACTTAATTGGATATCAGCTAATGCCGCTTTGGAAACATCATCGCTTAACATTATGGCTTGATTTATATCCAGTTAGAGAAGAAGAAAAGAGAAAAGATTTCTTGAAACTGTTACACAGCGTATTGATTATTGGTAGTGTAATTTTGGCAGTGCTGTTTGCAGTTGCAACAACAAATATCGTTATAACAGGTGCGCTACTTGCGGGGAACATCGTATTTAGCACATTATTTGTGTATCGATACGTAGCAAAACGAATTCAGTGATCCATATGAAAGGGAGAGAGAGTATGGCCGAATATGAAAAGAAGGTCATAGTAGAATTACAGTATTGGAAAGCATCGATGATTAAAGATTCTTCTATCGTGACACGTTTATCAAAGAAAGTACAAGTGAAAGTGCAAGAAATGATTCCAGAAAAAGTGCAACGTGCTTTAACAGAAACGATTAAAGCGATGGTGAAAACATTAAGCGCCGGTTCTCATTTTATTAAGCCAAAGTTAAAAGAGACGGATTGGTCATTACAAAGAAGAGATGAAGAAGTAGCCAAAAAACTTGAGGAATATAAAAAAGTTGCAGCGGTGGAAGGAGCAGGAACAGGTGCTGGTGGTATTTTATTAGGGCTTGCTGATTTCCCGCTATTACTTAGCATTAAAATTAAGTTTTTATTTGACGTAGCAACATTGTACGGATTTGATACAGCAGACGAAAGAGAACGGCTTTTCATCCTTCACGTTTTCCAGCTTGCTTTCTCAAGTGATGAACACCGAAAAGCCGTTTGGAGAGCGATTGAAACGTGGGATACAGATGAGGAAGCTGAAATGGATTGGGAAAAGTTTCAGACAGAGTACCGTGATTATATTGATTTAGCAAAGATGCTTCAGCTTGTTCCGATTATCGGAGCACCAGTTGGCGCATACGCAAACTACCAGCTACTTGGCCGCCTTGGCGAAGTGGCGAAAAATTGTTACCGCGTTCGTTATTTAAGGCAGCAAGGATTAATGATTTAGAATAATTTGGAAAATCGCTGGATTCGACACAGTAATCGCTGAATTCTTCTTACGCAGCTCTTTCCTTACTAACAACGGAGTGCGGTTGTCAATCTGGGAAGACTATGGCATGATGATAGATGTTGTAAAATGAATCGTAGTAAATGGAGGAACAAAACTTATGCATGAACTACCAAATTGCCCAAAATGTAATTCAGAATATACGTACGAAGATGGCGCACTATTCGTTTGCCCAGAATGTGCACACGAATGGTCTGGAGAGCAAGAAGAAGCTAATGAAGATGTAAAAGTTGTAAAAGACGCGAACGGAAACGTATTACAAGATGGCGACGCTGTCACAGTAATTAAAGACTTAAAAGTAAAAGGTACATCTTTAGTTGTAAAAATCGGTACAAAAGTAAAAAGCGTTCGCTTAGTTGAAGGCGATCATGACATTGACTGCAAAATCGACGGTTTCGGACCGATGAAATTAAAGTCTGAGTTTGTGAAAAAGGCGTAATGAAAGAAGACGTTCATATGGAGTGAACGTCTTTTTGCTTTTTAGACAGCTAAGTTATTGTGATGGAAAATAGTAGGAGTATGGTTTCTTTTTCATACGAAACTGTCAATTTTTATAGTAAAATAAAAATATATAAATTCATTTTGATTTTTTAAAGCGGAGTACTAGCTTGCCGCTACGCTTTGTGGGGAGAATCTCTCCCACATAAAAAGAAATTCTTTTTTATAGTTTTTTTCAATTTGTATTTATAAATTTACATTTGGAGTGATTATATGCAACCATTGGAAAATGAAATTCACCCGAATATGGTGAAAGTGTGGCAAATTAGCTCACTCGTTACATCGGGAATTGGCCTTATTGTTACAATTGCCTATTTTATACTCATGATTAAGTTTGACTGGACGGGCTGGATTTTTGGTGGCCTTGTAATTTGTCTTCTTGCATACGCACCGCTTGCTTATCTTGTGTTCCCAAGTATGCGTCAGCGCTATTATAGTTATCGACTACAAGAGGATGAACTAGAAATTCAAAAAGGGATGTACACAGTAGAGCGCGTGTTAATTCCGATGGTTCGCGTTCAACACGTAACGGTTGAACAAGGACCACTTATGCGTAAGTACGGACTGGCAGAGCTGAAGATTGCAACGGCGGCAACAGGGCACAGCATTCCTGGATTGACAATTCGAGAAGCTGAGCAATTAAAGCGTCAAATTGGAGAGTTAGCGAAAGTGAGTGAGGATGATGTATAAAAGGCAGCATCCGATTACGATATTACTTGAGCTGAAGTTATCGAATCTGTATCCAATTATTTTTCTTGCGATATTTAGTGGGGATATGGGGATTTTTAGATTTTTACTTCCACTAGGCTTTTTTGTAATTGCACTCATATTTGTTGCGGTTAGTTGGTATTTTAAAGTGTATTGGGTCGAAAATAATATTCTACACATTAAACAAGGAATATTTACGAAAAAAGAAAGTTATTTAAATAAAGAGCGCGTACAAACGATCCAAACGAGTTCAAACATTTTTTATCAGCTGTTAGGTTTAACAAGGTTAAAGATTGAAACAGCTGGTGGCGGATCGGAGCCGGAAGTGAATTTAGCAGGTATTCGTGTAGAAGAGGCAAAAGAACTAATTGCACTTTTAAACGAAGATGTAAGTGAAGCAGAACAAATGGATGAAGCTCTTGCAGAAACGACAACAAAAGAAGAGAAACCATCAACAGTATATAAGCTAACGTGGAATGAGATTTTATTAGCGTCAGTTACATCAGGAGAAATTGGACTTCTATTCTCGCTTTTATTTGTCGTTTGGTCTCAAGTGAATGATTATATTCCAAATTGGATTATTGAAAAAGCTGAGTCCTATATTATGGGCCATGATATTTACGGTTGGATGTTAATTGGTGGGGTGTTACTTGTTTTATCATGGATTCTTTCAACGATTCGCTATGCGATGAAGCATGCAAACTTTACCGTGTACCGAAAGAATGATGAAATTCGAATTGCACAAGGTTTGTATGAGAAAAAAGAGATTGCACTAAAGCTGCATCGTATTCAAGGTATTACGATAAAAGAAGGTCTTTTCCGTCAACCGTTTGGTTACTGTACAGTTAACGTAGAAGTAATTCAAAGCGTTGGGGAAGAAGGTGGACAAGAGAAGGTAGTGTTACACCCGCTCATTCAGAAAGATAGAGTAGGAGAACTTCTATCTTATTTAGAACTACCGTATGCGGTTCCAGAACAGCTAACAGCTTTACCAAAAACAGCATTACGACGTTATATTATTGAAAGTATGATTTATTTCGGTATACTAGCAGTTCCAGTTGCAGGTGCACTTGTTTATTTTGAGAAATATATGTTCACCTTTGCGTTACTACCGTTATTACTATTATTCATCGCAATTGGCTACGCTCAGTATAGAGCTGCTGGTTATAAAGTAAATGGTGATCAGTTAGCAATCATATACCGAAATATTGCAAAATACACAGGGCTTGTTAGAAGACGACACATTCAATCGCTTGAGAAGCAGCAATCATACTTCCAGCGGAAAGATCAGTTATGTACGTACACATTTTATAGCGCAGCGTCTCATTATAAATTAGAGCACACGCGCTTAGAAGATGCTGAGAATATGTACAACTGGTACAAAAACAAGGAAATCACCCTTTCGTAAGGGTGATTTTTTTATTGGCGTTGTTCTATCGGCGATTATTTGCGGTTTATCGGCTATTTTCAAAATCTATCGGCCATTTCACCAAAAAAGATGCCGCACCGGCGGCATCTTTTTTATACAGTAAACTTCGTCACAAATGATGGTCCTGCAAAAATGCTTGTTTGTGCTTCCCCGTGAGGAGGCTGCGCATGTGCAGGGCGTTTTTTATGTGCGTTTTCAAATGATCTTGATTCTGTCCAGTCGATGAAGTTTTGTTCTGATTCCCACATCGTCATAATAACGTATGTACCGTCTGTTAATGGGCGAAGTACGCGAATTGCTTGGAAGCCAGGCTCGTTTTCAATTAGGCCAGCGCGATTTTTGAAGCGGTTTTCAAACGTTTCTCTTCCTTCTTCTGTAACAGGAATGTTATTACATACGATAAAGCCGTTTTGTCCGTTGAATTCTCCGACAGCGTCTAATACATCATATTGAAGTGTTCCTTCAACGTTTTCCTCTGTATTTTCTTTATAAAACATGTTCTTTTCATCATTTTTTCCTACGAAATGTGCCTGCTCTAGCGATGTTTCATATGAGATGATTGCTTTCATGTTTTAACCCCCTTTACATTTACTTTCATTATAGCAAGTCCTTAAAAAAACTTCGATGATTATACATAAAGGTTTCGTTTTTCCAAATAATAACTGTACCATCATTTGGAAAGAAGGATGCTGAATGAAGAGAGTAAAGTGGAGTGTGATAAGTGTAGCGGCAGTAGTTGTATTAGCGATTGCTTTATATAAAGTGATTGTGCTTGCTGGTGGCTATATGATGGATGAAAAACGACTTGTATTTCATTCTTCTTCGCGCATCGTTGACCAAAAGGGAAAGGAAATTACGAAGCTTTACGTTGAAAATAGAGAACTTATCCCGGTTGAAGAGATTCCAAAGCATGTGCAACAAGCGTTTATTGCAGTAGAAGATTCCAGGTTTTATAAGCATCATGGCATTGATACGTCTGCGATTATACGTGCATTGCTAAAGGATATCGCAGCGGGCGGGAAAGTAGAAGGTGGCAGTACCATTACGCAGCAACTAGTGAAAAACGTCTTTTTAACGCATGAAAAAACGATAACACGAAAAGCAAAAGAAGTAGCAATCGCCTTTTACTTAGAACAAAAGTATACGAAAAATGAGCTACTTGAAATGTATTTGAACCATATTTACTTCGGACATGGTGCATACGGGATTCAGGCAGCTGCGAAATTTTATTTTAATAAAGATGCGAAAAAGCTAACGGTAGAAGAAGGGGCGATGTTAGCGGGGCTTCCAAAAGCACCAAATGGTTATTCACCGCTCCTAGAGCCATATAAAAGTAAAGAGCGCCGCGATCTCGTGTTATCACTTATGCATAAGCAAGGGTACTTATCAGCGGAAGAAACGGTTCGTTATCAAGGGAAGACGATTGCGCTTCATACGAATGAAGATGAGCGTGAGTTAGCTTATATGCCATATGTTGATATGGTGATAGATGAAGCTGCGCGCATTTATGGATTGTCACATCAAGAAGTACTTCGGGGCGGTTATACATTCGTTGTCCCAATGGATGAGAAAGTCCAAAAGGTAGCGTATGCACAATTTCAAGATAACCGTAATTTCCCGATGCAAAATAAGGAAATAGAAGGTTCATTTTTATTAATGGACAGTAAAACAGGGGGAATTAAGGCGACGATTGGTGGAAGACATTACGTCGCGCGTGGTTTGAACCGGGTTTATGCAAAAAGGCAGCCAGGTTCTGTATTAAAGCCATTGCTTGTGTATGCACCTGCACTAGAAACAAAGCGATATAAGCCGTATTCTTTGTTGAAAAATGAAAAGTTATCGTTTGAAGGATATATGCCAAAAAATTATAATGACCAATATTCAAAAGAAATGACGATGTATGATGCGTTGTTACAATCCGCAAATGTGCCAGCTGTTTCTCTGCTTCAGGAAATGGGTGTGGAACAAGGGAAAAGCTATTTGGAAAAAGGAAATGTTCACATCCCTGAATCTGGTTTAAGTACCGCACTTGGCGGCTTGCGAGAAGGGATTTCCCCGCTTGACCTTGTAAAAATGTATCGTGCTTTTTTAGCAAATGGAAAGATTATTGAGCCGTACGTAATTGAAAAAGTATTGAATCGACGCGGTGAAGTCATTGGCAAAGCAAGTACGAAAGAAACGAGAGTTTTTTCAAAACAAACGGCTTGGTATATGACGAAAATGTTAGAAGGCGTCGTGCAGGAAGGAACGGCTAGAAAAGGTGTTTATAAAGGAGCTTTAGCTGGGAAAACGGGAACGACTTCGCTTCCTAAACAACGAGAAGGTGCTCGTGATGTTTGGTTCGTTGGCTATACGCCAACAGTTGTTGGTGCGATTTGGATGGGATATGACCAGACAGATGAAGGGCATTACATACGAGGTGATAGCTCTTCACCGACAGAGTTATTTAAAAGTATTTTAACGAAAGCAAATGTACAAGTGCAGGAAACCTTTCAGCAACCACGCGGCGTTGAAACAATTGGAAGGCCAATTCGGTTAAGTAAATTAAAAGACTTTGAAGCGAAGCTTTCCTTCACACCGTTTAGCCTATTTACAGCAAAGTTAACATGGACACCTTTATTTGATAAACGCATTGAGTATCGAGTGTATAAAGTAGATGGAGGAAAAACAGTTCATGTTGATACAGTGGTTGGGAAAGGAGAATATGAGGCGCCGTTTATTAACGTATTTTCGCGGCCGCAGTTTTATGTTGTTCCGTACAACCCGCAGACGGAACGTGAAGGTGAGAAGACGAAAGTGGTGAAACCGTAAAACTCTTCTTTTTTGAGATTGGAGAGAAGTCCTAGCGAAGTATGGTAACGGTCAGAGCTTTGCCACTTATGATATGAAAACAAAAGTAGAAAAGGATGCGGTGAACAGCTAGAAGAGCTGTGATAGAAATGAACGTATATCAGCGAAGGCAGCGCTTTCGCTGATTGTTCGTATTAAGTAGGAAGAAAACCCTTACAGATTGAAGTTTCACTGTACAGTTTGTGATATAATGGGAATGTTTCGACAAATATAGAAAGATTTTTATGAACATTTGTGTCAATTTCATGAACATCGTACATAATGTTGTACATTTTGTTTTTACTAGGAGTATAGTAAGAACAGATAAAGTGAAACTTCAATCAGTGGGGGCTTCACCCCCCACTGATTGGTAGTTGAACGAATCGGGTTTTTACGGGCTGTTGATCTCCCCAAAAAAATCCTTCAATTCTCTCAAGTTTTGGGGGAGTCTTACAGCCCGTTAATGCGGGATAAAAAATAGGATTCGTTACAATGTGTGTTAAAGAGAAGGGAGCAACGGTTTTGGTAAGACAAATCAATGATACATTTTTAAAAGCATGCAAAGGGGAAAGAACAGATTATGTGCCAGCTTGGTACATGAGGCAAGCTGGTCGTTCACAGCCTGAATATAGAAAGATTAAAGAGAAGTACTCTTTATTTGAAATTACACATCAACCAGAGCTTTGTGCATATGTAACAAAGTTGCCTGTTGATCAATATGATGTAGACGCGGCGATTTTATATAAAGACATTATGTCACCACTTCCAGCGATCGGTGTAGATGTTGAAATTAAATCAGGAATTGGTCCAGTAATTGATAACCCAATCCGCTCCTTACAAGATGTAGAAAAATTAGGAGAAATTCATCCAGAAGAGGATGTACCATACGTATTAGATACAATTCGTCTATTAACGAAAGAAATGCTTGATGTACCGTTAATTGGATTTTCAGGTGCACCGTTTACACTAGCAAGTTACATGATTGAAGGTGGTCCATCACGTAACTATCATAAGACAAAAGCGTTTATGTACACAGAGCCAAAAGCTTGGTTTGCATTAATGGATAAGCTTGCAGATATGGTAATTGTGTACTTAAAAGCACAAATTGAAGCTGGTGCAAAAGCAATTCAAGTATTCGATTCTTGGGTTGGTGCAGTGAATACAGCGGATTATCGCATCTTTATTAAGCCAGCGATGGAGCGCATTTTTTCTGAGCTAAAAGAGATGAATGTCCCAATGATTATGCACGGAGTTGGCGCAAGTCATTTAGTAAATGAGTGGCAAGACCTTCCGCTTGATGTAGTAGGTCTTGACTGGAGACTTCCAATTCAAGAGGCACGCGAGCGCGGTATTCATAAAGCGGTTCAAGGAAATATGGATCCATCATACTTACTAGCTCCGTGGGAAGTAATTGAAGAGCATGTGAAAGGAATTTTAGATCAAGGAATGAAACAGCCAGGCTATGTATTCAACTTAGGACACGGTGTATTCCCTGAAGTAAATCCAGAAACATTAAAGCGCCTAACAGCGTTTATTCATAGCTATTCCAAAGAACAACTGGCGAAGTAAAGGAGACTGAATATGAAAAAGAAAATTGGACTTCTTGTTATGGCGTACGGAACGCCGTACAAAGAGGAAGATATTGAGCGTTACTATACTCATATTCGCAGAGGACGTAAACCGAGCCAAGAAGCATTAGAAGAGTTAACAGAGCGTTACCGTGCAATTGGTGGAATTTCACCTCTTGCAAAAATTACTGTAGAACAAGCAGGAAAGTTAGAGAAGAATTTAAATGCGGTGCAAGATGATGTGGAGTTTTGCATGTACCTTGGCTTAAAACATATCGAGCCGTTCATTGAAGATGCAGTCGCAAAGATGCATGAAGATGGAATTGAAGAAGCAATTGCACTTGTTTTAGCACCTCATTACTCTACATTTAGCATTAAGTCATATGTAGGACGTGCGCAGGAAGAAGCAGAAAAGCTAGGGAATTTAAAGATTTATGGCATTGACAGTTGGTATAAAGAGCCGAAGTTTATTCAGTATTGGGTAGATGAACTGAAGAAAATTTATGGGCCAATGACGGAAGAAGAACGTGAAAAAACAGTGCTAATCGTATCGGCGCATAGCTTGCCAGAAAAAATCGTTGCACTTGGCGATCCATATGCTGATCAATTAAGTGAGACAGCAGATTATATTGCGCGTGAAGCAGAAGTGAAAAATTACGCTGTCGGCTGGCAAAGTGAAGGTAACACACCAGAGCCTTGGCTTGGACCGGATGTGCAAGATTTAACGCGTGAATTACATGAAAAGTACGGTTATACATCATTTGTATATGCACCGGTTGGATTCGTCGCTGATCACTTAGAAGTGTTATATGACAACGATATTGAATGTAAAATCGTTACGGATGAAATTGGAGCGACATATTATCGCCCAGCAATGCCAAATGCGGGTGAAGCATTTATCGAGTGTTTAACAGATGTAGTATTAAAAAAATGGAATACTGTTTCATAACGGAAAGAAAGGATGAGTTCGGTTGAACAAGAAGGTGGTGATTATTGGCGGAGGGATTTCAGGATTAACGGCTGCATATTATTTGCAAAAGGAAATTCGTGAAAAACAATTGCCAATTGATACGATGCTTATAGAAGCATCGGGAAGACTTGGAGGCAAAATTCATACGTTGCGAAAGGATGGGTTTGCAATTGAGCGTGGTCCGGACTCTTTCTTAGAAAGAAAAGAGAGCGCCGCAAGACTGGCGCGTGAATTAGGACTTGGTGGAGAGCTTGTCAACAACGCGACAGGAAAGTCTTACGTTCTTGTCAATAACGAACTACATGGCATTCCAGAAGGTTCAATGATGGGTATCCCAACGCAAATTACACCGTTTTTATTTTCAGGGTTATTTTCACCAGCAGGAAAAATAAGAGCGGGATTGGATTTTGTATTGCCACGTTCTAAGCCGGTTTCTGATCAATCACTCGGACACTTTTTCCGTCGCCGCCTTGGGCGAGAAGTTGTTGAAAACTTAATTGAACCATTGCTTTCAGGAATTTATGCAGGGGACATCGATCAAATGAGCTTAATGGCGACGTTCCCTCAGTTTTACCAAGTGGAGCAAAAGTACCGCAGCATTTCATTAGGTATGCGTACATTAGCGCCTAAAAAGCCGAAGGGTGCGAAGCCAAAAGGTATTTTCTTAACGTTAAAAACAGGTCTTCAGTCAATTGTAGATGCGGTTGAAGACCGTTTAGAAGAAGGAACGGTAGTGAAGGGAACACGTATTGAGAAAGTGACAAAGGCAAGTCATGGCTATCTCATTACGCTAAGCAATGGAAAAGAAATCGAAGCGGATGCCATTGTGGTTGCTTCTTCTCATAAAACGTTGCCAACTTTATTTGGGCAGTATAAAGAATTCCGTTTCTTCCGCAACATTCCGTCAACATCTGTTGCGAACGTTGCCTTGGCGTTCCCGAAAGAAGCAATCAAACGTGATATTGACGGAACTGGATTTGTTGTGTCTCGTAACAGTGACTTTACCATTACAGCATGTACATGGACGCATAAAAAATGGCCGCATACAACGCCGGACGGAAAAGTATTACTTCGTTGTTATGTTGGTCGCCCAGGTGATGAGGCAATTGTCGAGCAAACGGATGAAGAAATGGTGAAAGTTGTGTTAGAAGATTTACAAAAAACGATGGACATTACAGCAGAACCAGAATTTACAGTTGTAAGTCGCTGGAAAGACGCGATGCCGCAATATACAGTGGGGCATAAAGAGCGCATGGCAGAGCTGAAATCATTTATGGATAAAGAGCTACCAGGCATTTACTTAGCAGGAAGCTCCTATGCTGGAGCCGGACTTCCTGATTGTATTGACCAAGGTGAAGCGGCTGTGAAGCAAGTATTATCGTATCTAGAAAGTACAAATCAAACAGAACGACTAGCGCAGTAAAAGAGGACTGTCTCAAAAGTGGGGAAACCGGCTTTTGAGAAGTCCTTTTTTTATTTCCTACGAGTTATTCGTTTCGTTTTCAGAAATAGGTGTCACGATATTGAAATTTGGATCCATTGTATCTTGTGCCGCTAAAAATAATCGCCACTTTTCTGCGTCTCCTTGAATAATGATAGTGGAGGTATTCGATTGATCATTCGTAGTTACGAGTTGATATAATTGCTCTTTCCACATCGTAACGGTTACGTCTGCATCTGCTGCTAGTTCATTGTTCAAATATCTAAATATCCCACGCTTCATTTCGGTTGCGGCTACTTCATTTCGATCAGGAATTACAAAATTGATTTTATAGTTATAATCTCCTGCCTTTATGCCATCAACTCGTATACTAAATAAGCTCAATATATTTTGAAGTGGTAAAGCGTCTAGTACTTCTTTTGATATGGTTTCGATTGATTTAGCTGTATTCCCGAAACGTAGTTCATAGGCTCCTGTTAAATAGACATTTCTCCAAGGACCTGATTCTGCGATATAACCAAGTTGTTCTAAAGCATCAGCACATAAAAGCTTCGCGTTGTTATTGCTAGGATTTGCATAAATCACTTGTTTCATGACTTCCGCTACCCATTGGTACTCTCCATCTTGAAAGGATTTCTTTGCTTTTTCTAGAACAGTTTCTTCTCCGCCCATATATTCAACATATTTTTTCGCTGAATCTTCTGGGAATAATTTATTTAAGTCCACTGGATTCCCGCTATACCATCCCATATATTTTTGATAGACGGCCTTCGCGTTATGATTGACTGTTCCATAAAATGAACTATTGTACCATTCATCTTTTAAGCTATGTGGAAGCTCTACGATCCTTCCGACTTGGTCTAATGTATAACCTTGGTTTATTAATCGTAATGTTTGGTCGTTAAGGTATTGATATACATCTCTTTGTTTTTCCAAGTAATCAATACACTGCTTGTTACCAAAACGTGGCCAATTATGAACACTAAATACAGTGCTCAGGCGATCACCAAACAAATCTATAGCCTCTTGTAAATATTTTGCCCAAGCTACTGGGTCTCTCACTTGTGAGCCCCTTAAAGTATACAAATTATGAATGGTTGCTGTGCAATTTTCCGCAATACATAAAGAATTTTCACTTGGAATATAAATATTCATTTCCGCAGGCGCTTCTGTACCTGGTGTAAGCTGAAACTGTATATGTAAACCATCAATAACCTTTTCCACATAAAGCTCGTTATCACTTTTTGATATTTCCTCCACATGATCGGGAAGAGTCATTGTGCCGCCAGAAAGCTCTTTTCCTATTCCGTTATCTACCCGTCCTTTTTCATCAAGAGGTAATCCTTCTCCATACATATACATGGCGCGCCTAGACATCGCTACGCCGGCAGTTACATTCTCTTCAATCACGGCTTTCATAAAACCTTCTGGAGCATATACAGTTATATTTTGTTCAGTGTTTGAATGCAAGGCACCTAAAACTCCCCCGTAATGATCCGCATGGGAGTGAGTTAAAATAATAGCGCTAATTGGGACATTTCCAAAATGGTTGTTTACTAATTGAAGTGCTGCTGTTGCGGTTTCTTTAGAAGTTAAGCAATCAATTATAATCCAACCTGTTTCCCCTCGAATTAGGCTCATATTAGCCAAATCAAATCCTCTAACTTGATAGATACGATCTGTCACCTGATATAAGCCGGAATGAAGGTTTAATTTCCCTTGCTCCCACAACTTTGGATGAACAGTATCAGGTATTTGATTTTGTAACAAAAAAGAATATTTTTTTAAATCCCATACAGGTTGTGTTTCACTTTTCCCATTAATAGTAGGTAAGGGGACATCAACTAGTGTATTCGTTCTAGCTAATTCCTGCTCAATTTTCAACTTATCCCACTTAATCGTTTTATATAGACCATCATTAATTAAACGTGTTTTATGTGTTGCCTGTTTTCTATCTGTATTCAGTCCGTCACCGTGATAGTTGTAAACAGTCATTCAAGTACCCCCTTTTATTGATACTATAATTTATGTAACGATTTAATTTTTTAAACGATACTTTCTCAACTAGTAGGTCAAAAATTGATTACAGTAACCATTCAAAATGAATTTATCTATAATAAAAGACGGAATATTCGATTTTTAAAACTTTTATTTCTCAACATGCTGCTATTGTAAAAATTTTTAATTATTTGTAAAGTTTTCGTTGGAAAAGTTCTTTCTGACGAACAACTTGTTATGATAGGACTTGTAAAATATGAAAAATTATGAAGTAGGGGGAAATGATGACATTGAAAAGAATCGTCGCCATTTTAATTTCATTCACACTGTTTCTGTTATGTACAGATGTTATCACGAAAGCAGAAGCAAGCCGTATGTTAACGGTGAAAGAAGCAATTGAAGTGTTCCAAACTAATGGGAAGAGTAACGAAGTAGTAGAAGGCTATATCGTTGGTTACACACAAAGTCCTTCTAAGTATACGAAAGACCCGGCGAAATTTGGAGACACAAACGTTGCCATTGCAGATTCTCCTGATGAAACAAATCCAGCTAACATTATGCCGGTTCAATTGCCAAAAGGGGAAGTAAGAGCAGCGGTAAATGTGAAGGACAAGCCAGAAAATGTAGGGAAAAAAGTACGTTTAACTGGAACGTTAGATTCTTATTTTAGCAGTCCAGGTTTGAAAGAAGTTACAGCATATGAATTTGAAGGTGAAACACAAAATCGTGTGAAACAAGTTGTTGCTACGCCAAACGGTGGTACAGTTCAAAAAGGAACAGCAGTTACGCTAGCAACAGAGACTGAAGGAGCAAATATTTATTACACGTTAGATGGAACTGAGCCATCTACAGAAAGTTCATTATATAAGGAATCGATTACAGTAAATGGAAATCTTGTCATAAAGGCAATTGCCGTAAAAGAAGGAATGGAAGCGGCACCTGTTATGACGTTTTCTTTCCAAGTCGCAACAGAGGAAGCAATTCGTATTCATGATATTCAAGGAAAATCGCATACTTCACCTTATGACGATCAAAAGGTAAGTGGTGTAGAAGGTGTTGTTACAGCGGTAGATACATATGGTTTTTACATGCAAGATCCAAAGCCAGATAATGACCCAGCTACATCAGAAGGTATTTATGTGTACAAAAAAGGTGCAGGAGTAGCTGTAGGAGATGCAGTTGCTATAAATGGACAAGTAGAAGAGTTTGTAGGCCCAGGTTATGCTGACAAATTTAAGACAGACTTAACAATAACTGAAATTAAAGCGAGTGAAGTCACTGTAACAGCTCAAAATGTAGAAAAGCCAACAGCAATAGTACTAGGTAAAAACGGGTTACAACTTCCAGCTGACATTATTGATAATGATGCATTTAGTACGTTTGATCCGTCTGAAGATGCAATTGATTTTTATGAAAGCTTAGAAGGGATGCTTGTAACAGCGCCGTCTCCAACGATTATTGCACCGCAAAAGCATGGGAATTTATATGTAACAGTAAACAATGGTACAAATAAAGTAACAACGAAGTTTGGTACACCTTTACTACAAGCGGACAACTTTAATCCAGAGCGTTTATCGATTAAAGTATCACGTGATTATGTTGCAAAAGTAGGCGATCAGTTTACTGGTGATATAACAGGTGTTGTTGGTTATGATTACGGTGCATACCGCGTGACGCCAGCAACGGAACTTCCAACTGTGACAGATGGCGGCTTTAAGCAAGCAGGAACGAGCATTCAGCCACGTTTAGGGAAGTTAACTGTCGCAACATTTAACATTGAAAACTTCTCTGCAAATGAAAAAGAAACATCAGATGAAAAGGTACAAAAGTTAGCATATGCAATCAAATATAATTTAAGAATGCCAGACATTATTGGTATTCAAGAAATGCAAGATAACAACGGTACAGTGAATGATGGAACGACAGATGCATCACAAAGTGCAAAGAGACTGATTGATGCGATTAAAGCCATTCGTGGTCCGGAATATGAATATGTAGAAATTGCACCGCAAAATAATGTAGACGGCGGAGCTCCTGGAGCAAACATTCGCGTTGGATTCCTTTACAACCCGTCACGTGTAAAATTAGCGAAAAATCCAAAGTTACTTGAGGAAAGTGTTGTGCGCATCGGAGAAAATAGTGATGCATTTGCGAGTTCACGTAAGCCATTAGCTGCTGAATTCCAGTTCCGCGGCGAGCGAGTTGTTGTCATTTCAAATCACTTTAATTCGAAATTAGGAGATGCTTCTCCGTTTGGGAAAATTCAGCCGCTTGTGTTACAAAGTGAAGAAAAGCGAGTAGAGATTGCGAAAGAAGTAAATGCATTTGTTTCCGATATTCAAAAACGCCATAAAGACGCAGCGGTTGTTGTACTTGGCGATATGAATGACTTTGAATTTTCAAAGCCATTAGCCGCATTAAAAGGTGACATCATGCAAAACATGTTAGAAACAGTGCCAGAGGAAAATCGTTACACATACATTCATGAAGGAAATGCACAAGTGTTAGATCATATTTTCGTAACAAATAATCTTGCACCGCATACGGTAGTAGACCCAGTTCACATGAATACAAATGGAATGAAAGAACACGGTCGTGTAAGTGATCATGATCCAGTTCTTGCACAAATTGATTTGAAAAAAGCGTCGTAATGGAAATGCCCCTTTGCAAATAGGTAAAGGGGCATTTTTTTATTTATCCCGCTATTTGCGGGCTGTAAGACTCCCACCTCAAAACTTGAGAGAAGCAAAGAAGTTTAGGTGGGAGATGGAGAAAACCCCCACTGATTGAAGTTTCACTTTATTTCTCAATTAAATGTAAATTAGGTATAGGTCCCAGTTCATCATGTTCTTATGCTACAATATACGATATCATCACTTATCTTGCTATTTGCAAGATGAAGAGCCATACTGATTGAAGTTTCACTTTACATAAAACCAGTACTTGTAAAAGAATAGAGACCTATGTTATGATGAAAAATGTACTAATGACCAATTTGTTCATTTGGTCAATTAGGAGGTGGAAATATGTCAGTTGATCGAAAACGCTCGATTATCGAGGCAGCAACAAAATCTTTTTCTGCATTTGGTTATAAAGCAACAACGATGGATCAAGTTGCAAAGCTTGCGAATGTCGGAAAAGGAACGATTTATACATTCTTCAAAAATAAAGAAGAATTATTTGGCGAAATTATTTCGAACTTAATTGCTGAAATGAAATACGTGGCAGAGGAAGCAATTGATTCCAATGTTTCTTTTGTTGAAAACGTAAGCCTTGCCCTATATCGTATTTTAGAGTTCCGCAAAGAGCATCAACTTATGATTAAGCTCATTCAAGAAGAACGAGATATGGGAACGAAAGAAGTACAAGAGGTTCTGCAGCAAGTGGATCGTGAAATTATTTCTTACATTGAAGTTTATTTAAAGATTGCGATTCAAAAAGGTGAAATTCGTGAGTGTGACACAGAAATTACAGCATTTATTATGCTTCGCATGTATATATCGCTTATTTTTGATTGGGAAAAACATCACGAACCGTTAGAAAAAGAACGAATCGCGGAGCTTTTTGAACTTTATTTAATAAAAGGATTGTCAAATTAAGATAATCCTTTTAATATAATAAAGTATGACCAAATGAACGAATCGGTCATAAGTTATGAAGGGATGTAAAATAGCAACAAATTATGTGTAGGATTGTCTAAGGATAATCTTTTTCATTTGTCGCATATGACCAAATGAACAAAATGGTCATAAAGGATTTTTAAGGGCATATCATATAGAGACATCATTGCCCAAATGAAGTAAAAGTGATTTTAAATGAAAGGAGAAGCAACAATGAGAGGATTTACACTGTTAGGAAAAGAGTTTACAGAGATTATTAAAAACAAGAAGATTTTAATCCCGATTATTGGGATCTTATTCATTCCGATTTTATATGCTGGAATGTTCTTATGGGCATTTTGGGATCCATATGAGCGTCTAAATGATTTACCAGTTGCGATTGTGAATGAAGATAAAGGCGCAGTTCTAGAGGGCGAAGAAATTAAAGGTGGGGAAGACCTCGTCGCCAATTTAAAGGATAATAAAAGCTTTAAATGGGAATTCGTCGATGAAAAAACAGCGTTAAAAGGAATGGATGAACGAAAATACTACATGTTAATTCGTATTCCAGAAGACTTCTCAAGTAATGCTACAACATTACTAACGGATCATCCAACGCCATCAAGCTTAAAGTTCATTCCGAACGAAAGCTTAAACTTCCTATCTTCACAAATCGGTTCAACAGCAGTTGAGCATATTAAAAGTGAAGTATCAAGTGAGTTAACAAAAACATATGCAGAAAAAATGTTTGCATCTGTTGAAGAAGTTTCCCAAGGATTTACTGATGCCTCAGAGGGTGCAAATAAGCTCCATGATGGAACAGTAAAATTGGAAGATGGATCTCGTAAAGTGACGGATGGATTAAATACGATGCTTACGGAATCAGATAAATTGAAAAAAGGTACTTCAGATTTAGCTACAGGTATGAATAAGCTTGCAGATGGGCAAGGTCAATTGGCTGCAGGTGCAAAAGAGGTTCAAGGCGGTATTCATCAGTTAAATACGGAAGTAAAAGCATCTTTATCAGGTTTGAAAGAGCTAGAGCCAAAAATTGCGGGCTTAAAAACGAAATCTGAGGAAGTTGGAAAGTTAGATCAAGTAGCACAATCAAATGCACAATTAGCGACTGCTACAGTGAACCAATTAACTGCTTTGCAAACAGCAGTTGAAGGTTTGCCAGAGGAATATAAAACTCAGTTACAACCATCGATTGATGGCCTAATGAAGAGTTTGACAGCTTCTCAAAAACAATCAGCTGGTATTGCAGCTGGAACAAATACATTGAAAGAGCAAATGAGTGGTTTACAAGTTAATCTGCCTGATACACAAAAGTTGAATACTTTAGTGGAAGGGATTCAGAAATTAGAGAATGGTCAAGATAAATTTGTAGAAGGCTTTAGTACGTTTGGAGCAAACTTCAACGAAGCAAAAGCAGGTGCAAATGAGTTAGCTCAAAAGACAGCACCATTAATTGCAGGAGTAAATGAACTAGCAAACGGTTCTACTCAAATCACAAACGGCCTAGGCGAAGTAAACAGTGGCACGACAGAACTAGCAACAAAGCTTGGTGAAGGTGCTGAGAAAACAGGAGAAGTAAAAGGAACGGATGAAACATATAACATGTTTGCAAATCCGGTAAAAGTGAAGACGGAGAAAATTCAAGAAGTTCCAAACTACGGAACCGGATTTACACCGTACTTCTTATCTCTTGGTCTATTCGTTGGAGCATTATTATTATCAATTGTATATCCACTACGTGATACAGTTGGCGTTCCAAAGTCTGGATTTAGCTGGTTTATTAGTAAGTTTGGTGTGTTATTAGCGGTAGGTATTATTCAAGCGTTAGTTGCAGACGTTATTTTACTGTTTGGTTTAGGTATTGAAGTACAAAGTGTTCCATACTTTATCCTATTTAGTATCTTAACAAGCTTAGCGTTTATTGCGCTAATTCAATGTTTAGTAACAGCGTTTGGAGATGCAGGACGTTTCATTGCGATCATTACGTTAATTCTTCAATTAACGACAAGTGCAGGAACGTTCCCACTGGAATTAATTCCAGAGTTCTTACAACACTTTAACGCATGGTTACCGATGACATATTCAGTATCTGGCTTTAAAGCGATTGTATCGAGCGGAGACTTTAACTTCATGTGGCAAAACGCAGGCATTTTAGTAGTCTTCATCGTTTTACTATCAGTTGGAACAATCGCATCATTAACTTGGATGCATAAGCGCCAATTTGGTAAGTTTACGGAAGAAGCATAATAGAAACAAAAAATGGTTTCGGTATTGTACCGGAGCCATTTTTTGTTTTTTTAGCTTAAAAAATTCACCCTCAAACTAAAGTAAATCTTTGCATTTTGTTCCGAAGGTGAGGTATAATTAAGGTAATAGTATAGAACGTATGTTTGCTTTTGGGTATCCTAACTCTGATGCAAGAAGAGAGAAGTCTTGCATCTTTAGACAGTAAACGAGGGTCTGTCAAACTGATACTTTTAGGAGTTACTATGTTGATTTTATGGTATAATTTTCCTTGTGTTTAAAAGTAGAACTGAAAAAGAAAGAGAGCAAAAAAAGGTGTGGAATTAGTTCATTTACTTTTAATGTTTCTCAAAAATAATAAGAAAGGAATAAAGAGATGGGAAAATTTCAAAGCAATTTTCAAACGGCAGAACAAATTGCGACGCAAATGGGAAGGGCGTCGGATACGGTTCAAAGTGCCACAAGTAGGACGATTACAAAATCACATGGAACTACATTAACAGTGAATACACAAGCTCAGAGTGCAAATGATGAGACGATGCAGTTAACAAAACAATTTCAGAATGCATTTCAACAAGGAATTAACAATATTCGTTCTGTTGTAAAAGAGTTTGAGAGAATGGATAACGAACTTCACAACAACTTTAGCAACTCGCCCTTACTTGAAAGACACTTTCGTTAATTTGTGATGATAGGGATGGGAGGATAAAGATGAATTGTGATACAGAACAAAAAATGAATGAGCTGAATAACAAACTACAAACAATCTCCGAGGAACAACGGCATAATCAATTTGCTATTCAAAAACAGGAACAAAGGGAACTGGCATTAGATCAGTTAAAGAATCAAGGGCGCCGAGTATTTGACCGTGTATTAGAAACTTGGTATAAAGATAAAGAGTTAGGACATTCTTTTCTTGATATGCGCCAAGATGTACAACATACCGAGCGAAAGCTAACACTTGAACTGGAAAATGAAAAAGAAGCATTGCGACAAGAAAAGAAACGATTAGAGGATCGAGAGCATGAACTTTACTATGAAAGGAAAAAGCTGTCCTCAGAGGTGAAGTCATGAGCTTGAACATGTACATAGGAGAAGTACAAGCGCAATCAGAAAGTATGAATGCGTTTTGCAATGCAACAATTCAAGGAATGGAAGAAGTAATTCGCTCAATTGATGCTTTCGCACTAGATGTTACGCTGAAAGGGAAAACATACGATAGTGCAAAAGCGTTTTTTATGCAAACATATCGCCAGTTAGCGCAAGGAATCATCTACTTATGTGAAGAACTAATCCGTCAAAATATTTCCTTTCCAGTTGACTTTCAAGCCGCAGTTGCAACAGTCGATGTCATCGAGCAAGAAATACGAGAACAAATTCGAGAACTTGAGCGCATGATTGCAGCAATTGCGGCGATGGAGGAACAAACACCTGGGGCGGCCGCAATGCTACAAATTTATCACGCTATGAAACGGAAGTTAGAAGATAAACTAGAGCGGTTATACCAATTCAATTACTCTTCTAGTGAGAATTATCGCACAGCACTTGAATTAGCTTCCAGTATCGCAAACGGTCTTGCGGAAGTACAAAGCGGAAAAGGATTTCAAGCTGTCAGCGGAACATTTCATATTGAAAAGTTAAATATGGAATGGGCAAAGCCGATTCAAGTGATTACGGAGGAGAAGGCTAGGAAAGCTGAGAATGTAGTTAAAGATGGAGAAGCTTGCGAAAGACCTGAATTAGAATCAGAAGAAAACAACTTTGATGGTAAGCAGCTAGCAAGAGATGTAACAGGTGAAATGACTGGTGAATACGATGTTCGCCGTGTTTTAGAAGGTATCGATCCATCTAACGGCGAAAAATTGTCTACTTGGAATCGATTTGTAGCTGGGGGAATGGTAGTAGCGGGTGTTACACCAGTTGGGAAACTAGTTAAGCTAGGTAAAGCTGCAAAGATGACTTCTGAAGCGGTTAAAGGTGTTAATAGTAGTCATAAAAATTTAAGTAGAATAGAGTACTTGCGAAATAAATATGGGAAGTTTACTTCACAAGAATTGAATCAAAGGATTAATTTACGTGGTGCTGTAGTCCAAGAAGTTGAAAGGCTAAATCAACTGGGGATTTCTAAAAGAGAGATGGGACCTGCAGTTGCTGGAACTTTTGATAAAACAACAGGTAAATATTATTTTGGAATCAATAATGCATCAGGTAAGATTCCGGAAGAGTTACACCCTTTAATAAAGCAACGGATTATTAATATGCCGAAAAATGTTAAAGAGGGATATACATTTACGTATGGAGCAGGGTCCCATGCAGAAGTGTACTCGTTAAATAAAGCTTTACTGGCGAACCCGCAAGCGAGTGATTCGAATTTTATTACTCATGTGGTGCGATCTGGTAAAAAATTAAAACCGTCAGGTATGATGATGCCAACCTGTCTGCATTGTAATTTTATTACTGAAGGATTTGAGTTTAGTTCAGAGGTGAAAAAGATTGGAAAATCAAATTGATATTTTAAATAAAGACTATGTGTTAGAACATGGGACTGACTTTGACGAAGAGTTATGGTTTACATCTTATAGTGATGAAGTTTTAGATAATCCTGAAGATGAAAATGGAAAACCTTTTACTGGCTTAGCCTATGAATTATATGACAATGGGAATTTGATGTACTATTCAAATTATGTAAAAGGTTTTATTGAAGGCGAGTTAGTAGAGTTTTATAAAAATGGAAATGTAAAATCAATCAAAAAATTAATTCATGGACAAAGTAATGGTACCGAAAGAATATGGTATGAAAGTGGAGAGCTAAAATTTGAAGGAGAATACAAATATGGTATAGCTCTTTATTATACAGAATGGGATATTGAAGGATGTATCATAAAACAAAAAAATTCTCCTACAGAAACAGATTTAAAGTTAATCGAATCTTTTTCTAAACGTGGTATAGAATGAAAAAAGTAGATTTAGATAGTATGGAATTGATAAATGAATTTATTAATATTCAGGACGAACTATTATCTAAAGTAAGCCTTATCAACAGTTTTAATATTAGTGAAATTAAAACTATTGCAGGGGTAGATTTAGCTTACTGGAATATAAATAATACAACGTATGGTATATGCTGTATTGTTAGGATTGATTATTATACAAAGGAAGTTATTGAAAAGGTGTATAGCTATGGAGAAATAAATATTCCTTATATTGCAGGGTTTTTAGCTTTCCGTGAATTACCTTTAGTACTTGAAGCGGCAAAGAAATTATCTAATGAACCCGATTTATATATGTTTGATGGAAATGGATACTTACATTACCGTCATATGGGAATTGCTACCCATGCATCCTTTCTATTAAATAAACCGACAATTGGTGTAGCTAAAAGCTACCTTAGAATTCAGGATATAGACTTTATTATGCCGGGCAATCAAGTAGGTGCGTATACTGATATTGTGATTAATAAGGAGATATATGGCCGAGCTTTGAGAACGTCAAAAAATGTGAAGCCAATCTTTGTTTCATGTGGGAATTGGATTGATTTAGATACTAGTATTGAAATTGTTATGAATTGTATTAATCGAGAGAGTCGCTTACCTATTCCTGTAAGATTAGCAGACTTAGAAACGCACAAAATGAGAAAGCAACTATTGGAATAGTGGATAATGTAAGTAGACATAAGGTAAGCAAACAAAGAGTTAGATAAATATTAGAGGCAGTTAGTAAGGAATGAACCTTATATTATACAGGGTTCATTCTTTTTTTATTTGTCTTTATTCATTTGTGATTTGTGAATTTAATTACTCTTCTAACGAGAATTATCGCACAGCACTTGAATTAGCTTCTAGTATCGCAAAAGGATTTCAAGCTACCAGCGGAACATTTCATGTCAAAAAGTTAAATATTGAAGAAAAAGAGATATGAAATCATTTAAATAAAATGAATTACAAAAAGTAAAGGTTTCGAAACTACAACAAAATAGTTATTTGAATAAAAACAGGCCCTGACAGGATGAGGGGGGTGTCAGGGCTTGTGGGGTTTCTAAACAAGGATTTTCAATTGGTTATGTAATGATCTTAACATATATCTAAATTTATAAATGTAATTGGATGTTACGATATTGTGAACAGGTAATAAGAGCTTCTTCTTAAATAAAGAAACCCCGTAAAAACGGAGTTTCAGAGGGTAGTTTGTCGATTAAGATACACTCGACTGAACAAACATAACACGAATTTTTGGGAAATAATAATGGTAAATCCGTCCAATTAAAAAAGGAAAACCTTAACTTAGGATAGGAGTTAAGGTTTACGAAGGGGAATGCTCAAGGAAAATAATGTGACTGACTCAATTATAGTAACATACATCTAATAATTTGGATATAGTTATAATGTTAAGGTTTTGTAAATGTTAGACGACTGATGAATATAAAAAAATCATTTTAATACAGAAAAGAGCAGCTAGCAAAAGCTAACTGCTCACCCCAAGGGAATGGGAAAGAAAATGCTGCTCATATTGGAAGCTCATGATGCAGTTATAGTATGTGCAGATTTTAAAATATTATGCGGAGGGATGAGGGATGGAGAAAACCCTCACTGAGTGAAGTTTCATTTTATTAATTTGTAGGTTGATACAGTTCCCCAAATGAAAAGAACGAGATAAAAAAGTCTTTGTAGTAGACCTGAAGGTAAGGGGAAAAGAAAAACAAGTGAGATAAGGATTGCTATTAATATTAAGCTTAGTAAACAGAAATATGTCCATTTTCTAGCTTTTTTAAGATTCCTAGCAAAAATAAATAGTCCTGGGTATACAGTAAGCATACCTATCCAAACTAGAATAGAATGCCCAATTAGGCTTACATCTGCAGGAATTAATCCTGAAACTATAGTGGAGACTCCTATTAGAAGTATAAAAAATGTTGCTATTTTATTAATTATTGTTTTTTCTAGATGTTGTGAAATATATAGTACTCCAATGCAAAATGTTAATCCATTAATAATAAAGAGTAAATTCATCCAAAAATGATTAGGAGAGCATATTTCATAAGGAGCTATTTCATAGGTGAATTTTCCGCAGGTTGTTACACCTAGATCACTCATTGCATGATGCAAATAGTTATAAGGTGCTGTAGAAGTGAAAATAAAGAAAGGTTCAATTAGAAAGTATAGGCAAGTTGTAACCCAGCTAAATAAGCCAATTCTGTTTGATATATACATTAGATTCCTCCTTTGAAAAAAGTATATTTACATTTAATTCTACAGAAAGGATAACGTCTTTTTTGCTTTATAGATAGTGCAAAATCTTAGCTTTATGACGACAGGATGTGTATGGACGTTTCTTTGGAATACTGGAACAATCTTACATAAAGAGTTTTCTCCCTTTCAAATTTATGCTCTAATTGAAACAAAGGGGGCAAGTAGATGAATAATGATATTAAACGATATTTAATATGTACTTTTATATGTACGTGGGGGCTTTGGGGGATATTAATTAGCTTAATAAAATTGAACATTACTACATTCGGAACTCCATTGGCAATGATATTGTTTGTTTTCGGGGGTATCATGCCAGCGATCATTGAAATTAGTCTAAAGAAAAAATATGGATCAAAAGAGGAGTTTAGAGTTTTTATCAAAAATATTGTTAATCCTAAACATCATCTTGCATGGTATATTCTGATCATTGTTCTAGCTTTTATTAGCTGCTATCTTCCGACAATATTTGGTGGGGCAACGATGCAAAAGCCATTATACGTGGCATTACTTAATTTTCCAATAATGATTATTGGTGGTGGGCTTGAAGAAATTGGATGGAGAGGGTTCTTACAACCTGCCCTTCAAAAAAGGTTTTCGGCATTTTTTAGTACAGTAATTGTGAGCATAATATGGGCTATTTGGCACCTTCCGTTATGGTTCATTCCAGGAACGAACCAATCTCAAAGGGATTTTATATCTTTTGCAATTACGACAATTGCCGTATCCTTCGTACTAACTACAATTTATAATGCAACTAAAAGTATTTTTATGTGTCTAATTTTTCATGCGCTTATTAATTCTTTTTGGAGCGTATACGTGCCAAATGATAAGATTTTACCAGCCTTCTCAACTCTTATTTTTGGAATTTTCGTTTTTACAGTATATAAATTAGTAATTAAAAGAAAAAGCATCTTATTAATCAGGTAACAAAGATAATACAAGGAAATTTATTAATATATTTTTTTAATAGACATTAAACTAATCAATAAGAAAACGATACAAACTTAATTAAAATATTATATACAATATGTTACGTTTTTTGATGATGATGATGAATGGTTGGTAATAGGATTTGAAGAATAGTTATTTAGTTCTAATAGGATAAAAGGAGAGGGGATTTATTATTATAATGCCATGATTTATAAAGTAACTGGAAGTGAAGTGAATCCCAAAAGTTAGATAGATATTTTAAGTTGTTAATAAGGAATGCCCTAGAGCTTTGTAATTTCTAGGGCTCTTGTTATATAACATAATTAACCAAGCTTATTTTGTAAATGAAACTGTTCTTCTAACTTCGGAAAAACGTCTTGTTCAAAACGAGTTTCAGGCTCCGCCTCTAAAAACATTCCTCTAAACTCATCATCTGGATCTTCTTCTTCATCAACGAGGTGTTCAGCCACGTGAATGAAATATTTATAATGATTTACATTACTTTGATCTTTAGGGATTACATAACAAACGTAAAGGTAGTCATCCTTTAGTATTTGAATCAATTCCTCAGTATTGTTTGGTGAATACCAATAAACATTTTTGTGTAGCCAGTCATAAAATGACCAACTTTCACTTATAAAGAGTGTTCGATCTTCAACAAATTGTTTCCATGCAGGTTCTGCATTTTTAAAGTTACGTGAAAAATAAGGGAAAATAATTCTTTCGTTTTCGGAAATAAAAGTATGTAAGAAGTTTGCTTCTTCTTCATAAGATAGCTCAAAATGAGAAATTAAATAATCAGGTGATTCGCCTTTTATAATCAAATATATCCCTCGGTTCTTATTAATTTGTTAGCAGTCATTCGATAAAAATAATTGTTTTAAGGTCAGATTTCATCGCTGTAAAACAGACTGAATGTATGGACAATTATAATCCATTATGAGAAGAAGTGTCCAAGTGTAAGAGAGTCTATTTTGTGAAAAAGTGTAATAAATATATAACTTCCCCGCATTTGCAATATCAATATAGTAAATTTGTTTTTATCCGTATTGAATTTTCCAATTATATACTATATAATCAATTTAAGAAAACGTTTTCACTCAAAGGGGGAGGATTTCGTGTCAACGATCGAGGACGTGGCGAAATTAGCGGGGTTATCAAGAACAACGGTTTCTCGGGTAATTAATAATCACCCGTATGTATCAGATGAGAAGAAAAAGAGAGTACAACTGGCGATGAAACATCTTGGTTTCGTTCCGAATTCAGCGGCAAGGAGACTTCGTAAGCAAAAGGCGGAAACCATTGCGGTATTAGTGCCTCGTATTACGAATCCTTTTTTCAGTAAATTCATTGAATCGTTAGAAATTATCGCATCAGATCATAAATATAAGCTGATTATTTGTCAAACGAGATATTTACCAGAAAAAGAGATGGAGTATTTACAATTACTAGCGACGAAGCAAGTCGATGGGATTATTTTATGCTCACTTGAAAATCCATGGGAGAATGTAGAACCGTATTTACAGCATGGACCGATTGTTCTGTGCAATGAATATATAGAAGAGGCAAATATTCCAACAGTTAAGTTTGATCATGCACAAGGGGCATACATAGCAGCAAAGCATGTGCTAGATCAAGGTTATCGTCAACTTGTATTTTGCAGAGGACGAGAATCAAATTTAGTAAGTCAGCAACGCAAAATGGGATTTTTACGTGCTGTTACAGAAAAAAGCAGAGAAGTTGAATCAATAGACTTTGTTGAAAGCGTTTTCTCTGTAGAAGACGGAAGAAAAATATTCCATGACTTATTAAAAGACAAAAAAAATCCTACCGCAATTTTGGCAGGTGGGGATGAAGTCGCAGCAGGACTTATTGCAGAAGCAAAACGTCACGACTGGGACATTCCAAATGATTTGGCTGTGGTTGGCTTTGATAATCAAATTTTATCAGAAATTACAGCGCCGGGTATTACAATTATTGAGCAACCAATTGATGAAATGGCGCGAAAAGTTGTTGAGCTTATGATGGATAAAATCCATACGAAAAATTATCGTAATAAAGAATTATATGAGTTTGAATTAGAGCTGTTGGTGAAAGGTTCAACGATGAAGAATGCGATGTTACTAGCCTAGTAGATATTTTCTACTAGGTTTTTTTGTTATGTTCATAAACTATTATTCTTCGCGTGCACAGTCGTCACACTTGTTATGATATGCCTCATGCTGCTCATCAATTGTGTTCCCGCAATTTGAGCACGTTTTTGGTGGTAAATTTCTGAAAAACTCCATCGGTTGATCTAACATGTAAATCCCTCCATTTCCATTTCTTACTAACATTGTATTAGTACAAATAAGTAAGGTCAACAACTGTTTTATAACAAATTCAAAAATAATGAAAATGTGTAGAAAATCGATTATAGTTAAGACTGTAGAAAGAAAGAAAAAACCGTTCTGTTTTAAGGTTGGAGAGATGGTTACTCGATGGATAGTAACGGTCAGTACCATTGACTGCCACACGCCGCGTTAGAAAACACAATTAGAGAGTGAGAGGGATTCTTTTTGTGTATGCATAGCTTGAAGTTGGGCGGTTGTGGGTTAGTGGTGGTCATTCTTTTTAGCTCCATGTTGTGTAATAAAACACAGGTGAGTAATATCGACTGCTACACATTTCGCGAAAGTAAAGATGGAAACTGAGTAGAAGGTTTGGTTAGCTTCTGTTTACATATGAGAAAATCAAAGTTGGTTTACATATAGAAAGGATGAAGAGAGATGAAGATGACAGTTGTTGGCTTTTGGGGCGGGTTTCCAGAAGCAGGAGAAGCAACGTCTGGTTATTTATTTGAACATGATGGATTTCGCTTACTTGTTGATTGCGGGAGTGGTGT
This sequence comes from Bacillus manliponensis, assembly GCF_000712595.1. Lineage (GTDB taxonomy): Bacteria > Bacillota > Bacilli > Bacillales > Bacillaceae_G > Bacillus_A > Bacillus_A manliponensis. The sequence continues at coordinate 92,541 of NZ_JOTN01000004.1, forward strand.
ACTAGCACAGGTGCAAAAGTATATCTCCATGTCGGATTTAGATGCGGTTATCGTATCGCATTATCATCACGATCATATTGCGGACGTTGGTGTTCTTCAATATGCTCGCTTAATTACAAGTATGACGAAAGGGGAATTACCACAGCTTCCGATTTATGGCCATACGTTTGATGAAGCAGCATTTGCTTCGCTAACACATGAGCCGTATACGAAAGGGATTGCGTACAATCCGGAAGAAGAGCTGCAAATTGGCCCATTTTCGATTTCATTTTTGAAAACAATCCATCCTGTGACATGTTTTGCGATGCGTATTACAGCTGGCGGGAAAACAGTTGTATACACAGCGGACTCTAGTTATATGGCGGAATTTATCCCGTTTACAGAAAAATCTGATTTATTTATTTGTGAATGTAACATGTACGCAAACCAAGATGGTTCAAAAGCAGGGCATATGAACAGTACAGAAGCAGGGGAGATTGCCAATGCTGCGCATGTCGGAGAGCTGTTATTAACGCACTTGCCACATGTAGGTAATCAAAAAGATTTAGTTGAAGAAGCAAAACAAATTTTTAACGGCCGCGTTACATTAGCGCATAGCGGTTACGTTTGGGAATCTTGAGGTGAAAATATGTTATTTATTGATAATAAAGGAATTACAGATCCAACGATTAACTTAGCAATTGAAGAATATTGTGTGAAAAATTTAAACATTGATGAGACATACTTACTGTTTTACATTAATGAACCGTCCATTATTATCGGAAAAAATCAAAATACGGCGGAAGAAATTAACGCGGATTACGTACGTGAACAGGGCATCCACGTTGTAAGAAGGTTATCTGGCGGCGGCGCTGTATATCATGATTTAGGAAACTTAAACTTTAGTTTCATTACGAAAGATGACGGCGATAGCTTTAGTAATTTTAAAAAGTTCACAGAACCTGTAACGAAAGCATTAGCGAAATTAGGGGTGAATGCCGAACTAAGCGGACGTAACGACATTTTAGCAGAAGGACGTAAAATTTCTGGTAACGCGCAGTTTTCAACGAAAGGACGTATGTTCAGCCACGGTACACTATTATTTGATTCTGAAATTGAACACGTTGTTTCAGCGCTAAATGTAAAGATGGATAAAATCCAATCCAAAGGAATTAAATCTATCCGTAGCCGCGTTGCGAATATTACTGAGTTTTTACAAGAGAAAATGACAACCGAGCAGTTTAGACAGCTTCTGTTAGAAACCATTTTCGAAGGCGAAAGTGAAATTCCAACGTATGAGTTAACAGAAGAAGACTGGAAAGAAATTTATAAAATTTCTGAAGAGCGTTATCGCAATTGGGACTGGAACTACGGAAAGTCTCCGAAGTTCAACTTACAACAATCACACCGCTTCCCAGTTGGACAAGTAGATGTCCGCTTAGAAGTAAGTAAAGGTATCGTAACTGCATGCAAAATTTATGGTGATTTCTTCGGTATTGAAGATGTTCATCACATTGAAGAGCGTCTAATTGGCAAACGATTTGATAAAGCAGCATTTACAGAGGCATTAGCTGATATTGAAATGAATCGTTACTTTGGTAATATTACAACAGAAGATTTCTTAACGTTGTTCTTCTAAAATGAATTTTATATAGGAAAAACCGCTCACATCTTCATAGTGAGCGGTTTTTTTCAGTATGTATGGTTATGTCCGTTCAGTAATATGGACAATCCTTTGAATAATAGAATCAAACTCTTCATTATCCCGAATGACAAATAAATGATCAGCTTCATCTTCTACCGGGTCTACTACATCATCTTTTAGAGATTCAATTTGTTGCTGAGCGAGAACTTCCTCAAAACTAGAATAGGAGCCTCTAAATATGTTAGTGCTACGTTTACTATTTACAACTCGCTTTTGCAAAATATCATCTGGAATATCAAAATGAACGAGAATACGAGTAAAGATATTTTTTGGAAATAGCTCTTCAAGCAAATATGAACGACCTTTTCGACTGCGATTTGCGTTACAAATAATAATATGAGAATCAGTATGTTCGATTGCATGATTGACAATAAGTTGTGAGATGGCATGTTTCAAGGTGTTAGGTCCGTGTTTTGGCAATAAGTTTGTATAAAATGTATTGATAAATGTAGCGTGGTTATCTTGGTCCATTACGAAGGAGTTATGTAATTCTTTTTCTAACGCTCTTGCAAATGTTGTTTTCCCGCTATGAGTTTTTCCTACTGTAATAATGACGAATCGTTTCATCGCTTTAACAATCCTCTTTTGTATCTTGCAATGCCCAATTAATAAAAAGTAAGAGAAAAGTCATAAATGTAGCGGTAAACAGCTGTTCAAATAGTGTTTTGTCTACACCGTGTCCATGTCCTGCTAGTATAAAAAATGCGATGAAAGAAAAAATGATAGCACTTATAAATCTTACATTGTCCCGAATTAAGCGATACATCAATTGTCCCTCCCGTTGTGTGCACTCATTTGGATTTTAACATAATTAGGGAATTGATTGTGTAACAATGTAATATAAAACTGATCTTTATATGCAGTTTCCTAGATTTAACTTGAATGTTTCGTTTTCTTTAAATATAATATATTTAGAATTTTTTAAAAAATTTAACAAAGGTGGGGTTTATGTGAATCTCGTTCACTCGTTGGCTGAAACAGCCCAAAAGCAGGGGGAAAGGACAGCTTACGTATTTCAAGATCAGTCTGTCTCTTATGACTATTTTAATAATATGGTCACTAAGTTCTCTAGTAGTTTAGCGGAAATGGGCATTGGAAAAGGGGACAATGTCGCATTAATCGTTGGGAATTCACCGCATTTTTTAATTGGGCTGTATGGCGTTATGCGTGCGGGCGCAACCGTTATTCCAGTCAATCCGATTTACACAGCAGACGAAATGCATTACATTATGCAAAATGGAGACGTTAAAGCAATCATCACACTAGACATCCTTCTACCAATTATGCAATCTCTTACACCAAGACTTCCTTCTATTGAACATATCATCATTTGTGAAACTCAACCTGAAAAAACTTACGAAGAAAACGAAAAAATGAAAACGTTTACGACTCTTGTGCAAGCTGGAGACGTATCTTTCCCTTGCGCGCCGATTGACGAAGAGGACATAGCAGTTATTTTATATACGTCAGGCACAACAGGAAAACCAAAGGGCGCAATGTTAACGCATAAAAACTTATATAGTAACGCTGACGATGTCGCAAATTACTTACAGTATAGTGAGAACGACCGCGTTGTTGCAGCACTTCCAATGTTCCATGTATTTTGTCTAACAGTTGCGGTGAACGCACCAATCGTAAATGGTGCAACAATTTTAATGTTGCCAAAATTTAGTCCGCAAGAAGTGTTTAGACTATGTCGTACATATGAGGCGACAGTGTTCGCTGGTGTTCCAACAATGTACAACTATTTATTCTTACATGAAGGCGGAAATGCAGAAGATGTAAAAACGTTACGTCTTTGCATTTCAGGCGGGGCCTCAATGCCAGTTGCGTTATTAACAAACTTTGAAAAGAAATTTAACGTTATTGTTTCTGAAGGGTATGGCTTATCAGAAGCTGCACCTGTAACATGTTTCAATCCACTTGATCGCCCGCGTAAGCCAGGCTCAATTGGCACGAACATTTGGAACGTTGAAAATAAAGTTGTGAACGAGCTAGGTGAAGAAGTTGCTGTTGGTGAAGTGGGTGAGCTAATCGTTCGTGGGCCAAACGTAATGAAAGGATATTACAAAGCACCGGAGGAAACAGCGGCAACACTTCGTGACGGATGGTTATATACGGGTGACTTAGCGAAAATGGACGAAGAAGGTTACTTCTACATTGTAGACCGTAAAAAAGATATTGTCCTTGTAGGTGGTTACAACGTATATCCACGTGAAGTAGAAGAGGTATTATATGCGCATGAAGCAGTAGCGGAAGTTGTTGTTATCGGGGCACCTCACGAAAGCTTAGGAGAAGCAGTAAAGGCATTTGTTGTGCTCAAAGATCAAACTGTAACAGAAGAAGAACTGATCGCATACTGTGCTGAGCATCTTGCGAAATATAAAGTGCCAAGCAGTGTTGAATTTTTAGCGGAACTTCCGAAGAACACGACAGGGAAATTACTGAGACGTGTATTGAAAGAGCAAGCGATGCAAGTGTAATAAAAAAGCTGAGCGGAAGTTGACCGCTCAGCTTTTTATTGTAGTAATCCTGCTTCACCGTGATTTAAACCATTCCATAATCGTACTTCACCAAGGCAGGCGAAACGAATTTCTTTTGCATGTTGTAGTTTGAGTAACTCTTTTGATGGCCCAGTAATTACGACACCGTATACATTTACACCATGTTTTTTTACGTATTTATAACGCTTTTGTAGATGGAGTTTTTCTGAATTATACCAGCCGACGTTGTGCATAATGTTTTCATGTTTAGTTAATAATTCCATTGTTGATAAAACACCATGATCTTTGGTTGTTCCAGAGAATCCGAATATATTAAAGTTAGATAGATAAGGATTTGCATCTTCTTTTTCATATCCTGTATCAAGTGCATACCAAGCTGGCGTAGGTGGTATTTCTTGTGCCCCGAAATTTTCATATAGAATAGAATCAATCTCTTCAATTGAGTAGGGATTTTTAAATGAAATCGCCAGTTCTGCTACTGTTCCCTCTGGGAGTGTATGTAATGTATTCCACGTGTTACTTATTGTTTCGTGAAAATTATCTAGTTCTTTCGTTTTAGTATTTGGATGGGCAAAGTATAATTCGTTTTGTAGAGTACGATTGAACCACTCTTTTTCTATTGATATGTTGGAGAAGAAACTATTAACTGTAACTTCTCCAAGCGGAATTTCTTCTTGTCCCATCATTTTTACTAATGGTGCGTTCATTTCTGCTCGAAAGAAAGGGTTTATACTTGTAGCTGTTCCAGGGATTTGTACATTAGGCATCATCGCTTCAAGTGCCAATTTTGGAATGTACTCTACGTCCTTTAATTGATTTTGGTCATTTGACATATAATAAAGGGCTGACAATGCTAATCCGAAAAGATATAAACCAACCGCTGCAGAAATCGTCAAAACAATCATCTTTATACGATGTTTCCACTTAATCTTCCAAAACGGAACTTGCACATCATGTATTGGCGGAAGTTTTCGTTTTTCATATTTTGCAAGAAGTTCATCTAATCTTTCTTCGCATATCGCACATGTTCCAATATGCTCTTCTAGCTGTTCTTGCTCTTCATCTGTAATAGTACCACTCTCGTATTTTTCCCAAAGTTCTTTTGCATCTTCGCAATTCATTTCTCTCACTCCTTCGTTAGTCGTACTTCCCTGCGGGCGCGGTGTAACTCAATTTTTACCTTTGCTAGCGAAACGTTTGTCATTTTTGCGATTTCATCATATGAAAATCCGTAATAATCACGTAATAATAAAATATTTCTTCTTGTAAGTGGTAAAGAAGAGATGTGATCGAGCCAAGCTTTAATTGTATGTTTCGTGAAAAAGGTATGCTCAGCACTTTCGGCATTTGGAAGATGAAACTCTTGCACTTCACTTGATGGATACTTCGTTTCTTTTCGTTTCCAATCAATAAATGCGTGATAAGCGATTGTAAAAAGCCAAGGACGAATATTCTCTCCTTTGTAAGAATCGATGTGAATCAACATACGATAAAACGTTTCTTGCATAAGATCTTCTGCAGTTTGGACATGCTCGGTGAGGGAAAGGAGATAACGAAATAAGTCTTGCATATGTTGTTTGTAAATGTGCTCTAGTGTTTGCTGTTTGCTCATTATGTTCCCTCCTCATTTATATCAACGAATCTATTAGAAAAAAGTTACAAATTTTTATAAAATAAAAAGATAAAAGCCTTTCTTTTTTTAGGGAGGAATAGATGGTTACTCTATGGATAGTGACGGTCAGTGCCCTTAAGTGCCTCACGCTATGTTTTCAACAAAGGGATGTAAAGAGGGTAGCCCCGCTTTTGTTTGGATAGCCCTTTGTTAAGTGTAGGTTATTAGTTAACTTATATTATTATAATAGGAATTAAAGATGTTTTGTTGATAGATAAGAAACAAAGCAAAAAACGTCAAGAACGTTAATGTATACTCCGGTATGATAAGAAGCATAAGGCGGGTGAATGGAGATGGAAAGTTATGAAACGCAAATACAGCGAGTGATTGATTATATTGAAGAAGATGTGATGGAGAGAAGAACACTTGTGGAACTTGCTTCTGTTGCAAAGTTTTCGGAGTATCACTTTCACCGTGTGTTCCAAGCGATGGTAGGTGACTCTGTGATGGAGTATATACGAAAGAGAAGGCTCGCCCGGGCAGCTTATCAGCTTTCTCATACAGAGGAAAAGATTCTCGATATTGCACTTGAGCATGGCTTTCAATCTCATGAAACGTTCATTCGCGCCTTTAAAAAGCTGTTTCACATGACGCCGCGTGAATATCGAAAGCAAAAGATTGCAACGCCGTTATACGGAAAGGTAAATGTAAAGCAGCGGAAGTGGAATCCATATTTAGGGGGAATACAAATGGAATTTCGTTTAGAGAAGAAGCCTGAGTTAAAAGTGATTGGATATGAGTTAAAGACGTCGAATAAAGACGGAAGAAGTCAAAGAGAGATCCCAGCACTTTGGGAGCAGTACTTAGGAAATAAAGGTTATGACAAGATTCCAAATCAAGTTCATCAAGAAAGTATGATTGAGCTTGGGATGTGTACAGACTTCAATTTAGAATCTGGAGATTTCACTTATATTATTGGAACAGAAGTTACAAGCTTTGATAATGCTAAGGATGATATGGTATGCCGTACGTTCCCAGAAGCAACGTACGCAGTGTTTACAACGCCTAAAGTACCGCATAAAGATATGGTATCTTCCATCCACCAAACGTGGAATGCGATTTTCTCTGAATGGTTCCCACACTCAGGATACGAGCATACTGGTGTTGTAGAGTTTGAGTTATATGACGAGCGTTGTCATGAAGATAAAAGTGAATTTGCACAAGTTGAAATTTGGCTTCCGGTGCAGAAGAAACAATAAAAATAAAAGGAGCTGTTCAGTGAACAGCTTCTTTTTTACACAAAGGGGAAAAGATATGTTTAAAAAACTAGAATGCGTGTGTGTACATACAAAAGATATGGAAAAGTCGCTTCGTTTTTATACAGCAATGGGCTTAAAAGAAAACTGGGGCATTGAGCGTGAGTTGGAAAATGGTTACATATGGAGATTAGTAGGCCTTAAGTTTCCAGATGAACAAAGCTCAGAGCTTGTAGTAAGTAATCATCCAGATGTTGACTTTACAGAAGTTGAAATATTGGTAGAGGATGTACGAGAAACATATAAACAGTTACAGAAACATGGTGAAGTAAAGTGGATACGTGAGCCGTTTCAAACAGAATCAGGGCATGTGGCTGTTATGGAAGCACCGGATGGAAATGTGTTTGTATTAGTTGGAAGGTAGCTTTCATATATATGAAAGAGCACGTTGTCATAAGGAGTATTTCTCCTATGATAATGTGCTCTTTTAGTTACAGCTTCTAGTTTTATAATCCAAACCCCATTAAATCTTTCACACGCTTAACGTTTTCTTTTGACGTTAATTGTTCCAGTAAGAGAAAAGCAACGTCAAATCCAGTTGCCGGATTGGAAGAAGTAATGATATGGCCATCTTGAACGATCGGTGCATGTTGGACATTAGCACCAAATACTTGTAATTGTTCTTTTCTATGGCTCGTTGGATGATTGTACGTTGTCGCTTTTTTATTATGTAGTATCCCGCTTTTTCCAAGTGGTAAAGACCCTACGCAAATACTAGCAATCGGTTTCTGTTTAGCGTGAAAGTGCCGAATTACTTCAAGGAATGTTTCATGAAAAGCGTCATTGTAAAAGCCAGCCTCTTCAAATCCTCCTGGAATTGCTAAGGCATCAAATTCTTCTAAGTCAATTTCAGTCACAACTACTTCAGGAATCACCGTAAAGTTCCAAGTACATGTTAACTGTTTATGTAGTCCAGCTGTTATTAATTGAGTAGATCCATCACCTTCCCATTTGTTCCAGCCGAAAACATCCGTAAATACACCAGCTTCAACAGCTTCAAATCCATCTGCTAATAATAAAAGTATCTTTTTCATTTTGTAGCCCCCTTTGTTATTATTTTAGATAGAAATATATATTAATAACAGAGTTTGGAAATGGTTCAGTTGCGCTATGACTTTATTTAATAAGGGAATGGTTTTATAAAACTTTATAAAAAAAGGTTGTGTAAATTTGGATACAGTCGATCAAATGATAGTAAATGAATTACAAAAAAACGCTAAAATCTCAATGAAAGATTTAGCAAAAATTGTCCATTTGTCTCCACCAGCTGTAATTGAGCGAGTAAGAAAATTAGAAGATAATGGTACGATTGAAGGTTATCATGCGAGTATAGCTTTAAAAAAGTTAGATCGGCACATTGTGGCTCTTATCTTATTTGAATCAAAGGATTGTAAAGCGCTTTCGAATTTTTGTAACAATCATCCGGATGTATTGGAATGCTACCGAGTAGCAGGAGAAATTAGTTATATCGCAAAAGTAGCGACTCATTCTGTGGAGACTTTAGAGATATTCATTGATGAAGCAATGAAATATGGAACACCTTCAACGAATATTGTTTTATCGTCTCATAAGAAAGAGGTAAGGACGAGTTATGTGCATGAAGGATGAGTTGTAGTTTTGTGTTAAAATATATAAGAAAATTAAGATAATTGAACAGGAGATATAAAGGGGAGAGAAAGCAATGCTACAATCACTCATTTTTGATATGGATGGAACACTGTTTCAAACAGACAAAATTTTAGAATTGTCACTTGATGATACGTTTAATCATTTACGATCACTTAACTTATGGGATGCAGAAACGCCGATTGATACATACCGTGAAATTATGGGTGTCCCTTTGCCAAAAGTTTGGGAAGCTTTATTACCAAATCATTCTAACGAAGTAAGGGAACAAGTGGATGCTTATTTTTTAGAAAGGTTAATTGAGAACATAAAAGGCGGAAAAGGTGCTTTATATCCAAATGTAAAGGAAGTTTTCGGTTATTTAAAAGAAAGTGGCTGTTCCATTTACATAGCAAGTAACGGTTTAACAGAGTATTTACAAGCAATTGTGAGATACTATCAGCTAGATAATTGGGTGACGGAAACATTTAGCATTCAACAAATCAAGACGCTTGATAAAGGAGACTTAGTTCGAGCGATTGCTGAAAAATATCATATAAAAGAAGCAGCAGTTGTTGGGGACCGTCTATCTGATATTCGTGCAGCGAAAGATAACGACTTTATTACGATTGGGTGTAATTTCGATTTTGCACAGGAAGATGAGCTCGCTCAAGCTGATTTCGTCATCGATGATTTACTGGAGTTACAAGCAATTTTGCCTGAAATGAAGTTTGCGAAGTGTAAATAAAAAAACTGCCCAGAGTGTTATACCTCTGAGCAGTTTTTTCTGTCACTATCCTTATGGAATGGAAATTTCATCGTAATTGTCGTTCCTTTTCCAAGTTCACTATCTACGGAAATTGTTCCGTTATGGGCGAGGACGAGTTGTTTTGCAATGGCAAGGCCAAGTCCGGTTCCGACATCTTTTTCTTCTGTATTTGTACCGCGGTAATAGCGTTCAAATAGTAGTTCTTTCGTTTGTTCATCCATTCCTTTTCCGTCATCGGAAATGGAGAGGGTAAATGACGCTTCATCTTGTGCTAATGAAATGAGCACATTTGTATCGATATAATTATGTTTCACAGCATTTGCAACTAAGTTTTCAATAATGCGCTGAAACCATTTTGGTTCGATGTGATAGTGAACTGGATTAGAGCTTGGAATGAACTCGATGTTTTGATTTTGCAAGGCTGGATCATTAATGAACTGCAACAATATTTTTTGGACAAACTGGTTCATTTCAATTGGCACGTGTTCAAACGGAATCGCTTCATTTTTTAGTTGATACGTTAAACTTAAATCATCAAGCAGTGTTGTAATATATTGTGATTTTTCCCGCATGACAGCGCCGAACTTTTGAATATCTTCTTCGTTCCAGTTATAATGTTTTGATTCTAATAAAAGAGCATAGCCGTAAATTGAGCTAAGTGGTGTTTTTAAATCGTGCGTTAAGCTTGTAATCCATTCTTCTCTCGTCTTTTCGATTTGCTGTCGCATCGCTTCGTTCTTTTTTAACGTTGCTGTAAGATGTTCTAGCGCATGAATTACGTCTCGAAATAGGCGGAAAGACCATTTTTCACGGCCAGAACGTCTAAAGCGAGTATATTTTCCTTTTCGATTTACAGGCTCTTCATACGTACCGCTTGCAATATTTTTTAACCATCTCATCATATGAAGTAACGGCTTTCCAAATTTTGTTCCATACCAAATTGCGACAATGATTAAATATAAAGCTAATACAAGAAGGATAAAGCCTAATCCTGTTAATATCTTTTTTGCTACAAGGGTATCTGCTTCTTCATCAGGGTAGTAATGTTTATTTGGTGTCGTTAATATAAAGAATAGCTCTTTATCAGCGTTGTAAAAACTAGCAATATTTTCTTTATAATTCCACGGCTCTTTTTCTGCAAGTGCTGTTGTTATAGGTGAGAAAGATGTTTTTTTCGGCGTTGGGAATGAAGAGATATACTCTCCATTTTTATCGAACACTTGCAGTTTGGCATTTGCGCTTATGAGAAGCTCTTTTTCCTCCTCTGTTAATGAAAACTCTGAAGCATCTGGAGAAGAGCGCTTTGCTTGTAATGTTTGCAGAAGTGCTGTACTTTTCATTGATGCACCGTAAATGACAACTGTTTGTTCACCTTCCATATCAATTTCCCAATATGAAAGTTTATAAGGTGTTTGAATTTCCTTTTTTAAGTAGCGAACTAATGATGTTTTCGTATACGATGTTGGTACATCTGCAGGAAGATTGAAAGAATATAAAATCTTACCATCGTTATTTACAACTTGTAGCCAATCACTTTTCTTTTTTATATATTTTTTTACTTCGCCATCCAATATAATTTGATCATCGTCTTTATACACATATTGAGAGACGGTAAAGCTATCAGAACTAGAGAAATTTGGCTGAAACCATACGTCATCAAGAAGTTTAATTAGGTACATAAAAGCAATGAACACAGCAAAGAGTGCTGAAATTAAAATGATGGCATGTTGAATAATGAACTGGATAATAAGTCGTTTGCGTAAGTTCATATTTGTTACCTACCTGGTATAAATTTATAACCAAGTCCGCGGATTGTTTTTATATACTTTGGGTGACTTGGGTCAAGTTCAATCTTTTCTCGTAGCTTTCGAATATGCACCATAACAGTATTATCATCGCCGTCATATGCTGGGCTTCCCCATACTTTTTCATATAGCTCTTCTTTTGAAAAGACGTAATTTGGATGTTCGCAGAAAAAGAGAAGTAGTTGAAATAGCTGAGCCGAACATTCGGTCACTTCGTTATCTACAATTAACTCGGCTGCATGTTTATCAATTTGAAAACGACCAAACGATAATGTGTGTGTATTTGGTACAGCTTTACTTTCATATTTCATTTGTCTGCGCAGCTGTGCTTTCACACGTGCTACAATTTCAAGTGGATTAAATGGTTTTGTAATATAATCGTCAGCTCCATATAAAAAACCTGATAATTTATCTAAATCAGATGTTTTGGCTGTTAAGAAGAAGATTGGGCAGTCTGTCTTTGCTCGAATCATCGGACAAAGTTCAAATCCTGATTTTCCAGGTAGCATCACATCAAGGATAATAAGATGAAAATGATATGATTCAACGAGAGGCATCGCTTCTTCGGCAGAAGTTGCTGTTGTGATGTTTGTAAATCCTTCTTTTTGAAGAACAGTCGTTAATAATTGCAAAATAGCAGTTTCATCATCAACAAGTAAAATATTCGCATCGTGCATGTTATGAATCCCCCTTTATTCCAACGTTTATCATACCATTTTCTTGTAATTTGTGGAATTGCTTTCTTATTTTAAGGTAATTTTAAGGTTCGCTTTTAATAAAAATAAGAATTGTTTGCTATGATAGAAGTACGGTAAGGGATAGAAGGGGGATTAGGGTGAATCCATTTTATTATGTACGCGTTCGCTATTTTTTAATTTTATTTATTGTACTATCTATATTAGATCATGTAGCAGTTCTATATTGGGAGCAAATGCTGCATGATTCAGCAAAATTATTTTCTTCTATAAAAGCACTGTGCTTCTATATACTTCCCGCTTTATGGCTATGTTACGAATATAAGCGTCACCGTATACCGTGGTCGTTTTTTGTAAACCGAAAAGAGCGGTATAAACCGCTTCATGTCGTTGGGATTACAGGAGGATTACTTGTTTTTTGCTACGGTTTTTTTGTTGTTCTATTATATTGTTCCTCATGGTTTACTCCTCACTTTATGGAAAGTCCAGTTGTAAAATTGTCCGAATGGGCAGAGGGATTAAAAGCAACAAACGCAGGAGCCATAGAGTTTATTATTGTTGTGTTACTTGCACCAGTAATAGAAGAACTGTTATTTCGCGGGTTTTTATTTCAGCGTTTTGCTGTAAAATGGGGCACCGAGAAAGCGATCTTTGCTGTCGCCATTTTATTTGGAAGTTTTCATGCAGACTTAGTAGGAGCATTTGCTGCTAGCATCGTATTATCTATTGTATACATTCGTACACAAAGTTTATTGATGACGATGAGCATTCATTTCTTATATAATGTTACGCTATTTATGACATTCCGCGTATTCTATGAAAACGGCGAAGAAGTGTTAAAAAGTATGCAAGGAAATACGATGTATCTAACAGGTGCAATCTCCTTTATGATTGGATTAAACTTCGTATTAATTTTCTGGTTTGCAAACCGTCGTTACATAGGTAGAGGTGCTCCTTCGTTGCATATAGGTAGAGCGGGCTAACAATCTTACTCTACATAAACTTCTTTGTTTCTTTCAATTTTTGAGGCAAGAATTTTACTATGATATAAAACGTTATTAAGAAAACGATTATATAGTATTCATAGAGCAATCTTTTAATTAAATGAGAGATTGCTTTCGTTTCATCCTTTTATAAAAAAAGATGAGGTACTCAAAGGCTCTGACCGTTACCATACATCGAGTGACAGTCTCGCTAAGAAACAAGAAGCGGTTTTAACGCCTTTAAAAAATTTGAAAACGCGAGGGTTTTTATGAGCCGAATGATACGATCAATTCGTTTGTTTTATGTAATTATTTTGATTGTTGTTATGCTGACGACAGTAAATGTAATTTTTCAATGGGAAACAGCGAATTTCTTTACATATACTGCACTGCATTTATTAGGGCTTCTTTTTATTAGCGGAGGTGTAATTGCAGAGGGGAGTAATGAACGTAAAGTAAATTATTTATGTATTACAGGTTTGTTGCTACTGCTAATTGTACAAGGAAGCATTAAGTATAGTGAATTATCATTTCAAGACTTCAGTTTCTTTATAAAAATCATACAATAGATTGTTTAAATTTGAACAAGAAAGGACTAATAGAATGGACTCTATAAAAAAAGGCGCGGTTATTGAATTTATTATGATGATTGTCGCATTTGGGGTATTGCAACTTGTTGTTCACGGTCGTCCAGAAGAACAAATTGAATGGCTTAACTTTGCGACAAGCTGTTTGGTGTTTACAATTGGTTTAATTGTTGTGGCGTTGTTTATGCATAAAGTGAAAGAGAAGCGTGCTTCATAAAAAGTTTCTTAATTTTCTTCACCTCTTTACGTAGGCTTCTAGGCACATGTTATGCATGAGGGAGAATTTGGTGTGAAACAATTATATAAAAGACAAAAAACGCTTGGAAAACCGAGCGTTTTTTTGTCTTTTATATAGTATCATTTCATAAATTTTTCAAAGCATCTCGTCCCATGAAAGTTGTTCACCGTAAGAAATGCCATGCTGGTCTTTTGCCATTTTCATAGGATCCTCGTGAGAAAGCGTAAATACCATTTTAGGTTTTACATCTTTCATGTATAAGATGTAAATGGTGTCATGGATTACATCTAGTGGCTCACCTGGAGTTTTCTCAAGGCGCATCGTACCCTTTGTTTTTACAAGTGTATAGTAAGGGTTTAAAGGAATTTCCTCAACTGGAATTGTGTTGACGAATTGAAAGCCAAGGGAATATAAATACTCCTGACTTTTTTCAGTCCCAGCTAGATAATCTTCTTTTGATACGATTTGAATAGAGCCATTAGGATCGGCACCTACAAGAGGATCTATTACGTGAGGTGCGAGGAGGTCTGGCTTGAATGCATTATGAGCTTGGTTGAACTCCTCAAAGTATGTTCGAACTTTATCACTTATTTGATTCATCGTTCTTCATCAACCCTTTCTTAATAACCCAAGTCTTTTCTACTTATCCATATTCTCTTCCTGTTTGAATCATACCGAAGAGATTTTTTACTTCCTTTCTCTAAAAAAGAAATACGGTTACACTTCTACAGCTTGTTCTATTTTCAAAAGAGCGGACTACAATAATAATAGACAGGCAGCTTAGAGGAGGGAGAAGAATGCGAAGAAAGATTATTTGGGGAGCTCTTTTTTTGTACGGTTGTTTTGCACTTTTTATGTATTGGTATTTATTTGGCTTAAATCATGAAATCATTCCAGACATGTATAAAGGGACGAGTGCGGATCCGCAAACATTCATGAATGCAAAGGAACTAACGCTTAGTCAAGAATATTCAAAGGTGAAATATTTATTGTTTTTCCTAAGTGTACCGTTTGAATGGCTCGTTTTATTATTTGTTCTTGTCCTTGGCGTTTCAAAAAGGTTTGAAACGTGGGCGAAGGAAACGGTGAAAATACGAACAATCCAAATTGCGATTTACTTATTTTATTTATCGCTTCTTACAACTGTATTCTCTTTACCAATTCAGTGGATTGGTAGAAAAGTTTCGGTTGATTATGGTATTTCCACACAAACAACAGCAAACTGGATGAAGGAAAACGTTATTGATTTTTGGGTGAACTATTTACTCATGTTTATCGTTGTTTCTGTATTGTTATGGCTCATTCAAAAATACCCAAAACGCTGGTGGTTATGTGGCTGGGCATTGTCTGTTCCGTTTACACTTTTTATTACATTTATTCAGCCGGTTGTGATTGCACCTTTATATGATGAATTTTCTACGCTGCAAAATAAAGAGCTTGAGAAAAAGATTTTAGCATTAGCAGATGAGGGGAATGTTCCCGCTGAACACGTGTATGAAGTGAATATGTCAGAAAAGACAAACTCACTTAATGCATATGTAACAGGAATTGGCTCAAATTCACGTATCGTTCTTTGGGATACGACGCTTGAACAGTTAAAAGATAAAGAAATATTATTTATCATGGCACATGAAATCGGCCATTACGTGATGAAACATATATACATAGGAGTAGGAATGTATATTGTCATGACGTTTGTCGGCATGTACCTCATTAGCCGAATTGTTCATATGTGTATTCGAAAATGGGGGCATGCACTGCATATTTCAAAAGCAACAAGTTTCTCTGTATTACCACTCTTTTTCTTAGTATCTTCTATGTTATCCTTTTTCGTCAGTCCGGCTGAAAACTATATATCGCGCATAGAAGAGAGGGCGGCAGATCAATATGCATTAGAAATGACGGGTGATGGGGAATCTGGTGTAGAGACGTTTCAATATTTATCAAAGACGAGTTTAAGCCAAGTGAATCCACCGCCGCTCGTAAAGTTTTTCTTATATACACATCCACCAATTTTTGAGCGTATTGTCACGTTTGAAGAGTACGAAGAGAGAAAATAGTTACAACAAGAGAGGGCCTAACCTTTGGGGAATGGGCTCTCTCTTGTTTTGCAGGATAAATGGATTTATAGATACTGTAAAAAAATTCTAAAAAATCCTTTCTTTTCTGAAAATTTGTTATATAATATAACCATAAAAATCAAATCTGTTATAAAACAGTTTTAAAGAAGGGGATGCTAATATGTCGACGCAAACTTCACGGGTTACACTCGTTGGAGAAGTAACACCAGCGTATTTAGAAATTTTAACGCCTGAAGCACTCGCTTTTATGAAGGAGTTGCATGAAAAGTTTAATGGACGAAGAAAAGAACTGTTGCAAAGCCGAGTGAAAAAGCAAGAGAAAATTGATGCGGGGGAATTTCCGACATTTTTAAAAGAAACAGCGCATATTCGTGCTGATGATTGGACGATTGCACCACTTCCAAAAGATTTAGAAGATCGCCGCGTGGAAATTACGGGGCCGGTTGATCGGAAGATGGTTATCAATGCATTAAACTCTGGTGCTCGTGTGTTCATGGCTGACTTTGAAGATTCTAATTCGCCAACATGGAAGAACACTGTAGAGGGGCAAATCAATTTGCGAGATGCGATTAAGGGAACGATTTCACATAAGAATGAAAATGGAAAAGAATATCGTTTGCATGAAAAGCATGCGGTCTTAATCGTGCGCCCACGTGGCTTACATTTAGAGGAGAAACATTTACAAGTAAATGGAGAAGTAATGTCTGCGAGTTTCGTAGACTTCGGTTTATTCTTTTTCCATAATGCGAAGGAGTTATTAAAAAAAGGAAGTGGACCATACTTTTACTTACCAAAACTAGAAAGTTACTTAGAAGCAAGGCTTTGGAACGATGTTTTCGAATTTGCACAGAAATACGTAGGCATTCCAAACGGAACGATTAAAGCAACTGTACTAGTGGAAACGATTCACGCTTCGTTTGAAGTAGATGAAATTTTATATGAACTACGTGAACATTCAGCTGGCCTAAATTGTGGACGATGGGATTACATTTTTAGCTTTTTGAAGAGCTTCCGCAATCATAAACAATTTTTACTGCCAGATCGTGTGCAAGTAACGATGACTGTACCGTTTATGCGTGCATATTGTTTACGCGTGATTCAAACGTGCCACCGCCGCGAAGCACCGGCAATGGGCGGAATGGCAGCGCAAATTCCAATTAAAAATAATCCAGAGGCAAATGAGGCAGCATTTGAAAAAGTGCGTGCGGATAAAGAACGTGAAGCATTTGAAGGACATGACGGTACGTGGGTTGCGCATCCAGCACTTGTACCAGTTGCAATGGAAGTGTTTGACCGCGTGATGAATACGAACAATCAAATTTATCGTAAACGTGAAGATGTTCATGTAACAGAGAAGGACTTGTTAGAAGTACCAGTGGGAACGATTACAGAATCTGGACTTCGTACAAATATTAGCGTTGCCATTCAATATATCGCATCGTGGCTGAGTGGACGAGGAGCAGCACCGATTTATAACTTAATGGAAGATGCGGCAACGGCGGAAATTTCAAGAGCGCAAGTGTGGCAATGGATTCGTCATGAGGGTGGGAAACTAGAAGATGGACGGAACATTACATTTGCTTTAGTAGAAACGTTAAAAGCTGAAGAGTTGCAAAAAATAGAGAAAGAGATTGGGAGAGAAAACTTTGAGAACGGAAGATTTATAGAAGCAACGAAGTTATTTACAAATTTAATTCATAATGATGAATTTGTACCATTCTTAACATTACCGGGTTATGAAATTTTATAAAGTGAAAAGGGGATAGAAAAATGAAAAATGAACGCGTACAACAATTACAAGAAAGCTGGGAAATGGATAAACGATGGAAAGGGATTGAGCGTCCGTATTCGGCAGAAGATGTCATTCGTCTGCGTGGATCAATTGATATTGAGCATACGTTAGCAAAGCGCGGTGCAGAAAAACTATGGGATTCCCTTCATAAAGAAGATTACATTAACGCACTTGGTGCACTAACAGGGAACCAAGCGATGCAACAAGTGAAAGCGGGATTAAAAGCAATTTATTTAAGCGGTTGGCAAGTAGCCGCAGATGCAAACTTAGCGGGACAAATGTATCCAGACCAAAGTCTATATCCAGCGAACAGTGTACCAGCTGTTGTTAAACGCATTAACCAAACGCTTCAGCGTGCAGATCAAATTCAGCATATGGAAGATAGCGGCGATGTTGATTATTTCGTACCAATCGTTGCTGATGCAGAAGCTGGTTTTGGCGGACAGCTAAATGTATTTGAATTAATGAAAGGTATGATTGAAGCTGGTGCATCTGGCGTTCACTTTGAAGACCAATTATCTTCAGAGAAAAAGTGTGGCCATTTAGGCGGGAAAGTATTACTGCCAACGCAAACGGCAGTCCGTAATTTAATATCGGCGCGCCTTGCATCGGATGTAATGGGTGTACCAACACTTATTATCGCAAGAACAGATGCAGATGCAGCAGATTTAATTACGAGTGATATTGATCCGGTTGATCGAAAGTTCATTACAGGTGAAAGAACGCCAGAAGGCTTCTTCCGTACAAAGGCAGGTCTTGACCAAGCGATTGCTCGCGGCTTAGCATATGCGCCGTACGCAGACCTTGTATGGTGTGAAAC
This sequence comes from Bacillus manliponensis, assembly GCF_000712595.1. GTDB lineage: Bacteria > Bacillota > Bacilli > Bacillales > Bacillaceae_G > Bacillus_A > Bacillus_A manliponensis. The sequence continues at coordinate 111,032 of NZ_JOTN01000004.1, forward strand.
ATCTGAGCCAAACTTAGAAGATGCGAAGCGTTTTGCAGATGCAATCCATGAGAAATTCCCAGGAAAAATGCTTGCTTACAACTGTTCACCATCATTTAACTGGAAGAAGAAGCTAGACGATGAAACAATAGCAAACTTCCAAAAAGAAATCGCGTCTTACGGATACAAGTTCCAATTCGTAACTCTTGCTGGTTTCCACTCCTTAAACTACGGCATGTTCGAACTTGCTCGTGGCTACAAAGAGCGCGGCATGGCAGCATATTCAGAGTTGCAACAAGCAGAATTTGCAGCAGAAGTGCACGGCTACTCTGCAACGCGTCATCAACGCGAAGTAGGTACAGGGTACTTCGACGCAGTAGCGCAAGTTGTATCAGGTGGTACATCATCAACAACAGCGCTGAAAGGATCGACGGAGGAGGAGCAGTTTACAAGTTGATAAAAAAGGAAGCGGCATGAATGAGGGAACTACCTTATTTATGCCGTATTTATTATTAGTGATGATATGCATGATGAAATTAGCCTTTGTAAGGAATGCAGATTTAATGATGATGGTTCCTTAGTGGAATAACAATTAAAACCGACTCATATCACACATTGAGTCGGCCTCTTCTAACTTTATCTTAGCAAATCAACCGCCGTGATCTCCAACAGACAAACGTTGAATGCCTTCATAAGATTTTTGAGGTTTGTCTACATTTGTAACGCCTATGGTGAAAGTGAAAACTGTTACAAATCCCATTAAGCTTAGTATCGTTTTCTTCATTTCAATGATTCCTCCTCAAAATGCTTCTTTTTTACCTTAATACTTTATCATCAATCTCATACTTATTCTTTTGTTTCAGTAATTGAAAAGATAACTGTTTTATTTCTGATAAACTATCATTTAATTTATCTGGTATTAAACTCAATACATCTTCTAATTCAGTTCCTAGAATGAGTATATCGAGAACTTCATTAGACACTTTTTTAGTTTTTAATAGTTCAATCGTATACGGACTAAACAGAATTTTTTCAGCTTCTTCAATTGTAATTAGATTTTCTTCTAAAGCATTAACAATACCTAATATTTTTATTAAGATTATCTTTTCTAATGATTGTTTATTGTTCAAATCCATTGTTAATGAAATCATACACGAGATTCCCCCTAATAAAAAACATGCTACTCTAGGCTAAGTATTTCATAAATCCACAGTAAGATAAACTTTATTATTCTCAATATACAACAAAAGAAGATGACTTCCTTTCAATGCAAAGTCACCTTCTTTATTAAGATTATTTTTATCGCAGAATCAATCTACTCATCTTTAAAATGCACCATGTCGTATGGGTAGTACGGAACATCTTTTAACATACTATCATCTAATTTTAAAATTTTTGCGATTGCACCACTTTCAAAACTCCAGTAACCACTATAAATATCATGTTTATTTTCATGTGCGTCGTACCATGCTTCATCTGAATGTCCTGTATACCAATACTTTTTTATATATTTTTCTAAATTTTTTATAGAATTCTCTTGTGAATTTTTATTGCTCTCAATTACTTCCTTTAATTTTATATATGGATTTTTTACGTAAAATTCACTCTGCTCATAAAAATCTGAGGGCTCACCATTTCTAAAAGCAATAAAATAATTAATCAAATAATCATTTAGTCCTTCTTTCCTTATCATTGCTATTAGTCTATTAAATTCTTTATCTTCAATATTTAGCATTACTGCTATGGATGTCATCCATAGCATACGTATATATCCACTTTCTTTATTCCATGCTTTTTCCATAATATCTATTACTTCAGGTAAAAAATCACGAATAGTTTGAATAGAATAGCCCGCAGAGTACATTGCCCTTAATTTATTAAAATAATAACCTTGCAATGCTATATATCCGTTCTTTAAACCTTTATCATCTTTTCCTCTTTCCTCAATAACTTTTTCAACCAATAATAAAAATTTTTCTATTCGCTTTTCCTCATAATTGATAAATTCGTTAAAATATATATCAGTTTTAATTTTATCTCTTAGCATAATTTCTCTCCCATCTGTTATATTTCAAGAATTTTCTTTACTATTGTTCCATCAGGCATAACCTGAATAACAATTCTTTGAACATTTTCTGGGTTTAACACCATTTCTGTCACAATTTCATCTGCTTTTTCTTTTGACAAAGTGCTATCTAATCTTTCACTTCCAAGAATCCAATCTTCACTCATTTGCTTACCATCATTTGTTTTTCCCAACTTGGATGTGTTGTACTTAGCCTCCGCTATTACATACTTAGGTGGTGGAGATGAATTTTCATATACAGCATCTATTCCCTTAACAATTTTTTGATCCAATGTTAATACACGATCATCACTAATTCTGGTATAGGTTTGACTTTCAAAAAAGTCATCCATCTTCATTTCACCATAATTCCCTTTACGCTTCGTTGTTTTTAGGGCTACTTTGCCACTTTCTACTGATTCTATTACCATACGTTGTTGTTCTCTAGCCGCTTCTAATGTTTGAGTTGCTTTTCCAGATGTATTGGTTTCATCCGTCCCCTTATTAAACTGATAGGTCGATAGTTTTTCTTCAGCTTGTTTAAAGGTAGTGCTATCTGAGGAAGAGTCTACAACATTTCCACCTTCAAAAGCAAGTTGATTTTTGGGCATTAAAAGGTAATTCAACATGTCGATGAATTGCCTATACTTATTGGGATTTAATACGTTTTTTATACTTTGTATGAAGTTTACACTTTTATTAATTTTTGAAGGTTTATCCACCTTTGAAAATTTACTTACTTTTGAAATTTTATCTACCCCTTTTGTTCCTACAACCATGAACAAGGCTTGCATACTCATATTTCCAAACTATTTAGCTCTGCTATTCCAATCTCCATTTACAACTTCTTGATTCCATGAATCCCTAATAGCCTATGTTACAGAATTGAATGTTTCTTGTGGATGAGAAAGAGCATACATGGCACTTTCAAAACTATCTATTGGGTGTAAGAACGTATTTACTAATCCTTTAAGTCCATCTATAGCCGCTTCATCCATTCCTTTTTTGAAGCTATAAAGTTGTCCGAGTATAGGAGTATTTTCTAGGGTGTGGAAAAATTTTTCCGACGCCTGATCCAGCGCTCCTACTCCATCCTCGACAGCATCCTTAAATTTATCGAGTAATGATTCGTCTTTTATACGCTCTTCCTCAGCTTTTCGCATTTTCTCTTCTGTGATCACTTGAATTGGCTTTGCCCACTCCATATTTAGCCTTTCAGTATGAAATGTTCCGCTGACAGCTTGAAATCCTTTTCCACTTTGTACTTCTGCAAGCCCTTTTGCAATACTGGAAGCTAATTCAATTGCTGTACGATAATTCTCACTAGAAGAATAATTGAATTGATATAACCGTTCTAGTTTATCTTCCAGTTTCCTTTTCATTGCGTGATAAATTTGTAGCATTGCTGCCGTCTCAGGTGTTTGTTCATCCATTGCTGCAATTGCTGCAATCATTTGCTCCAGTTCTCGAATTTGTTCGCGTATTTCTTGTTCAACTACATCAACTGTCGCGACCTCTGCTTGAAAGTCAGCTGGAAAGGCATTATTTTGAATGATTAGTTCTTCGCATAGATAAATAATACCTTGCGCTAACTGGCGGTATGTTTGCATGAAAAATGTTTTCGCACTTTCATATGTCTTTCCTTTTAGTGTGACGTCTAATGCGAAAGCGTCGATAGAGCGAATTACTTCTTCCATCCCCTGAATCGTTGCATTGCAAAAAGCATTCATACTTTCTGTTTGCGCTTGTACTTCTCCTATGTACATGTTTAAACTCATGAATCCTCCCCCTTTTTATACAAGTAAATGATACCAACTTTAGGATAAAACTGTAAATGTTAAGTATGTATGAACGTGAGATGAGGTTTATTAATAAAGGCTCTGTAGCAATTCCCACAAAAATATTTCTTCCTATACAGAAAACAATAAAACCCTCTAGCAAAAATTTAGAAATTCTTTGCTAGAGGGTTTTATTACAAATATTTCAAAAAGTAATAAACATAATTTACATAAAAGGTTATTATACTTTTTCTCTAGATAAATTTTTAAGTCTCTTTATTGATTTTTCAAGGATAGTGTAATGACTTTTAACGTTATGCAAATTAATTGTAAAAAAATTGAAAATAAAAATTATTCCTTTTGGTGAAATGATACAATTACTTATGCGAAATACTTTTATAAAGTAGTTCGAAAACGGAAAAAAGGAGCGAGAGAGAGAATGGAAAAAAAAGAACGGTATGTACAAGAGTATATTGTGAATCGTAAAACAATGGCGCTGCTTCCAATTGTGTTAAATGATAAGGAAATTGTGACGCGCGTAATTGAAGAAGAGGATGCGTTTTTTGTCTACTGTAAACCAATTGAGATTATTGAACAAAGCTGTCGTTTGCATGGATCAAATTTCTTTGGCAGAAAAGAAGGGACAAAAGAGCTAACAGGTATTACGCATAAAGCGCCGATTGCAATAAGTCCCGTTGATTACCTCTATTTCTTTCCGACACTTTCCTACTCTAGAAAAGAGTGTGCATGGCTATCACACTTTCATGTTGTAAATAATAAAGAACTTTTACCAGGTACACTTTTTATCACTTTTATAAATGGACAAGCTATCAAATTAGAAATGTCTAGAGGAAGTTTTGAAAACCAAGTATGCCGTACTGCCCAGCTCCGTGCAGCGTTTGAAGATAGAAAAGGCAAACGAGTACAGCTTGCATTTATGACAATGAACCCAAGTGAAGTGTTAGAACTAACACCGCTTTATGAAAAAACATATGCTGTAAATGTAGAAGGATAATGTTGTCATGAACCGATGCTGTAGAGTATCGGTTCATTTATTTTTCACCACTGATTAACGTCTTTAGTTTAAAGGGGAATTATGGTTTTGGAACCATTACTAAACAAAAAGTTACGGATATAGAGAGAATCCCGCACTCTCCCATCCCAAAAAATAAGGTTTTTTTCAGTTTTTCAGCTTTTCTTTCTTATTTGATAAAAATAACATTTGGTGTTTTAGAAAAAGTATGTTATAGTAATACTTAGTTAAATACTTAAATCAAGCAATCCATATATTATCAAGCGCCAAGAAATTGTGAAAGCAATGCTATCTTTTCTGCTTTTATATTATGTTTGGTTTTTGATCATGTATGGATTCTTTTTTTATGTTAGAAGACTACAATTATTTATTTCAGGAGGTCATTCACATGACAGTAACAGGACAAGTAAAATGGTTTAACAACGAAAAAGGCTTCGGTTTCATCGAAGTTGAAGGCGGAAACGATGTATTCGTACACTTCTCTGCAATCACTGGCGACGGCTTCAAGTCTTTAGAAGAAGGCCAAAAAGTTAGCTTCGAAATCGAAGAAGGTAACCGTGGACCACAAGCTAAAAACGTTGCAAAAATCTAATTGTATAGATAGCAGCGAAAAAGGACAGCATATGCTGTCCTTTTTTTTGTTGTTATTTATTGCTTTAGTTAAGGGCGTATGAAAGAGGATTTCTAACGGAAAACATGGAATATTAATAATACATCTTCATTTGTCATATATACTATTTCCCCGAATAAGGCAACAGTGGTAAAGTAAGGGAAGGACTAACATAAAGGGGTACATAATAGAATGGATCTTCAAACAATTCGAGAGTATTTCACAATAGAAAATATGGAACAACTCGTCAGTAGTTATCGTGCGTTTGGTCCTCTTCTTGGGATTGGGCTTCCGATGATTGAAGCGATTATTCCGGCACTTCCGCTTATTTTATTTGTAATGGCAAATGCAGCGGCATTTGGGCTTGGTTTTGGATTTTTATATTCATGGATCGGCTCTGTACTGGGTGCGTTAATTGTATTCTCTGTTATTCGCCGATTTGGTAGGAGTCGCTTCTTTTCTTTTGTAAATAAGCATGAGAAAGTAAGGAAAGCGATGATGTGGATTGAGCGAAAAGGATTTGCGCCTATCTTTATTTTGTTTTGTTTCCCGTTTACACCATCTGCACTTATTAATGTTGTTGCGGGTTTATCTCGTATTAGTAAACGTCAGTTTGTACTCGCGCTTGGACTTGGAAAGTTTGTGATGATTTTTGTGCTTAGCTATATTGGACATGATTTAATGTCATTTATTTATAATCCGATTAAAACAGTCGTTGTAGCGATTGCGGTTTTTATTTTATGGTATGTTGGTAAAAAAATTGAAGTGAAATTAGAGTTAACTCGAGACTAGTCTTCTTTGTAATCACATCCTGAAAACGAATAGGAGAGTGAAGCGATGAAGAAAGCGTGGAAAAAAGAGGGTCTAGCATGGATCAAAATCATTTTTGTTGGTGTAATATTAGCTGTTTTTTTTCGAACGTTTTTCTTTTCAACCTATATCGTAGAAGGAAAGTCAATGATGCCAACACTTCAGGATGGAAATATGCTTGTTGTAAATAAGGTGAGTTATCAAGTTAGTGATTTAAGTCGACTCGATGTTATTGTATTTCACGCAAACGGCAATGACGACTATGTGAAACGAGTCATTGGATTACCAGGAGAGCATGTTGCATATAGAGATGACATGTTGTATATTAACGGAAAAGCAGTAGCGGAGCCGTATTTAGAGGAGTACAAAAAAGCAATGAATGGGCATTTACTAACGGGGGATTTTACGTTAGAAGAAGTTACTGGAGAGGAAGTTATTCCGGACGGATATATTTTTGTCCTCGGTGACAACCGATTAGGAAGCTGGGATAGCCGGCACTTTGGGTTTGTGAAAATTGACGAGATTGTCGGAAAAGTAGACTTACGGTACTGGCCAATTCGTGATGTGGAAATGGACTTTGAACAAAAGAAATAATGATTGCAAGGCAAACAGTCGCTGTTTGTCTTTTTTTTTGTTGTATCATACAATTATATTGGCAAACTAGCGTTCGTGAAGGAAGAAAGGTGGGGTTTTATGTCGCTTCAATTTGTAATAGGACGAGCAGGTAGTGGAAAGAGTGGACTTCTTTTACATGAAGTGCAAGAAGAGTTAAAGCGAAGACCAAGAGGAAATGCGATTTTATATATTGTTCCGGAGCAAATGACGTTCCAAACGCAGCAAGCTTTAATTCGTAGCGAAGAAGTGCAAAGCTCAATTCGAGCACAAGTATTTAGTTTCTCCCGTTTAGCATGGAAAGTATTGCAAGAAGTTGGTGGTGCAAGTCGTCTTCATATTGATGAAGCAGGCGTTCATATGTTGCTTAGAAAAATTGTGGAGGCGCGCAAGGAAGAATTACATGTGTTCCAAAAAGCTGCAGAGCAAAATGGATTTTTCGAACAACTTGGCAGCATGATTACGGAATTTAAACGCTACAATTTAACACCATCTAACGTATATACGATGTGGCAAGAGTTAGAGGCAAATAGTAGCGGCAATGAACAAAAGTTATTAGCAAATAAAATGTACGATTTACAGCTTTTATATGATGACTTTGAACGCGCATTAATTGGAAAGTATTTAGATTCAGAAGATTATTTACAACTATTATTTGAAAAAATTCCGCACTCAGAGTATGTAAAAGATGCGGACATTTATATAGATGGGTTCCATTCATTTTCACCGCAAGAATTAGAAATTGTTCGGCAGCTTATGCGTTATGGTGCAAAAGTGAAAGTAACGTTAACGTTAGACGAACAGACGTTAGCAATGCCAGTAAGTGAACTGGATTTATTTCACCAAACAATCGTTACGTATGAAAATGTAAAACAAATAGCTCGTGAAGAGAAAATGGTGTTACAGCCAACGATTTTTATGAAAGAACAACCAAGATTCCGTTCATCTGGACTTGCGCATTTAGAAGCATATTATGAAGCACGCTTTCCGAAAGAATTTGAAGGTGAATCAAATGTTACGTTATATAACGCTGTGAACTTGCGTGCTGAAGTAGAGGGAGTGGCCCGCGAAATTCGTCGCCTCATTGCAGAAGAGGGTTATCGTTACCGCGATATTGCAGTTCTTCTTCGTAACGGAGATAGTTATTATGACTTAATGAAAACGTTGTTTGTTGATTATAATATTCCACACTTTATCGATCAAAAGCGTTCGATGTCACATCATCCACTTATTGAATGTATTCGTTCAGCACTTGAAGTTATTAGTGGGAATTGGCGTTATGATGCGGTATTTCGCTGCGTGAAAACGGAGCTGTTATATCCGTTAGATGCGAATAAAGAAAGCATGCGCGAAGAGATGGATGAGTTTGAAAACTATTGTTTAGCGTACGGTGTGCAAGGAAAAAGGTGGACTTCAGAAGACCCATGGACGTACCGTCGTTATCGCTCATTAGATGGGGGTGAAGGAACACAAACGAACAGTGAGCGTGAAATGGAAGAGAAAGTAAACCGTTTACGAGGCGTCGTGAGAACGCCGATTATTCGTTTGCAAAAGCGTTTAAAGCGTGCTACGACACCAATGAGCATGTGTGAAGCTGTATATTTATTTTTAGAAGAATTAGATGTACCGAAGAAGCTTGAAGAGTTACGTATGAAAGCAGAAGCGGAAGGGGATTTCTTGTTTGCAACAGATCATGATCAAGTGTGGGAGCAAGTAATGAGCCTTCTTGATACGTTCGTTGAGATGCTTGGTGACGAGAAGATGTCCTTATCGATGTTTATGAATGTGATGACGACAGGGCTTGAGTCGCTTCAATTCGCAAATATCCCGCCATCATTAGATCAGGTTATTATTGCAAATATTGACCGCTCTCGTCTTTCGAACATTCGCGCCGCTTTCATTGTTGGAGCAAATGAAGGGGTTATTCCGGCAGCACCAACTGAAGAAGGAGTGCTATCAGACGAAGAGCGAGAAGCACTCGTTGCAGCGGGCACCTTACTTGCCCCAACAACACGTCGCAAACTATTAGATGAACAATTTGTTATTTATCAGACCGTGACATGTGCATCGGATAAGTTATATCTTTCTTGCCCGCTTGCAGATGAAGAGGGAAAGACACTTCTTGTTTCTAGCTTTATGAAAAGAATGAAAAGAATGTTTCCTTCTATAAAAGAACAGTTTTTAACAAATGATGTGAATGATATATCGATTCGTGAGCAAATTTCGTACATTGCAACGCCAGAAGTTACGATGTCGTATTTGACGCAGCAATTGCAAAACTGGAAACGTTACGGATTTGAAGGGAATTTAAGTTTCTGGTGGGACGTATATAATTTCTATGTCACTTCAGACGAATGGAAACAAAAAAGCAGCCGCGTTTTATCAAGTTTATTTTACCGCAACCGTGCTGAGAAACTGAGCAATGATGTAAGCCGCGAGTTATATGGTGAAAAGATTAAAGGAAGCGTTTCGCGTATGGAACTCTTTAATCGTTGTTCATACGCGCACTTTGCCCAGCATGGATTGTCATTACGTGAGCGTGATATTTTCAAATTAGACGCACCTGATATCGGAGAACTTTTCCACGCAGCTTTAAAGAAAATTGCTGATAAATTGTTACGAGAAAATCGTACGTGGGCGGATTTAACAGTGAAAGAATGCGAGTATTTATCACAAGTTGTGATTGAAGAATTAGCGCCGTTATTGCAGCGCCAAATTTTATTAAGCTCGAATCGTCATCACTATTTAAAGCATAAATTGCAGCAAATTATTTTCCGTACATCACTTGTGCTTCGTGAACATGCAAAGGCAAGTGGATTCGTCCCAGTTGACCTAGAAGTACCATTTGGTATGGGCGGAGCAGACTCCTTACCACCAATGCAATTTGAACTGGCAAACGGTGTGAAAATGGAAGTGGTTGGCCGGATTGACCGCGTTGATAAAGCGGAAGATGAGAGCGGCACGTATTTACGTATTATCGATTATAAATCAAGTGCAAAAGCGTTAGATTTAACAGAAGTGTATTACGGTTTAGCATTGCAAATGTTGACGTATTTAGATGTTGTTACGTCAAATGCGAGCAAATGGATGAAAGGATCAGGACAAGCGTCGCCTGCTGGCGTTTTATATTTCCATATTCATAATCCAATTGTAGAAATGAAAGGCGACGCAGGCGAAGCTGAAATTGAACAAGAGATTTTAAAGAAATTTAAAATGAAAGGTCTTGTTCTTGGTGATGCAGATGTTGTTCGTTTAATGGATCACGCATTAACGACAGGAAGTTCAAATATTATTTCTGCTGGCTTGAAGAAAGATGGGAGCTTTAGTGCAAGATCAAGTATTGCAAGTGAACAAGAATTTGATGTACTGCAAAAGTACGTTCATCAAAAGTTTGAAAATATCGGAACGCACATTACAGATGGTGTCATCGATATTACACCGTATAAGATGGGAAATAAAACAGCGTGTACATTCTGTAACTTCCGCTCTGTTTGTCAATTTGATGAGTCGTTAGAAGATAATGAATATAGATCATTAAAAGATATGAAAGATAGTGAAGCACTTGAAAAGATGAGAGAGGAGGCCCACAAATGATAAATAACTTACCAGCAAAGCCAGAAGGCAGTCAATGGACAGATGATCAGTGGAAGGCGATTGTTGCTGACGGGCGTGATATTTTAGTAGCGGCAGCAGCTGGATCGGGGAAAACAGCGGTTCTTGTTGAACGTATTATTCGCAAAATTATTCGTGAGGAAAATCCAGTTGATGTAGACCGTTTGCTCGTTGTTACATTTACGAATGCAGCAGCGCAAGAGATGAAAAACCGAATTGGTGAAGCGCTAGAGAAAGTGTTAGCAGATAATCCAGCTTCGCAGCATATTCGAAAACAACTAAGTTTATTAAACCGAGCTTCCATTTCGACAATTCACTCGTTTTGTTTGCAAGTGATTCGTGGTTATTACTATATGCTTGATATTGATCCACGTTTTCGCATTGCAAACGAAACAGAGAATGAGCTGTTAAAGGAAGAAGTGCTTGGAGACATATTAGAAGAAGAGTATAGTCAAGAAAATAATACTATTTTCTTTGAACTTGTTGATCGTTATACGAGTGACCGTAATGACGATGACTTGCAGCGTATGATTTTAGCGCTTCATACAGAATCAAGAGCGCATCCGGACCCAAATCGCTGGCTTGATAAATTAGTAGATGCATACGATGTGACTGGGAAATCGATTGAAGACTTAATGTATGCGACGTATTTGCTAGATGATGCAAAGATTCAATTACAAACGGCGAAGCAATATGTTGAAAAAGCAATTGAACTTGCGATGTTACCAGACGGACCAGCGCCGCGCGTGGAAACATTGCAGGCGGATCTTCTCTTACTTGAAGGGCTAATTCAGGCGTCTCATCAGTCGTGGCAAAGCACATATGAAGTGATGCAAAACGTTTCTTGGCAAACGTTAAAGCGTATAAAGAAAGCAGACTATAACGAAGATGTGGTAGCTCAAGTTGATACGCTGCGCGCTAAAGCGAAAGATGAAGTGAAAAAGTTACAAGAGGAGTTATTTAGCCGTAAACCAGAAAGTTTCTTACGTGATTTTCAAGATATGCATCCTGTGCTAGGGAAGCTTGTTTCACTTGTAAAAGAATTTGCAGAACGTTTCCAAGTGATGAAACAAGGAAAAGGGATGGTTGACTTTACGGACTTGGAGCATTTTTGCTTGCAAATTTTAAGTGAACGCTCTCGCGACGGTCAGCTTCATCCATCACCAGTTGCAATGCAATACCGCAATAAATTTGCTGAAGTGCTCGTCGATGAGTATCAGGACGTAAACTTCGTGCAAGAATCGATTGTGAAGCTTGTGACGAAAGAGAACGAAGAAGAAGGAAATCTGTTCATGGTTGGCGATGTGAAGCAATCGATTTACCGTTTCCGTTTAGCAGAACCAGGGCTGTTTTTAGGGAAATATAAACGCTTTACCCCTGAAGGCGTAGATGGCGGAATGAAAATTGATTTAGCGAAAAACTTCCGCAGTCGTCAAGAAGTACTAGCTGGTACAAACTACGTTTTCAAACAAATTATGAGTGAATCTGTAGGGGAAATTAATTACGACGAAGATGCGGAATTAAAGCTTGGAGCAAGTTACCCAGAAGGCGTAGATACAGCAGGAGAACTTATTTTAATTAGCGAGCCGGATAACGAAGGAACAGATGATGAAGATTTGGGATTGGAAAAAGCGCAGCTAGAAGCACGTCTTATTGCGCAGCGAATTAAAGAGATGGTCGATTCTAGCTACGAAGTATACGACCGGAAAACAGGTATGCGTCCTGTAACGTATCGTGATTTTGTTATTTTACTGCGTTCGATGCCATGGGCACCGCAAATTATGGAAGAGCTGAAGCAACAAGGTATTCCTGTATACGCAGAGCTTGCGACAGGTTACTTTGAAGCGACAGAAGTAAATATCATGATGAACGTCTTTCGTGTTATCGATAATCCGATGCAAGATATTCCGCTTGCGGCAGTGCTTCGATCTCCGATTGTTGGGCTGAAAGATGAAGAGCTTGCGACGCTTCGTACGCACGGAAAGAAAGGTTCATTTTATGAAGTGCTACGCTCCTTTTTAACAGGAGCACCACTAGATACTGAAAAAGGACTATATGAAAAGGTGTCCCTGTTTTATGAGCAATTGAAGGGCTGGCGTGAGTTTGCCCGTCAGCAGTCACTGTCAGATTTAATTTGGAAAGTGTATCGTGAAACAGGATATTATGACTTTGTTGGTGGTCTTCCTGCTGGAAAGCAAAGACAAGCAAACTTACGTGTGTTATATGACCGCGCTCGTCAATTTGAAGCAACATCATTTCGCGGTCTATTCCGTTTCCTGCGCTTTATTGAACGTATTTTAGAGCGTGGCGATGATATGGGTACAGCAAGGGCGCTTGGTGAGCAAGAAGATGTCGTTCGCATTATGACGATTCATAAAAGTAAAGGACTTGAATTCCCAGTTGTCTTTGTTGCAGGACTTGGTCGTAAATTTAATACGCAAGATTTAATGAAGCGCTTCTTGCTTCATAAAGATTTAGGATTTGGTTCGCAGTTTATTGATCCGCAAAAACGGATTAAATATACGACGCTCTCACAGCTTGCGATTAAGCGAAAGATGAAAATGGAACTCATTGCTGAAGAAATGCGCGTATTATATGTTGCATTAACACGCGCGAAGGAAAAGCTCATTTTAATCGGAACGGTAAAAGGAAAAGGGAAAGAGATGGAGAAATGGCTCGAGGCAAGAGACCATGCCCAGTGGCTATTGCCAGATTACGTGCGCGCTGGAGCTACTTGTTATTTAGATTGGATTGCCCCTTCTTTATTTAGGCATGGTGATAGTGAATCGTTATTAGAGTTAGGACAAGGGCTAATCCCTGATGATATTTATCGTTACGGAGCAAGTTTTAAAGTAGAAGCGATTGATGGAGCTACTTTACAAGCGCCTGTTTTATTAAAAGAAGAAAAGCAAGATTTGTTAGAAGCGCTTCGCGCAAAAGAGCCAGTTCCTCTTGAAAGTGAGCAGAAGGAAGACGTATACGATAAGTTAACGTGGCAATATGGATTCCGTGATGCAACAGTGCATAGAGCGAAACAATCGGTTACGGAAATTAAACGAAACTATCAAGTGCAAGAAGGAAGCGATGGTTCGTTTATAAAAAAACTTCGTGCCCCGATACAAACGCGCCCACGTTTTATGGAGAAGAAAGGGTTAACATATGCAGAGCGAGGAACAGCAGTGCATGCGGTTATGCAGTATGTTGATTTGAAAAAGCCAATCACAGTGGAGAGCGTGGCAGAACAAATTGTTGAAATGGTTAACAAAGAACTGTTAACATATGAGCAAGCAGAAGAAATACAAGCTGAAAAAATCGTGTCCTTCTTTGAAACAGAACTTGGAAGACGACTAGTCGCTGCAAAAAGTGTAGAGCGTGAGGTTCCCTTTACAATGATGTTACCTGCTGAAGAGGCATATCAAGACTGGAGCGGTAGCCCTGGTGAATCTGTACTTGTTCAAGGTGTCATTGATTGTATGGTTGAAGAAGAGGATGGTATTGTGTTAATCGATTTTAAAACAGATACAATTGAAGGCCGCTTCCCTGGCGGATTTGAGCAAGCGAGGCCAGTGTTAGAAGAACGCTACCATGTTCAGCTTTCGCTATACAGAAAGGCGCTCGAAAAAAGTTTACATCAACCAGTGAGGGAGACATATTTGTATTTCTTTGATGGTAGTCACGTACTGAAAATTTGATAATAAGAACAATCAGCAGTTAATAGTTGCTGATTGTTCCTATACATAAAACAATGACATAAGGGAGAGAACAGAATGTTAAAAAAATTTTTAGCCCGGTTCGGAAAAGGTGCCGCTAAGGTTGATTTGCGCTTTGAAAACCGTCCGTATATAGCTGGTGATACAGTGCATGGTGAAGTACATATACAAGGTGGAGAAGTAAAGCAAAAAATGAATCATTTATCCGTCCATCTTATGATGAGTGTTATAACGAAAGAAGGAACGGTTACACGTGAAGTGACGTCAATCCCGCTTTTAGGAGATGGTGTTGTGTCGCCAAAAGAATTGAAAGTGATTCCGTTTACATATACAATTCCGGTAAATTTACCAGTTTCAAGACATAAAGTTTCCTATTATTTTGACACACAGCTTGATATTGAAGGTGGTGTTGATCGTACGGATATAGATCCTTTAATGGTAGAGGTACCAGAAGGAGTTCAGTCTATTTTTGAGGCACTAGGAAGTTTAGGATTTCGTGAAAAAGGAAATTCTGGCGGATTGGATAAGTACGGTCAAGAATTTGCCTTCTTCCCAGCAGAAGTGTCTTCTGGGCAGGTAAGTGAAGTAGAACTTCGCTTTGCATGTGAGGAAGACGGTGTACGTGTTTGGATGGAAGTAGACTGTCGCCATGGCTATGAAGAGATTGAGGTGAAGCGAGAGTTCTTCTTAGAGAATGTTGTATTGCAAGACGAAGAGGAATTAGTAGGGACACTGAAGCAGTATATAGCAGAAGCGGTAGAAAAACCTTATGTATATCAAAAACCATTTTCGTACATAGCTCACTCATCATCAAATGGATATGGAAGTCATAGTCATTCAACAAGCGGGATGATTGGTGGATTAGCAATGGGCATATTAGGTGGTATGTTGCTGAGTGAAATGTTAGATTTAGATGATATGGTTGAAGATGTGGCAGAAGCATTAGGTTTTGAAGAGGAAGACTCTGCTGGAGAAGAAGATGGTGGATTCTTCGATTTCTTTGATGGTGGAGATGAAGGATAAAAAAGAAAGGCAGAGATTCTTCTCTGCCTTTTTCCATCCCGCTATTTGCGGGCTGTAGAACTCCCACCTCAAAACTTAGAGGGTTCAAAGAAGTGTAGGTGAGAGATTAACAGCCCGTAAAAGCCCGATTGGTCGGGCTAACACTCAGTAGGGGAGGGAGAAAACCCCACTGAGTGAAGTTTCACTTTATGCAGTTGCAATTTGATCTTGGTCTGCAACATCTGGATCAAAGGTATTTGTACCGTTAATACCATTAAATGTATTGACGACGAAACCAACATTTGATGAACCGGAACCATTATATGCTTTCGTATTTTCTTTTGGGGAAACGTTATAAAAGTCTCCCAAATTGAAAGAGCCGTTACTGTTTTGAACGACTAAATTCCCAACGACAGACGGCATGATTTTCACCTACTTTATCAATATACTTTTCACTACTATATGATGTTACTCTTTGCGAGGTTCTTCCGTAATAAATTGACGAATTTGTTTAATACGTGCATTCGAAAAAACATAATCAACTGAACCAATTTGCCAGCAAGCGGCGTTTAACAGGCTGTATACTTTAACACAGTCTACTTCTATAAAAGGATTTTCATTAATAACGGTCATCTTTACATTTGTCTTTCGAGATGGAATGGTAATTTTATCATCTGTAAATATTGTAAATCCTTCTAAATCTCCCTCTCTTGTAAGGAAGGTTGAGGTTTCACGGTGAACAGCAAGTGCTCTACTTTTCAGTTCCATCTGGTTTGTATCCCCAATTTGAAAAACACCACTAATCCCCATCGAAACAACAGAAGCTTGATGAACAACGGAAATGTGTCCGAACATAAAAGTCTCCCTTAACCACGAGTAGCCGGTACATCAGTGATGAGTGGTACAAACGGCCCTCCTGTTACAGATTCAAATGGTGTATCTAAAATAGACGAAGAAATAATGAGATTGGCGTCACCAATTAAAAATAACGCTGACGATGAAATCCCGTTCATTTTAATTGCGCCTACTTTAATACAATGATTTACAACTGTGAAATTCATATACTCACTCCTTTCGGAAGTTATGCGGCATATGTTGAATGAAGGAAAGAAATGCTTTATCGATATCTTGTTTCATTGATTGAATAATGACTTCTTTCATATATTGTGGATTAGATGTAATTTCAGTGTATGGCTGTACTTGTGATAAGTAATATGGAAGGCGATGTTCCATTTGTTGTTTTATGTCATCAATCATCATTTGTCTATACATATCATCAAGAGGGGTCCTTGCCTCATTTTCAAAGTAGAGAATTCGGTTATATGCTTCTTCATCTAAATAGCGATGCATTTCTTGAATAATATCTTGATAAAAATCAGGATTTTCCCCCGTTTCAGGATTTACTTTCAATGTTTCTGTATCGACATCAAAGTCTTCGATTGTTCCACCACTACTTGTAAATGGATTTAACCCGATGTTTAATGTGCCACTTAATGTTTCCACTTTTAATTGGTCAAACTTATATTCTACTTTTCCGATGGAGGAGGGTGGGTTCCGTTTTAGTTCTTCTACTTGTGAAGTTAACTCTTGTACTTTTGCTTCGAGTGTGCATATTTGCTCTTGCTGCTGCGCGATCATTTGTTGTAGTTGTTGTAAATACGTGTATAAATCTTGGTTCACTAGTTTAGGCCTCCTTTTCCATATGGAGGATGTAATGATATATATTTATGAAAGTAGTGGATTAAGAAGAACTAGGAGGGTCAATAGAAATAATTTGTCCTTTTGCTTTTAGGTCACGGATAGGAGCCGTAAAACCACCAGTGTTTGAAAACTTAGATAATGCCTTAATGCTGCCTGCGCTTCCAATCTGAAATACAGAGGAAGTCGTAATACTATCCACTCGCAAGTTGTGGATGACGATACTTTGTTGTACATATAGCTTCAATTTCTATCCCCCTCCTTAATAGGTGCCGACGATCGGTTGATCCACACCATCATTATCACTTACGCTTGTTGTATTTTCATAGTTATATACGGAAATATTATCTCCTACGTTAAAAGAACCAGCCCCAGCAAATGCTTTTGAATAACTAATCGGACGGATAGCAAATACATCGCCAATATGAAATACACCGCTAGAACCAATATTTACAATATGAATATGTCCAACCATTGCTGGCATAGCAAACACCTTTCATATTAAAAATTTGTATATTCATTTTTACAATAACTGTCGATATGTTTTACATTACTATTGTATGGGCGTATTGGTAAAAATGTGTCTTTTCTTAAAAAATAAGCAAAAAACCTCTTACTAGTTCGAACTGGATAGGGCGCAGTTTGAATTAGTAAGAGGTATAATTTGGCTAATATGAAAGATATACACTAACGAGAGTGTGCATCTGTACCTTCTGTATGGGGGTGTGCTTGTATGAATAGTATTACATTTAAGAGCTTGTCCAGTTCTTGGCTACAATGAACGGTTTTTTTTGATGTCATTCCGTGACGTTCGGCTAAGTATTTCATTTTTTCACGTTTTTTTTCAATTGCTTGCTCAAACATAGAATCGGCTCCGTCCCCTTATAGATTTTAATAATGTATTTAGTACATATTATACAAATTTTCCATAAAAAAGAAACCGTTTCGCTAAAAGAAGTTTATTTTCTACATATTTTGTCACAAAAATATTTTTTTGCGGGAAAATAGATAGAAAATTGTAAAAAAAACAGAATGTTATAAAGAGGGTTTTTGCGAAAAAGTACGAATAAAGTTAGGGTATAAGTTTTGAAATGGAGGATGAAAAACATGCGCTTTGTTACAGTAAAGAAAGCAGATGAAGTATTTGTTGGTGTTATGGATGAAGAATTACAAAGAGTGTTGCACATGCAGAAAGCACAAGTAGAAATGGGACAAGAAATGACAATTCCCGGGGAAATGTTACTTTGTATTGAACAAGGAGAAACTTTTTTTACAAAAGTAAATGCAGTTGTGAAATGGGCCAAGGAGAATAAAACAAAGGCATATTATTCTGTAAAAGAAGTGGAGTTATTAGCGCCAATCCCGAGGCCAACGAAGAATATTTTTTGCGTTGGTAAAAATTATCGTGAACATGCTGTGGAAATGGGCGGGGAAGAAGCGATTCCTGAAGATATGATTATGTTTACGAAATCACCAACAACGGTAATTGGTCATGGTGCACATATTGATTCTTATACAGAGTTAACGAATGAGCTAGATTACGAGGGAGAACTTGCAATCGTCATTGGAAAGCGTGGGAAAGGAATTAAAGCGGCAGATGCAATGGAATATGTATTTGGATACACAATTGTGAACGATGTAACTGCTCGTGATTTACAACGAAAGCATAAACAATTTTTCATCGGCAAAAGTTTCGACACGTTTTGTCCGATGGGACCAGCAATTGTACATAAATCAGCTATCGAAAACCCAAATCAATTACATATTGAAACGAAAGTAAGCGGGGAAGTTCGTCAGTCTTCTAATACGGAACATATGATGTTCCCCATTGAAAAAATTATTGAGATTGTGAGTAAGGGAATGACACTTGAACCAGGTGATGTGATTGCGACAGGTACGCCAGCTGGGGTTGGAAAGGGCTTCAAGCCACCACGTTTTTTAAAGAAAGGTGATACAGTTGAAATTACAGTAGAACGTGTTGGAACGCTTCGAAATGAAGTTAAATAAAGAGAGGTTTTCTTTTTATCCCGCATTAACGTGCTGTAATACTCCCACCTCAAAACTTGAGAGAAAACGAGGAAGTTTAGGTGGAAGATAGACAGCACGTAAAAGCCCGATTGGTTCAACTAATAATCAGTGAGGGATGGAGAAAACCCCTATTTAGTGAAGTTTCACTTTATACGAAAAAGCTGCCTTCAGTGAAGGCAGCTTTTCTTTATTAAGAAAGTACGTTTTTAATTTTCTCAAACGCCCACTCTAAATCTTCTTCAGAAATTACTAGAGGTGGTGCGATACGAATTACGTTTTCGTGTGTTTCTTTACATAATAGACCTGCAGCTTTTAATTGCTCACAGTAAGGGCGTGCTGGTTCGTTTAATTCGATTCCGATGAATAAACCTTTTCCGCGAATGTCTGTAATCATTGGGTTTTCAATTGTACGTAGCTGAGCCATTAACTTTTCGCCAAGTTCGAAAGAGCGCTCTGTTAACTTTTCTTCTAATAGTACATCAAGAGCAGCGATAGAAACAGCGCAAGCTAGTGGGTTTCCACCAAATGTTGAACCGTGAGAACCTGGCTCAAATACGCCTAAAATGTCGCGGTTTGCAGCAACGCAAGAAATTGGGAATACACCGCCGCCTAACGCTTTACCAAGAATGTACATGTCAGGAATTACTTCGTCCCAATCACAAGCGAATAATTTTCCAGTACGGCCAAGACCTGTTTGGATTTCATCCGCTACAAATAAAACGTTTTCTTTTTTACATACATCAAATGCTTCTTTTAAGAAACCAGCTGCTGGAATGTTAATACCTGCTTCACCTTGAATTGGCTCTAAAATAAACGCAGCTGTATTTGGTGTAATCGCAGCTTTTAATGCTTCAATATCACCGTAAGGAATAACTTTAATACCAGGAAGCATTGGACCGAAGCCGCGCTTATACTCTGGATTAGAAGACATAGAAACAGATCCCATTGTACGGCCATGGAAGTTATCTTCACATACGATAATTTCTGCTCTGTTTTCTTCTACTTTTTTCACATCATATGCCCAGCGGCGCACTGTTTTAATTGCAGTTTCAACAGCTTCTGCACCTGTGTTCATTGGAAGTACCATTTCTTTATTTGTTAACTGTGCAACTTTCTCGTACCAAGGACCTAGCTTGTCACTATGGAATGCACGAGAAGTAAGTGTTACACGATTTGCTTGATCAATTAATGCGTCAATAATTTTTGGATGACGATGACCTTGGTTCACCGCAGAGTATGCACTAAGCATGTCCATGTAACGATTGCCTTCAGGATCTTCTACCCAAACACCTTCAGCTTTAGAAATAACAATTGGAAGTGGGTGGTAGTTGTTAGCTCCGTAAGTTTCTGTTAGTTCAATCATATCTTTTGTTTGAATCATGATAGTTCCCCCTTTGTGTTTTACAAGAAGTTTGTAAATACTCTAAATATTATATCATCATAATTGCGAAAAAGCGAAATATTTCCTTGGAGGAATTTGTCATGGTATGATATAAAATGAAAAAGTGTGGAAAAGAGGAGGTAGAAAGTAATATGGTACATATGCATATTACAGCGTGGGTGTTAGGACTTCTTTTATTTTTCGTGGCGTATTCTATGTACACGGCGGGAAGAAAAGGAAAAGGTATACATATGGGGCTTCGCCTTGTGTATATTCTTATTATCATTAGTGGTTTCATGCTATACCAAGGAATTATGGAATATGCAACAAGTAAGATGCACATGATGTATGGCTTGAAAATGTTTGTTGGCGTATTAGTGATTGGTACAATGGAAATGGTGCTTGTTAGAACAAGTAAAAAGAAGTCAACAGGGGTTGTTTGGACTTTATTCATTATTGCGCTTGTTGTTGTATTATACTTAGGACTGCGTTTACCAATTGGTTTTAAACCGTTTGCGTAATAGAAACAAAATGTCTGAAAGAATGGATTTTCTCGATTCTTTCAGACATTTTTTTATTGGGAATATGCTAAGATAAAAAGAAAGAATATTTCGTTTATTTAAAAGGAGTGAGAATAAAGGGTGAATACAATAAAAAATGTGACAGAAGCAGCGATGAACGGAAATACGAAGGTAGTAGAAAAACTAATAAAAGAGGATAATAGTCTTCTTAATATACATAGTAGCGATGGCTGGACACCACTACATTTAGCAGCTTACTTTGGTCATGAAGAAACTACGAATATGTTGTTAATGTTAGGAGCGGATATTCATATACGGGCAAAAAATAATAATGAAAATATGCCTCTTCATGCTGCGGTTGCTAATAATCAAGCGGCATTAGTTTCGTTATTGCTAGAGAATGGCGCCGACATAAACGCAAAGCAAAGCGGCGGCTGGACAAGCTTGCATGAAGCGGCTTTACTAGGAAATGCGCAAATTGTATCACTACTCTTAGAAAAAGGTGCCGATACTAACGTTACAAAAGATGATGGCAAAACAGCGCTTCATATTGCGAAGGAAAAAGGATATGAAGAAGTAATTCAAATGATTGAAAAGTGTGTAGAAGGGGTATAAAAAGCGAAACTAGATAATCTAGTCTCGCTTTTTTATCTTGTAAAAGCCCGATTGGTCGGGCTGACACTCAGTGGGGGATGAAGAAAACCCCCACTGAGTGAAGTTTCACTTTATATGTTGATATGTAGTTGCTCACCGTTTGCTTTTACAAAGGTGAAGTTATCTTTTGTAATTGTATTGTTACGAACATAATGATGATGGACACTGCAAATTATATCTTCATTATCAAACGTAAGGAAATTAACTCCTTCGCGCAGTTTATCTTTTTGTTGAAAAGATAAGAAGTTGTGACAGTAGATGCAATCATATAAGGAGTAACCGATTGATTGTAATGTATCTGTTAACAATAAAAAAGAGGATTCAGGAAGTTCTTCCAGCCATTCTTGATAACTTACGAGTAGTTTTTTTCGAATGCGAATAGTCTCCCCATTTTGCAGGAAGTGCTTTTCATCTGCAACTTGAAGTGTATTTTCTTCGTAGAAGCGAGCTGGTAACCAATTATTGTGATATAGCAGCTCAAATCCATCTTCAATAATATCTTCTAATAAAAAAGCTTCATCATTCTCTTCATCAAAAAATACCCATTCTCGATTGATAAATTCTACGTTGCCGACCGTATGAGCACGTGGTTGTGTATATAAAATATGTTTCCGTTGTTTCATGCTTGCCTTCTCCTTTTGATAACGTTTTTTGTTCTTGTTATAGACAGTTCAGTCTTTCTTTAAACATAAGGAACATACAATGAAAAATGGGCATATACTGAAGCCTAATAAAGTCTGGGATAAAGTGAAACTTCAATCAGTGAGGGTTCTCCATCGTCATTGATTGTTAGTTGAACCAATCGGGCTTTTACATCAAAAAGCGAAGACGACTGTTCAAGCACGACAAGCACAAGCTAAGCCTTGGCATGGCGTAGTTTGTTGCAGAAAGGATTAGCTTGTGACTCGATTGCTTAGGAGTCGTAGCTAGATTCGGGCTGTTCATTTCCTGCCTAAACTTCTCTGAATCCTCTAAAGTTTAAGGTGGGAGTCTTACAGCACGTTAATGCGGGATGAATTCGTTAGCACAAATGAGAAAGGGATGATTGTATCATGTGCGGAATTACAGGATGGATTGATTACAAGCATGGCTTACAGCATGAGAAAGAAACGATTACGAAAATGACAGAAACGCTTTCGAAGCGTGGTCCCGACGATACAAATGTGTGGATGAGTAGGCATGCTCTCTTCGGTCATAAACGTCTTGCGGTTGTTGATTTAGAAGGCGGAAAGCAACCGATGACACGGAAAAAAGAAGATAATCGCTACACAATTTGTTATAACGGTGAGCTTTATAATACAGAAGATATTCGCAAAGAACTATTGAAAAAAGGGTATACATTTGAAGGGCATTCTGATACGGAAGTATTGTTATTTTCTTATATTGAATGGGGAGAGGAGTGTACGCGTCACTTAAATGGTATTTATGCGTTTGCAGTGTGGAATGAAAAGGAAGAAAAAGTATTTATGGCACGTGATCGCCTTGGGGTAAAGCCATTATTTTATAAATATGAAGATGGAAAGTTACTGTTTGGATCAGAACTAAAAGCTATTTTAGCTCATCCTAATGTCAAAGCAGAAATCACAACAGAAGGGCTAGCGGAAGTGTTAGGATTAGGACCTTCGAGAACACCCGGACATGGTATATTTGCGGGAATAGAAGAATTAAGACCAGGGCATGCATTGACGTTTTCAAAAGATGGAGTAAAGATTTGGTGTTATTGGAATGTCGTCAGTGAAGAGCATACACATACATTTGAGGAAACAGTAGAACAAGTTCAGTTTTTATTACAAGATGCGATAACACGTCAACTCGTTTCCGATGTACCGTTATGTACGTTTTTATCAGGTGGTGTTGACTCAAGTGCCATTACAGCATTTGCTGCAATGCACTATGCAGATGAAGGAAAAGGAAGACTTCATACGTATTCGATTGATTATGAAGATAATGAAAAATATTTTAAAGCAAATGCATTTCAGCCAAATTCAGATAGTCCGTTCATTGAGAAGATGACAGATACCTTTCATACAATTCATCATCGGTGCGTAATTTCTAATGAGCAATTGGCCGAATATTTAACAGAAGCGGTTCTCGTTCGTGATTTACCTGGTATGGCTGATATTGATTCATCACTTCTTTGGTTTTGTAGGGAAATTAAACAAGATTTTGTCGTCAGTTTATCAGGAGAATGTGCAGATGAAATTTTCGGCGGCTATCCGTGGTTTTACCGAGAGGAGGACTTACAATCAAGTAACTTTCCATGGATGCGATCAACGGAGGCGCGTGAGAAATTATTGCGAAGAGAATGGAGAGAAAAACTACAGTTACGTAATTATGTGCAAAAGCGTTATGAAGAATCCATTAAAGAAACGCCGATATTAGAAGGAGAGAGCTCTTTAGAAGCGAAAAGGCGACAATTATTTTACTTAAATATGACTTGGTTTATGACGACGCTATTAGACCGAAAAGATAGAATGAGCATGGGAGCTAGCTTAGAAGTGCGTGTACCATTTGCAGATCACCGTCTTGTCGAATATGCGTGGAATATTCCTTGGGAAATGAAAATGTATAAAAACCGCGAAAAAGGTCTATTGAGAAAGGCGCTAGAGGGAGTTTTGCCGAATGATGTGTTATATAGAAAGAAAAGTCCTTATCCCAAAACTCATAATCCATACTATACAGATGCGGTTACAGTATGGCTACAACAATTGTTAACAGAGAAAGATTCGATTTTACATGAACTATTTGACCGAAAAGAATTACAAGGGTTAATTGAATCAGGAGGAAGTGCATTCCAAACGCCATGGTTTGGGCAATTGATGACAGGTCCACAACTATTAGCGCATTTGGCACAAATGCATGTATGGTTTAAGGAATATAATATTAATGTGAAAGAGTAGGTGGGGTATGAGATATGCTAGGAGCGCTTCTTTTGAAGGGAGATGTTCTCAGTATATCTCTTTCTCGTATAGATAACTTTTATTAGTAGGTTAATAGAATAAGTGAGTTAATAGAATTTTTGCTTATTTTGCATTTCATTCCTTCTTTATGTTTCAAACAAGATAGAAGGGGGTATGTACTATATATAGAGTAAGTGGTTCGCCTAAATGAAGGTTTTTATAAAAAGACTTTATTTAGAATAATTCTTTTGACAGTGTAATTATCGTTTGTTATACTTTGTTTATAATAATTTTAAAAAAGAAATCATTATCAAAACAGGGGGTTCTCCATTTGAGGAATTTAAATAATCGTTTAACAACAAACCAAGGTGCTCCGGTGGGAGATAACCAAAATTCTCGTACGGCAGGTCGTCGTGGTCCTGTATTGCTAGAAGACTATCATTTATTAGAAAAGTTGGCTCATTTTGATCGTGAGCGTATTCCTGAGCGTGTTGTTCATGCGCGTGGTGCCGGTGCTCACGGCGTATTCGTTACGAAAAAGAATATGAAAAACTATACAAAAGCAGCATTTTTGCAAGATGAAGGGAAAGAAACACCTGTATTCGTGAGATTTTCAACAGTAATTCACGGGCAAGGATCTCCGGAAACAGCACGTGATCCACGTGGATTTGCGGTAAAGTTTTACACAGAAGAAGGAAACTACGATATCGTTGGGAACCATTTACCAGTATTCTTCATCCGCGATGCGATGAAGTTCCCTGACATGGTACATTCTTTAAAACCAGCTCCGGACACAAATGTTCAAACGCCAGATCGTTACTGGGATTTCATGACGTTAACGCCGGAATCAACGCATATGTTAACGTGGGTATTCTCTGATTACGGTACACCTGCAAACTATCGTGAGATGGAAGGATTCGGAGTACATTCATTTAAGTGGATAAATGAAGAGGGGAAAATTGTATATATTAAATATCACTGGAAACCAAAACAAGGTGTACGTAACTTTAGTGCAGCAGAGGCGGAAAAAATGCAAGGGAAAGACTTTAACCATGCAACGCGTGATTTATTCGAGGCTATTCAGCGTGGTGACTACCCAGAGTGGGATCTTTACGTACAAGTGATGAAGTTAGATGAAATGGACTCATTAAGTTTTGATCCGTTAGATCCAACAAAAGTATGGCCGGAGGATCGCTTCCCGTTAATGGAAGTGGGAACGATGACGTTAAATCGTAATCCGCAAAACTTCTTTGCGGAAGTAGAACAAGCGGCTTTCTCGCCGAGTGCAACAGTTCCAGGGATTGAACCGTCAGAAGATAAATTATTACAAGGTCGTTTATTCTCATATCCAGATACACAGCGCTATCGTTTAGGTGCGAACTACTTACAAATTCCGGTAAATTGTCCGTATGCAGCAGTGCATAACCAGCAGCGCGATGGATTTATGCAAGTAAATCAGCAGCCTTCAACAATCAATTACGAGCCAAGTCGCCATGCGGAAAACCCAACTGAAGATGCAGCGTACCGTGATTCAACTATGAAACTAGAAGGTTATGTATCTCGTGAAAAAATTGATAAGCCAAATGATTTCGAACAAGCGGGTGAGCGTTATCGTTCCTTCTCGAAAGAAGAGAAAGATAATTTAATTGCAAACTTAACAAATGACTTGCAAAGCGTAGATGAAAAGACGAAGTTATTAGCAATTTGTAACTTCTTCCGTGCAGATCGTGAGTATGGTATGCGCTTAGCTACAGCATTAAAGGTGGATATCTCAGCATATTTAGGAGCACCAGATAATAAGTAACTGAAACTCTTACATTCTATTTCAATCTCAAATAAAAAAGAGGTGGCTAAATATAGTCACCTCTTTTTGTGTTGTAATGTTATTTCGCTTCTGTTTGAATCGTAACTTCTCGTGGGGATTTTTCTATATGCTCATACGCTTTTTCACCGTGCATTGATATATCTAATCCCATATGTTCTTCGTATTCATTAGCGCGAACTGGAAGGAATAAGCTGATTCCTTTAATGATGATGTACGTCATAATAATGGTAAATGCATACGTGGCACCGATTGCAATGGCTTGTTTTCCAAGTAACGCTGCATTTCCATAAAACAACCCATCTGCGCCGGCGCTATTGACTGATGTTGTTGCAAATAAACCTGTCGCAATCCCACCCCATGTTCCGCCAATGCCGTGGCAGCCAAATGCATCAAGTGTATCGTCATATCCAAGTTTATGTTTTAAGAAGTAAACAGAGGTAAAACAAAGAACCCCGCCAATTGCTCCAATTAAAAGTGCAGACATCGGTGTGACAAAGCCGCAAGCAGGCGTAATTGCCACGAGCCCAGAAACTGCCCCGCACGCTGCACCAAGTACAGTTGGCTTCGATTGGAAAAACCATTCGGCTAAAATCCACGTTAATAAAGAAGCGGCTGCTGCTGTGTTTGTGTTAATGAATGCTGTCATGGCAATATCATTTATCGTGAGTGCACTGCCGACATTAAAGCCGAACCACCCGAACCAAAGTAAACCAGCCCCTAATATTGTGAAAGGTAGATGATGCGGCGTAGCACTCTCGGCATCTTTTCGTTTTCCAAGAAAAATTGCTAACACTAAGCCAGCGACACCTGAAGTAATATGAACAACATTTCCGCCAGCAAAGTCTAAGGCGCCGAGTTCGCGTAACCAACCGCCAACGCCCCATACCCAGTGAGCAACAGGGTCATATACAAGTGTCGTCCAAAGAAGTATGAAAATAAGGAATGCTGAGAATCTCATTCGTTCAGCAAAAGCACCGGAAATTAGAGCGGGAGTTAAAATGGCAAACATAAGTTGAAACATCATGAATAAGTTGTGGGGAATTGTAGCGCTGTAGTCTTCGTTTGGTGTGAATGTGACGTTTTGTAATCCGAACCAGTCAAAACTTCCGATTATTCCATTCCAATCTGGTCCAAATGATAAGGAATAACCAATCAAAATCCATTGAATGGATACGATTGCCATTGCGCTATAGCTATGCATCGTTGTACTCAGTACGTTTTTGCTGCGAACCATCCCGCCGTAGAAAAGGGATAGGCCCGGTGTCATGAGCATGACCATTGCCGTTGTGATAAACAAAAAAACAGAGTCATTCATATTCATTTTTGCCCTCCTATAATGTTATATTTTATAACATCTTTTGTTATATTTAGTATCATATTCCACTTTAATTAGAAAATCAACTAATTTTTCTGAAAATTATAATTTTTATGTAAGGAATTCTAACATGAAGATTGAGATAACTCGTTTCTATACGATTGACTTCTGAATTGGTATAATATTCTTATAATTAAAAGGTTGAATGTTGGGGGATAAATTGTGACGAATATTTGGAGAAGAAGGACTTGGGTATTGGTTGTTGTATTTTTGTTGCTATTACCGCTAAAGGTAGGAGCAGAAATGAAAGAAGGTTTAGAGGATGAGATGGTATATTCCATCGTAGTTGACCGCTTTTATAACGGAGATCCGCACAATGATGCGAAAGTGAATATACATGATGCGCAGGCATATCAAGGCGGGGATATAAAGGGGATTATAAAGCGACTCGATTACATAAAAGAAATGGGATTTACAGCGATTATGGTAACGCCACTTGTTGATAGTAAAAGTTATGATGGGTATAAACCAACTGGCGAAGCGAAAATCAATCCTCATTTTGGTGCGATGGAGGATGTGGTAACTCTTGTGCAGGAAGCACATAAACGAGATATGAAAGTCATTGTCGAATGGGTTATGCAAGAAGAGGAAGCGATGATTGATTACGCAGTCTTTTTCGTAACAGAAACGAACATGGATGGATTTTATATAAGAAATACAAAAGATACGAACCGTGAGGAAGTACACATAATGATGGAACGGATTCAAGGTGAGAAGAAGGATTTTCTATTTCTTGGAGAGGACAATTTTCAGCATGAGTACCACGAACAAATGAAGAATGTATTAACGAAGACGAACGTTTCTGTGAAGTCATTATATGATGTTACAGCTCGTAATTTAGAACAGGTACAAGCTGTATTTTTAGATAATAATGAAACGAAGCGATTTGCACGTGTGGCAAAGGAAAATGAACATTATCCACCAACACGCTTGAAATTAGCGCTTACGTATTTGTACACAACGCCGCACATTCCGGTTGTGTATTACGGGACAGAAATTGCGATTGATGGTGGAGAAATTCCTGATAATCGCCGGCTAATGGATTTTAAAACAGATAAAGATTTTTTACATTACGTAACAACGCTTGGAGAGATTCGAAACAGTAGGCCTTCATTAAGGCGGGGAGAGATGGAGTTATTACACGATCAAAATGGAATGAGTGTCATAAAAAGAAGTTATGAAGGCGAAACTTCACTTGTTGTCATGAATAATACGACAGAAACGCAAAAGGTTACTTTATCTTCGGAAGAACTTGATGGGAAACAGGAATTGCGTGGTTTATTAGAAGAGGGAATTGTTAGAAAAACAGATGGGAAGTATCATCTCGTTGTGGAACGAGAAACGGCTAACATATATGCAGTCGGTGAAAAAACGGGCTTAAATTGGTGGTTTATTCTTGCGATTGTTAGTGTGAATGTGGCGTTTATAGCCTTTTTAATTGCGGTAAAGAAACGAAAAAAATCCTCCTAAGAGGATTTTTTTGCAGAGTGACGAGAAACCTAAATTTTCAAGAAGAAAAACAAAAAACATACAAAATACGGATGCGAAACTCCTGTTTTAGGTCTATATGTTGTATAAGAAAAGGGCTGTGGGGACTTTCCCCACAGCCTGGAAAAAAATCCTCCTAAGAGGATTTTTTTGTTATCGATAGTTAATAAATTGAACGTCGATTGATAAATCAGCACCGCGTACAGCTGCGATTACAGCTTGTAAGTCATCGCGGCTCTTTCCAGTTACGCGAACTTGATCATCTTGTACTTGTGTTTTTACTTTTAACTTTAAGTCTTTAATGATTGTGTTAATTTTCTTCGCGTTATCTTTATCGATACCTTGTTGGATTTTTGCACGCTGACGTACAGTCCCGCCAGAAGCGCTTTCTAATTTGCCGTACTCTAAGTTTTTCACTGGTACGTCACGTTTAATTAATTTTGAAATTAAAACGTCTTTTACTTGCTCTAGCTTATATTCATCGTCAGAAGTTAAGACAAGATCTTCTTTTTCTAACTTAATGTCGCTTTTGCTACCTTTAAAGTCATAACGGTTTTGAATTTCTTTTAACGCGATGTTAATTGCATTTGTTACTTCTGGGAATTCTACTTTTGAAACGATGTCAAAAGAACTATCTTTTGCCATAATGGACACCTCCGGATTAATCTCACTCTCATAAAGAGTTTTATTATGTAGTTGATCAAAAATGACCGTCTGATTTTATTTCCACTTCTATTATAGTGAAATTTCTCGTTTTGAACAAATGGAGAAAAAAACGTGTTATAATGGACCTTTGTTTGGAAAGATAAATGTAACAGTTGATTATAGAAAGGAAGTACAAATATGAATCTACAACCAGGGTCAATAGAACAGGTAACTGTTTTACGAGAAACTGAAATTGGATATATGGTTGGGCACGAAGAGGAAGAAGTGTTTTTACATAAAAACGAAGTTGCAGGCGAAATTGAAGAGGGCGATACGATTGATGTCTTTTTATACCTTGATCATAGAGAGCGTCTAGCTGCAACGATGCATGAGCCGGTTATTACAACTGAGGATTGGAACTGGGTAAAAGTTGTAAAGGTAAAAGAGCATTTAGGTGTTTTCGTTGACATCGGTGTTTCAAAAGATATTTTAGTACCAGCGGACGAGTTCCCATCTTATACACCTGTTTGGCCAGAAGAAGGCGATGAGTTATATTGTACATTAAAACTAACAAATCGCGGCCGTTTAATTGCAATTCCAGCAAGAGATGCAGATATGCAAGATATTGTTGTTCCAGCAACACCATCAATGTATAACAAAAATGTAAATGGACGAGTATTCCGTTCGCTGCAAGTTGGTTCATTTATTTTAACAGATGAGCATTTCCGTGCATTCTTGCATCAATCAGAGCGCAAAGAACAAGTTCGCATTGGTGAGCGTGTAACAGGTCGTATTATTGATGTAAAAGAAGATGGAACTATTAACATCTCTCTTCTTCCACGTAAAGAAGAAGGTATGGAAGATGATGCAGGGGTGGTTTATGAGTATATGGAAAGCCGCGGGGGCGCAATGCCATATTGGGATAAGAGTCACCCAGAAGACATTAAAGAGCGCTTTAACATGAGTAAAGGTGCGTTTAAGCGTGCATTAGGAAAATTAATGAAAGAAGAAAAAGTATACCAAGAAGAAGGTTGGACGTACTTTAAAAAGAAAAACTCCGAACAGTAACCGTTCGGAGTTTTTCTTCTTATTGTTCTAAAACAGCAGAAAACGTATCTTTTAAATCACTATCTTTTACTTTAATATCAGCTTTCTTTAATTCCTCTGTTAATACTTTTTGACGCCATGTATTATCTTGAATTCGTTCGTTTTCAAGTTCTTTACGAAGATCATCTTTTACTTCATCATATGGTTTTAATTCTTTTTTATCTGTTAATTTAATAATGTGATAGCCTTTTGAAGATTTAACAGGGTCACTAATTTGACCAACTTCTAGCTTATAAGCTGCTTCTTCAAATTCAGGTACCATTTTTCCTGAACCGAAGTAGTCTAAGTCTCCGCCGTTTTCTTTAGAACCTGGATCTTCAGAATGTTCTTTTGCTAATTCTTCAAACGATGCGCCTTCATCAAGTTGTTTCTTTAAGTCTTTCGCCGTCTCTTCATCGCTTACTAAAATATGACTCGCTTTAATTTCTGGTTTGTGGCGTGCTTTTATATCTTCTTCTGTAATAGTTTTCTTGACGGCTTTGTCAATAGCTAAGCTAGATCGAATTTGTTCTTTAAATTCATCTTCGTTTTTAAAACCACTTTGTTCTAAAGAAAGTTTAAAGTTGTCGCCCATTTGTTCTTTAATTTTTTTGAATTCCGTATCTACTTCTTTATCCGATACTTTATATTTTTCTGTCATAATTTCTTGTGCCATCATTTCATACAATACATTTTTTCCGAATCGCTCTTTTAATTGCTCGTCAAATTCTTGCTTTGTAATTGTGGCTGTTTTCGATGTTGCGATAGGATCGGAGTTACCAGGGGACCCACAAGCTGCTAACATAAGTGTACCAAGTGTAGCAGCCGCGATATATAATTTTTTACTTTTCATTATGAACACCTCATCATTTATTGTTGTTATTATTGTAGAAAAATGAAGTGAACAACATGTGAATTTGAGATGACTTTTTGAGGATGTTTTTTCCAATGTAGTGATTGACTGAATTATTGAAGAAAGTGGCTGAAAAAACTCGAAAGTGACTGAATTAAACAGAAAAGTGGCCGGAAAAACTTGATAGTGACTGAATTACATACAAAAGTGACTGAATCTCTCTTGAAATCCCTACAAAAAAGCTGACTCAAAAGGCGGTCTTTTGAGCCAGCTCTGTCTTTTATAGGTGATCTGTTTTTTTAGAGTATGCGCGTTTTCCAGCTTGTATATTTTTTTGCTCTTGTTCGTTTTTTTGTGCGCGCTTTGCGTTGTTATCACGTGCTTTTTTGTCGTTATCGCTTGTGTGTGGCATGTAAAGACGCCCCTTTCTGAACAGTTGTATGTTTATCTTTTCCGTTTTCGTTCAAACTATGTGTACATTCCGGTGAAGGTGGGATAGGACATATGGACTTAAAATTAAATTACGTGGAGCTGGCAAAAAAGTTAGCCATTGTCATAATCGCAGGTCTTTTAAATGCGATTGGGATTAATTTGTTTTTGACACCAGCGAAAGTATACGCAAGTGGGTTTGCTGGTTTATCACAGCTTCTTTCGCAAGTGTTAGCTGATTTTACATCCATCCATGTTTCAACGGGTTTATTGTTTAGTTTATTTAATATTCCGGTTGTGATTTTAGCTTGGAAAAAAGTCGGGAAATCATTTACGTTATTTAGTTTCTTATGTGTTGTGTTTATGACGTTATTTTTAGAAATTATCCCAGTTCGTGCTGTTTCAAACGATATTATTTTAAATGCCATTTTCGGAGGGTTAATTTCAGCGATTGGGGTTGGCTTGGCGTTAAAATGGGGAGCATCGACTGGTGGATTAGACATTATAGCGATGATTTTATCGAAAGTGAAAGATAAACCGGTTGGAACGTATTTCTTTCTATTTAACGCGATTATTATTATCGCAGCTGGTTATGTATATGGCTGGGAAAAAGCATTATATACGCTTGTGACGTTATATGTATCATCACGTATTATTGATGCTATTCATACGAGACATGTAAAGCTTACTGCATTTGTTGTTACAAAAAATGGTACCGATGTGCGAAAAGCGATTCATTCCCGTTTGGTGAGAGGGATTACAACTATACCAGCAACTGGAGCGTTTACAAATGAGAATAAAGAAATGTTAATGATTGTGATTACACGTTATGAGTTATATGAGTTAGAGCGAGTTATAAAGAAAGTAGATCCGGGTGCGTTTACAAATGTTATTCAAACGGTAGGTGTATTTGGGTTATTTCGTAAAGATTAACAAAGAGAAAGAGGACCGAATAATCGGTCCTCTTTCTTACATGGAGTGAGAAATTTGTTGCAGCTGTTGCTGCATTTCGCGCAATTGAACTTTTTCGGCAGTAGAAGAGTTCGTATAAGCTGATAACAAAGCATTCTTTGCTTTGAATACAAGCTCTTGCTGCTCTGTGCCATCTGAACAAGAAATAGCGTTCGACACGGCGTCACGTGCCTGTTGGAATAGTAGGTTTCCCATTAGAACCCTCCGAGAGAAGAGTTATTTCTTTCTTTTTCTGCCTCAGCTAATGTACTACGGTACGGGAATCTTGCGTCATGCTGCGAAACAGCATCCGCACCTTGTTGGGTGAAACGTTTAGACTTATTCTTTTTACCCATTCGTTATTCCCCCTTAGCAGAAAATAAGTGACGTATCGCTACGTCACTTATATTATGTGCATTTTTCTTTTTGCTATAAGCAGGGAATTTTTAGATTACAATCCAAGTGTTTCTTCTAAATAGATGGCAATCCCGTCTTCTTCATTTGTTAATGTTGTATGATTTGCGAGCGATTTTAAAGCGGGGATTGCATTCCCCATTGCAATTCCGTGTCCAGCATATTCAATCATTTCGAAATCGTTATCTTCATCACCAAATGCAATAATATGCTCTTTTGGGATGTTATAATGACTCGCAATTTTTTGTAAACCTGTTGCTTTACTTAATCCTGTTTTTACGATTTCGATAATTGGCCAAGGTGCGCCCCATTTACGGTGGTCAATGACCTCTGCATGCATATCCGTTAAATGCTTACGAATCGCATGTGATTGTTCATCGTCTGTATCAATTAATAAACATGTCGGATGATCTTGTAAAATGTGCAATAAATCTCCTGTGAAAATGTTAGGAGAACCAAATTCGAAAATATGTTTTTTATCTTCATCAATTTCGCGAACATATACGTCATCTATGACTTCGGCATAAATGTTTTTTACCCCAAAATCGAAGCAAGCACTTACAATCTCTTTTGCTGTTTTTAGCTCAAGAGGAGAGTGGTGTACGCCCCAATTTTTATCAAGAGGGTGATGCACGTAAGCGCCGTTAAAATTGACAATTGGTGTATTTAAGTCAAGCTCTTTGTAGTAATTGTGACTTGCACGGAACGGACGACCAGTTGAAATGACAACGACATGTCCTTGTTGCTTTGCTTTTTCAATTGTTTGCTTTGTGCGTAATGAAATTATTTTATTGTCTGTCAGTAACGTTCCGTCTAAATCTAATGCGATTAAATGTTGTTTTTTCATAGTTTCCCCTCTTATGAAAAATTTTTATATACTTTTAATGAACCTGTAATACTCCTGATGAGTCTTACAGCCCGCAAATAGCGGGATAAAAGCAAACTAATAATTAGTGGGATGAAAAAGAAACCCGCTAATTGAAGTTTTACTTTATCTTACGTCCTATCTCCTTTCTCTGTCCACTATTTGTAATTGGAAAACGAGAAAAGTCAAGTTGTTTTTAGAAAGTTCAAATAATGTTTCTTTCCTTTTGGATAAAATGTGAAAAGGGTTACATCTTTACTAAGCTCTTGTCTATAATGAAAATGTAATCTTCTCGTATAAGTTGTTTGACTCTCCTTTTAGCTGACCTCCCCACAGGTCAGTTTTTTTTGTCCCATGAAAAATATGTGATGTTATGTATATGAAGAAAGTGAAAAAATATAACTGGAAAAACCGCTCTTTTTAGGGTAGAAGAGAGGAACTGTCGATGAATAGTAACGGTCAGTGCCCTATAGTGCCACGAATGATGTGAAACAAAGGTATGAAATGAGAGGGAAGGTCTTTTTGTTTCGAAAGCATCAGCTTTGGTGGAGAAAAAATCATAAAAGCTTTGTTGAACTGTCGCTGTTAAGTAGTAGTCAGTTCCTTGTAGTGTCACGAGTGATGTGAAAAATAAATCGATAGAATTTCCTAAACATAACAGAAAGTGTTTTTTAAAATCGGACATACTATAAGTGTAATGACAACATAGAGGAGGATGGATGATGGGACAAAATCATCGCTTTCGAGCTGGTCAAAAAGCACCTAACAATGGTACATATGTTGAGATTGGTGAAACAGGTAGCTTGGTCAAAAATCCAAAACAAGTAAAACTTTCTGCGGGTGACACGTTTCCGGAGAATTCAAATCATAATAGACAGTGGACTTATAAAAGAAAGCCGTGAACAATCCCGCAGGTTAGACTGCGGGATTTGTTGTTTTAAGAAAGATATTGTATAATTAAATTAAAGGTCAAAGAAAGTCAAAGTGTAAAGGAGTGGTGAAGATGGACGTGAATCAAATGACAACGAAAACACAAGAGGCGATTAGGAATGCGCAATCCATAGCGATTTCGCGGCATCATCAAGAGGTGGATACCGTCCATTTGCTTTTCGCATTACTCGAGCAACAAGACGGATTGGCGTTACGCATTTTTGAAAAAATGAATATCGATGTAGACAAGTTACGAAAAGAAGTAGAGCAATTGCTACAGAAAAAGCCATCTGTAACAGGAAGTGGTGCAGAGGCTGGGAAAGTATATGTGACACATGCACTGCAGCAATTGTTCGCTCGAGCCGAAAAGAAAGCGAAACAAATGCAAGATGACTATATATCTGTTGAACATATTTTACTTTCCTTTTGTGAAGAGCAAGGGGATGTAAAGCAGTTATTTCATAAATTTCATATTACAGAACAAACACTACAGCAAGTGTTAGTAGAAGTAAGGGGGAATCAAAGAGTGGTAAGTCAAAATCCAGAATCAACATATGAAGTATTACAAAAATACGGGCGTGATTTAGTTGAGGAAGTAAGAAGTGGAAAAGTTGATCCTGTTATTGGAAGAGACAGTGAAATCCGCCGTGTGATTCGTATTTTATCTCGCAAAACGAAAAATAATCCGGTTTTAATTGGTGAGCCAGGTGTCGGAAAAACAGCAATTGTGGAAGGGTTAGCACAGCGTATCGTTAAAAAAGACGTTCCAGAAGGATTAAAGGATAAAACAATTTTTGCTTTAGATATGAGTGCTCTTGTTGCTGGTGCGAAGTTTCGCGGTGAGTTTGAAGAGCGTTTACAAGCTGTATTAAATGAAGTGAAGAAAAGTGAAGGTAGAATTTTACTGTTCATTGATGAACTTCATACAATTGTTGGAGCTGGAAAAACAGAAGGTGCAATGGACGCTGGAAATATGTTAAAACCAATGCTTGCGCGCGGAGAGCTTCATTGTATTGGTGCAACTACACTTGATGAGTACCGAAAATATATTGAGAAAGATCCAGCGTTAGAGCGTCGCTTCCAACAAGTATTAGCAGAAGAGCCAACAGTGGAAGATACAATCTCCATTTTACGTGGTTTAAAAGAAAGATTTGCGATTTATCACGGTGTAAATATTCATGACCGTGCTCTTGTTGCAGCGGCACTTTTATCTGATCGTTACATTTCGGATCGCTTTTTACCAGATAAAGCAATTGATTTAGTTGATGAAGCGTGTGCAACGATTCGTACTGAAATTGACTCCATGCCAACGGAGCTTGATGAAGTAACGCGCCGCATCATGCAACTTGAAATTGAAGAAGCAGCATTAAGTAAAGAAACAGATCGCGTAAGTCAGGAGCGCTTACAAACATTGCAGCGAGAGTTGTCCGATTTAAAAGAAAAGGCAAGTGGTATGCGTGCGCAGTGGCAAAAAGAGAAAGAGGAAATTTATAAAGTGCGTGACTTACGCGAAAGCCTCGAAACGTTGCGCCGCGAATTAGAAGAGGCAGAAGCGAATTATGATTTAAATAAAGCAGCTGAGCTTCGTCACGGTAAAATTCCAGCTGTAGAAAAGGAAATACAAGAAGCAGAAGAAGCACATTTGCAAAAAGAACAAGATAATCGACTTCTTCGCGAAGAAGTAACTGAAGAAGAAATTGCAAATATCGTATCCCGCTGGACAGGTATCCCAGTAGCGAAGCTTGTTGAAGGAGAACGCGAAAAATTACTTCGCTTAGAAGAAATTTTATCAGAGCGTGTAATCGGTCAAGACGAGGCAGTTGGACTTGTAGCGGATGCGGTGCTTCGTTCCCGCGCTGGTATTAAAGATCCAAATCGTCCAATCGGGTCGTTCATTTTCTTAGGACCAACAGGTGTTGGGAAAACGGAACTTGCAAAAGCATTGTCGCAATCGTTATTTGATAGTGAAGAGCAAATGATCCGTATTGATATGTCTGAGTATATGGAGAAACATGCAGTATCTCGTCTGATTGGAGCACCTCCAGGATATGTTGGATATGAAGAGGGTGGTCAATTAACAGAAGCAGTGCGTCGTAAGCCATATTCCGTTATTTTATTAGACGAGATTGAAAAGGCGCATCCAGAAGTATTTAATATTTTACTACAAATGTTAGACGATGGACGTGTTACGGATTCGCAAGGACGTACAGTTGATTTTAAAAATACGGTTATTATTATGACATCTAATATCGGCTCACAATATTTATTAGAAGGCTTAGAGGAAGATGGTTCAATTAAGGAAGAGTCAAGAAGTCTTGTAATGAATCAGTTGCGCGGCCACTTCAGACCAGAGTTTTTAAATCGTGTTGACGAAGTTATTTTATTTAAGCCACTCACAACAAATGAGATTAAAGGCATTGTTGATAAAATTGTGAAGGAATTACAAAGTCGATTAGCGGATCGTCATATTACAGTAGAACTGACAGATGCAGCGAAAGAGTTTGTTGTCGAATCTGGATTTGACCCAATGTACGGAGCGCGTCCGTTGAAGCGTTATGTGCAAAGACAAATTGAAACGAAGTTAGCACGTGAGCTGATTGCAGGTAATATTGTGGATCATAATCACGTTGTAATTGATGTTGAGAATGAAAATTTAATTGTGAAAGTGAAATAAAAAAGTCCGGGAAACCGGACTTTTTTAGTGCTGTTCTACTGGTTCGTTTGGAATTGCTGCGCCCACTAGTAATACAAGTACAGTTACAGCAACAGAGTAGATGCTTGCTTCTTGGAAATTGTATGTACTACCAAGCATAGAGCCAACAACATAACTTACCATGTGAGTAAGTACGAACGACCAAATAAAGGCCCAAATTACACGCATTTTTTCACACCCCTATTCGTTCAAATCTGTCTATATTGTAACACAACTAATAAAAGAATATAGAAAAATATTTAACGTTTTGGAAAGCAAATACAGGTTACCGTCATACATTATAAAAGAGCAACTTTTGAGGTAGAAGCCCTGCACGTATGAATATGCGGTGCACAAATAGTTTGTTAAGGGGCTGGGTGAGTTTGGCTACTTTTTATGAAAAGAACCGTTCGCAAAAAGAAGTTTCACTTTACCCCGCTCAAACGAACAGTAATTGTAGTAAGGCGGGGAAGAAGGACTGTTCGTAAGAGCCCGATTGGTTCAACTAACCTTTTGCGAGAAAAGCGTTCGCAAAAAGAAGTTTCACTTTATATAAGGCGGGAGAAGTATGAGTATTACGGAGCGTTTTTTTTATCTAGAAAGAGAACCTTGTGTAGTTCATTTGCCGATAAAACCAAATGGTTTTGGTGTTTTATTGATTGGGGATTATAACTATTTCGTTGAGAATGCTACAAGTTTATGGCTTCAACATGCCGGGCGTTCACATCTTTTGAATGAGATGAGAAAGAACGGTTATACGATTTTTTCTTCTAACTTATATGGAAGGCACTGGGGGAATGATCAAGCTGTTCGTTTAGCGAAGCGCTTATATCATGTTGTGATGAAGAAGGAAATTTTAAATGAAAAGATTCATGTGGTAGCGGAAGGAATGGGAGCTCTTGTGGCCTTGCAAATGATGCATCAATATCCAGAATGCATTCGGTCTGTTGTTATGTTTAATCCGTGCTTACATTTACCCGCTCATTTAGAGTTAGAAAAAGAGCATAAGTTTTTTTATAAACGATTAATTCGAGAGTTGATGGGGGCATACAGTTTAGAAGAGGATGTAGAAGTTGATGGAGCGATTGCAAAGAAGGCTTTTCCCTATTTGTCTTCTCCTGTACCGGTGAAGATTTTTGTTTCGATTCAAGAGAAAAAGGAACGGAAACAGCTGCTGCGTGAA
This sequence comes from Bacillus manliponensis, assembly GCF_000712595.1. Taxonomy (GTDB): domain Bacteria; phylum Bacillota; class Bacilli; order Bacillales; family Bacillaceae_G; genus Bacillus_A; species Bacillus_A manliponensis. The sequence goes on from NZ_JOTN01000004.1 coordinate 150,161, forward strand.
TATGAAGCAACACGTATTAGGGAGCAGAGTGTGACATCATTATCGTTTCATTTGCCGGATGTGAAATATAAAATGGCGCAAAAAACATGTCAGTTTTTTAATCTGTATGAAGAAGATTTATGAAGCTCCTGTATACATATATAAGGAGCTTTTGTTCATGTGTAGAGAGGAGTGGATGAGGTGAAGTGTGTTTGTATTGTTGGGGCATGGACGTTTATTGGTTACAATCTTATTGAAAAAATGCTGTTAGAAAATGTAGAAGTGTACGGTATTGATTTTGATAGACGGGAAAATTTACAAAAAATTGATGAAGAGAAGTTGTTTTTAATTGGGCGTAATGCATCGTTTTCTTACTATTCCTTGCAAGAAGATGAAGGATGGCAGCTGTTAGAGGAGAATGAGATTGATACAGTTTATTTTTGCTTATATGAGCCTAATAGAAAAACAGGATTTCGTGATGAACAAATTGGTATGCAGTATGTGAAACGAATGGGCCGATTTTGTAAGCGAAAAGGAATAAAGTTTGTTGTACTCTCTTCAGCAGAACGAGAGAATAATGAAAATAGCCAATTTTTCACGAAACTAGAAGAGCAAGTGAAGAAGCATAGTGAATACTATAGTATTTTGCGAGTGCCAGCAGTGTATGGTCCTTGGCAGCCTTCTTTTATGGCCTATCATCGACTCTTGTTAAGTGATGTTATAAATAGTGAGAAGACATTTACAATAGAGGAAAGGTATCATGACCTTTTATATGTGGAAGATGTGTGTGTGTGTTTATATAGCAGTGGTGAAAAAGGAGCTTATGTGGGAACGTATGAAATTGGAAGTGGTGAAGAAAAGCTGTGGGAGCAAGGAATGAAACAGTTACAGCCTAATATGCAAGTAATGGATGTTGTGCAGAGTGAAAAAAGAGATGGAGAGCAAATGATAATACTTGAAAAATGTGTACCGTTAGTAGAAGGTTTGAAAAAACAAAAAAGACATATAAAACAATACAAGGAGTTGTATGAAGAACGAAGTACGCGGTAAAGGAAAGGGGATTTGAAGTTTCACTTTATCCCGCATTAACAGCCCGTAAAAGCCCGATTTGTTCAACTAACACTCAGTGGAGATGAAGAAACTCCCCACTGAGTGAAGTTTCACTTTATATTTTCGTTGTGTTCCGTTATAGCGTAAGTATAAAATGAAGAGTGTATTTTTCGTACTCGTTACGAAGTTTAGATGTCGAAAGGATGATGATACATGAGTGAAAAGAACATGCAGTTTTTACAAATCGCTTTTAAACATTTGCCGGAAGCAAAGGCGATTTTAGATGCAAATGGAATCGAGCTTGATATGGAAAAAGCGCAGCCTGTTTTAGAGTTATTAATGAAAGTAATGAATGAAGCATACGAGCTTGGAAAAGCGGGAAAATAAAAGTCGGTGTATACCGGCTTTTATTTTTTAGAATGATAAGATAAATTACGATATAGACAAAAGGGTGGTTTTCATTTAAAATTAGTACCAAGTCATAATATTTGATATAAAACGGAGGGGTGCGACGTGAACGTAGGCATTTTAGGAATTGGAAGATATGTGCCGGAAAAAGTAGTCACAAACCACGACTTAGAAAAAATAATGGATACGTCCGATGAATGGATTCGAACAAGAACAGGCATTCGAGAAAGAAGAATTGCCGATGATACGATAAATACTTCACACATGGCTGTAGAAGCAGCAAAAAAAGCACTTGAAAATGCAAATGTAAGCGGAGAAGAAATTGATTTAATTTTAGTTGCGACAGTAACACCAGATTATTCATTCCCAGCGGTTGCATGCGTTGTACAAGAAGCGATTGGAGCAAAGCGTGCAGCGGCAATGGATGTTAGTGCGGCATGTGCTGGTTTTATGTATGGAATGATTACAGCGCAGCAATTTATTGAAACAGGTGCATATAAGCATGTATTAGTAATAGGTAGCGATAAGCTATCAAAAATTGTCGATTGGAATGATCGTAATACAGCTGTACTATTTGGAGACGGTGCGGGTGCAGTAGTCATGGGGGCTGTTTCAGAAGGGAAAGGAATTCTTTCCTTTGAGCTTGGTGCAGACGGAAGTGGTGGTAAGCACCTTTATCAAGAGGAATATGTTATGATGAACGGTAGAGAAGTGTTTAAGTTCGCTGTTCGTCAGCTTGGTGATTCTTGTCTACGTGTCCTTGAGAAAGCAGGACTTACAAAGGAAGATGTAAGTTTCCTTGTACCACATCAAGCGAATGTGCGCATTATGGAATCAGCAAGAGAACGATTGGATTTACCGCCTGAAAAGATGAGTATGACGATTGAGAAGTTTGGAAATACGTCAGCTTCTTCAATTCCAATTGCAATGGTAGAAGAATTGCAAAATGGACGCATTCAAGATGGTGATCTTATTATATTAGTTGGTTTTGGCGGCGGATTAACATGGGGAGCAGTTGCTCTTCGTTGGGGTAAATAAGGACTGAGAGAAAAGGAGTGTATTTTGTATGGAAAAAAAGCGTGTTGTAATTACAGGAGTAGGTGCTGTAACTCCAGTAGGAAATGATGTAGAAACAATGTGGGAAAATATTAAAAAAGGTGTATCAGGCATTGGACGTATTACACGCTTAGATGCAAGCCAATTTCCTGCAAAGGTTGCAGCAGAAATTAACGACTTTGAAGTCGAGAAATATATGGATAAAAAAGAAGCGCGTCGTATGGATCGCTTTACACAATACGCAGTAGCAGCAGCAAAAATGGCTGTTGCAGATGCGAAGTTAGAAATTACAGAAGAAAATGGACCACGCATTGGTGTTTGGATTGGTTCTGGTATTGGTGGTATGGAGACATACGAAGAGCAATTTAAAACATTTATGGAAAAAGGCGCACGCCGCGTTAGCCCATTTTTCGTACCAATGATGATTCCTGACATGGCAGCAGGTCAAGTATCAATTGCATTAGGTGCAAAAGGTATTAATACTTGTACAGTAACGGCATGTGCTTCTGGTGCACACTCGATTGGTGATGCATTTAAAGTGATTCAGCGCGGTGATGCAGATGCGATGATAACAGGTGGAGCAGAAGCGCCATTAACAAATATGGCATTTGCAGGATTTAGCTCTGCAAAAGCATTATCATTTGATGAAAATCCAGAAACAGCATGCCGTCCGTTTGATAAAAACCGCAGTGGTTTCGTAATGGGAGAAGGATCGGGTATCCTTGTATTAGAAGAAATGGAACATGCGTTAGCGCGTGGTGCTCACATTTATGCTGAAATTGTTGGATACGGTGCAACAGGTGATGCGTTCCATATTACACTTCCAGCTCCTGGCGGTGAAGGTGGTGTTCGTGCGATGCGTCAAGCGTTAGCAGATGCAAATCTTCAGCCAGAAGATATCGATTATATTAATGCGCATGGTACAAGTACAGAAGCGAACGAAAGATATGAAACGATGGCAATTAAAGAAGTGTTTGGTGAACATGCATATAAAGTGGCTGTAAGTTCAACAAAATCAATGACAGGTCACTTATTAGGCGCTGCTGGTGCAGTTGAAGCAATTGTATCTGTAAAAACAATTGCTGATGGAGTTGTTCCTCCAACAATTAACTATGAAACACCAGACCCAGAATGTGACTTAGACTGCGTACCAAATAAAGCGAGAGAACAAGAGGTACGTGCGGTATTAAGTAACTCACTAGGCTTTGGTGGTCATAATGCCGTGTTAATCTTTAAAGAATATAAATAAGTTTTGAAAGCAGCGAGTTTTTCTCGCTGCTTTTTTTGGTGGATAAAATGAGGTGCAAATATTGTACTTTTGCATATGAATGAAATAAAGTGAAACTTCAATCAGCGGGGGCTTCATCCCCGACTGATTGTTAGTTGAACCAATCGGGCTTTTACGGGCTGTTAATCTCCCCAAAAAACTTCTTTGCGTCTCTCAAGTTTTGAGGTGGGAGTCTTAGAGCCCGTTAATGCGGGATAAAGTGAAACTTCAATCAGCGGGAGGGATACAATGGGAGTGATGCAAACGGCGGAATGGATGCGAGCTCATTACAGAGAGCCAGAAAAAATATGTGAGCGGTTTACAACGTATATTCCCTTTCGAAAGGAAATGATTTATCGATTTCTTGTTTCAAAAGGAATGTTCCGTCCTATCAAAGATGGTGAGCGCGAAATTGATGAATTACAAAAAAAGAAAATATGGGATCAGCTAGCAATAGAATATGAGGAGTTAAAAGAATGGTTAGGTGGCCCTGATGTTCCTGTGTTTATTTTATTGTCCGATTCATATAATAAAATTGTTCAACAAGAATATAACGGAAAAGCTGGATTATCGATGCGCGACGCACTTTTTTTATTTATTAGCTCTAAAAATACAATTGCAGAGTTACGCGCGCTTTTAACACACGAATATCATCATATTTGCCGGATATATAATAGTAAGAAAAAGGAAGAGAATTATACACTGCTTGATACGATGATTATGGAAGGATTGGCTGAACAAGCAGTATATGAAAGGCATTCAGCAAGCTGTTATGCACCGTGGACAAATTATTATGAAAAAGAAGATGTAATTGATTTTTGGAACCGCTTTGTGAAAGGAAAGTGTCATGTGCTGAGAGGGACTAGAGAGCATGACATCATATTAAATGGTTTAGGGGCGTATCCGAAAATGGCTGGATATAATATTGGATTTCACATTGTAAAAGACTGTGTACAGTCAGAGAAAGAAAATAGTTTGTCTCTTTTAAAGTTAGAGGCTGAAGACATTTTACAAAAAGCATATTCGTTTCAAAAAACTTAGCCGTTGCTGAGTTTTTTTGTTTGTAAAGAGTGAAAGGGTTAACGAGTGGAGGGTGGAATAAGTATATAAATCTAAAATTGTTCCTGTGTAATGGAAGAATAAGAAATAAGCTTGAAAAATGCAATGTTATGTCGTTTTTTCAGAATAAATGTATATAGAATATATTTCCTTTAGTGGAATAAATTTAATGAAAGATGCCAATAATGAGGGATACAAACAGTTGTGAAGTGAGGGGTAAGAAATGTTATATCTACATGATGTATGGGTAAATTGGTTTGAAGGTGAAGAAAATGGGTATAACGTATGTCATTTCTATGAATGGCGGAAGGAAGATACGATTGAGTTATTAGATCAAGTGCCATTATTAAAAGTAGATTCCGCATTATATCATTACATCGAGAACGAACTGTTAGAACTTCCGCCGAGATTGTTGGAAGACGTACATCATAAAGCGTATATCCGAAAAAATCATGAACGCACACAGCTTGAATATTGCTTCGTTATTTCTGACGGACAAGGAATTATCGCAATTGATACGATTGGCTATAATGTGCCAATTCGTAAAAGTAGGTTAATTCCTCGTCAAGAACAAATGGTATACGAAATGATTGAAAACACATCAGTAGAAACATACGAGTTTCAAATGGAAGAACCAAAAAGAGAACATCATATTTTATCGCCATCTCCTAATATGATGAATGGTTTAACACGCAAGGAGAGGCAGTTAAAACAACTGCTGTTTATGGCGCTAGATCAACTACATACAACAAGAAACCCAGCAGAAATACGTTACTGGTATACAGAGTGGCAACCAAACGCATATCCAAATGTTCAACATATGAAATTTGAAGATGTTTGGAATCGTTTATATGAAGAAACGAAATATGGTTGGTCCAATAAGCACGAACAACTTTGTGAACGACTTGTAAAGGGACAACCATTCTTTGAAAAGTTATGGGAAATGGAAAATGAACAAAAGGTAAATTAAAGGGCTGACTCAAAAGGCAAAGAAATGTCTTTTGAGTCAGCTTTTGTTCATTGTGAGCGGAAATTATATTCTTTTATGTGGAATAGGTGAATCGTTGAAAAAATCTTAAAACCGCTGAATCCCGCACAAGGGTGCTACAAAAAAAGAGCTGCCACTCAAAAAATCACGAAAAGTGTTCTTTTGAGTGGCAGCTCGGCAGCAAGAATGGTCGTTGGCTTCGCGCCTTTCTGCGAGGCGAAAAGCGCCTCTACGTCAGGAGCTCCATCCAACTTCCATTCTAAGCGATTCGCCTCCGCCTTTTATATAATCCAGTTCCGGCTCCTAGGCCCTCCCGTCTAAGAACCTTCCGCATGAGAAAGTAAAAACACTTTCTGTGCGAAAGAACCTTAGCCGACGGTCCTAAGCAGTCGCCTCTACTTTTTATATTATCGTCTTTTTCTACTTAAACCCATTGCGTTTTCGATTTTGCGCAGTTGTTTCATTGCAACGCGGTTTGCTTTTTCTGCACCTTTGTCTAAAATTTCATCTAGTTCTGGTGAGTTAATTAGTTCATTGTATTTCTCTTGGATTGGGCGGATTGCTTCTACAACGACTTGTGCTACATCAGCTTTGAAGTCTCCGTATCCTTTTCCTTCATATTGTGCTTCTAACTCTTCAATCGTTTTACCAGAAACAGAAGAGTAGATTGTTAATAAGTTTGAAACGCCTGGTTTGTTTTCTTTGTCATATTTTACGATGCCATCTGAATCCGTAACGGCACTTTTAATTTTCTTTTCAATCGTTTTTGGATCATCTAGCATGCTGATCATTGATTTTAGATTTGGATCTGACTTACTCATTTTTTTCGTAGGTTCTGTTAATGACATAATGCGCGCACCTACTTTTGGAATGCGAATTTCTGGAATCGTGAAGATTTCACGGTAACGTTTATTAAAACGTTCTGCTAAGTCACGTGTTAATTCAATATGTTGCTTTTGGTCATCTCCAACAGGAACAATTTCTGTATTGTATAGTAGAATATCAGCTGCCATTAATGGTGGGTATGTTAATAGTCCGGCAGGTACAGATTCTCTACCTGATGATTTATCTTTATATTGCGTCATACGCTCTAATTCACCAACGTATGCGATACATTGCATAATCCATCCAAGTTGACCATGTGCTGGAACTTCTGACTGAACAAATAATGTGGATTGCTCTGGATCAATACCACATGCTACATATAAAGCGGCAAGGCTACGAATATTTTTACGAAGTTGTACTGGATCTTGCATTGTTGTAATGGCATGTTGGTTTACAATACAGAAATAGCAATCATGTTCATGCTGTAACTCTGTAAATTGTTTCATTGCTCCTAAATAGTTACCAAGTGTAATAGTTCCACTAGGCTGAATACCTGAAAAGATAACTGACATAATGATGTCCTCCTTAATTTATATATGTAGTTTTAAGTTTGAACTACGAGGTTTTAGGTTGATTTTTGCTTAGGGATACAGCAGCCTGCGCTTTTTATGGAATCCAGCTCCGGCAGCGAGATCTTCGTGTCTAAGAACCTTCCGCCCGAGAAAGTAAAGGACACTTTCTGTGCGAAAGAACCTTAGCCGACGGGCCTAAGGAGTCGCTTCCACTTTTTAACATAAAAAGGCCCATTCATCCCGATTGGTAGGGACGAATGGACCGCGGTGCCACCCTAATTATTTTGCTAAGGCAAAATCTCTTTATCCATTGTAACGTCTGGATAAACGCCAAAGCCTACTCCGATTTTGTTTCGGTTTGGTGCTCAAAAGCCCATTCCATATTGTTCAATTACTTGTTTGCACCAACCACAAGCTCTCTGAAATTAAGTCAATATGTACTCTTCTTTATCAACGCATGTATATGATTTTTCACTATTATAACACAGTACATACTGATTGCAAATTATACAAGAACAGTAAAGCTTATGACAGTTGAGAAGAACCATAATACAAGACCTGTAATGATAACCGGATATGTCCATGTGAACGAATATGTGCGGTATAACGCTTCTTTTGGATCTTCTTCTTCTTCATCACCTTCTATTAAAGATTCTACTTTTTTGTCTTTGGAGCGGCCGAGCTTACGAAGCGCATATATTGTTATATTAAAAAATCCGCGCTGAATTAAAAATAGGAAGCCCCCAAGTATAATAAAGGCCAAACCAAAGTAGAATGAAAAGTTAACAAAATCAAATAAAAAAGAATGAGAAGAAAAAAGAGATATTATGCTAGAACTAATAATAGAAATCCCCATTAATATACAAATATGTGTGAAAAGTTTGTTCAAATTACTCCCCTCCGAAAAAAATTACTAGAATTATTATACTATAAAAGTTATAATGAGAACTACAAATAATTATTAGAAAATTATACATAATTCCGTATTTTGTTACAATAAAATACAAGAGACAGTATATTCTTTCTTTACAAAAAATAAATAATATACATTTTAAATTAAAAATTTTAACAAAAAAATAAAAAACTATATTCACAATCGTCTTATTATATGTATAATGAAAAATGTAGAAACTTGGAGATTATTCTTGCAATTTGACTTTTCTGTAAGTGAGGTAGTGAAAATTGCAGTTAAGGAAGAGAATACAACATAAAGGGAAATACGCATTTTCTTGATTTATGAATAGGAAACTCGAGCGTATTATCTTAGTAGAATAATCTTTCAATAATCAAAAAGAAAGTTACTGTTTAAATAACGTGTTATAGAACACGAGTATGACAGTGATTTTTTTACAAAAGAGCATTTGCTCAATTATAAAGTGCTTCACTCCATCATTGTTTACAAAGGTATATGCTTATGATGGGCATATACCTTTATTTTAAAAAAATAAAAGTAAGAAAATTTAGAACCATCTTAATTGCTTTGAGAAAAATGGGGAGGTGCTAGTATGGGACGTTATACATTGCAACGTTTCGCGTACATGTTTATTACACTATTTTTAATTACAAGTGCAACATTCTTTTTAATGAAGTTGCTACCAGGTTCTCCACTGAAGAACCAAGAGAAATTATCGCCAGAGCAGCAAGAGATTATTTTAGAGAAATATGGTCTAAATGATCCAGTTCCTGTTCAATATGCGAACTATTTGAAAAATTTGGCGCAAGGTGATTTAGGGGTATCATTCCAATATGATAACCGTCCGGTAACAGATATGATTGTTGACCGTATTGGTCCATCTGCACAACTTGGACTTCAAGCTATTATATTAGGTACATTTATTGGATTATTATTAGGAATCATTGCGGCACTTCGCAATAATACGTGGGTTGACTACGGTGCTACATTTATTTCGGTACTTGGTATGTCGATTCCATCATTCGTATTTGCTGCGTTATTACAGTATTATGTTGCTGTACAATTAGGATGGTTACCAGTAGCCTTTTGGAAAGGTTTTAATTATACAATTTTACCAACAGTTGCATTATCAGTAGGTATTATTGCAACAATTGCACGTTTCTCACGTGCTGAGTTAATTGAAGTATTGCAAGCCGAATACATTTTAACGGCAAAAGCAAAAGGATTAAGCCAAGGTGCAATTATTATTAAGCACGCACTTCGTAACTCGCTTATCCCAGTTATTACAATTTTAGGACCGATGGTAGCTGGTTTAATGACAGGTACACTTGTTATTGAGAAAGTTTTTGCGGTACCAGGGCTTGGAGAGCAATTTGTTAACTCCATCGTTTTAAAGGATTACACAGTTATCATGGGAACGACAATTTTCTATAGTGCAGTATTCGTATTTGTTATCTTTATTGTCGACATTTTATACGGTGTAGTTGATCCTCGTATTCGTTTAGCAGGAGGTAAAAAATAATGAAAGATATGAAGAAAATATCTCCAGATTTATTTCAACCAGCAAATCAAGCAGACGTTGATAATGAGAAAATTGCCCGTCCGAGTTTAACGTATTGGCAAGATGCAAGAAGACGTCTTGTTCAACATAGAGGAGCTATGTTTGGTGTTGTTTTACTTGCAATTGTTGCATTTTTTGCAATATTCGGTCCGATGATGAGCAACTACTCATATAAGGATCAAGACTTAAATCGTGCGAAACTTCCACCGAAAATGCCAGTTATTGAGAACATTAGTTGGTTACCATTTGACGGTGTTGACCAATATGGCGTCGATCAATATGAAAAACGTGGTATTGATGAGTATTTCTGGTTTGGTACAGATGACCTTGGACGTGATATTTGGACAAGAACGTGGGAAGGAACACGCGTATCTTTATATATCGCATTCTTAGCATCATTTATTGAATTATCGATTGGGGTTGCGTATGGTGGTATTTCTGCCTTCTATGGTGGACGAGTTGATAACTTAATGCAACGTTTTGCGGAAGTGTTAAACGGTATTCCATACTTAATCATCGTTATCTTAATGGTAATTGTAATGGACCCAGGGATTTTATCAATTACATTTGCGATGGCATTAACAGGTTGGATTGGTATGTCGCGTATTGTACGTGGGCAAATATTAAAGTTAAAAAATCAAGAGTATGTATTAGCATCTCGTACGCTTGGCGCAACAAATACACAATTAATTGTTAAACATTTAGTACCAAATATTATGGGTTCTATTATTGTTATGACGATGTTTACAATTCCAGGAGCAGTATTTGGAGAGGCGTTCTTAAGCTTTATCGGTTTAGGAATTCAACCGCCGTTTGCATCACTTGGTTCTCTTGTAAGTGATGGATTTAAGTCTATTCAGACGTATCCACACATGATGTTTATTCCGGCGGCTGTAATCAGTATGCTAATTTTAGCATTCAACTTATTAGGTGATGGACTGCGTGATGCGTTAGATCCAAAAATGCGTAAGTAAGGCAGAGAGGAGAAAAAGAGATGAAAACATTATTAGAAGTAAAAGATTTACAAGTCTCCTTTGATACACATGCTGGTGAAGTACAAGCAGTTCGCGGAGTAACGTTTGATTTAAAAAAAGGTGAGACTTTAGCGATTGTAGGGGAATCGGGTTCAGGAAAATCCGTTACTTCTAAAGCGTTAATGGGACTAATTCCAAACCCGCCAGGCCGTATTAAAAACGGAGAAATTTTATTTGAAGGTCGTGACCTAGCGAAGTTATCAGAAAAAGAAATGCAACAAGTACGCGGAAAAGATATTGCGATGATTTTCCAAGACCCGATGACATCGTTAAACCCAACGATGACAGTTGGAAATCAAATTATGGAAGGGCTTATTAAGCACCAAAATATGAGCAAAGCTGATGCGCGTAAAGTTGCATTAGAGCTTCTTGATCTTGTAGGAATTCCAAATCCTGATGCAAGGTTAAAGCAATATCCACACCAATTCTCAGGTGGTATGAGACAGCGTGTTGTAATTGCGATGGCACTTGCTTGTAATCCGAAGTTATTAATTGCCGATGAGCCAACAACAGCACTTGATGTAACGATTCAAGCGCAAATTTTAGAGCTAATGAAAGATATTCAGCAAAAAACAGAAGCGGCAATTATTTTCATTACGCACGATTTAGGTGTAGTAGCAAACGTTGCGGACCGTGTTGCAGTTATGTACGCAGGAAAAGTTGTAGAGATTGGTACGGTTGATGAAATTTTCTACAATCCAAAGCATCCATATACATGGGGACTGTTAGCATCTATGCCAAGTTTAGACGGTGGAGAAGATGAATTATATGCAATTCCTGGAACGCCGCCAGATTTATTAAAACCGCCAAAAGGCGACGCATTTGCAGCGCGTAACCCACAAGCGTTAAAGATTGATTTCGAAATGGATCCACCTTTATTTAAAGTGAGTGATACGCATTATGCAGCAACTTGGTTGCTTCATGAGCAAGCTCCTTATGTAGAGCCACCTGAAATTGTTCAGAAACGCATTCGTCAAATGAAAGCAGGTGAACAACATGACAAATAATCGTGAAAAATTAATTGAAGTAAAAAACTTAAAACAATACTTTAATGTGAGTGGTGGAGTTGTAAAAGCGATTGATAATGTCACGTTTGACATTTACCGCGGTGAAACATTTGGACTAGTTGGAGAATCTGGTTCTGGTAAATCAACGACGGGTAGAACGATTATTCGTCTATATGATGCAACTGATGGTGAAGTGAAATTTGATGGTGAAAATGTTCACGGAAGAAAATCACGTGCAGAGCTGAAGAAGTTTAACCGTAAAATGCAAATGATTTTCCAAGATCCTTATGCATCATTAAACCCACGTATGACTGTTAAAGATATTATTGCAGAAGGCATCGATATTCACGGTTTAGCAAAAAACAAAGAAGATCGTATCAACCGTGTGTATGAGCTACTTGAGACAGTAGGTTTAAATCGCGAGCATGCAAACCGCTTCCCGCATGAGTTCTCTGGTGGTCAGCGTCAGCGTATTGGAATTGCACGTGCCCTTGCGGTAGATCCAGACTTTATTATTGCCGATGAGCCAATTTCAGCACTTGACGTATCCATTCAGGCGCAAGTCGTAAACTTGTTGAAAAATCTGCAAAAAGAAAAAGGATTAACATACTTATTCATTGCCCATGATTTATCGATGGTAAAATATATTAGCGATCGTATTGGTGTAATGTATCATGGTAAAATTGTAGAGCTTGCAGATAGTAATGAACTGTACGAGCATCCAATTCATCCATATACAAAGTCACTATTATCAGCGATCCCACTTCCAGATCCAGACTATGAGCGTAATCGTAAGCGTATTATTTATGATCCGTCTCAGCATGAATACGGAAACGAAGAGCCACAAATGCGTGAAATTCGTCCTGGACATTTCGTTCTTTGTTCAGAAGCAGAGTATAAAAAATATAAAGAAATTTATCAATAAGAGAAAAACGGCCTGTTTTCAGGTCGTTTTTTTATTTCGAGGGAATATAGGGACATATTTAATAGATGAATAATGAATAATACTTTAGTAAATAAACTATTGCGACAAAAACAGTTACTTATTCTCTGATAATTTAAATTATTCAATCAAATTGGTTTTTGAGCTATTAAAACGCTATGTATTACTTGTTGAAGCGTTTACAAATGTTGTCATATTAACAGAAAATTTTAGCAAGAAAGAAAAAAAGATATACAAAAATCATATTTGCATGTATAATATGAATTATTAGAAAGTATATACAATTCTTTCTGCTTAGGCAGGGTAACGTGTCATAGGGAGGGCATAAGGATGAAGAAAAAGGTACCAGTGCTACTTGCATCAGCATTAACAATGAGCATGATGTTAGCGGCTTGTGGATCTCCGAAAGAGGAGTCAAAAGCAAAGGCAAAAGGGGACAAAACAAGCGGTAAGCAAGTGATTAACTTACTTGCGGCGTCAGAAATTCCAACAATGGATCCGACGTTGTCAACAGATTCGGCATCTTCACAAGTAATGAACAACACAATGGAAGGACTATATCGTCTTGAAAAAGATGATAAGTTAGTACCAGGTGTAGCAGAAACTCATGACAAATCTGGAGATGGTAAAAAATACACATTTAAATTACGTAAAGATGCAAAATGGTCAAATGGCGATCCTGTAACAGCACATGATTTTGTATACTCTTGGAGAAGAGCGGTTGACCCAGCGACAGCTGCAAAATCAGCATATATTATGTTTGACGTAAAAAATGCAGAGAAAGTTAATAAAGGTGAATTAACACCAGATCAATTAGGTGTTAAAGCAGTTGATGATTATACATTTGAAGTGGAACTGGACAATCCAGTACCGTACTTTGCAGATTTAACAATTTATCCGCTGTTCTATCCTTTAAATGAGAAATATGTAACAGAACAAGGGAATCAGTTCGGATTAGAAGCAAATACAACACTTTATAACGGTCCATTCGTATTAAGTGAATGGAAGCACGAACAAAGCTATCAATTAAAGAAAAACCCAGGATATTGGGATGAGAAAACAGTAAAATTAGAAGAAGTAAACTTTAATGTCGTAAAAGAAACAGCAACAGCTGTTAACCTATATGAAACAGGCGAAGTAGATCGCGCTGGTTTATCAGCAGAATTTGTAGATAAATATCGTAATGATCCAGGCTTCAAAACGATGGATGAGCCGACAGTATTCTTCTTACGTTTAAACCAGAAAAATGAAGCATTAGCGAATAAAAATATTCGTAAAGCAATCTCTATGGGCTTTGAGCGTGAAGTAATGGTAAATACAATGTTCAATAACGGTTCTCAAGCTGCTTACGGTTTAATTCCGAAAGACTTCGTTAAAAGCCCAGACGGAAAAGACTTCCGTAAAGAAAACGGTAAAATGGTAAAAGCTGATGCAAAAGAAGCGAAAAAATATTGGGAAGCTGGTTTGAAAGAGTTAGGCACAGATAAAGTTGAGCTATCTTTATTAAACTCTGATTCAGATCTTGCGAAGAAAACAAGTGAGTACTTAAAAGGTGAATTAGAAAAGAACTTACCAGGCTTAACAGTAAACCTTCAAACACAACCATTCGCACAAGTATTAAAGTTAGAAAGCAGCGGCGAGTTTGATATTTCCTTCAGTGGCTGGGGTCCAGACTTCCCAGATGCAATGACATTCTTAGATATGTTCGTAACGGACGGAGCGCAAAATAAAATGTCGTACTCTAACCCGGAATACGATAAACTTATCCGAGAAGCGAAGCAAAATGGTTCTGACTTAGACAAGCGCTGGGATGATTTATTAAAAGCAGAAAAAATGTTATTTGAAGACGCAGTAATCGCACCAATTTATCAACGTGGATCAGCACGTGTAGAGCGTGAAACAATTAAAGATCTGTACATGCATAAATACGGCGGCGACATGAGCTTGAAATGGGCTTACGTAAGTAAATAAGTAAAACGATAAGATGTACCTATACACATATAAAAACGAAGCAGGCGGCTTTTCCTGCTTCGTTTTTTAATACGTTTTTTTCTTATAAATATTGTTTCCGCCAACTTTATTCCAGCTCGATTGCATTCGACTGCTCTGATTGACAAATTTCATATTATTTTTCCTACCAAATACTTTTTCTCCGATGCTATTTGTAATGACACCGATAAAAGCAGTAATGCCGATAACGAGGAGTGCAACAATTGCAAAGTCAATAAAAAAAGCAACCATATAGAACGTCCTCCTTTTGTTAAATGTATATATAATATGGAAAGAGAGTAACTGACATAGTAGTGGTCATTTGCCTTTTGAAGCTATGTGCTGTGATATACCATAATGGTAGAAAGTTTCACTTTATTAATATTTGTGGAGAGTTGTACACTTACTTCTATTGTATGTGAGAAAGGGAATAAAAGAAAGAAAAGTTAGACAATATAATTGTTACAAATTCAGACTTTTCTTTTGAAACGCATAGACAAGAAGGAGAACAATTTGATACAATAGTATTAAGAACAAATGTTCTTTAGGCTTGTCTTACAATTTATATAACTTTTGGCAGCTCTTTTCAAACATTCTAAGGTGAATTTACTGTATATTTCTACACAAATATATTGTATAATGATTATAGAAGTTACTTATTTAAAGTAATTGTTTTTGGAAAGAATACTTGTTTGTAAGTGATGTGCTAATTGCTTGTGAACTCGTTTGTTTTATTAGGAAGACAACTAGGTTAAAGACAAGGGAATTCTTTCAAATATGAAAAGTTAATGAGTACAAAAATGTACTTTTAAGGAGAGTGAGTAATGTATGGTAACACTATATAGTTCTCCAAGTTGTACGTCTTGCAGAAAGGCGAAATTATGGTTAGAGGAAAATAATATTCCATATACGGAGAGAAACATTTTCTCGGATTCATTATCCATTGAGGAAATTAAAGAAATTTTACGTATGACGGAAAGTGGGACGGATGAGATTATTTCAACACGTTCGAAAGTTTTCCAAGAACTAAATGTTAATTTAGAATCTTTACCTCTTCAAGACTTATATAAGTTAATTCGTAACAACCCAGGCATTCTTCGTCGTCCAATTATGATCGATGAAAAGCGTCTTCAAGTTGGGTATAATGAAGATGAAATTCGCCGCTTCTTACCACGTACGGTAAGAACATTCCAGTTACGTGAAGCTCAGCGTCTTGTAAATTAAGTATAATGTTATTTATTATATAAAAACCTTCTACTGATTTGTAGAAGGTTTTTAGCATAATTACAGTTTTTTTGTTCTGTTGCGTAGTCGCATTTGATTTACGATATAGCCAATGCATAGTACAGTCAGAACAAAGAGAATGGGTATGCTTGACGCGAAAGTTGGGTTGCTTATGAAAAATGATGAAAGAGATTGTTCATGCGTTATCATTCTTCCAGCTGTATAAGCGAGAATGGCAGCGCCTATGTAGATAAGAAGTGGAAAGCGTTCCATAAATAATAAAATGAGTTTACTTCCCCATATAATAATCGGTATGGAGATGAGTAATCCGGTAATGACTAATAAAAAATTTCCATGTGCTGCTCCAGCGATAGCAAGTACATTATCAAACCCCATTACAAGATCTGCGAAGACAATTGTGCGTACAGCTTGAAATAAAGTTGTTTTTGCTTGTATAGAAGAAAGATCGTGACTTTGGTCTGTTAGTAGATTCACGGAAATAAGAGTGAGCATGATGCCGCCGACAAGCTGTAAAAAAGGGATATCGAGCAAATAAACAGCAAGAATGGTAAGTAAAATGCGAAGAACAATTGCTAAGCCTGTACCGAGAATAATGGCCTTATTACGCTCGTTTTCTGGTAAGTTTCTGCTTGCAAGGGCAATAACGATAGCGTTATCACCACCTAATACAACATCAATCCCAATGATAATCAGTATAGATGTTAAAAATTCTAATTCCATGTATTCGGCCTCCGTTTGTCCCGCTTTAATGGACCGCCAAGTTCCTACTTCCATAGAAAAGCAGCCCATAAAAGTCCGATTCGTTCAACTAACACTTAGTGAAGATGGAGAAAGCTAAGTGAAGTTTCACTTTATCTTGTCCTTATACAGACATACGCAAGTTTTCGCCAGGATATGTACTAGAATAGAATTTTTCTAAGTATTCATATGTAAAACAGGGGAATATGAAAGATTATTTTCAGTTAGAGTGTAGAATGGTTACTTGTATACAATGATTTGATGTATTGGTAGAAAAAATATAGGGCTTTGGAAATAGGTGAATAACTGTTTTTTTCAAAATAAGGTGATTTTATTTCCATTCTGGCTCATCTTATCATAAAATGAGAGTACAAGATTATAATTTTTTGTAATATGAGTGGGGAATCCCTTCATAACCATTCCAAATAGGAAGGGAGAGGTTTTTTTGGATATCGAAAGAATTAACGATCATACGATGAAATTTTATATTTCGTACATTGATATAGAAGATCGTGGGTTTAACCGTGAGGAAATTTGGTATAACCGCGAAAGAAGTGAGGAGTTATTTTGGGAGATGATGGATGAAGCTCGTGATTACGATGACTTTTTCATTGACGGACCTCTTTGGATTCAAGTGGAAGCGATGGATAAAGGAATTGAGGTGCTTGTAACAAGAGCTGAACTCTCAAAAGATGGACAAAAATTAGAATTACCAATTGGTCTAGATAAAATTATTGATATTCCTCTTGATGAGAAAGTAGAAGCGCTATTTCAACAACAAAAAGAGGAAGAACAAGAAGCGGTTACGCCATTTCACGAAGATGGAACGTTAGGCTTTTTAATTCGATTTGATGATTTTGAACATGTGATTTCGCTAAGTCATCGCCTTGTATTTGAAGATATACAAGATGAGTTACATTCATTTGAAGGCCGCTATTATGTATATGTAGAATTTGATGAAGTGCTACATGATGAAGAGGAAATAGATCGCATTTTAAGCATTATATTAGAATACGGAGAAGAGTCAACGTTAACAATTCATCGTATACGTGAATATGGAAAAGCAGTTGTTGCTGAGAAAGCATTAGAAACAATTCGCACCCATTTTACACTTAAAAATTAGGCCGATTTCAACAGAATGAAATCGGCTTTTTATATGTGTGGGACATACTATATGTAGAAGGTGTGTAAGTGAGGGGGGAAGAGATGAAAAATATATTAAAACTACTCTTCTTTTTGGTGGGTATATTTTTTGCGTTTATGTCATTACGTATGATAATAGACATGACGTTATATTCAGGTGTAATCGAAATGAAGAACGTTTCGTTTTTAGGTATTTTAAGTATTTTCTTTACGATATCGGGTTTTCTCATTAGTTTTGTCATTTTCTTAGAAAACCGACATCCTTCTAAAACATTAACGTGGCTTATTGTTTTAGGCATTTTACCGGTAGTAGGCTTTTTTGCATATTTATTATTTGGACAAAACTTTCGAAGAAAACGAATGTTCCAAAAGAAAGCTCTCTTAGATGAACAAGCTTTTTTACAATATAAAGGTGAAGAAAACCAGGGAAAAATTTTAAAAAAGCATCAACATCAAGAAATGCTACTTCGTTTAGCAGAGCGACTTGGCGCACATAATATATCCTTTCAAACGGAAACAAAAGTGTTAACAAATGGTGATGAAACGTTTCACGCGATTTTAGAAGGGTTAAAAAAAGCGAAGCACCATATTCATATGGAGTATTACATTGTCCGTGACGATCGGCTTGGGACAACGATTAAAGATATTTTAATCGAAAAAGCAAAAGAAGGTGTCATCGTTCGCTTTTTATATGATGCGGTAGGGAGCTTTAAATTATCAAATTCTTATATTGAAGATTTAAAACGTGCGGGGGTCGAAGTTGTTCCGTTCTTTCCTGTGCGATTCCCGATTTTAAATGACAAAATTAATTACCGTAACCATCGGAAAATTATTGTCATAGATGGAGATGAAGGGTTTGTTGGTGGGTTAAATATTGGTGATGAATATTTAGGAGAAAATAAATATTTTGGTTTTTGGCGGGATACGCATTTATATTTACGAGGAGAAGCAGTGCAAAGCTTGCAGCTCATCTTCTTACAAGACTGGTTTTATATGACGGGTGAGGCTGTCATTACTCCTGATTATTTGCAAGCTGAGCCAGTAGAAGAAGAGGGATTGGGTGGTATACAACTCGTTGCAGGGGGACCAGATACGCAGTGGGAAACTATTAAGCATTTATATTTTGCGATGATTGCTTCTGCTAAAAAGTCAATTTGGATTGCTACGCCATATTTTATTCCCGATGATGATATACTATCAGCGCTGAAAGTTGCCGCACTTGCCGGAATTGATGTCCGCCTTTTAATGCCAAGTAAGCCAGATAAGCGCACCGTCTTCTACGCATCGCGTTCTTATTTTCCAGAGCTATTAGATGCAGGAGCCAAAATATATGAATATGAAAAAGGCTTTTTACACAGTAAAATTGTCATCGTTGACTCAAATTTAGCATCGATTGGTACAGCAAATATGGATATGAGAAGTTTCCATTTAAACTTTGAAGTTAATGCATTTTTATATGATACAAAAAGTATTCAAAAGCTTGTGCAAGATTTTGAAGATGACTTAACAGTATCAAATGAAATTCATAAAGAGCGGTTCCACAATCGTCGCCTTGTGATGCGTATTGTAGAATCGACATATCGCTTATTATCACCTTTGTTATAGCTATTTAGAAGAGTAAAGAAAAAGTTGGGTTTGACATCTTGTTTGTCATGATTCGACTTTTTCTTTATTTTTAATAAATTGAAAATAAAGAAAAATAAAACTATACTTAACTATGTACATGCAATTATGCATGGATAATGAAATGAAGGGTGGAATAGGAATGATTGATTTCCAGCACCATGATGCAGAACAGTTTTTTCAAACGTATAACATTGGAGCATTTGCGATAAGTAAGGATGAGAAGCGGCTTGTGTACGCTTCAAATATGAATGGAAAGCCGAATTTATGGGCAATGGACTTGCCAAATGCCTATCCATATCCATTAACGTACTGCAATCAAATAAGTGACTTCATTAAGTTGGACCCAAATGGAAACTACATTTTATTAGGTCTGGATCACGATGGTGATGAGAATTATAAAATTCATGCGCTTCGTCCAGAAGGCGGAAAGCCGTTTCCTTTAATTCCAGCTGAAAAAGATGAAAAGCAATTTTTCTCTTATCTATCAAAAGACGGTGAGCGTATTTATTATACAACGAGCCGTGATAATGAGAAGTATATGAATGTCAGATGTTATGATTTGAAAACGAAGGAAGATAAGCTCTTGCATACTGGTGAGGACGCACCGACTAGTTTAATAGCAGTAAGTGAAGATGAGAAGACACTCATTATTCATAAACATTTTAGTAACACATATTCGTTAGCTTATGCATTGTGTGACGGAGAAATGATGCTATTAACGCCACCAAGTGAAGTGGAACATGTAACCTATTCATGCCAATTCGTAGATGAAAATACGATTTTATTTATAACAGACTATGACGCAGATTTTGTATATGTGGCGTCATTTAACTTGCAGACGAAAGAATTTAATATCGTCCAAAAATTTGCAGCAGAAGGCGTTGAGGAGATTAAATATCATAAGGAATCAAAAAGCTGCTATATCAGGACGAATAAAGGAGTAGAGGATCGCCTATATCGCTTATCGCTAGAGGATCAGTCATTAGTACCGATAACATTGCCAGCTGATATTGTAAATCAGTTACATATCGCAGAGTCCGGTAATGTGTATGTGGCAGGTCATAGTGCAATCGCGCCGGTAAATATTTTCATGCTACACAAAGGTAAAGGTGTGAAAGAATGGACGATGCTAACGAACAATCGTGTATTAGGTGTAGAAAGCGATAGTCTGTCAGATCCAGAAACAATTACTTATGTATCGTATGATGGTTTAGAAATTGAAGCTCTTCTTTTCAAACCGCAAAAGGAAGCGGCAAATGATTATACAATTTTTTGGCCGCATGGTGGACCACAATGGGCAGAGCGGAAACAATTCCGTGCGTTATTCCAATACATGACCGGTCTTGGCTACACGATATTTGCGCCGAATTTCCGCGGAAGTACGTGTTATGGTTCGAAGTTTACGAAAGTAATTGAAGGCGATTGGGGAGAAGGACCACGTCTTGATTGCGTAGCCGGTATTGAGTGGTTGTTTGAGCAAGGAATTTCAGATCGTGATAAGTTATTTGTAGTCGGAGGCAGCTACGGTGGCTATATGACGTTATTATTATCAGGCCGTCATGCTGAATATTTCCGTGCATCCGTTGATATTTTTGGTGTAAGTAATTTGTTCACGTTTATTGAATCGGTTCCGGAACATTGGAAGCCAATTATGGACCGCTGGGTAGGTCACCCAGAACGTGATAAGGAGAAGTTAACAGAAGACTCACCAATCACGTATTTAGATGGCATGGTAAAACCGATGCTTATTATTCAAGGTGCAAACGACCCACGCGTTGTGCAAGCGGAGTCTGATCAAATGTATGAGGCGTTGAAAGAAAAAGGACGCGATGTTGAGTATATGGTGTTAGAAGATGAAGGACATGGTTTTTCAAAGAAAGAAAATGAAATCAAAGTATACCGTCGTATTGCGGAGTTTTTAGAGAAACACCAGCAAAAAGTAATAGAGATGAAAGTGTAAGATATAGACGCGATGAAAAGTTACTTAATAAGCCCCTCGTTTCATCCCGCATTAACGGTCTGTAAAACTCCCACCTCAAAACTTGAGAAAAAGCGAAGAAGTTTAGGTGGGAGATTAACAGTCCGTAAAAGCCCGATTGGTTCAACTAATAATCAGTGGGGGATGGAGAAAACCCCCACTGATTAAAGTTTCACTTTATGTGAAGGGCTTATTAAGTACGTATATTGCAACAGGCGATTGGCTCGATAAACATAAAAGGAGTTTGTCATTATATGTAGAATACACATGGGTGAGAAAGGAAGTGATAATGTGTTTGTTGCAAAACGAGAGAACGGTCAATTATTACATCTTCTTCATAGTTGGAATGAGAAACAATTACGCATGATTCGTGAGAAAGAAAGGTTCTTTTGTCCCGTTTGCCATTTAGAAGTAGGTCTAAGAATAGGGAAGCAGAACAGATGGCACTTTGCCCATAAAAAATCAGATAATTGTCTCGCGCATTTCGAAAGAGAATCTGTATATCATATGCGAGGAAAAGCCCAATTATATAGATGGTTCCAGTCGCAAAATTTACAAGTTGAAGTTGAACATTATTTGCCGAATATTAAACAACGGCCAGATCTTTTCGTAACGATAGAGAATAGGAAGTTTGCGATTGAATATCAGTGTGCCACAATTTCGAATAACGAATGGCTAAAGCGTACACATTCGTATTGGAAAGAAGGAATACAAATCATATGGGTGTTAGGTGGAAATCGATTAAAGCACCATAATGCATATGGACTTTCGTTATCTTCATTTCATTCGTTATGTACGCAATATTATCCTCATCCATATCTCCTCTATTTTTGTCCAAATGAAAAATCATTTTTCAAAGGCTCTCCGCTTATTCCATTTTCCTCATCGATTGTTTTTTCACACCTTATACATTTACCGCTACGTACTACTACATTTTCTTCTTTATTGGAACGTTTCCCCTTTTCTATAGGGGGACTAAAAACAGAGTGGCTACAGAAAAAGCGGTATCTCCGGTCAAATAGTTTACAAATATGGAAGTATAGTCAGCGTTCCTTTTTACATCTTCTTTATGAAAAACAAATTCCTCCTTTTTATTTTCCTCCTGAAATTGGTGTTCCACTCCCGTCTTCACTTTCATTTCAAACACATCCATTCCTTTGGCAAGCATATATTGTCCTTGAGTTACTTGAGTCTCTAGCAACCGGGGAATATATCTCATTGCATACAGTTTTTCAATACGTTTCCCGTCATAAAGGAATCCGTCTCCGGCATCTCCCGTATTTTCCAAAAAACTTTTGGGAAG
Organism: Bacillus manliponensis; assembly: GCF_000712595.1. GTDB lineage: Bacteria > Bacillota > Bacilli > Bacillales > Bacillaceae_G > Bacillus_A > Bacillus_A manliponensis. The sequence goes on from NZ_JOTN01000004.1 coordinate 172,845, forward strand.
AAGCGGTGAAAGAATATATGCGATTTTTATGTAGGATTGGACAGGTAGAGGAAGTGAGTCTTTACAAATATCGAAAAAAGCGTTCGTTTTCTATCGTGAAAATGGAAGGAGAAATGAGCAATTTAGATGAGGAAATGGTGTGTGCTGCATTGTCTCTTTTTGAGTCGAAGTACAACATGATAGATAGAAAAGAGGATATAATAGAGAGGTGTGAGAAGGGAATTACATAACAAGAATCGAATGGTATTATATGAATCCTTTTGAAAATACTGAAAAGCTTTTAAAATCTTTCTTTTTTAGATGGTAGAGAGGGACTGGCTGAGTGTAGTAACGGTCAGTGCCGTTTTTGTTTGGATAGCCTTAGTGTGAGTGGAGAACATGATTATATGTTTAAGTATGAGCTCAGCCTAAGGATAATCAAGATCAGCGGCTCATTCTGTCGAGTACTGTGTTGGAATAAAAAGTAGGAAGCAAGAAGGCTTAGCTTGTATTTTAGAGAGTAAACGGGATTGATATAGATAAGGAGGAGTTTTAATGACTGAACAAAAACCAACAAAAACATTACCGCCGCGCAGTGAAGTTGAAGAAAAATATACGTGGCGCTTAGAGGATATTTTTAAGACAGATGCAGATTGGGAAAACGAGTTTCAAGAAATTAAGGGGGTAATTCCTAAGTTAGCTGAATATAAAGGAAAACTTGGTGATTCAGCTGCAGCATTACTAGAAGCATTGCAGTACGAAGATGAAGTATCAATGCGACTTGGTAAATTATATACATATGCTCATATGCGCTATGACCAAGATACAACAAATTCAACATACCAAGCATTAAATGATCGTGCGAAAAACTTATATTCTCAAGCTTCTAGTGCAATGGCTTATATTGTGCCAGAAATTTTAACGATTCCAGAAGAGAAATTGAAGTCATTTTTACAAGAAAATAAAGAACTAAATGTATATGCACATGCATTAGAAGAAATTACACGTCAGCGTCCTCACGTATTATCTGAAGCAGAAGAGGCGTTGTTAGCAGAAGCTTCTGAAGTAATGAGTGCATCAAGCAATACGTTTGGTATGTTAAACAATGCTGATTTAAAGTTCCCGTCTATTACTGATGAAGACGGAGAAGACGTAGAAGTGACGCACGGCCGTTACATTCAATTTTTAGAGAGTGAAGATGCACGCGTGCGCCGCGATGCATTCCAAGCTGTGTACGAAACGTATGGCAAATATAAAAATACGTTCTCAAGTACGTTAAATGGTGCAATTAAACGTAATAACTTCTATGCACGTGTACGTAAGTATGATTCTGCTCGTCAAGCAGCACTAAGTAATAATAACATTCCAGAGTCTGTATATGATCAACTTGTTGATACAGTAAATGAAAACTTACATTTATTACATCGTTATATTGATATTCGTAAGCGTGCACTTGGCTTAGATGAGCTTCATATGTATGATTTATACACACCTCTAGTACAAGAAGTGAAAATGAAAGTAACATATGAAGAAGCACAAGATTTACTATTAAAATCATTAGATGTACTAGGTGAAGAGTACGTTGACATTTTAAAAGAAGCATATGAAAACCGCTGGGTTGATGTGTATGAGAATAAAGGAAAACGAAGCGGAGCGTATTCATCAGGTGCATATGGAACAAATCCATACATTTTAATGAACTGGCATGATAACGTGAATAACTTATTTACACTTGCTCATGAATTTGGACATTCTGTTCACAGTTACTATACAAGAGAAACGCAGCCGCACGTATACGGAGATTATTCCATTTTCGTTGCAGAAGTAGCATCTACATGTAATGAAGCGTTATTAAACGATTACTTACTAAAGACGACAGAAGATAAGAAGAAACGTTTATACTTATTAAATCATTATTTAGAAGGTTTCCGCGGCACAGTATTCCGTCAAACGATGTTTGCTGAATTTGAGCATACAATTCATAAGAAAGTACAAGAAGGTCATGCGGTTACGCCGGATATGTTAACGGAAATTTACTATGAATTAAATAAGAAATATTTCGGAGATAGCGTAGTTATTGATGAGGAAATCGGCTTAGAATGGTCTCGTATCCCGCATTTCTATTACAACTATTACGTATACCAATACGCAACAGGTTTTAGCGCTGCAACAGCATTATCGAAACAAATTTTAGAAGAAGGAGAACCGGCTGTAGAACGTTATATTAATGAGTTCTTAAAAGCGGGAAGCTCTGATTATCCAATTGAAGTGTTGAAAAAAGCAGGTGTAGATATGACATCACCAGAACCTGTGAAAGAAGCATTGCAAGTATTTGAAGAGAAATTAAATGAATTAGAAGCGTTATTATTTGAAGAAAACTAAAGAAGTCGATCCACAATATACGTATGTATTTTGTGGGTCGGCTTCTTTTTGTTAAAATCTTTTAAAACGTTTATATCCATTTATGTAGGAAACGATGAGTACAATGGATCCAAACAAAAGTGGTAACGATAAAAGAAGTGGGAAGGTTTCCAGTAATGCGAGAATATAGAAGGAGAAAGTGAGTAATAGCAGAAAAGCAAGAAGTAATATATGGTATTTTTTCATGATTTAGCCCCTTTCTATCAGTGTTTTATAGTATATTCATGTATGAAAGCGTTTAGAATGTGACAGAATTGTGAAATTCGACAAAAGGTCTTGTCATCTGACGTCGAATCTTGTAATATAATAAGCGTGAACGAATTCACATACAAACATATACCCCTTTGTTTGAACGTGAAATTTCTCCCATCCCCTTTAATATTTTTATAAGCCGTAAAGAAAACGACCTAGTGTTTACACTAGGTCGTTTTCTTTTGTAATCCATTTCCAATATCGAGTGCATTTTACATCAATTGCTTGTACTTGTCGTTTCAATAATAATTTCTTCATTTCTCTTTCAATTTCTGGCTGTGTGCAATTGTAAATAAAAGCTAGCTCTTGTGAAGACATAAATTGAAATGCTTCTAGTAATAGTTCTAAAGGTGGAAGTGGTTTTGGCTTCATATCTTCGTTTACTATTTCTTTTAACAATTGTACATAAACTTCATAAGAATAAATGCCAGACACTTTAATGCCTTCTTCATCTGAGTTCACATGGAAAAAGACGAGGGACGGGATTTCCGTGATGTGCATTTCATTTGTAAATTTTAAATCGCATTGAAATGCTTTTTTTGCACTAATTGAGTGTAAGTCTTGTTTAAATTCTTCTAAATCAATACCACTTTCGGCTGCGCATGTGAATAGTAACGACGCATCTGGTTTTATTACATTGTTTAAGAAAATATATTCTTGTAATTTTCTTAAAAATTTCGCCCCTGCTTTTCGCCCTTGCAACTCTGCCGCTTTAATTGCGAGAGAAGTAATATATGGTGTGGATGCTGCATCATTCATATGCACTTTTCCGTCGCACGAAAATCCATGAAGACTTGTTGTTTTCTCCCACACAAATCGAATATTAGCAGGTTTATTCCATTTGTGTGGGGAGTCAGCGGCACCATCTACTTTTCCGGTTAATACATGTCGAATTGTAAAATGGTTTCCATATTCGAGCCAAAGTTTAATCATAAGCGGCTCAATATCCCAACAGTCTTTGCAAAGTGGATCAATAAACAAATGTGCTTCAACAGATTTTCGTTCGCATTTCGAAGGTGGTGTGAGCAGCATATGTTGATTTTCTTTACGTTCCATCATATTTCACCTAATTTACTTGGCGTATTAACCATATGATGGGCAGTTAACGTAAGGCGTTCAAATACAAACTCTCGAATTGGTCCTTCAACGCCTGTATCATCCATCGCTTGCTCCATGCATAATAACCAAGCTTTAGCGCGCTCTGGCGTAATCTCAAACGGGAGATGGCGAGCGCGTAGCATTGGATGACCATGTTCATCTGTATAAAGGCTTGGTCCACCCAAAAATTGCGTTAAAAATTGCTTTTGTTTTCTAGCCGTTTCTGTTAAATCGTCTGGGAAGATGGGAGATAAGTCAGGGTGTTTGCTCACATAGGAATAAAATGTATCGACTAATGCTGCAAGAACTTCTTCACCGCCAATTGCTTCAAATGGTGTCATTTGTTGATTACTCATCATGTAAATCTCCTTTTTCCATCAAATGTATATACATTGTAGCAATGAATGATGAGAAAGGGCAAATAAATCGCTTACTCTTCATTATCGCTGACATATAAGACCCCCGTGCTGGCACGGGGGACTATTGCTTGTATGCATCTTATTCAAAAATTCACTCTACCTTGCTTTTTTCTGTTTGGCAAGGAAAAAGCGTTTTACTTTATTGTCTGTATGACGAACAGGGATGTTATGTGTTGTTAATAAAGCATGGAAATTTTGTTTTCCAGTTTGTTCGTCAGTTACTTCATATTCGAGTTCATAATCATTTTGGTCATAGTAGAAACTATGGTCAAATACAAGTGTGCCATCTTCATATTGTATTTCCGCGCGCTCTGTTGTTAAACTTCCCATATATGTTAAAGAAGAAACAGGAACTTCTAGCGTTTGCAATTGATTTCGTACTGCACCTTCTACAATCGTGTTCGTTTCCATCATTTTGTTTGCTTCTACTTCGGTAACAGTTTGGTGTGTTTCTAACAAACCAACTGTAGCTGGTTGTTTTAATGTTAAGGTGTACTTTCCGTTTTTATGACGGATACGAAGAGCAGAACCAGCTTGTTTTAATGAGAATGTATCCGTTTCAAAATAGTGGTTCACCTGCGTTTGGAAATGTTCGATAGAAAAGGCGCTACATAATGTATGGAACTCTTTTTCTGTAACCATATTTTTAAATTCGATTTCAATTTCTTGTTTCATATTTTTACTCCTTTTGGGATGAAATGTATTGTACACATTATCGCTTTTTCATAATTTTGATTCAATGTCTTATTTGTTTCGGTGTATGTTATGGTACAATAAAACTGTGAATAGTGACAGGAATTTGATTATGGTTGGAGGAATTAACAATTATGCAAAATAAAATTCAAGTTAAGAGCGTAGAAAAAAAAGAGAATGCTCTTATTTTTTGTGCAGAAAATACAGAACTACGTGTAGAGGAATTATCAACACGTGATCACGTACTTGTAGACTCAGATAACTTAGCGTTTTTATACATTTTAGAGAATGAGACGTCGTTTATATATGTAAGTATTCCTCATACATGCTGGGAAGAAATGCACGAAGCAATGAAAAATGACATGACGATGTTTGTTCGTGTAAATGAAGTTGAGCTTGAACTATCAGCAATGAAAGAAGAAGTTGAATACTTAGTTGAAAATATTGAAGGAAACGCAAACTACGGAGAGGAACTTGTAAATGAAGTAGAGAAAGTGTTTCTGTAAGAAACGTCGTTTGGATGGTGGTTTGAATGAATCGAAATTGGGAAGAATTTTTAGCGCCGTATCATCAAGCGGTGGAAGAATTAAAAATAAAGCTAAAAGGAATGCGTTCTCAGTTTGAGATGTTAGCTGAGCATGCCCCAATTGAATTTGTAACGGGAAGAGTAAAATCTGCACCGAGCATTATGGATAAAGCGGTAAAACGAAACATTCCAATTGAACGTATTGGGGAAGATATGCAAGATATTGCGGGTCTTCGTATGATGTGTCAGTTTGTGGAGGATATTAAAACGGTCGTTGAGATGTTAAGAAAGCGAAACGATTTTGAAATTGTGGAAGAGCGTGATTACGTCACGCAGAAGAAGGAAAGTGGTTATCGCTCTTACCACGTTGTCATTAGTTATCCGGTGCAAACAATCCGCGGGGAAAAGAAAGTATTAGTTGAAATTCAAATTCGTACGCTCGCAATGAATTTTTGGGCAACAATCGAGCATTCTTTAAATTATAAATATCATGGGCGGTTCCCAAAAGATATTGAACTACGTCTGCAGCGTGCTGCGGAGGCTGCTTTCTTATTAGATGAGGAGATGTCATCGATTCGTCTTGAAATTCAAGAAGCACAAAAGATTTTTTCAAGAAAACAAGAGTCAACAGATTCAGAATAACAAATTAAAGGGTGTTGGGCCATGAAGTTTGCAATTATGTCAAAAGGGGATCAATCATCGAACGCACTTGCTTCGACAATGCAAGAATATTTACGTGATTTCGGATTGGTGATGGATGAAAAAGAGCCGGATATCGTTGTTTCAGTAGGGGGAGATGGTACGCTTTTACATGCGTTTCATCGTTATTGTAAACGTCTTGATAAAACGGCTTTCGTTGGAGTACATACAGGACACTTAGGGTTTTATGCAGATTGGCTTCCAGCAGAAGTAGAGAAGCTTGTTATTGCAATTGCAAAAACGCCGTTTCAAGTTGTAGAATATCCGCTTCTAGAAGTGATTATTCGCTATGTAAAGGGCGGAAAAGAATCACAACATTTAGCGTTAAATGAAGCGACAGTGAAAAGTTGTGAAGGTACATTAGTAACAGACGTTGAAATTCGTGGTGAATATTTTGAAACGTTCCGCGGTGATGGCCTTTGTGTTTCTACACCATCAGGGAGTACGGCATATAATAAGGCGCTAGGCGGAGCCATTATTCATCCTTCATTAGAAGCGATTCAAATTGCTGAAATGGCGTCGATTAACAATCGCGTCTTTCGTACAGTTGGCTCACCGCTTGTATTGCCAAAGCATCATACGTGTGTGATAAAACCAACAAAAGGGATGAACTTACAAATAACAATTGACCATTTGACGATGGTCCACCAAGATGTCAAATCAATTCAATACCGCGTTGCAGATGAAAGAGTACGCTTTGTACGATTCCGCCCGTTCCCGTTTTGGAAACGAGTTCGTGATTCATTTGTAACAGAGGGTTAGAAAGGGTTTATCTGTTTGAAAAGATATACATTAACATGGCACATTACCGAAGAAGAGCAAGGTCTTTTGATTCGTCAGTTTGTAAAAGAAAAAGGTATTTCAAAAGCGGCTTTAACGGACATTAAATTTCATGGCGGTGCTATTGAAGTAGATGGTGTTTCTGCAAATGTACGGCATATGCTGCAAGAGGGAGAACAATTAACAATATGTTTCCCGCCAGAGCAGCGAAGCGAGGGAATGAAAAGCGAAAATCTCCCGCTTTCTGTCGTATATGAAGATGATTCTATTCTTGTGATGAATAAGGAACCATATATGTCAACGATTCCGTCGCGAGAACATCCGACCGGGAGTGTAGCAAATGCACTTCTTCATCATTACGATAAGCAAAATTTAGCGAGTACAGTACATATTGTAACGAGGTTAGACCGCGATACGTCTGGATTGATGCTAATCGCAAAAAATCGTTTCGTGCATCATTTGCTATCAAAGCAACATCAAGATAAGCAAGTAGAACGAACGTATGAGGCAATTGTTCATGGCATTGTGAGAGAAGATAGCGGTACAATCGATGCCCCAATTGCTCGGAAAGAAGAAAGTATTATCGAGCGGACGGTACGTGAAGGTGGACAAAGAGCTGTGACGCATTTTAAGGTGCTGCGCAGAATGGAAAATAAAACGCACGTTGCACTTCGATTAGAAACAGGGCGTACCCATCAGATTCGTGTTCATATGGCGCATATCGGTCATCCTTTGCTTGGGGATGATTTGTACGGGGGGCTGCTAGATGAAATTGGTCGCCAAGCGCTTCATAGTACAAGTTTGACGATGTGGCATCCTATATTAAGAGAAAGCATGACATTTCATGCTGATATACCGGAAGATATGAAAAAGCTGTTACCATAACGAAGATGGTAACAGCTTTTTCTTTAGTCAATCGAACGAAACTTTTCTGGAACAAATGGCATTGTAGAAGGGACAGACACTGTCTCCATTTCCGGATACCGAAGAGCAGTGAGCTGTCCTCCAAATACGACTCCGGTATCAATATTAACCGTATGATTTACGAATCTAGGCTCCTTTACAGGTGTATGTCCGTATACAATCCAAGCGTCTCCGTTATAATGCTGGGCCCAGTCGCGGCGAACAGGTGAACCGTCTGGATGTTTTTCACCTGTAATATCACCGTACAAGACGAATGTTTCCACTTTTTTATCTGTTCTTCCTATGTAATCTTGACGAATTCCTGCATGGCAAACAATCAGTTTCTTCTTATCAAGTATGTGATAGAGAGGAGACTTTTCGTATAAGTCGATAAATTTTTTTTGTATGATTTTTTGCTCGCGAGTTGATAATGCTTCGTACTCAGCAACGGTTGTTTCAAGTCCATGTGCGATTTTTACATTGCGCCCAAGGAAAAAGCGGTATAATTTATTGCAGTGATTTCCTGGCGCATAGTATGCTTCTTGTTTGTTCATCACAAGTTCCCACACAATTTCAATCATTTTTAAAGAACCAGGTCCACGGTCTGTAATATCACCAACAAAAGCAAGCTTCCGTTTTTGTTGATGGACAGGTCGTCCGCTTTCCCAGCTATAACCTAGCTTTTCCGTTAATGCTTGAAATTCAGCAAAACAACCGTGAATGTCCCCGAAAATATCATAGTTCATTTTCCATCACCTGCTTTATTTTTTCTTAGTATACCTCTAATGAACATAGAAAAAAACCATACCCAAATGGATATGGTTTAATCAAACATAAATGTTTTTGTTCGAGACCTTACGTTTAGTACGAAGCCGATGGCAATCATATAGGTCAGTAACGAACTTCCTCCGTAACTCATAAGCGGTAGTGTAATACCGGTAATTGGTAATAATCCGATTGTCATTCCGATGTTTTGGAATACTTGGAATGTGAACATCCCAATCGTTCCAGCACATATATAACTACCGAATGGATCGTTACTTTCTAAGGCGATATGAATCATACGATAAATGAGTAAGAAGAACAATGAAATAACAACACTTCCACCTAAAAAGCCAAACTGTTCAGCGATGTTTGTGAAAATAAAGTCGGTATGTGGTTCTGGGAAATATACTTGTCCGTTTTCCCATCCTTTTCCATTCATTTCGCCAGATCCTGTTGCAAGCAGTGCTTGGCGCAACTGATATCCTTGTGTTTCGTATTCATAAGGTGCTAGCCAACCGTAGAAACGGTCTAATTGATATTCCTTTAAAATATGCTCTTTGAAGAATGCAGTATGTGCAAAGTACGTATATACAAGACCTGCTCCAACTGTGATTGTGATGCCGGCTAACCCGAAAATAAAGCGCCAGCGTACACCGGAAACTAAAATCATTGCTGCGATCATTGCAGAAATAACCATTGTGTTTCCTAAATCCGGCTCTTTTGCGATAAGAAGTAATGGCGGCAGGGCAGCAGCGAAAATTTTTCCGAGTAAGATCAAGTCTTCACGCGGGGTACGAATTGGATATTTCTCATTATGATTGACGATAAGACGCCCGATAACAAGAATTAAAATCAACTTTGTAATTTCAGAAGGCTGGAAGCGTCCAATGCCGGGTACATTGTACCAAGCTGTTGCCCCTTTAATTGTCATTGCTCCTGGTACTTTAAATTCAAGTCCAAGTAGAAGAATGATAGCAAACCCATATAAATACCAAGCAATTTGTTTGTAGCGATCAAAGTCGATGACCATGACAGCAACAATTGCGACAATCCCGATAATATACCATTGGATTTGTTTGGCCATAAAGTTAATGCCTTGCAAATTTTTTGGTAAAGACGGCTGTGCGCTATTGATTGCGAAGCAGCTTACAATGGCAATGGCAAGTAAAATGAAAATTAACGCGTAATCTATTCGATATTGAGAATTTTTATCTTTCACCGTACTGTATTCCTTTCTATTGCTCGTTATTTATATTGTGAAATCTGGATTTTTAGCATATAAAAGCCATTCACATTATAAAAAAGACACTAGTACCATCTTAGCCGATTTTTAGTTGTTTGCAAATATGTTGTTGATATTTACGTAAGAAATGTCAGATGGTGAATCATGGACTTAATTGTTGTTTTTGGAAAGAAACTGTTTTTATTACATATGATGGAGTGAGAAGAAGGTGATAGTGTGGAAGAAGAGATTACAATCAGTTTATGCATGATTGTTCGAGATGAAGAAGGAACAATAGCTAGATGTTTAAATTCTGTAAAAGAGATTGTTGATGAAATGATTATTGTTGATACAGGTTCTGTTGATCGAACGAAAGAAATCGCCTCGGAATACACGCCTCATATATACAACTTTGAATGGATTGATGATTTTGCGGCAGCTCGTAATTTTTCTTTTTCGAAGGCGACGCAGGAATATATATTGTGGCTTGATGCTGATGATGTTTTGCCGGGAGATTCCAGAGAGAGTTTGAAGGCATTAAAAAAAGAACTGGATAGAAAAGTTGATTCGGTATCAATGCTGTATCATCTGACGTTTGATGTGAACGGAAATCCGTCATATAGCTCGCGGCGCAATCGACTTGTGAAACGAGAGTGTAATTTTAAATGGTTTGGTAAAGTTCATGAATATTTAGCAGTATATGGAGAAATTTTGCGAAGTGATATTGGAATTACACATGAAAAAGAAAAAGAATGGACAAATCGGAATTTGAAGATTTATGAAAGTGCAGTTGCGAGGGGGGAAGAATTATCACCTCGTGATGTTTACTATTATGCAAATGAATGTGTCGACAATCAAAAATATGAAGAAGCGATTGTACTATATGAGAAGTTTTTGAACGATGGGCTTGGTTGGAAAGAAGATAATATTAACGCTGCCGGGAAGTTAGGAGATTGCTATGAGAAGCTAGAGCAGTGGCAAAAAGCAATTGAAGCATGTATAAGATCCTTTCACTATGACATTCCGCGCGGTGAAATTTGTACGCAGTTAGGAAGTATTTATATGGTGCAAGAGAAATATAAAGAAGCGATTTATTGGTATAAAACAGCAACAGAAGTTCCGGTCCCAACTGATGCTCCTTTTTATAATCCAACAAATTATACGTGGGTACCGTTTTTACAACTCTGTGTCTGTCACAGTCGTTTAGGTCAACAGGAAAAAGCTTACTATTATAACGAATTAGCAGCAACATACGTGCCGGATCATCCTGCGATAGCGTATAACCGGAATTATTTTAAAAGTTTGTTCGAATAGTACAATCTACACCTATGGAGACTGTATAACACATAGTTGGGCTTCTAATACCCGACTGGAAGCAAGAAGCCCCTTCTTCCAGTCGGGTATTATTTGATGATTTACTTTGCTGTATACAAATGAAAACAGTGCGTCATGATTGATATTATGATTATTATAGAGAAGAATCATATACAAAATGTTTAAGGCATTCACTCGAGGTGAACGATATGAATAACTGGTACTTAAGACGAGGCTTATTTATAATATGATAACGGGCTAGTGGACAAGGTACTGGCACGCATGTTTCTTTGTGAATGACAAATTATAAACTTTGAAAAAGAATTTAATGGAGAATAGAAAGAGTCTTACACTCACTTGCTTTTCTTATTTTAACTAGGAGAGTTGTAAATGAATATATTAGTAACTGGCGGAGCTGGATTTATTGGAAGTAATTTTATTCATTACATGTTACAAACATATGAAAATTACCGCATTATTAACTATGATGCATTAACGTATAGTGGGAATCTTGCGAACTTAACAGCTGTGGAGCAAGATTCTCGCTATGTTTTTATAAAAGGTAGTATTCAAAATCGTGAATTAGTAGAACATGTCGTAAAGGAATATGAAGTGGATGCAATCATTAACTTTGCCGCAGAATCACATGTAGATCGGAGTATTGAAAATCCGATTCCTTTTTATGATAGTAATGTCATTGGAACCGTTACGTTATTAGAGATAGTGAAAAAGTATCCTCATATCAAAATGATTCAAATATCAACCGATGAAGTATATGGTTCGTTAGGAAAAGAAGGGAAGTTTACAGAGACAACCTCTTTAGATCCTAGTAGTCCGTACTCATCTAGTAAAGCAAGCGCAGATATGATTGCCTTATCTTATTACAAAACATATCAATTACCAATTATTGTGACGCGATGCTCTAACAACTATGGACCATATCAATATCCAGAAAAGTTAATTCCACTTATGATTACAAAGGTACTAGAAGGAAAGAAATTACCAATATACGGAGATGGATTAAACATAAGAGATTGGCTTCATGTGCATGATCATTGCCATGCAATTGATGTTGTATTACATAAAGGGAAGCTAGGAGAAGTGTATAACATCGGTGGTAATAATGAAAAGACAAATATCGAAATTGTTGAGAACATTGTTTCATTACTTGGAAAGGGGAAAGAAAGCATTGAATTTGTCCCTGACCGGTTAGGACACGACCGACGCTATGCAATTGATGCAGAAAAAATGAAAGAAGAATTAGGATGGGAACCAGCTTATACGTTTGAACAAGGGATTGAAGAAACGGTACGTTGGTATGAACGAAACGAGAAGTGGTGGCTACCGTTAAAAGGAGTCTCTAGATGAAAGTGTGTGTGATTGTAACACATTATAGCAGAGCGGATTTATGAAAATACTATCTTGGTAAGAAGGATTAGAGTGCTTCTTTATCGAAACAAAAAATCAGTAACAAAATGTGTGAGTGATTTTTTGTTTGCCTTTCGAACATTTTATGGTAATATGAAAATAGTATTAGGTACTAATAACAACTAATATTTATTGATATATAGGAGGATAAAAAATGAATCTTCTCAACTTACAAGGTAAAAATATCGTCGTTATGGGTGTTGCAAACCAGCGCAGTATCGCTTGGGGAATTGCACGTGCATTACATAATGCAGGAGCAAATTTAATTTTCACGTATGCTGGAGAACGCTTAGAAAAAAATGTACGTGACTTATCAGAATCATTAGAAGGACAGAAGTCACTTGTATTACCATGTGACGTAACAAGCGATGAAGATATCGCAAAGTGCTTCCAAACAATTAAAGAAGAAGTCGGTACGATCCACGGCTTAGCGCATTGTATTGCCTTTGCAAACCGTGATGACTTAAAAGGTGAGTTCGTTGATACATCTCGCGATGGTTTCTTACTTGCACAAAACATTAGCGCATTCTCATTAACAGCTGTTGCAAGAGCTGCAAAAGAAGTAATGACAGAAGGCGGCAGCATCGTAACATTAACATACCTTGGCGGAGAGCGCGTTGTATCGAATTACAACGTAATGGGTGTTGCAAAAGCATCGCTTGAAGCAAGCGTAAAATATTTAGCAAACGACTTAGGTCAGCATAACATTCGTGTAAACGCTGTGTCAGCAGGACCAATCCGTACACTATCAGCAAAAGGTGTTGGCGACTTCAACAGCATCTTAAAACAAATTGAAGAGCGTGCGCCACTTCGTCGTAACGTAACGCAAGAAGAAGTAGGGAATACAGCACTATTTTTATTCAGTGACTTAGCAAGTGGTGTGACTGGAGAGAATATTCATGTTGATTCTGGATATCATATTTTAGGATAAAAAGTGCCTAACTTAAATTAAAAAAGCCGTTTCTGTCCGGGGTTGCATCGGATGGAAACGGCTTTTTTGATAGTTTTCCTTTTTACTCTTAATTAGTTAAGTCGTTCAATGATAATACTTGCGCTAGTTCCATTTGTTAGAAGGAGTGCGAGACCAGTTACAACGATTTCTAAAGTAGTAGCCTCTTCAGTGGTGAACACAGTATCAAGTACAAGTTGTGTACCGGCAGATATAAGTGTAACGGGTGCCCCAACAGGATTTCCACCCACTTCGGCAATAATCCCCCCTAATGCAGAAAGAAGGGCTGTGGACAATATAGCTGTAACCCTATACGTCCCAGCAGCATTGATATTGAATGTGGTACCGGCTTGAGTAATACTAGTTCCAAATGAAGTACCTGGAGTATTAAATGGAACTGGACTACCTGCTGTTATTGAAAGGGCTTCTGATTTAGCATTATTTGTTGCGCTTAGAGCAGCAAGGAGGCCGCCAGGAATACCTTGAGGTCCAGTGTCGCCAGTAGGTCCTTGGATGCCTTGAGATCCTTGAGGTCCAGTATCGCCTTGAGGCCCTTGGATGCCTTGAGGTCCTTGAGGTCCTTGAGGTCCGGTGTCGCCGGTAGGTCCTTGAATCCCTTCAGGTCCAGTGTCGCCTTGAAACCCTTGAATGCCTTGAGGTCCTTGAGGCCCAATATCGCCTTGAGGACCTTGAATGCCTTTAGGTCCTTGAGGTCCAGTGTCACCGGTAGGTCCTTGAATCCCTTGAGGTCCAGTATCGCCTTGAAACCCTTGAATGCCCTGAGGCCCTTGAGGTCCTTGAGACCCAGTATCGCCTTGAGGTCCAGTGTCGCCAGTAGGCCCTTGAAGTCCTTGAGGTCCGGTCTCACCGGTGGGCCCTTGAAGTCCTTGAGGTCCAGTGTCGCCAGTAGGCCCTTGGATTCCTTGAGGTCCGGTCTCACCGGTAGGTCCTTGAAGTCCTTGAGGTCCAGTGTCGCCTTGAGGCCCTTGAAGTCCTTGAGGTCCAGTGTCGCCTTGAGGCCCTTGAAGTCCTTGAGGTCCAGTGTCGCCTTGAGGCCCTTGAAGTCCTTGAGGTCCAGTGTCGCCTTGAGGCCCTTGAAGTCCTTGAGGTCCAGTGTCGCCTTGAGGCCCTTGAAGTCCTTGAGGTCCAGTGTCGCCTTGAGGCCCTTGAAGTCCTTGAGGTCCAGTGTCGCCTTGAGGCCCTTGAAGTCCTTGAGGTCCAGTGTCGCCTTGAGGCCCTTGAAGTCCTTGAGGTCCAGTGTCGCCTTGAGGCCCTTGAAGTCCTTGAGGTCCAGTGTCGCCTTGAGGCCCTTGAAGTCCTTGAGGTCCAGTGTCGCCTTGAGGCCCTTGAAGTCCTTGAGGTCCAGTGTCGCCTTGAGGCCCTTGAAGTCCTTGAGGTCCAGTGTCGCCTTGAGGCCCTTGAAGTCCTTGAGGTCCAGTGTCGCCTTGAGGCCCTTGAAGTCCTTGAGGTCCAGTGTCGCCTTGAGGCCCTTGAAGTCCTTGAGGTCCAGTGTCGCCTTGAGGCCCTTGAAGTCCTTGAGGTCCAGTGTCGCCTTGAGGCCCTTGGATTCCCTGAGGTCCGGTCTCACCGGTAGGCCCTTGGATCCCTTGAGGTCCGGTCTCACCGGTAGGCCCTTGGATCCCTTGAGGTCCAGTATCACCGATAGGCCCTTGGACTCCCTGAGGCCCAGTATCGCCTTGGATCCCTTGAGGTCCGGCCGGCCCAGGGCCTATTGCAGCAGAAAAGATTGGCCCTTTTAAATAAGTTTTATTAGATAATTCATTTTCTTTCATGTAGTCACCTCCAACAGCTTTTCAATACATATTAAATGCACAAGGTGACTGAAATGATATAGGCAACTTTATAGATTTTTAAAATGTTATATTTGGATTGTTTTTAATAAATGACAAAATAATTTTCATCCTGTATCATTTTGTCATTTATCGAAACTAACTAATAAAGTCTATATTTGATTATTCATAAAGATTTATAATACGAATAATTATAATCAGATTTTATTTTCATTATTAAGTGGTATCGAACAAGTTGGAGGAGAGATTTAAGATGCTAGGAAGTATTTTTTTTTCTCTCTTTGTTATAAATGGGCTATCTAACCATTCTTGATAACTTGCTCGTATTGATTCAGCCATTACATTATACAATTTCGCACATGATGTGCAGTTGTATTTTTTAATCTTGTAGCACATGGAAAGCATGAAAGACCATTCTGAATACTTTGCTCTCATCGTAATTTCTGGTACTTCAGTGCTAAGATATTTTGTTCGTTCACGGAAGGCTGATAAGTATTCATTAAGTAATTCAGGCGAAAGGTTATTTGTTTGGATAAAACTCGTCATATTATTGTTATGTTTTGTAAAATGATAAAGAGGTCTGCCATGTGCTACTACACGATGCGCTTTGGAAAAAACCTTATAAATGATATGAATGTCATCAACGATTACATTTTCTTTAAAACGTATCTCCTCAAACAGAGACTTACGGAATAGTTTAGTTGGTGGCGCCACATTGTATTTTTCGCGTTTTAACAGTTCATCAATACCTTGCACTTTATCTAGTACTAGAAGTTCTTTAAAGATAAAATATGGTTCTTTTTTTCCGTTAAAAACATTCCAGCTACCGCATAAAGAGATATCAGCATGGTATTCATTTGCTAAATCCCAGAGAAATTCTAGCATTTGTGGTTCACATTGATCATCATCATCGACAAATGTAAGATATTTAGATGAGGCTGCATCAAGCCCTGCATTTTTACCTATAGGAGCACCAAGATTTTCTTTTACAGTAATTACTTTTATTCTAGAATCTTTCTTTTTGTATTCCTCACATATCTTATTACTACCATCAGTAGAACCGTTATTTACTAAAATCAATTCGAAGTTTTTAAATGTTTGAGAGAGTATGCTTTCTAGCGCGCGGGGTAGAAAATTTTTTCGATTATATGTGGACATAATAACACTGATTACAGGAAGTGTTTTTGACATTTTTATATACTCCTTCATCCATAACAGTTTAATAGATCCTGCTGACAAACTGAGATTTATCAAGTCCCAAATCAGATAGCTGCTTCATTACAGATTGTGCAACGTTATCTCTTTGTGTAGTTACCATAACAAATATATGATTTCGTTTCTCTGGGGGCATATTTTTCAAAATACTAGGTAGATTTACTGGTAATTCATCAATTGTACATTCGTTTTTTAATATACTGTTGTCGATAAATCCTTTCACATTATAACCAGCATTTTTGAGTATACGTGCTGTTCCTTCTCCGTTGTATCCAGTCGGGAATATATAAATATCTTTATTCTCTTTCCCATATATTAGTTTAAGTGTCGTTTTTATGACAAGTGTTTGATAGAGACATACTCCTATGTAAGACCCATGATTATTTATAAATTCGAATAAATGATTTGAATAAGATAGTTCATCTAACATAGGAAGTAAATCCAAGTTATTTTCGATTAAGTCAGCTAATTCGTGTAACTGTTTTGTGTTAAAGGTATCACATCGTGTTGCGAATAACCCAATTAAAAAATTAACACGAGAGTAAATAAAATCTCGGCGAGCATCCGTGTATTTGTTTTTATATAAAAAGCGTAATAAGTTAATTGCTACTGCAAGGTGAGATTTACTATTTAAAAATGTTTTGCTTGAAGTAACAGAACCTGTAACTCTAGGACGGTAATAATAAAAAGGTTCAGTTAGTAAAGCAAATGAGCCAGCGCTACATATTACTTTTGGAAACCATTCTTCATCTTCTGAATGACAGCCTTCAGGGAATGTTAGCTTATTAGATATTAAGAGTGCTCGTTTGGCGATAAGTCTCCATGGTGCATATAGCATATTGGGTAAACTGAGAAGATACTCAGCCATTATACTCGCATTTCTATGTGTAAACACTTCTGGATTCAGTTGAATGTCATTACAAATAAAAGCACCTTTCTCAGGCGCACAAATAAATTGTCCCATCAACACAGATGGAAGTTGATCATACAATAAATCTGCAATGCGTGAAAAGCTTCCTGCTACATAATAGTCATCACTATCACAAAAATGTATATATTCACCGACGGCAGCTAATAAGCCAATATTCCGTGCACCAGCAGGAAGTAAATTTTTCTTAAGATGTACTACCTTTATATTATTATGCTCTGAAGCATATATATCACAGATTTCTCCGCTTGAATCCGTTGATCCATTATTAACTAAGATAATCTCATAATCATTGAAATCCTGATTTAGTATACTGCCCAGGCATTTATCTAAATACTTCTCAACATTGAAAATGGGTATGATGATACTTAAAATTGGCAAAATACATCACCTCATAGGAAATATCGACAATCGATAATTGGTTTATTTGGATATTTTTTATCTGCTTTAGCAAACTCTTCCCATGCCGTGGTGAGAACGAGAATGTCAGCTTTCTCACACATATCTTCCAGACTATCACAATATAGAATTTGATTTAGTTTATATTCTCTATCAAAAGCCTCATTTGCCAGAGGGTCAAAAGCCATTAGATTGTTATAACCAGCTTTTAGTAACAGTGAAATAATTTTTGCAGATGAACTATCACGAACGTCGTTTGAGCCTGGTTTGAAAGATAGTCCTAGTATACCTATTTTATCGAATGGTTTGGCAATACGCATAATCTTATCTACCATAAATTGAGGCATAGTATTATTTACTGCAATAACGTTCTTAAGGAGATGAGGCTCATAGCCTTTTGATAATGCTTGCGCATACATTGCCTGCGTATCCTTAGGCAGACAATAGCCACCATATCCGCAACCAGGATAAACATAGTTTCGCATATCACAGTCACCCCAACGATGGTCCATGTGTAAGATATGAAAGGCTTCTTTTACTTGTATATTTCCGATTGTATCTGCGATTTTTGACATCTCGTTTGCGTAACTAATCATAGTGGCCAGAAGTGTATTTGATAAATATTTAATAAATTCACTAGTATTTAAGGATACAGGAAAAAAAAGACTGTTGAACCGACTGTATAACGAGCGAAGCATATCTTCTCCTTTTTGATCAGAAACACCACAAACAATTCGATCTGCATTTATCATATCATTCCAACACTTTCCTGCACGTAAAAACTCAGGATTATTAGCGACGCTAAATATCTCGCCAACAGCTAGTGATTTTTGTTGTAAATATGGAATTACTTTTTCTGACGTTGTAGAAGGGGGAACAGTAGATTTAATAACAATTACTCTATATTTTCCATCATGTAGAACAGAGGTAAACATATCAAGTGCAGAATAGATGTATGTTAAATCTGCTTCCCCATTGTCCTTAGAAGGTGTTCCAACACATAAAAATATAAATTCACTGTTTATTACAGCCTCTTCTATATCATTTGTGACTATAAAATTATGATTGTTGTGACGAAGTAAAATACGATTAAGTTCAGGTTCAATAAAAGGAAGATTTCCAGATTTTATTATATCCATCTTAGAACTATCTATATCAAAACCATAAACTTTATGTTTTTTTTCAGCGAATGTTAAAGCTGTAGTAAGTCCTACAAAACCAAGTCCTAACACTGTAATAGTATAGTTCATCTTTAAGCTACCCACCATTTCAATTATGGATTGGAGAGAACTCCGGATATTGTGTATTTTAAATATGCTTGTTGTATATGAAGTGCTACGTTAGATAATTGATATTTCATTTTTCTTTCGCGCAACATTTTGTATTTTTGGAAAGATGAATATCTTCTCACTGCAAAATTTAATTTCATCATAGAATTATCCTTTCTGTTTCTTCTTGGTAACAAAGTCAATCAAAAGATTTTCTCTATTAGTCTTCCGTAAATATCCATCATTTTTTAAAATTACACCTAGATTGATTAGTATTTCATTTATAAACAATACCATTTTAGGTTCAGTACCTATTTAAATTAGCATTGTGTTTAATAGATTTAGTCTATTATGGCATAACAAACCGTTTCACAATGATTAATATTGTAATGCCTTAAATAGATTCTATAATCTGGTACAAGCTCTTTTAAAAATAGGGGAATTTGTACTAAATCAAGTGGTTTATGGTATACACAGATAGCAAGCTTCGGTTTATATTTTTTGATGGTTTTTTTTGCTCCTTTCAGAGCCATAAGCTCAGCACCTTCAATATCCATTTTTATAAAAGTAGCAGGTTTTCCATCAAGATATTCATCAATAGAAACGACAGGGATTTCTATGTTTCCATTCTTATTTACACTACTTGAAGCATCATCTTTAGAATTAAAACGTAATACATCGTTTTTCTTCCAAAGCCCATAAGGTATAAGTTTAATATTTTTTAAGGGAGAAAACTTCTTCAAAAATTCCTTATGCTTACTTTCTTCTGGTTCAAAAGAATAGATTTTTTTGAAGTTTCCTTTGGTTTGTTTTAGAAATTCTTCTACTGTATCTCCTGTATAGGCACCTCCATCAATAAATACCTCTTTATTTGACAGAGAGAGAATATTTTGTTCAAAATATTGAGGGCCTTTACTCCTTAAAGGAATAAGATATTTAGGATTAGCAGTAATACAATAGCAAATTCTTTCATAAAAAATTTGTTTAGAATGTTCATCGGCAAGTAAATCATAGGCTTTAACAAAGCTATCATAATTGTTTCTGGTTAAGAGGACGTCTAAATGTACTAATTTGTCAGTTAAATGATTCTTTTCTAGTTGTTGTAGAACCTCATCATAATATTGCAAGGTTGTTATAGCTATATAATAGTTGTTGTATGATTTTTTTAATTCATCAAAACCAATGACAGGTATTCCTTCTACAGTATCTTTCCATTTTGATGGATCGTTATCACAAAATAAAATTGTATTAAAAGAATTCTTTATTGCTTCTAAGTAGCTAGTTCCCCAAGTTCCAGCTCCAAATAATATTATTGATTTGTTGTTATTTATTTGTTCGTAGATCTCTCTTTGTATAAATGTATTTGAGTCTTGTATCATTGTTTCTAGTACATTAAGAGAAAATGTATTGTTCATTTCTATCCTCCCTTTTTCTTTAGGTAGTGACAGCATAACAAACAGTTTCGCTTATGCCGTTACCGTAGTGTCTTAAATAGAATTTATATTCAGGCACAATGCTCTTTAGGTAAAGCGGTATTTCAACAATATCCAGAGGATTGTGATATATGCAGATAGCAAGCTTCGGCTTATATGTTTTAATGGTATTTTCCGCTCCCTTAAGAGCCTCAAGTTCTGCACCTTCAATGTCCATTTTTATAAAAGTAACGGGTTTTCCATTAAGGTATTCATCAATAGAAGTGACAGGAATTTCTATGTTTCCATCTTTATTTACACCACTTGAACCGTCATTTCTGGCATTAAAACGGAGTACATCTTTTTTATTCCAAAGGCCATAAGATATAAGGGTAATATTGGTGATATCAGAAAAATTCTCGAGAAATTCTTTATGTTTACTTTCCTCTGGTTCAAAAGAATAGATCTTTTTGAAGTTTCCTTTGGTGTGTTTTAGGAATTCTTCTACTGTATCTCCTGTATACGCTCCACCATCAATAAATATTTCATCTTTTAAGAAAGAGATGATAGGTGATTCAAAATATTGAGCGGATGTACTTCTTAAAGGAATGAGATATTTCGAATTTAACGTAATGCAATAATTAATTCTTTGACAAAAAATTTCTTTCGAACAATTATCAGAAAGGATACTATATGTTTCTTTAAATTTAGAAAAATGTTTTTGTACTATGTTAAAGTAATTTTTATAATTTTTATAATTGAAAATATCGGATGCTAGTATATCCTTGGCTAGTTTATTAGATAAGTTGTGAGGTAAGTTATTGTGTAAGTTGCTTTCTTTGAGTTGGAGGAGTATTGCGTCATAATAGGCTATAGAAGTTATAATAATAAGACTATTATGATGCTTTGTCTTCAAATCATGCAAACTGATTACAGGAACCCCTTCTATAAATGTTCCCCATTTTCGGGGGTTATTATCACAAAAGAATATTTTGTTAGAAGTGATTTCTCTTAAAAACTTTAAATAGGAGGTTCCCATAAAGCCAGCTCCAAACAAAACAATTGCTTTATTGTCTTTTTTTAGTAGATTAGAATATATATTTTTTAATAGAGGGAGGGGGCTCTTCTCTTTTGTTACCATTTTAAGTGAAAATTCATCTACCATTCATATTCACTCCTATCGCATTCTCCTAAATATTGAAGGTATCTTCTAATTCCTTTATCAATAGGAATTTGCGGTTTATATTGGAGTAGTTGTTTTGCTTTTGTTATATCAGGACAGCGTCGATGGGGATTGTCTGTCAAATATTCTTTATCTGAATGAGTTTTGAAAACAACGCTCCCGCTATAGCCATATAGATTAGCACCTATCTTTTGGTACAATTCTGCTAATTGTGAAACTGTAAGCTCAGGGGTATCAGAACCGATGTTAAATATATCAAATTTTTCGTACAATGCGCATTTTATATATCCAACTGTTGCATCAGCTATATAGGCAAAAGTGCGGGTAGGTTTTCCGTTTGAATAGATAATGATATCGTCATTATCCATTACAGCTTTTGCGAAATCAGCCACAACTCTTTGATCATTAATCTTCATACCAGGACCATAATTATTAAAAGGGCGTACTACTTTGATGGACATATTATATTGCTGTGCAAAATTATAACAAAGTGTTTCCCCGAAGCGTTTTGATTCGTCATAGCATGCTCGTGGTCCGCAAGTATTGACATTACCCCAATAACTTTCTGAAGTAGGGATATAAGTTGGATTAGGATCTCCATAAATTTCACTGCTAGAATAAAACAGAAAACCTTGTAAAGATCTGTCTTTGTAAAAATCAAGCAAACGGCGAAGCCCAGTAACATCGGCATCAATTGTTTCAATAGGGTGTCGGCGATAATAAACAGGCGATGCAAGTGATGCCATATGAAAAATTAAGTCTGCACTACTAGCGAAGTCAAAATCACAAGTAATAACATTGTGTTCACGCAAATCAAACAGAGGATGCTTAGAGATATATTCGATCCATTTAGGTTTTCCAAACATGTAATTATCAATACCATAAACTTTCTTTATCCCAAGTTGTTCACCATATTCGGCAAAAAAATATAGCAGAGAATAACCTAGTGAACCCGCAAAGCCGGTTATGAATATTGTGGTTTCTTTTAGTTTTTGTTTATCTGCATTTGATAGGGAATGATAGATGAACGACATATCTTCTCTTGTTATTTTTGATATATCCAAACAAACACCCCATTTTTTAAAAAGTAATGCTATTCCCAGACTTTCCACGGTGCAATATTCTTTTTCCATAAACCCTCAAGTATGTCTTTATCACGCTGGGTATCCATACACTGCCAAAAATCGTAATGCTTATAAGCGTTTAATTTCTTTTCGCTTGCTATCCTTTCCAATGGACTACGTTCAAAAATTGTTTGATTACCTTCAATATAATTAAACACTCCTGGCTCTACAATCATGAATCCACCATTAATCCAGCCGCCGTCTTCTAGTGATTTTTCTACAAAACGCTCTATGCGGTTCGTGTTATCATCTATGTCAAGTACACCAAAACGTCCACCAGGTTGAATTGCAGTTAGCGTAATATGGCCACCCGCTTGTGCATGATAAGCTTCTAGGGCGCTGATGTCTACATTTGAAACACCGTCACCGTAAGTTAGCATAAACCGTTCATTTTCGATAAATTTTTTTATTCGTTTAATTCGGCCACCTGTCATCGTGTCTAGTCCAGTATCTACGAGTGTTACGCGCCATGGCTCTGATACATTGTTATGTATCGTTAGCATGTTTTTATTCGCAAAATCAAAAGTCACATCTGAAGTATGCAAATAATAATCTGCAAAAAACTCTTTAATTACATGTCCTTTATATCCAAGGCAGATAATAAAGTCGTTATATCCATAATGACTATATATTTTCATAATGTGCCATAAAATTGGTTTCCCACCAATTTCAATCATCGGCTTTGGTTTCGAGTGGCTTTCTTCACTGATTCTAGTCCCGTATCCGCCGGCTAAAATCACAACTTTCATGTCTTGTTCACCTTCCAATGCGTTTCTAAAAATTTTCAAGCTGTTTGATGATCTCTAACCGTTTTTTGTTGTCCGTGCATATATTCAATGCTTGCTTGAGAAGTTTTTTAGCTGTATTTTTTTGTCCTGCATACGTAAATGCATGAGAAACTGCTATCATTGTAGTACTGTCATTAGGGTAGAACACACGTAAAACTTCAGCTGTTTCTAGTGCCATTTTCATATCCTTTTGTAAAATTAGAAGTTCTACTTTATAGGAAAGAGCTTCTTTATCAAGTGGATAGTGGTCAAGAATACTGATTAGCAAATTCATTTCTTTTACCAGCTCTGTATCAGACATTTCTTTTTGGATAGATGCGTTTACTTGAGGTATCGATTCGTTAACATCTTTACTTTCTCGCTGAAGTTCTTCTTTAATTAGAGCATAATTTTTATCCCCAGAGTGTTCCTCGCATATCTGGATTACATGAGCGAATTGAGAATTAACTAATTCGCGCAGTAAAACAGGACTAGAAGCTAAAAATGCACTCTTTAGACCAGAGTTTTTTAAGTCAGCTAGTATATCCTTCTCTAGAAATGTAAAAAGGTCATATAGAAAAGCCGATCCGAATCTGTTTCGGTTTTTTTCATCACATA
The DNA here is from genome assembly GCF_000712595.1 of Bacillus manliponensis. Taxonomy (GTDB): domain Bacteria; phylum Bacillota; class Bacilli; order Bacillales; family Bacillaceae_G; genus Bacillus_A; species Bacillus_A manliponensis. The sequence continues at coordinate 197,018 of NZ_JOTN01000004.1, forward strand.
GGGCGGAAAGATACAGGGAGATTGCTCGATGTTTATTTAAGGGATTAGATTTTTCCATCTTTATTGATGTGAAAAGTCTATAAATGTAGTGTTGGACTGCAACTTGGAACTCATCTTTTGTCAGTTCTTCTATAATTCCTTCTACACTTTTTTGTGTATCTATGAATAAATTGATGGTTAATCCATTCTGATTAAGAATTCCATATAAATATTGATCATTACAAATTGCTTCAATAATATTTATTTTTTCATATAGGGGAAGGACTAGAGAGTTAGCCGTCATATCTATACATTCATAAATTGATAAATATAAGACATGGTTAATAAAATTTAAAGTTGAATCATTTAGTTTATTCCATTGTTTTAATAACTTTGTGCTTTCATCATAAATGGTTACATAATCTAGGTACCTGTTTGTGTCGATCTGTGTATGATAAGATGATGTCTTTCTAATTCTGTAATAATAAAGTACTTTATCAATCCCTACAACGGTGTTAGAGAATCTTAAACAATCTAAGTTAAATACAGTATCCGATCCATTAGTAAGGTTCAGTGGAAATTGCTTTCTGTATTCCTGTTGTTTTTTTACAACTGTAACTTTAATCAACTTCCCCCACACTGGTCTAAAACAACCGTAGATTTGTGGCAATATATCACTTAAACTTGCTATATCTTTTGTATAAAATTTAGGAGGAATCCGTGTTTGGAAAATTTGTACATTTTCATCCATAAACATTTCAGTACCACCAATAGCGATATCAGCATCATATATTTGGGCAGCTGTGTATAAATCCTTTAAAAAATCTGTGTGAAGGTAATCATCACTATCAAGCATGCAATAGTATTTAGAGGTAAGGTGCTCAATATAATAAACAAAATCTGGATTAAACGGTTCGTTATGCAAAACACTATTCTTTGGATTGCGAAATAGTTTAATCCTGTTATCCTTTTTTGCATACTCATCTAAAATGTCGTTAGTTTTATCTGTACATCCATTATTTAAAATAATCCATTCAAAATTAGTAAATGTCTGATTTAATACACTTTCTACACATTCTCTTATATAATTTTCCACATTAAATACAAGCGTAACTATAGAGATAGCTGGGGTTTGTTTCACGTTCACCAACTACTCATCTCCTTTCTTTGAAATGAATATGAATTTTCACGAAATAGAAAAGTTGTTCATTAATATATTTATTAAGTATGAGTATAAATTTATTGTTATTTGCCCATTTACAACTACTTTATGCTGATATAGGAGATATGTTACTCAGAGAACTGTGTGGTTCGTATTTGATGGACATATCTTCAATTAATTAATAAATGAATAATATTTTTGTGTTTTCTTTATATATGATTTATTGAATTTTAAAAGTATGACTTGTAAGGAACGAAGGACATGAAAAATACATAAGATTTCATAAGAGAAGCGGACATAATTACAATGTAAAACAAGATGCTGATTATATTTTAAGGTGGGAGGTAATAAACGTGAAAAAGAAGATCCCTACTATCAGTTTATGCATGATTGTAAAAGATGAAGAAGATACAATCGCCAGATGTTTAGATTCAATTCAAGAAGTTGTCGATGAAATTGTTATTGTGGATACTGGCTCAAGCGATCAAACGAAGGAAATTGTAAAGAAGTACACAAATAAAGTTTTTGATTTTGAGTGGATTGATGATTTTGCAGCAGCACGTAATTTTTCATTTTCTAAAGCGACGAAGGATTATATTCTGTGGTTGGATGCAGATGATGTATTACCGAAAGAGGAGAAAGAAAAGTTTTTGGATTTAAAAAAGAGCTTAAGTAAAAATATTGATGTAGTTTCGATGTTGTATCATGTTACTTTTGATAAGCATGGAAATCCAGTTATCAGTACAGATCGGAAACGATTAGTAAAGAGAGAGCGTAAGTTCCAGTGGAGTGGAGTCGTACATGAAGACTTAGATGTAAGTGGAAATATATTGAAAAGTAATATTGGAATTGTGCATAAAAAAGAAAAAAGAATAACAGATCGGAACTTGCAGATATTTGAAAAAGCAATCGAGCGAGGACGGCAATTAACAACGAGAGAAGTAATTCATTATGCTGGTGAGTGCTTGGGGCATCAGAAGTTTGAAAAAGCAATTGAGCTATACAATAACATTACGAAAGAAGATCAATATGGAATAGAAGAGAAGGTTTATGCTTGTTCAAAATTAGCAGATTGCTATGTTAATGTTGGCAAGTGGGATGAAGCTATTGATAGTTGCTTGTTGGCATTAAAATATGATATTCCACGTGCTGAAATATGTTGCCGATTAGGCTATTTCTTTCTTTCGGCAAAGATGGAGTATGAGAAAGCGATATATTGGTATAAAAATGCTTTGGAAGTTCCCGTTCCTACAAACAGTCCTCTTGTTGATCGGGCTTGTCACACATGGTTTCCGCATTTGCAGTTATGTATTTGTTATTGCCATGTTGAGGACTATGAGAAAGCTTATGAACATAATGAGAAGGCTGCTGTATTTGTACCAGATAATGAATTGGTTCAGGCTAATAGAAAGTATGTAAGCAAAATGCTTAAAGAGAAAGAGGAAATATAATAAAAAATTATTAAATTAGACATTTACTTTGAAACGGTATTTTCTATAAGAAGTTGTTTTTTTAGTGCTTTCAATTCCAGCTGTTTAGCAGTATTGTTATTCTGCTCTTACAATGAGTCAAATATACTAATTTGGTTGGCTATTGATAATGGAGTATGGAATTAACCCCTATGCTTTAACAATGCATTTCTTGGGTTTTTTAAATTGATATAGTTGAATCATTTGTTGCTTAAAATCTGCTGAAAATTTTCTTTTGTCTCTTTTACTTTTTATCATAGTAGATTCTCTTCAAATGTATTAGTTAAAGTCCACTTGACTTTAGTTCTTTGTTTAGTTTTGCAAGCATTTTAATTTATAGAGCTTGCTATTTTGAAATCCTATCAATTTTTATTACAAAAAGGGCTGTTTCATTGACTTATGAAACAGCTCTTTTTTGTAATCTAATTAGTGAATTAATCTATCTCAGTTTAGTCACAGCAAAGTTTTGCAACAGAAAGAGATACTCCAGCTTGCACGGTTGCTATTGATGGATTACGTAAATATAGTCTATCACTTGGCTCTAAGCAAAGGATTGCAGAGAAAGTATCAGCTAATCCTACAACTAGAAGAGTCGATACAATATGAAGTACACGGATAGATCCATCACATCTTTCAAGAACTAATTCCAGTGGAGATATTACGCCTACTGATACAGTTACAAATAAGCCGACTAAATATTTTCCACATTCTTCAACTTGTACGATGCCTGGTGAAATAACTCTAATTCCATCTGGTGATTGTGCAACTGTCTGTAAAGGTACTACTGACCCTGTACCTAGGCTTAGCGATAAAGCACTTGCAAGGTGAACAGCTGCTTCATCACAGCATTTTTCTTTTAAGCAAACATCACAGCAGTCCTTACAACTACTTTTACATTGACAATTACAGCCTTTATGCTCTTCTTTCTTAGCTGGTGGCGCCCACGGTGTTGGACATGGACACGCAAATGAAAATGATTGTGGATATGACATTTTCTTTCACCCCCTATCTGTTATCTAATATAGTAAATGCACTTGGGATAAGGTTGGCGACAGGACAAAAGTGTATTTTTAAGAGAAAATAAGCTGTTGTGATAGAAACCTAGTGATGCGATAGAGTGTTCTATTGAATGATAGGTATTTTTGCTAGGGAATAGAGATGTGTGATAGGTTTTCATTGAATTTACAAATTTTTTTGCTTAGGCATATTGTTTAAAATTACATGCAAGTTCGGTTCACTCGTGAATATACATATAACAGAGCGATGCTTTACATGTAGGAGGGATCAGCGGTGAAGGGTAGGCGTAAAAACAACAATCCATCTCCGACAATATATACAGCAGGACAAAATTTTCAGGGTACCCATATACAAAAAACGTTTGTTGCAAAACCACAATCAGAGCATGATTCGTTGGAAAAATCGAAGAAAGAGATAAAGCAGACAGCAAATACAACTAAAAATTATGAGTACTCGAAAAAAGGGAATATAAGGGTTGAGGGGAGAGGGACGAAAGTAGTACCGGTTCAAGAACAAGAAATAAAGGAAGCAGAGGTATTAGGGGAAGTAAATATTGAAATGGCAGAGGCAGAAGTGTTAGAGGGAGTAAACGCTGAAATAGCAGAAGTAGAGGAGTTAGAGGAAGTAAATGCTGAAACAGAAGAGGCAGAGGAGCTAGAGGAAGTAAATGCTGAAACAGAAGAGGTAGAGGAGTTAGAGGAAGTAAACGCTGAAATAGAAGAAGCAGAGGAGTTAGAGGAAGTAAATACTGAAACAGAAGAGGCAGAAGTGTTAGAGGAAGTAAATGCTGAAATAGAAGAAGCAGAGGAATTAGAGGAAGTAAATGCTGAAATAGAAGAAGCAGAGGAGTTAGAGGAAGTAAATGCTGAAATAGCAGAGGCAGAGATATTCGAGGAAATCAAGGCCAAAATAAAGGAAGCAGAGAGGCTAGAGGGGGAGAAGGCTGAAATAACAGAAGCAGAGGAGTTAGAGGAAGAGAATGCTGAAGTAGAAGAGGCAGAAGTGTTAGAAGAAGTAAATGCTGAAATGAAGGAAGAGGAAGCACTAAAGGAAACCAAGGTATTAGATGAAATAGAGGAAACAAAAGAAAAGGAAATAAAAAATGTAGGTCAACCAGAAAAAGTCCCGATTTCACAACTACATCGCAATAAGCCATTTAAAGATATGACGAATGAAGAAAAGATCATTTTTTTAATTGATCGTCCCCATTATATTAAATCAATTCGCTGCCGGGTGAAGACAAAGCATGATACACTTGTTGGATTTGTAGTTAAATATGAGTCCGGGTATGTATTAATTGAGTTGCCAAAGAGGGGGAATTTACAACGTTTAATGCCTAGAGAAATGAGAGTGAGGATGGAGGATATTCTTTCGATTCAGATGCTAGCTTTTTAAGTATATGAAAAGGTGGTAGACGAATCTACCACCTTAATAGTTTTTTGTATTTACAATTATTATACTCCACGAACGTGAGCGTCGCGTAAGCATTGGATCGAGCTGTAGTAACTTAAGTCTACTGTGATACAGAATTGAGAAGCTTTTAAAGGAATTTGTAGCACTGAAGCACCATCAGCTCTTGTGATACCATTTGAATATTGGCAGACTAATAATCTAGATACTACATCAATTACATTCGCTGTACCTAGAACAGGGTTTACACTAGCTGCTAGTAATTCGATGTCTTCAGGAGTTAAACAAGAGACATCAGGTATTAACGAGCGTAATACCGCGCAGCAGTCATCTGCACTTTCAACACGTAGTAATGGTGACGGAAGAGGAACACTTAGGCCTGGTACAGAGTAGCAGCTGGCAGGGACAAATAAGTCACCGCTTTTATCAAATACTACAAATGGACGAGTATTTGCAAATGGTGTATTGCAGTTTCCGCCGAGGAATGGCGTGTCACAACCAGTTAAACAATTGTCCGTAATAGAATCTTGTAGTTCATTAATGAACCTCACAACTTCACATACGCAATTGGACGATGAGTGGCCGTTATCATTACAAGTCATCGATTTCACTCCTTATCATTAAGTTTGATTTACATTAGTAGGATATTACAGAGGAGATAAATCGGTTACTGCTCTTAAGCTTTTTTTTACAAATAGGCAAGAATGGATGTAAAGGAGAGATGGGTGGAAGAATGCTAATCAATAGCTGGTTATTATTTGTTGTGTTTGCTTGTGCAACGTTTCGGTTAACACGTCTTATTGTTTATGATAAAATTACATCCTTTTTACGTGCACCATTTATTGAAGAATTACAAATTACCGAGCCAGATGGCACAGTATCCACATACACAAAAGCAAAAGGGCGTGGGTTACAAAAGTGGATCGGTGAATTGTTGAGTTGCTATTGGTGTACAGGTGTATGGATAAGTGCATTTTTACTTCTTTTATATTACTGGATCCCTCGAATTGCAGAGCCATTTATATATATATTAGCTATTGCTGGTGTTGCAGCAATAATTGAGACGATTTTAAGCCGGTTTATAGAAGAATGAAGGTGAAGCTTCCATAGTGCTTTTTCATCCTCCTTTTAAGGGTAGCTGCATTCCTCGGTGCTCTACGGGCATTTAGTTTGTATAGTCCCTTCCTTTTTTAGAGTATTGGAAATGATTTTTTCTGCATATAGGTAATAAAATAGGGGAACAGGGCAGAAGGGTTGTTCATATACTAAATTGGTTGAGATTGTATAGTAGAGGAGATGTTTATATGAAACGCCAGTATCAAAATTTACAGTCGGCTCAACAATGGAATCAATATCAAGCGCAACAGCAAAACTTACAACAGCAAGGATATGTAAAGAAGAAGGGTTGCAATTGCGGTGGTAAGAAGAATAATTCAAATCAAAAGAAACAAAGATAGAAAAAGGAGACTGTTCATAGTTCGGTACAGAATCTCTATAAAGTGAAACTTCAATCAGCGGGGGTCTCCATCCCCAACTGATTGTTAGCCCGCAAATAGCGGGATAAAGTACGTGATGTAATAACAGAATTTGTAGAAATATAGAAAATGGTTTCGGTGCTATGCCGAAACCATTTTTTAAAGTTCATTGATAACATTACAACATTGAGGACAACTACCCATTTCAGAAATGTGGTAGTGAAGAAATTTCAAATAGACTATTACGAGTATTTTTTCGGAAAAAGTAGATTTAATAATTAGCAACATATGTGTCCCGTAAACATTGAATGCCAGAAAAAGAATTTAAATCAACAATGACGCAAGAAGAGGTAGAGTGTAATGCTGTATGCGGTAAACTTAAATACGTATTAATAGGATTGGCATCGGAAGGTTCACCGTCTACATATACAGTTAATGCACGTAATACAGCATAACAGTCATTATCAATGCTTTCTACTCGGAAGATTGGTGATAAGCAGTTTGTCATATTTGATGAAGGAACATATGCTTCAAATGGCTTTCCGGATTTTGTATATAAAATAAAAGGGCGTGTATTTGCTGCGTTCGCTTCATAATGTGCACCTAAGAATGGAACATCACAGCCGGCTTGGCATGTAGCAGATGCAGACTCTTGCAGTTCATGTATAAAGCGAACAACACTACATACACAGTGAAAATTTAAATGCGGATGATTTTCGTCGTTGAAATGTTCATTCATTGTATTCACCCCTTATTCCACGTTCTTATATACTCTTAGAATATGAATATATTAGGGGGGATATTACGCTATTCAAATAGGAGTAAGCCTTCTTTTGCTATTCGCTTTAGATGGTTTTAACTGGAAACGACGTGATTAATTTTGGGATAGATCATTTGATTCCCACATTAACATGGAGTAAGAAGAGGAATAGGTAAAATTAACACTCAGTAGGGATGAAGAAAAGCCCCACTGAGTGAAGTTTCACTTTATTTTTCCACAACTACAGCTTCACTTTAGATGTTTTTACATCATTTCTTGTTAAAAATAAAAACCTAGAGACATCTAATTTCTTCCCGCGGAAAAATTGTGGTGATGAAATGTATAATTCTTCTTTCGCACGAGTAATCGCAACGTATAGAAGTCTTCGTTCTTCTTCTAATGCCTCTAATGAGTCCGTAACACGATCTTTCGCTTCTTGTAAGGCAGAAGAGTGCGGAAGTATCCCATCGCTTGCGCCAAGAAGGCAGACACATGGAAACTCAAGTCCTTTTGCGTTATGAATCGACATGAGTGAGATTGCATCTTGCTGCTTGTTTGTTTTTAATGCTTCCATTTCCTTTTGGTTTTGCACAGCTGCTGTGACAAATTCTAAATATGCTGGAATACTTGTGAAACGGGTCGCAGATTCGATAAGCTCTTCTAACATCTCTTCTTGTATTTCTTTTTGCATTGTAAAGGATGAGCGTTCATTACTTTGTAAGTACTCGATATATTTACCCTTTCCTTTAATAATCTCTTTTAGCGCTTTTTTCGGTTCAAGCTCTCTCAAAAATTTTAGGAAATCGATACATTCATTTACTTTTTTCACTTGAAACGGTTTTAAGTGTGGATTTAGTAATAAGAAATGAAGTAAAGAAGGGAAACGTCCTTCACCATATTTCCATTGCTCTCGTTCAATGAAAGAAATACATGCATCACGGCCAATATACATCGTTGGTAAAATGCTAGACAATGCTTCTAAGTTAAATGGTTCTACGATGAGTTTTAAATGGTCAAGTACAGGTCTAATAAGAGAATGTTCATAGAAAGACTGACTTGCCCCGTATTTAATAAACGGTACTTCATGAATTGTGAGTTGATCAAGTAGTGAACGACTCACGGCATGAGTACGGTAGAGTAAACAAAAATCACGGTACTTTCGCTCTCCGCTTTCAACTTTTTGTTGAATAAGTTCTAAAATATGATTTGCCTCTTCGAGTGTTGTATCAGGTCTTATATAAAAAGGTTTCACGCCTTCTTCGCGCACTGTATATAATTCTTTTTCGAATCGCTCTCGGTTTAATTTAATGACTTCATTACCAAGTCCAACGATATATGGATTTGAGCGATAATTTGTGTCGAGTGAAATAATCGTTGTATTCTCAAATTCTTTTGGGAATGAAAGAATAATTTGATGACTTGCCCCGCGCCATCCGTAGATTGCTTGATCATCATCACCAGCGATGAATAAATTATTTCGCGGCGTCGCTAATAGTTTGACAATTTCATACTGTGCATACGACGTATCTTGAAACTCATCAACTTCGATGTAATGAAATCGATTTTGTAACTGCAATAGCAATGGTGCGTTATTTTCTAGCATGTAAAACGTTTCTAATAAAATGTCATCAAAATCGATATAGTTATTTTGTTGTTTTACTTCTTCGTAACGTGTATATACTTCTTGAAATTCACGTTCAACAGGCGTTTTCGCTTTTACATCTTTGGGGCGATTCAGTTTGTTTTTTTCAAGAGAAATCATTGCTAGTATTGTTTCTGCATCATAGTCATCTTTTAATCGTAATTCTTTTAAAATTTTCTTGATGATGACTTGTTTATGTTTTTCGTTTGATAAAATTTGTTGATTATATCCTTGGCTACGAAGCAATTTTAAGAAAACAGAGTGAAACGTACCGGCAACGACATATTGACTTGCAGTAGCTGTCATACCAGGTAACGTTGCAACGCGGCTTCTTATTTCTTCTGCTGCTTTTTGAGTGAAAGTTAATAGTAAAATATTGCGCGGGTGAACACCTTTTACATTCACTAAATAGCCAACACGTGTCGTTAAAACAGATGTTTTTCCACTTCCAGCACCAGCTAGTGTAAGAACGGGACCTTCTGTTTGGCGAACGGCTTGTACTTGCTTTTCATTTAAATAAATTCCTCTTTCTTCAAGCGCACGAAAATAAAGGGCGTCCGAATCATGCTCTTGAATGAGATCTGTAGATGTTTTTGGAATATGATAAGTCGCACGTGGCGTACTAGAATGAGTTAATGATTGTTGTGAAAATGTCTTTTTCGTCATACCTTCACCTTCAATTATTGGGATCAAAATATAACTTTATCGGAAGAAAAGAGAAAAGGCAATGGAAATGAAATATTTGTGAGAGTAAAGCGTAATAATAGTTTATTTAATCTCTATAATAGAATATTATGTAAAAAAGGAAGTTTTTACATTTTAGAGAGAAAAGAGATGAGGGAAGATATGTCGAAAATCACTTCATTACATGCAAATCACAATACTTCGTTAGAAGCTTTTTCATCCATTCGTAATCAATTAAATAAGAAGCCTGCATTCATTTTGTTTTTTTCGAGTACAAAATATGATTTCGCTCAGTTAACGGCGTTATTTCATGAAGAATATAAAGATAGTGAAATTGTTGGTGTTTCAACAACAGGAGAGATTCATGCGAAAGGATTCGCTAATAACAGCTTATCTGTCATGGCATTTTATGAAGGTACATGTAAAGCAAAAGCGGTACTAATGGACGATATTGTAAAATACCCAATCTTTTCGAGGAAAAAGCTAATAGAAGCAGCAAACAGTATTGGTATTAACCGTAATGGAAAGCCAGCAAGAGGATCGGAGCTTGCCCTTGTCTTCCCAAATGGTCTAGTTATGGGAGAAGAGAAGATGTTATCGGTTGTGAATTCTATTTTTACATATGACGAATTCCCTGTTATCGGTGGTACAGCTGGCGATGATGGAAAGTTTGAACAAACATTTGTATCTTGTAATGGGGTTGTTTCTTCACAAGGCGGTGCTGTCGTTTTTCTAAAGACAGATTTACATATCGCTATTCAGAAGGAAAATATTTTTTCTTCCACAGGGAAAAAGATGAAAATTACGAAGGCTGATATGGAGAAGCGTATTATACATGAAATGAATGGTAGAACGGCTAGTAGTGAATATGCGCGCCTCCTTGGAGTGTCGCCTGCGAATTTATCAAACTATTTTATGAAAAATCCGATTGGTCGTAGAATTCATAACGATATTTGGATTGCTTCTCCATTTCAAGTAATGTCAGATGGCTCTATTCAGTTTTACTGCCAAGTATTTCAGGACGAAACAGTTGAGTTATTACAAGTAGAATCAGCAGTAGATAAATTGCAGGAGAGTATTCATAAGTTAGAAGAAGAGATGGTGCAAATAGAAGGTGTACTGGCGATGAACTGTATTTTACGTAAGTTACAGTTTGAATTGGAAGGCAGTATTCCACTTTTAAATACACATTTAAGTAAAGTGCCGAATTTGTCTGGATTTTCTAGTTACGGGGAACAACTTGGAAAACAGCAGTTAAATCAAACGTTAGTAATGCTAGCCTTTGGAAAGAGGAGGGGATAATATGCTGGGATTACAACTATTTAAAAAGAAACTGAATGACGAAAGTAAACAACAAGTAATAGAAGAGGCAGAGCGGTTAACGAAAGAAGAAATGGATCAAATTATAGGTGGAATGGAAGAACTCGTTACATTATTAAAAGGAGTAAGCCATAAAAACTCTTTTAAAGATAGTGAAATGATGGAATATGCATCTCATATGAAAGATGATTTACAAGAACAAATACAAGTATTGCAGAAAACGACTGAAAATATTGACCAAATTGTACAATATACAGACAATGTTCAAGAGGTAACGAAAGAGATCACTCTTCAAAATAAACAAAATATTAAGACTGTAGAAGAGGGACAGAGCAGTGTTGGAAAACTAGTTAAGCAAATGCAGCATACGAATGAGATGTTTCATCAGTTAGAACCAACAATTGTGCAGCTAAATGCAGATGCTAAAGAAATTTCATCCTTTACATATACGATGGAAGAAATTGCTGAGCAGACAAATTTATTGGCGCTGAATGCTTCTATTGAAGCGGCTAGAGCAGGAGAGTTTGGAAAAGGATTTGCTGTTGTAGCAGATGAAGTGCGAAAACTGGCTGATCAAAGTAAACAGGCGCTAGGAGAAATTCATCAAAAAGTAAAACGTATTGATGAAACCGTACATACATTATCAGGTGATATGAAGCACCGCGTAGAAGATTTAAATCAAGCAATTATCCTTACAAGTACAGCGAGTCATATATTTAATGAAATTTCAAAGTGTGAAAAACAATTAACTAAGCAAATTCAATATATTGAAGAGAAAACAGCGCTTACTCATGAAGAGGTGAGAGCATTTTCTACTGTATTGCAGGAAGTTTCTACTCAATTTATCGCGCAAGATAAACAAATTGAGAACTTACATCGTTTTGCAGAAGAGAAATTTATATTTTCAACAGAAATTTTTTCTTATATTTCACAAATTACTAGCTTAGTAGGAGCGTTAAAACAGCAAAAGTTATAAAGTGAAAATGCAATTAATATTTTTATCCGCCATTAATTGTGAGTTGAACCAATATAAAAAAGCGCCTTCATTGGCGCTTTTTTATATGGATTTTACCATAACAACATGAGGAATATCCGCTTCCATAAATACATCGGAAACTGTTTCATACCCAAGCTTATGATAAAAATTTTCAGCGTGCGTTTGTGCATGTAGCTTTAGTTTTGAAAGAGAATGCTCTTTCGCGACACTTTCTAAAGCATCCATAATTAGTTTCCCAGCGCCTTTTTTGCGGTGAGAAGTTAATACACAAATGCGTTCCATCTTACCAATGCCTTGGGCAATACGAAAGCGACCGGCCCCAACAGGAATGTCTTGATCGTATAATACGACATGCTGGGCATCTTTTTCATATTGATCATATTCTTCTTCAGCCGATACATGTTGCTCGTCTACAAATACTTGTTTTCGAACGAAAAAAGCATCGTTTAGTTGTGTTTCATTTTGTACGACTTCAGTGTGCAAGTTATTGTTGCCCCTTTCCTAAATGGAACGTTTCGTATACTGTCCATGTTTCATTCTCTAATTGGTACAGTAAATGGAAACGATCAATCGGTTGCTCATAATAAAAATCTTTCATACGTAAGCGCCCTAATACGTCAGCGTGCTCTGCATCTGACAGCTTTTGTCCAATTGTAAGATGCGGAACGAAAGCGTACTCACGCTCCTGTGTGAAAATACCTTTATGCATTTCTTCATTCAAAAATGTAAGTTCAGGTGTTTTTTCTACTTTAAAATATAGCACATTATTTACAGGTGCAAATGAACTTACTTTTCCAACGTGCAATGTAAAGCCGTTTGTTTTACTTGCAATGGTATGTAGTTCCTGCACAATCGTTTCCAATTTTTCTTCTGGCGCTTCAAATGGTGTCTTTAATGTAATATGCGGGGGAACTAACGCATAGTGCGGATCATAACGCTTGCGCAGTCCGTTTGCTTTATCTTGAATCATTTTTGATGGAAAAATTACAATACCTAGTTTCATGTCTCAATTCCTCCCTTTGTGAACGTGAATACATGTATGAAACAAGTTTCCCATTACATTATATCAGATGATTCAGAAAACTTCTTTATTTATTTCATAGATAACATCGTTTGGAAGGCATGTGGTACATTTTTTTGCCAATATTTCCACGTATGGTCTCCTTCAAACTCCTCATAGTAACAAGAATAGCCTTTCTCATTTAAAAGTGCATGTAGTTCACGGTTTGGCGTAACAAAATCAGAAATGTTGCCATCTGTTGTTTTTACAGCTGTTTCTTCTGTGCCGATAATATGATATAAATCAAGTGTTTCTGGTTGTTTAAATGAACGTACTTTTTCTAATACATCCTCGTTTACAAACGGTGACTGCATAATGACTTTGCCGAATGTATGCGGATACATAAGTGCTGCCATAAGGGAGACAGTTCCACCTAACGAATCTCCAATTAATACACGACCTTTACCCATTTGATATGTTGGGTATTGTTCATCTAAGTAAGAAACGAGCTCATGAGATAGGAAGCGAATGTATGCTGCATTTTGTGAGCCATTTGGATGATATTTTTCTTTACGATCTGCTGGATTTTTATATGGAATACCAACGATAATGGTACGATCGATTTCTTCCGTCTCACGTAACTGTTCAACTACGCGGTGCGCTTTTCCAAATTGTATATAGTCTTTTCCGTCTTGAGCGATAACAACCGTATGCTTATGAAGCGGTGTGAAATTTGCTGGTAAATAAACAAGAAGCTGAACATCTTCTTGCAGCGCTGTACTATAAAATGAAATCTCCTCTAATTTCCCCATTGTTTGTTTCATCTCTGCCATCTCTCCTATAATAAAAAATTACTACAATTGTATCTTACCATAAGAATGTGAAGAATCTAAAAAATTAGTATTTCGGAGGGGATGGAAAATGGATATAATGAGGTGGGGAAAGAGCGAAAAAGTTTAAAACCTCGTTTTTGCGGTTGTAGAGAGGAGCTGCCATGCGTAGTAATGGTTGGTGCCCTTTTGTGCCACCACTCGTGTTTGAAACACAGGTAGGTAGTGAGAGAAGAGCATGTATTGTCTGAGAGGCATGGGTGTTACTAGAAAAGTATAATATAGAATGTATGGAGAGAGAGAAGCTTGTTTTGTATAAGAGACATGAAGGCTTGTGTGAAACAATTGAGAACGACTCTTTCAAAGGGGGGAGTTATGGATAATACCTTAACTAGAAATATAGCTTCTTTATTTTTATTTGTGACACTTATCATTTTGATACAATTAAGCAATTATCTGTTTATTCTTATATGGGTAGCTGTTGCTATTTTTCTTTTTGTTATTTTTGATAAAAGTATGAAATTGTTTGTCGTCACAAATGTTTTATTTGGCATTGGATTTTTCGTGTATCTGTATGTCTCTTCTAATTGGATTATACAAATTCAATTAGAGGAATTACGTTTATTTTTCAATCGGGCATCGCTAGTTTTTATTTTGATTCCCTTGTTCATTTTCTCTTTTGCTTTTAAGCTTCCGTGTATTACATATTGGAAAAAGCCGAAGTGGAACGAATTTATTTATTTTCCGTTCATTTGGTCGGGTTTTCACCGAATAAGTGTTAAGGCTTTTCTGTTAATCGCATTAGTAGTTAACATTGTTATCTTTATGCCATTTATCATTCGAAATACCCCTTCTTTTTTTGAAGAAATATGGTTATTAGCTATTATATTTTCAATTACAAATGCTGTATTTGAAGAACTGATTTGGAGAGGTAGCCTTTTGAGCCGATTTTCAGAACAGTTAGGTGAAAAATGGGCAGTTGTGATAACGAGCTTAGGCTTTGGATTACAGCATTATTCACTCGGTTTTCCATGGGGGATGTGCATTGCTTTTGCTATCGGAGGAATATTTTACGGAGCGATTACTGTTCAATCTAGAAGTATTGTTCCTGCAATCATTTGGCATACTGCATTAAACATTCTTATGGCTTTTAGCGGTCTTATTCTGAAATAATACAAAGTATTTATACATTTTGATGTAACAAAGTAAATTTGTTTACGATAAATATAATTATGATAGCACCAGGAGGTAGAAACATTTGAAACAGGAAAGATCGATTGCGTTGCCGTTAGCGATTTCTATTATTGCCATTTCGTTTGCTGCTATTTTCGTTAAATTATCATCAGCACCGTCATCTATTTTAAGTATGTACCGTTTATGGATTGCGGTTCTTTTATTGCTTCCGGTCGCTTGGATGAAGCGGGAGGAATTTAAGTGGATTGAGAGGAAAGATTGGTTGTTTTTAGCTGGATCTGGATTCTTTTTAGCGCTTCATTTTCTTCTTTGGTTTGCATCATTAAAGTTCACAACTGTAGCAAGTTCTACAATGATTTTAGCACTTCAGCCAATTATTTCGTTAATTGGTGGTTTTTTTCTGTTTAAAGAAAGAACAACGGTTACTGCTATATTAACAATGGGGGTTGCGATTTTTGGAGTAGCCTTTATTGCTTGGGGAGATATCGGCTTAAGTGAGCAAGCGCTCTTTGGAGATATTTTGTCCTTTTTCAGTGTGATTGCAGTTGTTGGCTATTTATTCATTGGACAGACGACAGTGAAAAAGGTGTCACACTGGATTTATAGCTTTACGGTGTTTGCATTTGCAGCGTTATTTTTAACGGTGTATAACATCGCATTAAGTATTCCGTTTACCGGTTATTCTTCATGGGATTGGTCAATGTTTTTCTTACTTGCAACAGTGCCAACTTTATCAAATATGATTCATAATTGGCTATTAAATTATGTGAATGCGACAACAATCTCGATGAGTATTTTAGGAGAACCTGTTGGAGCGACGATTCTTGCTTTCTTCTTATTAGGAGAAACATTAAATATGATGCAAGTAATTGGAAGCATGCTCGTACTTCTTGGAGTATCAATTTTCTTAATGCAACAGCAAAAAGGAATGGGAAAGGCGCTGCATACGCAAAAAACGGAACATTATAGTTAATCACGCTTTGTCATATAAGGTTGGACGTGAACGATACATAAATCACGGAAACCGTTATCTGCTGTTGTAGCGATAAGTACTGCTTGCCCTGCTTGTTTACCAGTTACAGTTGCGGTATTTCCTTGAACTTTCATAGAAGCGATATGAGGGTGCATGTTCTTCCAAGTGATTTTTGTGTTTGTGGCGTGCAAAGGGAGAACGGCAGCACTAACGCTTACTGTATGACCAATTTTTACTTTTAACTTTTCTAAATTCACGTATATACCTATAACAGGTGTAACAGAAGAGGGCAGGGAGCTATGATAGTTAGGAGTCTTATATATTTTTGCATAGGAAGTAGCTATGCGAGAAGAAAGCTTGGATTGTAAAGGTGTCATCGTATTGTTCTCTCCTTTCTATTTCGTTTCTTTAATTCCACTATATATACGTAGTGTTAGCGAGAATTTAACGAAATATAAAGAATTTGTTAAGTTTAGGAAAAAAATTGTCGAACAATAAAGAAAGCCGTAAGCACC
This sequence comes from Bacillus manliponensis, assembly GCF_000712595.1. Taxonomy (GTDB): domain Bacteria; phylum Bacillota; class Bacilli; order Bacillales; family Bacillaceae_G; genus Bacillus_A; species Bacillus_A manliponensis. The sequence goes on from NZ_JOTN01000004.1 coordinate 213,445, forward strand.
TCCTAGGAGAAATTTACGGCTTTTTTTTTATTTACTGCGTTTGTTCAAATTCTTCAAATTGTTGCTGTACTTCTTTTGATGGTTTCGTTAATAAGCTTACAATGATAATTGCGATTAAGCTTGCTGCAAAACCAGGAATCATTTCGTATAAAAATCCTTTTAAATATGCAGATTGTGTCCAAAAAATAACTGTCGTTGCACCGACAATCATACCAGCTAGTGCGCCCCATTTCGTCATGCGCTTCCAGTATAAGCTAAGTAATATAACAGGACCGAATGAAGAACCGAAACCAGCCCATGCATAGCCAACAAGTGCTAAAATTGTATCGTTTTGTTTAAAGGCAAGAGCAATACCAATAAGTGCAACACCAAGTACGGCCATTCTTCCAACAAACACAAGCTCGCGGTCAGATGCGGAGCGCTTAAAGAATGTACGGTATAAATCTTCAGTTACAGCACTTGATGTAACAAGAAGCTGTGATGAAATAGTACTCATAATCGCTGCTAAAATTGCTGCTAACAGGAATCCTGTAATAAGTGGATGGAATAAAATTTCTCCAAGTTTTAAAAATACAGTTTCAGGATCTTTTAATGTCATACCTTCTTGTGAGAAGTACGCGATCCCAATCAGACCTGTAAACATAGCACCAATGATGGAGAAAATCATCCAGCTCATGCCGATGCGGCGAGCGCTTTTAATTTCTTTTACAGATGAAATTGCCATAAAGCGAACGATAATGTGAGGTTGTCCAACATAACCAAGACCCCAAGCGAATAAAGAAATAATGCCAAGTATAGAAGTTCCTTCAAAAATATCAAGTAGTTTTGGATCAATCGATTGAATTGTATCAAATGCAGACCCAAGCCCATTTACATTCATAATTGTAACAACAGGAACAAGAATAAGTGCGATAACCATAATAATGCCTTGTACAAAGTCTGTCCAACTTACTGCTAAGAAGCCGCCAAATAATGTATAGGCAACAACAACAGCAGCGACGATGAATAGACCTGTATGATAGTCCATTCCAAATGTAGTGCGGAATAAAACAGCACCTGATACGAGTCCGGAAGATACATAAAAAGTAAAGAAAATCATAATAACCAGCCCGGAAACAAGACGTAACAGATGAGATTTGTCATGAAAACGATGTTCTAAAAATTCAGGAATTGTAATAGAATTGTTTGCAAGTTCTGAGTAGGTACGTAAGCGAGGAGCGACATATAACCAGTTTGCGTAGGCGCCAAGAGTTAATCCAATGGCAATCCAACTGCTGCTCAGTCCAGTTGCAAACATTGCACCGGGTAATCCCATTAAAAGCCAGCCACTCATGTCAGAAGCTCCTGCACTTAATGCAGTAACTGCGGGACCTAATGTACGACCACCAAGCATATAATCTGTTAAGTTGGATGTTCGCTTGTAGGCAAAATAGCCAATTACGAGCATCCCGATCATGTAGATCGAAATGGAAATTAAAATTTGCGTATCCATTTGTAAATCCCCTTTCTAAGTCTTCTCTTTTGATGAATTGCATAAATATAATGTAACATGATAATTCTGAAAAATCTATATACAAATAAGAATTTTCAGAATTGTAAGCGTTTTTGAGGTGCTTTTTATTTTTGTGATATATCATAATCTATTTGTTTTTATGTGTTTTAAACTTATATTCCCTCTATTTCCAACTATAACCTGGAGAGTATATAGGAAATTAAAAAATAGATTTTCGTACTGCAGATACATAAAATGAATAGAGTATTTATTATATTTACATAAAAATAGGTTGTTTTGTCAATATAATATTGAATGTACAGAAAATTTTTTTTAGGAAAAAGGTATTGACTTTTAGAAAAATAAAATCATATAATGAGTTCAACTTAAAAAAGTGAGCGTTGATGAAGAAGAGTAAATATTGCGGATATTTCAGAGAGCTGATGGTTGGTGCGAATCAGTATGGATGTAATATTGAATGGGCTTCGGAGCTTCCAAACCGAAACGTAAGGAGTAGGCTTTGGCGAAAAGATCTCATCGTTACAAGAGACACGTATTATAATCGATACGGTAAAGTGCGTTACTTTTGTAACGAATTAAGGTGGCACCACGGGAGTTCCCGTCCTTTTTATAGGACAGGACTCCCTTTTTGTTTTGCAAAAAAGAATAGAGAAAATCGATGAGTAAGAAGAGTATGTATATAATAGGCGCTTCAGAGAGCTGGGATTAGGTGAGAGCCCAGTGCGATACGATATACAGAATGGGCTTACGAGAGGTATGCTGAACGAATAGTAGGTATACACGGGTTCCGCCGTTACAAGGATAGGGTATAATATTGTACCTGAACAAAGCGGGATGCTATGCATCCAATAAGAGGTGGTACCGCGGTAAAAATTTATCGTCCTCTGCATATTTAGATATGCAGAGGGCGTTTTTTATTTTATCCCGCATTAACGGGCTGTAATACTCCCACCTCGAAACTTGAGAGAAAGCGAAGAAGTTTAGGTCGGAGATTAACAGCCCGTAAAAGCCCGATTCGTTCAACTAACAATCAGCGGGGGATGAAGAAAACCCCCACTGATTGAAGTTTCACTTTATAGAGGAGCTGAGAAGATATGTTAACAAAAGAAGAGTTTCTAACGAGAAAAGAAAATGGAGAGACGTTTCTCATCGTGCAAGAAGAAGAAGGCGACAGCGTAACACCAATTACACTGTACCGGCGCATGAAAGGTGAGAAAAAGTTTTTATTAGAAAGTTCGCAGCTACATCACGATCAAGGGCGTTATTCCTATTTAGGATGTAATCCATATGGTGAAATAAAAAGTGACGGGAGAACTGTAGAAATAACGAAGGAAGGTGTTTCCGAAGTAAGAGAAGCACATGTTTTAAAAGTATTAGAAGGGATGTTAGTAACGAATAGGTTTGAAAGTTTATTCCCATTTTGCGGCGGTGCGGTTGGTTACATTGGTTATGATGTCATTCGTCAGTATGAGCACATCGGGGATGAGCTGGAGGATTCCTTACAAATCCCAGAAGTGCATTTGCTCCTTTATCGTCAATTTGTTGTATATGACCATGTAAAACAAAAAGTGTCGTTAGTATATGTGTATAAAAATACAGACTCTTTAACTTATGAAGAAATATATGAAGAGATGGAAGCTTACAAACGAGAGTTATTATATGACCGAGAAACATGCGAACAGGATCGTGTATTTTCTTTATCGTTCACATCTGTGACGACAGAAGAGGCATTTTGTGAAATGGTGGAGAAAGCGAAAGAACATATTCGAGCGGGAGACATTTTTCAAGTAGTATTATCGCAACGTTTGCAAAGTGAGTTTGTTGGAAATCCATTTCAATTATACAGGAAGCTTCGCACGGCAAATCCTTCCCCTTACATGTTTTATATTGATTTCGAGGAGTATGTTGTACTTGGTTCATCACCAGAAAGCTTAATTGCGGTAAGAGGGGATGAAGTGATGACAAATCCAATTGCCGGAACGAGAGCTAGGGGGAAAACGAGAGAAGAAGATGAACAAATTGCAAAAGAATTGCTTGCAAATGAAAAAGAGCGAGCAGAACATATGATGCTTGTTGATTTAGGACGAAACGATATTGGCAGGGTGAGTGAAGTAAGTTCTGTTGCTCTTCGAAAATATATGAAGGTAGAAAAATTTTCTCATGTGATGCACATTGTATCTGAAGTTTACGGAATATTAAGAGAAAATAAGAGTGGATTTGATGCATTAGCCCATTGCTTACCTGCTGGAACAGTATCAGGTGCTCCAAAAATTAGGGCGATGGGAATTATAAATGACCTTGAAACAGAGAAGAGAAATGTATACGGCGGTGCAGTTGGATATGTTTCTTTTTCAGGAGATATGGATATGGCACTAGCAATACGCACGATGGTTGTAAAAGATGGAACTGCATATGTGCAAGCGGGAGCGGGCGTTGTATATGACTCTGATCCAAAGGCAGAGTATGAAGAAACATTACACAAAGCGAAAGCACTTTTAGAGGTGATGAAATGATTGTTTTAATTGATAACTATGATTCATTCACATATAACTTGTATCAATTGCTAGCAGCTCATAAGGAGCAAATTGTTGTACTTCGTAATGATGAAGTAACAATTCAGCAATTAGAGGAAATGAAACCCAAAGCAATTGTCCTATCTCCAGGTCCTGGTAAACCAGAGGATGCAGGCATTTGTGTTGATGTTGTAAAACATTTTTATAATCGTGTTCCGATTCTTGGTGTTTGTCTTGGTCATCAAGCGATTGTTACAGCTTTTGGTGGGAAAGTTGTAAGAGCAGAAAAGGTAAAACACGGAAAAACATCGCTTATAAAACATAACGGTACAGCAATGTTTTCATACGCGAGGCAACCGCTTAGTGTGATGCGTTATCACTCGCTTGTAGCGGAAAGAAGTACGCTTCCAGCTTGTTTTGATGTACTCGCAACAGCGATGGATGACGGTGAAATTATGGCAGTCCGTCATAATTATTATCCGCTTTTTGGATTGCAATTTCATCCAGAATCGATTGCGACGGAAGAAGGCGCAAAATTAATCGAAGCATTTTTATCCGATGTGAAAGAGGGGGAACGTGTATGAATGAGTACATTCGTAAGTTGATAGAAGGCAAAGATTTAACGGAAATAGAAAGTTATAAAGCTGGTCTTAAGTTATTAGAGGATGATGTAAGAGAAAGTGAAATTGCAGCGTTTTTAACATTGTTAAAAGCAAAAGGAGAAAATGCAGATGAAATGTACGGTCTTGTGCGTGCTCTTCGTGAAAAAGCAATTCCATTTTCCAAGGAAGTTATAGGAGCGATGGATAACTGTGGTACAGGCGGGGATGGTGCACAAACGTTTAACGTAAGCACAACAGCAGCTTTCGTATTAGCAGGAGCTGGAGTGAAAGTTGCAAAGCATGGAAACCGTGCTGTTTCTAGTAAAACAGGAAGCGCAGATTTATTAGAGGAACTTGGCGTTAATATTACGTGCAGTGTCTCGCATATTGATAGCCTGCTTGAAAAGGTTGGAATTGCTTTCTTATTTGCACCAGCGATGCATCCTGCACTTAGCCGCATTATGAAAGTACGCAAAGAATTAAATGTACCAACAATCTTTAACTTAATTGGGCCATTAACAAATCCGGTTCAATTGGAGACGCAGTTTGTAGGGATTTATAAGCGTGATATGCTTCGCACTGTTGCAGAAGTACTGCAAAAGTTAGGGCGAAAACAAGCGGTTGTGGTCAATGGCAGTGGCTTTCTTGATGAAGCATCACTCCAAGGAGAAAATTACGCTGTCGTTTTAAAGCAAAATCAATTACAAGAAGTAGTTATTTCTCCTGAAGCATATGGCTTTTCAAAAGTTGATAATGAAAGTATTAAAGGTGGATCGGCAAAAGAAAATGCAGCGATAACGCTAAGCGTACTGCAAGGAGAACAAAGTGTATACCGTGATACGGTTCTATTGAATGCAGGGCTTGCCCTATTTGCAAATGGAAAAGCAGATACGATTGAAGAAGGGATAGAGTTTGCAACTGATAGCATTGATTCTGGGAAGGCGCTTCAGAAGTTACACTTACTTCTTAAGGAAAGTCATAAAAAGTTAGAAAGGGTGAATTAAGATGGAGACAATTTTAACAAAGATTATTGAACAAAAGAAAAAAGAAGTAGCAGAATTGTATGAGGGATATACACCTGTACGGAAGGAACGACAAAAGCGTTCTCTCGTAAAGGCGCTCGAGACATTTACTGTTATTGCAGAAATGAAGCGAGCCTCTCCGTCGAAAGGAGACATCAATTTACATGCTAACGTAAAAGAACAAGTAAAGCTATATGAAAAAGGCGGAGCAGGAGCTGTTTCAATTTTAACAGACGGACAATTTTTTAAAGGATCATTTCACGATTTGCAAACTGCAAGGGAACATGTAAACCTTCCGCTTCTTTGTAAGGATTTTATTATCGATGAAATTCAAATTGACCGGGCATACGAAGCAGGAGCGGACATTATTTTATTAATCGTAGCCGCATTATCAGAAGAAAGGTTAGTAGAGCTATATAACTATGTAAATGAGCTAGGTCTAGAAGCAATTGTCGAGGTGCATAACGAAGCGGAGTTAGAAGTGGCGATGAAACTACAGCCACATGTTATTGGGATTAATAATCGAAATTTAAAAACATTTGAAGTTGATTTACAAATAACTGAAACGCTTGGAAGAAAGTTAAACGAGCGAAACTTATGCTGGATTAGTGAGAGTGGAGTTCATACAAAAGAAGATGTCATACGCGTTAAACAAGCAGGTGCAAATGGTATTCTTGTTGGAGAGGCATTTATGAAGGCTCCTTCTGTAAGCGACTTTTTCAACATGTTACAGGTGACATCATGAAAGTAAAAATTTGCGGAATTACTGATATGGAAACAGCGCTTGCTGCATGTGAAGCGGGAGCAGATGCAGTTGGATTTGTCTTTGCGAAAAGTAAACGAGAGGTCACAAAAGAAAAGGCAAGGAAAATGATTGGAAAGCTTCCGAGTCATATTATGAAAGTTGGCATTTTCGTGAATGAATCTCCTGTAGAAATAGAACATACCGCATCGTATTGCGGATTAACACACGTGCAATTACACGGAGAGGAAGACAATAACCTTGTTAAAAATCTTAATATTCCGTCTATAAAAGCGCTTGGAATGCATACAAGTGCAGATGTGGAGCAAGCTGCGCGATATGAAACAGATTTTCTACTGTTTGATAGTCCAAAAGAGAAATATTACGGAGGAAATGGGAAAACATTTTCTTGGGAAATCGTAAAAAATTTACCAGATGAATTAAGAAGAAAAAGCATATTAGCAGGTGGCTTACATGTAGGAAATGTTGCCGAAGCCATTGGCATTGTGAGACCGTACATGGTTGATGTAAGTAGCGGTGTTGAAACGAATGGGAAAAAAGATATCGAGAAAATAAAACAGTTTATAAAAAAAGTGAAGGAGTGTTACTGATGACATATGCATATCCAGATGAAAAGGGACATTACGGAATTTATGGAGGACGTTACGTACCAGAAACATTGATGCAATCTGTATTAGAACTAGAGAAAGCTTATGAAGAAGCGATGAAGGATGAAACGTTTCAGAACGAACTGCAGTATTATTTACAAACATATATCGGTAGAGAAACACCGCTTTATTTCGCAGAAAATTTAACAAATTACTGCGGCGGTGCCAAAATTTATTTGAAACGTGAAGATTTAAATCATACAGGTGCTCACAAAATTAATAATACAATTGGGCAAGCGCTTCTTGCCGTTCGAATGGGCAAGAAAAAAGTAGTGGCCGAAACAGGGGCAGGTCAGCATGGCGTGGCAACAGCGACTGTTTGTGCGCTGCTTGGCTTAGAGTGTGTCATCTTTATGGGAGAAGAAGATGTAAAACGGCAAAAGTTAAATGTGTTTCGAATGGAGTTATTAGGAGCAAAAGTAGAAAGCGTTGCAGCAGGTAGCGGTACGTTAAAAGATGCAGTAAACGAGGCGCTTCGTTACTGGGTTGCTCATGTGCACGATACGCATTATGTCATGGGATCAGTTCTTGGGCCACATCCATTTCCGCAAATGGTTCGTGACTTCCAAAGTGTAATTGGGAGCGAAACGAAAAAACAATACGCACAGTTAGAAGGGAAATTACCAGAAGCGGTTGTTGCGTGTATTGGCGGCGGAAGTAATGCGATGGGAATGTTCTACCCGTTTGTTGAGGACGAAGAAGTTGCGCTTTACGGCGTAGAAGCAGCGGGAAAAGGTGTTCATACGAAAGAGCACGCCGCAACGTTAACGAAAGGAAGTGTTGGTGTTTTACATGGCTCGATGATGTATCTTCTTCAAGACGGAGAAGGACAAATTCAAGAAGCGCATTCCATTTCCGCTGGTCTTGATTACCCAGGTGTTGGGCCTGAACATAGTTTATTGAAAGATATCGGTCGTGTTTCTTATCATTCCATTACGGATGAAGAAGCGCTTCAAGCGTTTCAGCTGTTAACAAGAAAAGAAGGAATTATCCCAGCATTAGAAAGCTCACATGCAGTTGCATATGCATTGAAATTAGCACCAAAAATGAAACGTGATGAAGGATTGGTTATTTGCTTATCTGGGCGCGGTGATAAAGATGTAGAGAGTGTACAACATTATATAAAAGGAGTGTAAAAAATGGGAGTAGAGAGAATTGAAGCAGCATTTCAAAATGGTAAGAAAGCATTTATTCCATATGTAATGGCAGGTGATGGTGGCTTACAACAATTACAAGAGCATATTCGCTTTTTTGATAAGGTTGGTGCAAGTGTAATTGAAATTGGGATTCCGTTTTCAGACCCTGTAGCGGATGGTAAGGTAATTCAGCAAGCAGGAATGCGCGCACTGCAAAATGGAACGACACTTAGTAGTATTTTTGAAGCTTTAAAAGAAGTGAGAATGGATGTAAAGATTCCATTTGTTATGATGACATATTTAAATCCAGTGTTAGCTTTCGGAAAAGAACGGTTCGTAAAGGAGTGTATAGAAGCCGGGGTAGATGGAATTATCGTTCCTGATCTTCCATATGAAGAACAAGCAATTATTGCACCGCTTCTTCAAGAAGCAAATATCGCTCTCATCCCGCTTGTCACCGTCACAAGTCCAAGCGAGCGTGTTCAAAAGATTACAAGTGAAGCAAAAGGATTTGTGTACGCTGTTACAGTAGCTGGTGTAACAGGCGTAAGACGTGACTTTCAAGAGGAGCTGCACAGTTATTTACAAAAAGTAAAGGAAAATGTTCATTTGCCTGTTGTTGCAGGATTTGGAATATCAACGACAAATCAAATTGCAGAACTTCTTCATACATGTGACGGCGTTGTTGTTGGGAGTAAAGTAATTGAGTTGTTACAAGAGGGGAATTTTAAAGAGTTAGAGGATCTTGTTTTAGCTGTGAAATAGAGGGAGAGTGTTATGAAGTTAGTATTACTATTTGGACCACAAGCTGTGGGAAAGATGAATGCCGGACAAGAATTAGAGAAAATTACGAAAGAGTTTTATATGAAAAATCAACAATACACATTTGGACGCAGCAGAAGTAGCGAGCGTGATAAAAGCGGAGTTTCTGTTATGAGGGGTATCTATTGCAAAAAAGCTCAGAGTGAATAACTTTGGGCTTTTTTGCATGTAACTTGATACTTACCTTTATGAAAGTACCTGTAATAAAAGTGCGTACTTACATATTTTTAGTATGCGCTTTAATATCGAGATATAGATACTATTTAAGGAGGACGAATTTATGAAAACTCTTGTTATTGTAGCGCACCCTACTATAGAAACATCCATTATTAATAAACGATGGGTAGAGGAATTAAAAAAGTATCCGGAAAAGTATACCGTTCACGAATTGTATAAAATCTATCCTCATGGAAATATAGATGTGGAAAAGGAACAAAAATTGGTTGAATCACATGGTAATCTTATTTTTCAGTTTCCTATATATTGGTTTCATTGTCCGCCCCTCCTAAAGAAATGGTTTGACGATGTTTTAGCTTATGGATGGGCTTATGGTTCAAATGGAGGAGATAAATTAAAGAATCGTAAAGTTGGTTTAAGTGTATCAGCAGGAATTAGAGAAGAAGATTATAAGGAAAGTGGAAGGTACCAATACACCCTTGAACAAATATTACTTCCATTTGAAATGACATTCCTGTATTGTCATGCAGACTATCGTTCTTTCTTTGCCTATTATGGGAAGGAAAGTGCACCGGGTGAAAACGAAGAAGTAGAAAATGAACTAGAAGCAACAAAATTGGAGGCAAGCGCTCAAGGTTATTTGGACTTTATTAATAGTTTGTGAGAAGGAAAGATGAATGAAAAGAAGTATTTCCTTAATGAGGGGATACTTCTCTTCATTTAAAAGGCTAGCTGCTGTTACTCCGAAGCTTGTAAACGATTTTTTTCTCCCCATTCACACATCATATTTAATAATGGAATGAGAGAACGACCACGTTCAGATAGTGAATATTCAACTTTGGGAGGAATTTGGGGAAATTCTTTACGTATGATAAGATCATCTGCTTCCAATTCTTTTAACATGATACTTAGTGTTTTGAAAGAAATGGTACCGATACTTCGCTTCAATTCGTTATATCGCATAACTTCGTTTTCAGACAACCAATATATAATGATCATTTTATATTTGCCAGCTACTAAAGACAACGTATAGCCAAAGCCAGTGTCTTTTAGTTCAACCCCAGTTGGGACACAAGTTTTGCGCAACAATTACACTCCCTTTCAGGTAAGTATAGGAAATATATATTCTTTACAATAAATCATGAGGCAATCTTATTTCAAATAATGTGCAGTAGATTTTTTTTGTTAAAATTTGAATTTTCTGTATTTTATTATATAATAGTTGAAATTGTATATTTTTAGAAATGGGATGATGATATGGAGATACTATTTGCTCTCCTGCCACTTATAATGATTTTTGTTTGTTTATTTATGTTTAAGCAAACATCGTTGAAGGCTTCTGTTATTTCGTACGGTGTATGCTGCTTTATCGTTTTGTTGTTACCTACATTTCGGCTGCAAGCTAAGGAAGTTGTTCATGCAACGATTAAAGGTGGTCTTATTTGTTTTATTGTTGGGTACGTTCTCTTTTTTGGTATTTTTTTATTTCACCTTATGAACAAAATGGGTTATATTGACCAAGTCGCCCGCTTTATGGAACATGTTACACATGATCGCTTACTACAAATGCTGCTTATGTGTTTTGGTGTTTGTCCACTTATCGAATCGGTAAGTGGGTTTGGGATTGGTTTTATGGTTGCTGCACCTATCTTTCTATCACTTGGTTACACACCGTTTCAATCTGTACTCTTATCGTTTATCGGGCTAATGGCTAGTTCATGGGGAGCGATGGCAACGGGAACGATTATTGGATCAGGATTAATTGAAATGCCATTGAAAGAGCTTGGAACAGGCACAGCGATATTAACGATACCAATTTTTGCATACTTTATTATTCTTGCGCTTTATATTGTTGGTGGAAAGCGTGCATTACTTCAAAAGTGGAAAGAAGCGACAGGTTTTTTCCTATTATTTTCTTTATCTATGTATTTATGTAATGTATATGTAAGCGTGGAACTTGCGGGGATTTTAAGTGCAATCGTTACAATTACATTTGGATTTTTCATCATTAAAGTAACGGAGAGGCATGAAAGAGCAGTTTACTCAGAACATGCAGCAGCGAGTCAAAGAGAAGTTTCGATTATAAAAATAATCAGTCCTTATTTATTTTTAACAGTATGTATTTTACTGTCTCGCCTTATTCCATCTGTACATACATTCCTTCAATCACACGTAGTTCTCGATTTGCCATCTTATTCTTACAAGTTAGAACTATTATACTCACCAGGCTTTTGGCTTGGCGTTACTTGTATATTTACGGTTGTTTTTTTCAAAATCCCGGCTACTGTCATAAAAGAATCATTACAACAAACGGTAAAACAATGGATTCCGTTTGCGATTACAACGACAATGTTTATTAGTATTTCAGAAGTGATGGGAACTGCAGGGATGCATACGTTATTGGCGAAAGAAGCTGGTGCTGCATTTGGAACGTTGTTTGTATTTATCGCACCATTTATTGGAGCGATGGGGGGCTTTTTAACGGGCAGTAACGCTGGGTCGAATGCGATGTTTATTAAGCTCCAAATGCAAACGGCTCAAAATGTAGGACTGCCATGGCAATTTGTGACGACAGTGCAAAATACAAGTTCTTCCGTTGCGACAATTGCTTGCCCATCTCGCATTACCCTTGGAGCACATCTATGTAATATCACATCTCAGGAAAACGAGTTATTAAAGAAGACAACGCTTATGATATTTGGGACAGTTTGTATTGTGTTGCTTGAAGTGGTCGTGTGGCGTTTTATAATGTGAGTGAAATGAAAGCCTTGCTATGTAGCAAGGCTTTTTACGATTTATCCCATAACATCAACATATAGCTGATGTTTGTTATGAAATGAGAGCATGCTTGAAAAATAATCAAAACATGCTCTCATTTCATTTCTTGTTAATCCAACAAAAAGATTACTAACGTTGTACATATAGTAATTAATCATCACGCATGACAAATCCATCCTGCAAAAAGTCCAGTCGAATAAAAGCGAGTTATATTTGTAAAGCCAGACTCTTTTAGTAACGATTCAATTTGATTTTCAGGGATGAAAGAAATATTCATAATGATTTTCCCCATACTGTCTACTTTAGCTCTTTCATATCCAATATCTAGGTAGAAAGTTTTCCATACATTTATTCTGTCCTGCAGTTCGGAACTCTCTCGGTCACCGTAGGCGCTAACGAGTACGAATGGTGCTCCAGGCTTCAATTGATTTTTAATGTTTTTGAGTAGATTTAACTTCTCTTGCATATCTTCAATAAAGTGAAGAACTAAAATACAGCTTGCTGCGTCGAACTTCGATTCCGTATCCGGAAGATTATCAATTGTTCCTTCGATAAGTTTGACTCGATTTTCAAGGCCTAGTTGAAGCGTTTTATGCTTAGCCATATTCAGCATTTTTTCGGAAGGATCAACTCCGGTGAACGTCCATTTTGGATTGGATTGTCCCCATGCAGCGAGCTCGTTCCCACCACCAGCACCAACCATAAGTAAGGATGCCTCCTTTTCACCTAGTTGAGCTCGAAAATAGGATTGAATCATCGCAAGCAACATATCATATGTAGGAACTGAGACGCGAGTATTTTTATCGTATGTTTGGACCATTTGAGAATTGAATGCAAATTTTTCATTCATGTTGAATAACCTCCATTGTTTGATTACGTATTTTTATCCCGTTATTTGCGGGCTGTAAGACTCCCACCTCAAAACTTAGAGGATTCAGAGAAGTTTTAGGTGGGAGATTAAAAGCCCGATTGGTTCAACTAACACTCAGTGGGGGATGAAGAAAACCCCACTGAGTGAAGTTTCCCTTTATAAGAAAGTCCTATAATTATTATTTTTAATAAAAGTATATTAAAGACCCTTTATATCTTTAATTGATTTTAATTTAAACCGAGAGAAATATCAACATGTTTGATCCTCTTTTTTATTATGTGGTAAGTTAACTTGAAGTCTGGCTTTCATGTAACGAAATAGAGAAGTGCTTTTAGTTGAAACAAGGGTTATATGAATGGGACAATAAAAAAGAAGACTTTGGATGATTTGATAAATATAACACAATATGGGAAATGTAACCGAGAGAAGGAGTGATAGTGTGAAGTACGTAATTATCGGAGGAGATGCAGCCGGGATGAGTGCGGCTATGCAAATTGTTCGTAACGATAAAGAAGCAGAGGTCATTACGTTAGAAAAAGGAAATATTTATTCTTACGCGCAGTGTGGCCTTCCTTATGCGATTAGCGGTGTAATTTCAGAGATGGAAAAGTTAATTGCAAGAGATGTTGATACATTTCGGAATAAATACGGTATTGATGCACAAGTCCAGCATGAAGTAACTCGCATTGATCCATCTACTAAGATTGTGCATGGTGTACATACAGAAACTTTTGAACCATTTCAGTATGAATATGACCGTTTGTTAATTGCAACTGGCGTGAGTCCCGTTATGCCAAAGTGGGAAGGAAATGATTTAGAAGGGATTCATCTTTTAAAGACAATTCCAGATGCAAAGCGAATTATGGAGACGCTTCAAAATCAAACTGTTGAAGATGTAACAATTATCGGCGGCGGGGCAATTGGTCTTGAGATGGCGGAGACGTTTGTAGAACTGGATAAAAAGGTGCGGATTATCGAACGGAATGAACATGTTGGTACGATTTACGATGCGGATATGGCAGCCTATATTCATGAAGAAGCGGCAAAACATAATATTGAGTTGTTGACAAATGAAAACGTGAAATTATTTCAAGGAAACGGAAAAGTTGAGTTTGTAGAAACAGATAAAGGGACATATAAAACAGAGCTTGTGTTAGTATCGGCTGGTGTGAGGCCAAATACGAATTTCTTAGAAGGAACAAAGATTGTAACAAATGAAAAAGGTGCAATTGTCGTAAATGCTTATATGCAAACAAATGTAGAAGATATTTATGCAGCAGGAGATTGTGCTACTCATTATCACATCATAAAAGAAATACATGACCATATTCCGCTTGGGACAACAGCAAATAAGCAAGGGCGGATTGCTGGATTGAATATGGTTGATAAACGAAGAGCGTTTAAAGGTATCATCGGAACGAGCATTATTAAATTTATGGAACTCACGTTAGGACGAACAGGCTTAAATGAAAAAGAAGCCACTGCCCTGCATATACCGTATAAAACTGTGAAAATGGATTCCACAAACATTGCTGGATATTATCCGAGTAAAAGGCCGTTACATGTAAAGCTATTGTATCGTGCTGATACAAAGCAACTGTTAGGTGGACAATTTATTGGAGAGCAAGGGGTCGATAAAAGGATAGATGTACTTGCGATGGCATTGTTCAATAAAATGACACTTCACGATTTAGAAGATGTTGATTTAAGTTACTCGCCTCCATATAACAGCGTATGGGATCCGATTCAGCAGGCGGCAAGACGTGGGGAATAAATGAGTTATACTCTCCTAACTATAATAAATGAATGAGTTAGGAGAGTATAAATGTAAGTTTGAAAATATGCCATATATAAATTGGAATTTTCTAAAAATAATTCTTGACTCGTTTTGTATAAAGAACTAAAATTTACTTTAAATAGAACGAGCTTTTCATAAATCTATCATATCCATAAAAAATCATCCTTCTACTTATAATATTTTTAAGTATAAAGAAAATGGAGGAGAAGTATGGAAAAAGAAATAAATATTAAGCACGTATTTACTATTGTAAGAAGACGATTATGGATTATGGCTATGTTTATAATCATCGCTACATCAATTGGAGCAGCTTATACGCTATTCTTCAAAACTCCTTTATATGCATCATCCTCTCGAATTATTATTCCAGCAAATAACGAAAATATGAGTACCCTTAAAGTTATGGTAAATGAACCTGCCGTATTAGAAAAAGTAGCAGCACAACTAAATATAAACCGTTCTGCAAGTGCTTTAAGTGGTCAAATTAGTACCGAAAATGTACAGGGATCACAAATTGTAAAAATTAATGTTGTCGATACAAATTCTAAGCTGGCAGCTAAAATTGCCAATACGACAGCAGTTGTTTACAAGCAAGAGGCTGCTAACATATTGAATTTTGAAAATGTTAGTATTTTATCAGAAGCAAAGACTTCTCAGTATGCAGTACCGATGAATATAAACCATCAAAAAACAATTATGATGGCTTTTTGTATTGGACTTATATTAAGTATCGGTTTTATCTTCTTATTAGATTCTTTAGACGACACGGTTAAATCAGAGCGATCGATTGAAATGTTATTAGATATTCCTACGTTAGGGAGTATTTCAAAAATGAATAAAAGAAATACAGTAGATAAGTATAGTAAGAAAGTATCTGCACCTGTAAGGGAGGTAGAAAGGTGGTTTTTAAAAGAAGAAAAAGATTCAAGGAAAAAAGCTTAATTACGCATACTGCTCCAAATTGTAAGATTGCTGAACAATATCGTACCATTCGTACAAACCTTCAATTCTCATCTATTATTCGTAAAGATCAAACACTCGTCATTACTTCTCCCAATGGAGGAGAAGGAAAATCAACTGTGACGGCCAATCTTGCAGTTTCTATTGCAGGACAAGAAGAAAAAGTATTGGTTATTGATGCAAGTTTACGATCCCCATCCATTCATAGCATGTTCCATCTTGAAAATGATATAGGATTAACGACGATTTTAATTGGAAGATCCACTTTAGAGAAAGCGGTAAAAAAGACAGAAGTTGAAAACCTTTATGTATTAACAAGCGGACCAATCCCATTTAATCCAGCGGAACTGCTTAGTTCAGAGGCGATGGAAATATTGATAAAACAGGCGGTAGAGCAGTATGACATCATTTTATTTGATTCTCCTTCTGTTTTAGAGGTGTCAGATACGAGTATTTTATCGGATCAATGTGACGGTGTACTGTTAGTAGTCAGTTGTCATCATACAGCGAATGAATCTGCTTTAGAAGCGAAAAGAATACTAGGGTTCACAAAAGGGCGCTTAGTCGGAGCGATTTTAAACGAAAAAACATAATAGTTTTTCGGTTTGATATATGGTGATGTCTCCTTACCGTTATCAATGGGGGCACTCGGTCATACTGTGGGTTATTGAAAACCTTAGACGCAAGTCGTCGAGAGTGTGATGTGAGGGAGGGTTAGATGCCCAATATTTTTATTTTAAGTTTTGATTGCGTAGTTAATTCAGTAGTGAGCAGTTTCCATTTGTTATTCTTTTGTTTGTTAAATGTTTCACATGATTTCGAAATGAAAAGGGTTAAGGAGGATGAGGTGTGACCTACCAGCAAAGGATATCGCTATTACTCATTATAGATTCAGTAATTGTATTAAGCGCGATTTTCTTTAGTTCTTTTTTTGTGAATGCGAGTTTCCATGTTATTGCGTTTTCATCGGTCATGAGTTCTATTACATTATTAGTTAGTCATCATTTTTTTGCTTTTATTTATAAGCTGTATAAAAAGGCTTGGGAATACGCAAGTGTTGGGGAACTACTCATTATTTTTAAAGCCGTTACATTATCAATTGTAACGACAGCTATTTTGCAACAAGCAGTTTTACAGGAAGTATATTTTCGTTTACTTCTTGTCACTTGGATGATGCATATTTTATTAATCGGAGGATCACGTTTTCTTTGGAGGCTCATGCGAGATTCTTATTTTCAAAAGAAGAGTACGAAGAAAAGGGCTTTAATAATTGGTGCCGGTTCTGCAGGGACAATGGTTGTAAGACAGTTATTACATAATAATGAGGCAGAGCTACTACCTGTTGCATTTATTGATGATAATGTGAAAAAGCATAAATTGCATATTTTAGGTGTTCCAGTTGTTGGTGGGGTAAAGGAAATTGAAAGTATAGTAGAGAGATTACGTATTGAGAGTATTATTATCGCAATTCCTTCTCTTGGAAAAAAGGAATTGAATGAAATTTTTAAAGAATGTTCCAACACAAAAGTGAAAACGCAAATTTTACCGATGTTAGAAGATTTAGTGACCGGAAAAGTTTCGGTGAATGAATTTCGTGATGTGCAAGTAGAAGACTTATTAGGTAGGGAGCCAGTAGAATTAGACATAAATAGCATTTCTGAATATGTGAAAGATAAAGTTGTGTTAGTCACGGGCGCTGGCGGATCAATTGGATCAGAAATATGTAGGCAAGTTGCAATATTTCAGCCACGGCAACTCATTTTATTAGGTCACGGTGAAAATAGTATTTATTCTATTCATATGGAATTAAAAGAATCTTATGGTGATATGAAGACAATATTTATCCCAGAAATTGCGGATATACAAGATGAGAGGAAAATATTATCAATTATGCATCAATATCGTCCGCATGTTGTTTATCATGCGGCAGCCCATAAACATGTACCTCTTATGGAATATAATCCCGAAGAAGCTGTGAAAAATAATGTAGTAGGTACGATGAATGTTGCAAAAGCAGCGAAAAAATATGATGTTGATACATTTGTTATGGTTTCATCTGATAAGGCGGTGAATCCAACTAGCGTGATGGGAGCAACAAAAAGATTAGCTGAAATGATCGTTCAGCAACAGGACAAAGGAAGTCATACTAAATTTGTAGCAGTCCGCTTCGGAAATGTATTAGGAAGTAGAGGAAGCGTTATTCCTTTATTTAAAAAGCAAATTCAAAAGGGTGGCCCAGTCACTGTAACGCATCCTGAGATGATTCGTTATTTTATGACGATACGAGAAGCCTCAAAGCTTGTAATCCAAGCTGGCTCTTTAGCAAAAGGTGGGGAAATCTTTGTATTAGACATGGGTGAGCCGGTGAAAATTGTGGACCTTGCTAAAAATCTTATTAAACTATCCGGTAATTCCATAGATGAAATTGGAATTGAATTCACAGGGATGAGACCCGGTGAGAAACTGTTTGAAGAATTATTAACAGATGATGAAGTTCATGAAGAACAAATCCATCCTAGAATTTACATTGGAAAAGAAACAAACATATATATAGAAGAAATTGAAAATATTCTTTCTATATACGAAGAACTAAATAAAGAGGAGTTACGAAATAAATTATTATATGTAGCCAACAACGATAAACTTCCAAAACCGTTACTACCTACATATGTAAATGGAAATTAAAAAAGAAGAAAGATAGCATCACAATAGATCAAAAATCTATCAAAAATAGTGAGATGGATGTGATGAACGTGTCTAACAAAGTGTTGTTTTGTGCAACAGTTGATTACCATTTCAAGTCATTTCATTTACCATATATGAAATGGTTCACAGAACAAGGCTGGGAAGTACATGTTGCGGCAAATGGTAATATCAATCTTCCATATGTAAATAAAAAATATAACATTCCTATTCAAAGATCTCCTCTAAAACTTAAAAACTTTCGTGCATATCAAGCACTTACCTCTATTATTAACGATAACCAATACGATATTATCCATTGCCATACACCGATGGGTGGAGTACTCGCTCGTTTATCCGCCCGTTTAGCGAGAAAAAAAGGAACAAAAGTACTGTACACTGCTCACGGATTTCATTTTTGTAAAGGGTCACCACTTATGAATTGGATCCTCTACTATCCAATTGAAAAAGGACTAGCTCGTCATACGGATTGTCTTATTACAATCAATGAAGAAGATTATAATTTGGCGATAAAACATCGCTTCAAAGCAAATTGTATCGAGCGAATCCATGGAATTGGAGTAGATACAGAACGCTTCCGGCCGATAGAAATGTCTCATAAACGGTCACTAAGAATGGAATTTGGCTATAACGAAGATGACTTTCTCATGTTTTATGCTGCAGAATTTAACAAAAATAAAAATCAACAATTACTCATTCGTTCATTAGCACTTATTAAAGAAAAAGTTCCGTCAGCAAAGCTTTTACTAGCAGGAGATGGCCCCCTCATAGAAGACTGTCGCCAACTAGCAATGGAGTTGCATGTTGAGCACATGGTTCACTTTCTTGGCTATCGGAATGATATTGAATGTATCTTACCAATGTGTGACATTGCTGTTGCCTCAAGTCTACGCGAAGGCTTACCAGTAAATATTATGGAAGCGATGGCTTGCGGCTTACCGGTTATTGCTACAGATAATCGGGGGCATCGGGAGCTTGTGGGGGATGGGGAGAATGGATGGGTTATAAGCCCTAACAACGCTGTAGAACTATCTAATAAAATACAGTTATTGTATGAGAAACCAAGCCTAGTAAAGGAATTAGGGAAGTGTGGGCGTTCCAAAGTAGAAAGGCAATATAGCGTGATGCAAGTCTTAGAAGAGCAGAAAACAATTTATAGTACATTTAGGAGCGAAACGGAGGAAATAAGATGGGCGTTCCGTTAAGGGTATTACATGCTGCTGTGAATATGAACCGCGGCGGAGCAGAAACGATGATTATGAATTTATATCGAAACATAGATCGCTCTCAAGTCCAATTTGATTTTTTAACTTGTAAAGAAGGAGTATTTGATGAAGAAATTAGGCAGCTAGGTGGAAAAGTTTATCGCATTCCATATGTGACGGATGTTGGGCATTGGGGATATATTAAAGCGTTACGTTCCTTTTTTACAGAAAATCAGCAATATAAAATTGTACATTCACATATGGATAAAATGAGTGGGCTTGTACTTCGAGAAGCAAAGCGGACTGGAATTCCACACCGAATTGCTCATAGTCATAATACAAGTAGTGAGGGGAGCGCATTAGCTAAGTTATATAAATGGTACGCTGGAAATGCTATTTTGCCTAGCGCTACACATTTATTTGCATGTTCAGAAGCAGCTGCTCGATGGTTATTTGAAAGAGAAGCTACAGTATTAAAAAATGGAATTGAATATGATAAGTTTGCATTTTCTGAGGAAATTAGAGAAGAGATGAGGCAAGGTTTAGAACTTCATAACGATACGTTTGTAATTGGGCATGTGGGAAGGTTTGCATACCAAAAAAATCATTTGTTTCTTGTAGAAATATTTGCTCAAGTACTTAAAGTACACTCTAATTCGATGCTTATACTAGTGGGTGACGGACCTCTTCGATCTAAGGTAGAAGAAAGAGTAAAGGAGCTACATATAGAGAAGAACGTAAAGTTTCTCGGGGTTCGTAGTGAAATACATCATTTGCTTCAAGCATTTGATGTATTTTTATTTCCATCGCTTCATGAAGGTTTGCCGGTAACACTTATAGAAGCGCAAGGAGCAGGGTTACCTTGTATAATCTCAAATACGATTACAAAAGAAGTAGATTTGGGGATGGCTTTAGTGAAGCGTATATCTCTTTATAACGAAAAGGAATGGCTAGAAGGGATAAATGAAATTAAAGTTAATGGCTTTTCGAGAGAGGTAAACGAGAAAGCTTTACATGATGCGGGATATGACATAAAGCAGACTGCAGAATTAACACATGATTTTTATATAACAATGGCGAGGTGAATGTATTGAAAAAGCTAACAATCTTTACACCTACTTATAACCGGGCATATTGTCTTCATCATTGTTATGAAAGTTTGAAAAATCAAACATGTAAAGACTTTATATGGCTCATTATAGACGATGGGTCTAGTGATAATACGCAAGAACTTGTGCAAGAATGGATAGAAGAAAATGAAATTGAAATACAATATTATTGGCAAGAGAATCAAGGGATGCATGGCGCTCATAACAGTGCTTATGAAAGGATAGTGACAGAATTAAATGTATGTATTGATTCTGACGATTATATGCCAAGTGATGCTGTAGAGAAAATCATTTTATTTTGGGAAAGATACGGTAATCCTGAAGTGAGCGGTATTATTGGACTAGATTCTGATACAAATGGGCGGATAATTGGTTCAACGTTTCCTGGGAATTTAAAACGTGCGACTTTATTTTCGCTTTATAACAAGTACGGTGTAACGGGTGATAAAAAACTTGTATACAGAACAGAACTAACAAAACAATATCCGTATCCTCTTTTTCAAAATGAAAAGTATGTCGGCTTAGCGTACAAATATCATATGCTTGATCAACAATATGAAATGTTATTAATGAATGAAGTCCTTTGCTGCGTAGAATACATGCCAGATGGCTCATCAATGAACATGTTGAAGCAATATAGAAAGAACCCAAAAGGTTTTGCATTTTACCGTAAAGAGCTAATGAAATTACCGTTTGCAAATTGGTCTTTTAAATATAGGCAAGCGATTCACTATGTTTCTAGTAGTTTTATAAGTAAGAACAAAAAGTTTATAAGTGAGTCACCTTGTAAAACACTTACTATACTCGCAATTCCGTTTGGTGCGTTATTACACTATTACATTATGAATAAAACAACAGATAAAACGAAAAATCTTGGAATAAGCTGAAAGGGACTTATACATGACTATACTTTGGATGAATCTTGCTATCGTCTTCACTTTTGCTTTGTTCGCAAGATATTTTGCGGTACCAGTAACGATGGATGCTATACAAATAAAATCTAATAAATTATTTGTCATTTTAGCCGCTTTTTCTCTCGTATTGGTATCTGGTCTTCGTAATAATATTGGAGACACATATTTCTACATGCATGCCTATACGGTTACTGATTTTAATTGGGAATATGTTCAAAACAATAAGGATTGGGGATTTAGTGTCTTTCAAATGGCATTGAAAAATTATACAAACGACCCTCAAGTGATGGTTTTTATTACTGCAATTATTACGAATGTTCTCATCGTTTTTACTCTATATCGATATTCGCGATTACTTGAACTTAGTTTATATGTGTACATCACATCAGGCATGTATTTAACCTCAATGAACGGTATTAGACAATATTTAGCAGCGGCTATTATTTTTGCTGCAACAAAATACCTTCTCGATGGAAATTGGAAAAAATATACGCTAGTTGTTTTATTCGCATCTACATTTCACCAAAGTGCACTTGTGCTACTGCCAATATATTTTTTAGTTCGAAGAAAAGCTTGGTCAGCCATGACATTTCTTTTTATTTTTGGAGCAGTATTAATTGTTTTAGGATTTAACCAATTTTCTGAAGTAGTTTTTGCAACGATAGGAGATACACAATATGGCCACTACAAAGACTTTCATGAAGGTGGTGCAAATATACTTCGCGTAGCAGTTGAAGCAGCACCGCTTACACTTGCTTATGTTGGTAGAGACAAACTAAGAGAGCTCTTTCCAAAAAGTGATTATATCGTAAATATGGCATTAATTGGAGCAGTATTTATGTTGATTTCAACGCAAAATTGGATCTTTGCGAGGTTTTCTATTTATTTTGGATTATATCAGTTAATACTCATATCTTGGGTTGTAAAAGTATTCACCGAAAAGGATCAGAAGTTGATTTACTACGCCATTTTAGTGTGTTACTTCATTTATTTTGTTTATGAACATGTTTTTATACTGGGGATTGTTTATAAGAGTGAGTTTTTCTGAAGTCTTCAAAATGAAAGCTATTGGTGGTGAGTGGCATAGAAAAGGTACCTCGTATTATTCATTATTGTTGGTTTGGGGGTAAAGAAAAACCTGATATTGTGAAAAGATGTATTAATAGTTGGGAAAGAAATTTATCAGGATATGAAGTTAAGGAGTGGAATGAAAAGAATTTTGATATCAATTGTAATTTATATGTAAAAGAAGCTTATGAAGCTAAAAAATTTGCATTTGTCAGTGATTATGTGAGAGTATACGTTCTTTATCAATATGGGGGAATTTACTTAGATACTGATGTTGAAGTGTTCAAGTCTTTTGACGACATGCTTCATCACGAGTCGTTTTGGGGATTTGAGCAAGAGAACTATATTGCAACCAGTACAATTGGGGCTGCGAAAGGAAATCCACTTATAAAGCAATTTCTAGATTTGTATGAGGGGAAGCAGTTCATACAAAAGGATGGTAGTTACGATGATTTCACGAATGTGGCAATGGTAACAAAGATGCTCCAAGAAAAGGGGTTGAAAAAAAACGGAGAGTATCAACAATTAGAAGGTTTAGGAGTTTTTTATCCACAAACATACTTTTCTCCATACGATTATATTAATTGCAGAAAGTTTATCACTAAGGAGACATATGCGATGCATCATTTTTATAAAAGTTGGTTATCACCAAAAGCAAGGTTGAAAAGTAATCTAAAATACATGCTGTCTAAACTTATAGGAGGGGAAAATATAGCAAAATTAAGAGAGCGCTTGGATAATGGGAAAGTGTTGAAGGAGAAACACGATGATTAGTATATTAAAGAAAATAATTCAAACGTTATTTAAAGAAGGACGAAATAGGGGAGTATATTTGACTTTATTAATGAATATAGCGCATTTAGTAGGCGTTTTACGAGGAGGACTTTATAAAGTTATTTACTTTCGCAATATAAACAGCTCTATATTTTCACTTCAGAGGAATAGTACAATAGAGATTTTTAATAAAAATTCGCGAATAAGTATAGGTAAGTTTGTATTCATAAGAAAAAATGTAAGTATAAGAATGGATTTTGATGGGGTATTAAGTGTAGGAGAGAAAACCTTCATTAATGATAATTGTAATATTAATTGTATAAACAAGGTAACGATTGGACGAGGAACAAAAATTGCTCCTTATGTATGTATCAATGATCATGATCACAATTATAAAGGCTTACCAGGTGATCATATGATAAAAGGGGAGGTTATAATAGGAGAAAACGTTTGGATTGGTTCACATGTGGTTATTTTAAAAGATACAATTATTGGTGATAATGTCGTAGTAGCCGCTGGTAGTGTAGTAAAAGGAGAGATTCCTTCTAATACACTCTTTGTTAATAAAAGAGATAACACTTTAATTCATTATATGGGCACAAGTAGTTAGTGAGGGTGCATTATGAAGAAAAAAATCTTATTTTCTATATATGATATGGAGATTGGTGGGATAGAAAGAAGTTTAATTAATATGCTTGCAAACCTTGATTTTAATAAATACGACGTAGATTTATTGATATGTAACCATACAGGTGAATTTATGAGTTTAATTCCTGAAAAAGTGAATATCCTGCCAGAGATTGCTGAATATACGGTGTTTAGAAAAACAATTATACAATGTATGAGAGAGGGGCATTATTTAACTTCTTTAATTAGAATATTCAGTAAGATTCTAGCTGAGATGAAATCAAAACGTAAAAATTTAACAGAAGGATCCGGATATATACAAATGCAATTGGTTTTAAAATATATATCATATTTTTTGCCTGAACAGATGAAAAAATATGATGTTGCTGTTAGCTATGCGTGGCCTCATGATATTGTAGTTAATAGTATAAATGCAGAAAAAAAAATAGCGTGGATTCATACAGATTACAGTACGTTAGAAATTGATAACAAAATAGATTTTACTATGTGGAATCATTTTGATCATATTGCATCTATTTCTGAGGAGTGTACAAGTGCATTTTTATCTCAATATCCATTGTTAAAAGAAAAAATTATTCTTATAGAAAATATTACTTCACCAGAATTTATATGGGAAATGGCTGTTAAAGAGGAGTGTTTTTCAAAATGCGAAGATAGTAATTTTCACATCGTGTCTGTTGGAAGATTATCGTATGCTAAAGGATTTGATATTGCTATAAAAGCTCTTCGTATATTACATGACAAAGGTCTTCATAACATAAAATGGTATGTAGTAGGATACGGTTCTGAGGAAGTATATCTAAAAAAAATGATATTAGAGTTAAATTTAGAGAACAGCTTTATATTATTAGGAAAGAAAAGGAATCCATACCCATACGTAAAAGCATGTGACTTATATGTACAACCATCTAGATATGAAGGTAAGGCTGTTACTGTAACAGAAGCCAAAATTTTAAGAAAGCCAATATTAATTACTAACTATCCTACCGCGAGTAGCCAGTTAGATGATGGGATTGAAGGGTTAATTTGTGAGGCGAGTATTGAAGCTTTAGTTGAAGGGGTTGAAAATTTATACAAAAATAGTCAACTGCGAAAAACACTAATTGAAAATCTACAAAACAGAGATTATAGCAATGGTTATGAATTAAAAAAATTAGACAGAATTATAGAAGTGTAACAAGGTGAAAATTTTTTAATGTGAGAGATTAATAATAAAGGTGTGGTTCAATCATGGATAAAAAAGTAAGTGTAATCATACCGGTTTATAATGCAGGAAAATATGTGGAACAGTGTATCGTATCACTGTTAAATCAAACGCTTCAATCATGTGAATTCATATTTGTAAATGATGGTTCAAAGGACGATAGCCAAAAAATTATTGAAAGGTATCAAAAGGTAGATAACAGAATTAAATTTATAAATCAAGAAAATCAAGGGGTAAGTACTGCAAGGAATGCAGGCTTAAAAGCTGCTACTGGAGAATACATTGGATTTGTTGATGCTGACGATTATGTTGAAGAAGATATGTATGAGATGTTATACAATATAGCAAAACAAAGCGACTGTGATGTAGTTATATCAAACCTTCAAAGTGAGCGAGATGACCCTAAAGGAATTATAAAATACCCCTTCCCCATGAATGTTGTTCTTGAAAAGGATTATATTGAACTAGAACTATTACCTTATTTTTTGAAAGAAGATAACTTAAATTCTGTATGCAATAAAATTTATAAAAATCAATTAATAAGAGAAGCGAATGTGCAATTTCCTAAAAGTATTTTATTAGGAGAGGATGGAATATTTAATCAAAGTTTTTTTGGTCATGCTATTAGAACACAGTATATAGATTATACAGGTTATAACTATAGAGAAGTAGAAGGAAGTGCAACAAGAAATAGAGTAGAAAAGGATTACTTTAATAGATCGTTGGAAGTTTACCAAACAACATTGCCAGAAATATATCGTAAAAAGATGGGTATTTTAAGAATACAACAGCTAAAATCAATTAAGTTAATAAAAAATGTTATGTCATATATTTATATCTATTTCCTTCCATCAAAGGATATGAGTTTTAGAAAGAGGTATAAATATATAAAAAAGATGGTGCAAAATAAGTATGTTAAAGAGGCATTACCAATCTATCATAAACAAGTCCAAAATGCTTTAGGAAGATATGAAAAATGTATACTTGCTATGATGAAAAGAGAATTTATTTTAGGGCTATATTGTGCAATGCTCTATAGTAGGTTTAGAAATAAATAAGGCATGGAGGAATTTTATAATGGAGATTATGATGTTTTTTCACGGTGGTAGTCTAAATAGGGGGTGTGAAGCAATTGCTCGCTCCTCGACCAGTATGATAAAAGAAAAAATTGAAGGAGCAAAGGTCTATTTAGCATCAGATAAACCAGAAACAGATAGAATTATAACACAGTTAGATGATATATATGATGGATCGAATCAACAGATAAAGAAATATTCTCATGCTTGGTTTATCTCTTCACTTAAGGTGAAGTTTTTTAATGATGAATCTTATGCTTTAAGTAAAATTCATCATAATGTAATGAAACGTATAAAAGATGTAGATATGTGTTTATCTATTGGTGGAGATAATTATTGCTATGGAGAGCAACCAGGATGGTATGAGGTTGATAAGAAAGTAAAAACAGAGGGAAAGAAATTAGTTCTATGGGGATGCTCCATAGGAGAAGAGGATATGTCTGAAAGAAAGTTAGAAGATTTACGTATATTTGATTTAATAATAGCTCGTGAAACATTGACTTATAACATGTTAAAGAGTAGAGGTTTAAATAACGTGAAATTAAGTGCGGATGCTGCATTTACTATGGAAAAAGAAGAATTAGAGTTACCTAAAGGATGGCGTGATGGACAAACAATAGGTCTAAATTTTAGTCCACTCATTTTGAAGCGGAATGGTAAGTCCCAAATAGCGGTTAGAGAACTCATTCAGCATATATTATGTACAACAGATTTTACAATTGCTCTCACGCCACATGTCATACAAGATGGGAATAATGATTACGATATTTTATCTGACTATTATGGGGAATTTAAAGATACGGGTAGAGTATTACTTTTATCGGATAAATTAAATGCAATTCAGTATAAGGGGTATATAAGCAGGATGCGCTTTTTTATAGGAGCAAGAACACATGCTACGATAGCTGCCTATTCAAGTTATGTTCCGACAATGGTGTTAGGCTATAGTGTAAAGTCAAAAGGAATAGCAAAGGACTTATTTGGAGAAGAGAAATTAGTCTTAAGCATAGATGAGATTTCGGATTGTGATAAGTTGAAATTTATGTTCGATGAGATGATTAGAGAAGAAGAAGGGTTAAAAAAATTATTAGAGCAGTCTATTCCTACTATAAAAAAGCGTTCTTATAAAGCGGTAGAGTATTTGAAAGAACTGAACTCAACGAGGTAGATAAATGAAGAAAAATATATTATTTATTATGCCGAGTTTGTCTGCTGGCGGTGGTGAAAAGAGTTTAGTAAATTTACTTTCTCAAATAGATTATAATATTTATAATGTAGATCTGTTTTTGTTTAATCCTAAAGGTATATTTATGGATTTGATACCAAAAGAAGTTAATGTACTATCCATACCAGATCAGTATTCTGTCTTTACTTTACCGTTATTCTTATCCGTTAAAGAGTTTATTTTAAAAGGTAAAATATTGTTGGCATATAACAGGATAATGTTCTCTATCAAGAATAGAGGGGCTGAAAATATATCAATGAAGGAGCAATATAGCTGGAAGTATATTTCCAGTTCATTAAATGAAATAGAAAAGCAGTATGACGTCGCTGTTGGGTTTTTAGAGAAAACAGCTACATATTTTTGTGTAGATAAAATAAAAGCTCATAAAAAAATAGGTTGGATACACATTGATTATAATCAATTAGGCATGGACTCACAGTTTGATGAAATGTACTTTTGTAAGTTAAATCATATTGTTACGGTATCTGAAGAGTGCGCTACTATTTTAATGAACCGATTCCCTGAAGAAAAAGACAAAGTGCGTGTTATATATAATGTTGTATCGCCAAATATGTTATATGAAATGGCAGAGCGAGAACAAAGAGATGTTTACCGAAGAAAGGAAAATGAAATCATTATTCTTTCAATAGGAAGACTACATTACCAAAAAGCTTTTGAATTGGCCATTGAATCTTGTAAAGAGCTGATAAATAAAGGATATAAAGTGCGGTGGAATATTATAGGTGAGGGAGAAGAAAGAGAGCATTTAATTCAATTAATAAAGGCGAACAAATTGGAGGATAGAGTACATTTATTAGGTTTACAATCTAATCCTTATCCTTATATGAAGCAAGCAGATATTTATGTGCAAACATCTAGATTTGAAGGAAAGTCAATCGCAATTGATGAGGCTAAGATAATGAAAAAACCGATAATTGTTACAAACTTTAGTACTGCAAAAGATCAAATTGATAACGGTATAAATGGATTAATTGTAGATATGAATTCTCAAGCGATTACAGAAGGGATTGAGAAACTTATAAGAGATAGTGAATTAAAAGATAGGCTAGTAAACAATTTATTGAATGAGCAGCTAGGAACGGAAGATGAGATATATAAACTATATGAAATTTTTTAATAGGTGATTTTCATGAAAAAAAATGTGTTGTTTGTAATGAATAGTTTGCATTGTGGTGGGGCAGAAAAAGCCCTAATTTCTTTGTTAGAAGTTATGGATTACTCTAAATATAATGTGGACTTGTTTTTATTTAAGCACACGGGAATGTTTTTTAAGAAAATTCCTTCAGAGGTTAGATTATTACCTGAGCCCGTTAATTATAAGTATTTTGATATGCCTTTTAAAAAATCATTAATACAATTGATGGAGAAAAGAAGTTTTAAAACAATTTGTTCAAGAATAATGTTGGGGTATTTTTCTAAAACAGAAACCAATAGTGCTGTGATTGAGCAAAAGTTATGGAGACATATGTCAACTTCAATTCATGAAATAAATAAAGAATATGATGTAGCAATAGGATTCCAAGAAAAGAATCCTATTTATTTTTGTATAGATAAGGTAAAAGCGAAACGTAAAATCGGGTGGATACATACCGATTACAATAAGTTAGGGCTTAATCATAGCAAAGAGATGTTTTATTTTGAGAAGCTGGATTATATAGTGACTGTGTCAGAAGAACTAGTGAATATCTTGAAAGAAGAATTTCCGAAGTATCAAGAGAAAATTACATGTATACACAATATTGTTTCTTCAAGAATGATAAAGAAAATGTCATGTGAGCAAATAAATTTTAAAGAAGAGGATGGGGGGATTGCATTAATCTCTGTAGGAAGATTGGCTAAAGAAAAAGGTCTCGATATCTCTTTGCAAGCAATTGATATGCTTGTTAAAAAAGGATACGACATTAAATGGTATGTAGTAGGAGAGGGGAATGAGAGAGAGCAATTAATAGAAGGAATAAGAGAAAAAAAACTAGAAGAACGAGTAAAGTTGTTAGGTGTGAAGGAAAATCCATATCCATATATAAAACATTCGGACATATATATACAGACATCTAGATATGAAGGGAAGTCTATTTCTATAGATGAAGCGAAAATATTAACAAAACCAATACTCATTACGAATTTTACAACAGCTAATAATCATATAAAAAACAATATTAATGGAATGATTGCAGAAATGAACCCTGAATCGGTGGCAAATAGTCTTGAGTTATTAATCACAGAAGAAAGTTTAAGAAAAAAGTTTGTTCATAACCTTCAAGGGGAGGATTTTGGAACAGAAAAAGAAGTAGAGTCTTTATATAGTTTACTTCATTTGTAAGTGATTTTGGTCGGTTATGGATTTAATAATAGAAATGATTTGGAGGAAATTATGTTTAATCGAATAAAAAAATTTTTAAGGATAAGATTAGGAAAGATCTCTCGTGAAGAGTTAACATTAGAAGCTTGTTTACGAAGAGGTATGAAAGTTGGGGAAAATTGTCATGGATTGACTGGAAGTACAATTGATTATGCACATTGTTGGTTAATAGAGATTGGAAATAATGTTACATTTGCACCACAGGTGTATCTTCTTGCACATGATGCTAGTACTAAACGGTATTTAAATTATACAAAAATCGCGAAAATAAAAATAGAAGACAATGTTTTTATAGGTGCAAGATCCTTAATTATGCCTGGGGTTATAGTGGGAGAGAATGCAATTGTAGCTGCAGGAAGTGTAGTTACGAAATCAGTATCAGCCGGACATATAGTAGGGGGAAATCCAGCTAAAGTGTTAGGAAGAACTGAGGATTATATTAATAAGCATAGATTAAATATGGAAACAGCACACGTTTATGATAGAAGCTGGACGATAGATGAAAATATTACACTAAATATGGGAATTAAGATGAAGAGAGAATTAGATCATGCTGTCGGATACGTAGAGTGAATAATTTATAAAGTAAAACTTCAATCAGTGGGGGGGCCATCCCCCGCTGATTGTTAGTTGGACCAATCGGGCTCAAAGCTTCTTTGTATTTCTCAAGTTTTGAGGTGGGAGTCTTACAGCCCGCAAATAGCGGGATAAACTTAGATAGAAAGGTGTATATATGATATTAACAGGTTTAATCTATAGTATATCTTTTATTAGTTTAATAATTATTTTAATAGACATAATACCTTTAATGAAAGATTGGGCATTAAGAATTCATATTGGAAGATATGAGGATAAGTCTCAATGGAATAAAGCGATAACAAAAAAAGGACTGAGATGGTTAGAGAATATACCTAAAATAAAAGTAACAGACAATACGAGATTAGTCATAATCGATATGTTGCAAGGGAATTATACGAAAAGCACTATACAATATTGGCAAGAAGCATCTCTAATTTTAGGTTTGTCTGAAACTTATAAAGGGGAGAAAGATACAAAGGTCCAAAATAAAGTGTTAAAATTTTTAGACTTAAAATTTGATAGTAACGGTCAATGGATTGAAAAGCCTGAGAATATAGATGCTGCTATACTTGCCTATGCGATTATGAAATTGGATTTTATTGATGTATGTCAGTATAGACCTGCTTTAGATTATACGTGGGAGATAATAAAAAAACATACAGGGGCAGATGGGACTGTGGAATATAGAAAGTTTATGAACAATTACAGATATGTGGATACAATAGGGTTCATATGCCCGTTTTTAATTTGTTATGGTATTCGATTTGAAAAAGAAGAATGTATAGATTTAGCAGTAAAACAAATTAAAGAGTATGAGCAATATGGCATGTTAAATAAACATTATATACCATGTCATGTTTATGAGATAGAAGAGAAAGTACCGCTTGGATTATATGGATGGGGAAGAGGGCTTGGGTGGTTTGCAATAGGCCTTATCGATTCCTGGAATGAATTGCCACGAGATAATGAATATAAAAACAAATTAGAAGTAATTATAAGGGGATTTGCTGAAGCTTCTATGAGTTTTCAAAAAAAAGATGGGAGCTGGGGTTGGACTGTGACTAGAGATGAGAGTAGAAGTGATTCGTCTGCTACAGCTACATTAGCGTGGTACTTACTAAATGCTGCGAGAATAGAAGGGATTTCTAAAGAGTGTTTAGTAAGTACAGAGAAAGCTATAGGTTACTTAATGAGGGTTACTAGAAGGGATGGAGCTGTGGACTTTTCTCAAGGCGATACAAAAGATATAGGAATTTATTCTACTTTGTTCAACATATTACCTTTCACACAAGGTTTTTGTATTCGATTAATTAGTGCATATTTAAATAAAAATGAGGGATGAGAAAGAAATAACAGTATTTATAACACATAGCTGGGGGTACATTACAGAAAATGTATAATTATTAAAATAAAAGTGGAGAGAAGATGAGAACAAAAAATTCTATCATTAACATATCTGCAGGTTTAGCTAGTCAACTTATTATTACATCATTAAGTTTTATTTCAAGAACTGTGTTTATCAACAGTTTAGGTATTGAATATCTAGGAATAAACGGACTCCTTACTAACATAGTAGCTATGCTGTCGTTGGCAGAAGCGGGAATAGGGGTTAGTATCATGTACAGTCTCTATAAACCTGTTGCTGAAAATGATCAAGAAAAAATCAATGTGTTAATGAAGTTTTATCGAAATGTATATATGGTCATAGCTACTATAATATTATTGTTAGGACTGTCTATCATGCCTTTTCTTGAGTTTTTTGTTAAAGATTCAAGTGTTGAAAATATCCACCTCATTTATGTAATATTTCTATTTAATACAGTTGCAACATATTTCTTTGTACATAAAAATTCTTTTTTGAACGTATGTCAAAAGGGTTATGTAGTAACAGGGGTATATTCAATATCTTCAATTTTATCCACTTCGTTAAAAGTTGGAATTTTATATTATACACAAAACTACATTTTATATTTAATAATAGAGGGTACACTTACTATTATTACCACTATTATTTTGTCACATATAGCAAATAAAATGTATCCATTTTTAAAGAAGAAAGTGTCGGGGAAGCTTGATAAAGAAACAAGAGCTGGCATCATGAAAAATACGAAAGCGATAGTATTGCAAAATGTAGGTAGTTACTTAGTTCTTGGCACTGATAATATTATAATTTCTTCCTTTGTCAGTATTGCAGCAGTTGGATTGTATGCTAATTATAATATGTTGATTGAGATTTGTAGAACATTTATTAATCAAATCTTTAATAATGTTTATCATAGTGTAGGGAATTTAGTGGCGAATGAAAATGCAGAAAAAATTTATGGTATATATAAAGTGTATATGTTTCTCAATTTTTGGTTATACTCTTTTTTTACTATTTCTTTATATATTATGTTAGAACCTTTCATTACTTTGTGGTTAGGATCAGAATATTTAATGGATAAGAGTGTACTAATTATACTAATAATCATCTTTTATGAAAGAGGCATGAGAAATGCGATAACTACAATGAAAACGACAGCTGGTATTTTTCATGAAGATCGATATGCTCCTTTAGTCCAGGCAGCTATTAATCTTATTATTTCTATTATTTTGGTTCAATATATTGGTATAATAGGCGTTTTTATTGGAACACTTGTAAGTATGTTAGCTGTTCCATTTTGGCTTACACCTAATTTAGTATATAAAAAGGTATTTTCTAAGCCTGTTAGTCACTATTACATTAAGTATTTCTATTATGTAGCTGTAGGTATTGGGACTTTCCTATTAACAAATTTCGTATGTAGTATCATTGCAGCTAATAATTTATACACTTTAATTCTTAGGGGAGCTATTTGTTTTATTATCCCGCATTGCATATATATATGTATTTTTTATAAAACTAAGGAGTTTAAATACTTATTTGACATAGCTGTAAATATTATAGAAACTTTGCTTACAAGATTTAAATCTAATCAAGCAAACCGGAGTTATAAGAAAACAAATCATTCATAATGTGAAGTGATCAGGAAGATAGGATAAGCTCCATTGTTTTACAAAAATATATCTACTATAGGAATGTCCATCCAATCTAATCCTTATCTTGTTACATACTATATAAAAAAACTAAAGAGGTGTAATTTGATAATGGTGATTAGAGCGAATCTTAGTGATCTTGACGATATAGATTTGTCCACTACGCTTCCTGTTCATCATGATGTACTGACTTATGATGGTGTTACTTCGAGGTGGATTCCAAAAGCATTTCAATCTTCAATCGTAGAATCTTCTTCTAATTCGTACCTAGTAGAATTAGAGCGATGGGGGATTAGAAATGATGGGACAAATGCTGTTGTCACTACAAAAGGGATAAATGATGCATTAGTATGGGGGAAGTTGCAAGGATATAATCACATTATATTACCTAGTGGGACATATAAATTAAAGGTAGACGATACATCATTTTCTTGTATTGTTATGCAAAGTGGTATACATTTTGAGATGATGGATGGCTGTACACTAGAATTAGAAACAAATTCATCACCGTGGTATCGGATCTTTGAAGTTAAAGGTTTAAAGAATGTAAAGATTACGGGTGGTGAAATTGTTGGGGATAAAAAGACTCATATTTATGAAATTGGAGTTAGGTTTGTTAGAGGTGGGGTAAATGTAGATGGATCCCTAAATAACAATCCTAACTTTATTCGTAGTGAGGTAATTGATAGATATGATAACCCTGGGTTATTAAGAGCATTCAGATTATGGTCTATATCTAGTATAAAAGCTTCAGGATATAGTTTTTATCAGTATAAAGATACTGTTTCAAGTAGTACGTTAGTTGGTGCTCGAACAAATGGTCAATTTGCCCCGGCGTCTTCAACTGGCCGTGGATGGTTTGCTCCTATAGAAGCAGCAAATAAAATGCTTTTTGTTATTGATATTACATCCTCATCTTTAAGTGATGTTCAAATCGCTCAAATCAATGCAAAGGTTGATAGTCAAAATTATACTCATGAGTGGGGACAAGGCATAGAAATACTTGGTGCAAATTATGTTGAAATACATCATGTAGAAATAAGAGATTTTACAGGTGATGGAATTTCGACAGGGTGGCTACAGTATAGATTGAATCCTGAAGAGTATACTCAAGAGGAGATGGGATCACATATTTACATTCATCACTGTAATGTACATCATTGTAGAAGACAAGGAATTACTCTAGCTGCTTCAAATGATACGTATGTTTTTGAAAATGAAATACATCATATTGGCAAAGCGGAGGATGGGGTTACATCCGATTTCCGAAATGGTACTGCTCCTATGTTTGGGATAGATATTGAGTCTATGGTAGGGGAAAGTAATATTCCTTATAAGTTTCCTTACTATAAAAAGGATGGATTAGAATTAAATTTTAGAATATATGTATTTAATAACCATCTTTATGGCAATGAACGTGGGCATTTTGTAAATGTTGATGGGAACTATGTAATTGTTGAAAATAATATATTTGAGGGTTATAACATAGGGAATGTCAGCTCTTATGAGAAAACAATGGGAATAAAGTATCTTAATAACACTTTTATTAACTGTTCATTGATTGTTAAAGGAGACCATTTTGTTAATGGAGCTACTTTTACGAATGGGCAGTGTAGAGTGATGGAAGTTGAGGGTTCTGTTGTACAAAACGTTCACATAAAAGATGGGGCATTTACAGTATCTAGTGTTTACGGATATTTTGGAACACCGGTGGTTAATGCCACTACTGGAACCTTTACTTTTAATGTGCCGCATGGAATGGGAAATACAGCAAAAATATGCTTTGAACAATGGCAGGGCAAGGTCCCAGCAGGGATTGATGTAAATAAATTATATTATGTTGTAAATAGAACAAATACAAGCTTTCAAGTATCTGAAGTAGAAGGAGGTACGCCTGTTACTATCACAGATGAAGGAGAGCCTGGGTTTAATATTAGTCGATACAATTATGGGAGATGTTATATATCAAATATTGTAATCGAGAAGGATTGGAGAACTAATACTGCAGTTGATGTTGGACTTACCTTACTCATGACAGGAGGAATTGTTAGAAATATTACTGTTAAGAATTATGATGTAGATATTAAACCACCAGCTAATTATGCTGGGAGGCCTATAACAGTGGAAGGGTTAACGGTAATCGAAGGTGCAGCTAATTTAGAATGTTGTAATATAAGTAATGGTAAGTTTATAAAGGCAAAAGCGAAGAGGATGGGAGGCGATATAATATTTGGTTCCACTGATACAAAATATCGGAGACGAATACAGGTAGATTGTTGTTTGTTTGAAAATGTAGACGTTAATTTTGAAGGAAAGGTTGTAATGACTAATAGTAATTTCATAAGAGTGGGAATTGGGAAGTCAACTAGTGGTCTAGAATCTTCAATTCTTCTTACAAGTTATTTAGAGAATAGCAAAATTAATCTGAACTGGTTAACGAAACCGAACCATATGACAATCGCAAAATGTATTTTTAATAATGTTATGATTTCAGTACGTGATGGTGTTCGAATGATAGAAAACACAGATATTACTCTAAATTGATACTTTTTTTAAGAAAAGTTATAAATTTTTGGAGTGACGTCACAGTTAATATATTTCTTCATTTAAAAACATGTGGTTAATCCATATGTTTTTATTTATTTGTGAAATTGTTATGGTAGGAAATGCTTTGAATCTTAAAATAGAAGCTCTAATCATATTGCAAGAAACATATGGTATATAACTGAGTTAATTGTTTAGTGAGGAAAGTTTACAGAAAAATTCTTTGAGTACGAAAAATGTATAGCAATGTGGGTTTATTAATACAAGTGGATGAAAATGATTTTAATGAGAAAGTAATACCTCAGGTTTGTAAGGTAAAAGAACATAGTTAAAAATAATGAGGAGCGGATGACGGATGAAGAGAATATTTGATGTATGTATTTCCTTATCGTTATTATTATGTTTTTCTGTCGTTATTTTTATAGTAGCAATCCTAGTTCGGCTAAAACTTGGCTCACCAATACTATTTAAGCAGGAGCGACCAGGAATACATGGAAAACCTTTTTACCTTTACAAGTTTCGTACAATGACTAATGAAAAAAACGCTGAAGGTGATTTGTTACCAGATTCATCTCGTTTAACTTCTTTCGGAAAGTTTCTTAGGAAATATAGTTTAGATGAATTACCGCAGCTTATAAATGTTGTAAGAGGAGAATTGAGCTTAGTAGGGCCGAGACCGTTATTAATGGAGTATTTACCTTTATATTCTGCTGAGCAAGCGAAACGTCATGATGTAAAGCCGGGAATTACAGGTTGGGCTCAGGTGAATGGAAGGAATAGCATTTCATGGGATGAAAAATTTGACCTAGATATATGGTACGTTGAGAATTGGAGTTTTCTGTTGGATTTGAAAATTCTATATATGACTTTTGCAAAGGTTATTAGATCAGAGGGGATACAAAACGGAAATCATGTAACAATGCCAATTTTCAAAGGGAGTATAGAACATGGTGAAAAATAATATCAATATTCTGTTTACTAGTTCTGGAAGAAGGGTAGCTTTGTTAAAAAAGTTTAAGGAAGTATTTGTGAAAGAAAATATTAATGGGAAAATTGTTACTGCAGATTTTAAAGAAACAGCTCCAACTGCCTTTTTTAGTGATCAACATTTTATTGTTCCAAAGGTAACTGATAAGAGTTATGTAGAAGAGTTGTTGAAGATTTGTGAAGAAGAAAATATTAATTTATTAATTCCATTAATCGACACTGAGTTGATTCTTTTGGCTGAAAATAAAATCATGTTTGAAGAGAAGGGTGTGAAAGTCTTTGTTTCTAGTAAAGAATTAAATGAAATTGCGAATAATAAAATCAAAACATACAAATTTTTTACCAATTATAACATCCCTACTCCGAAAGTATATACCAATGAAGAGCTAGTAGAGAGTCAATATAGCTTTCCTTTATTAATTAAGCCTTACGATGGAAGTTCTAGTAAAGGGGTTACAAAAGTAAAGAATGAAAAGGAATTGTATTTTTTTAAAGATTATATTGAGAACGCGATGGTGCAAGAGTACGTTTGTGGAGAAGAATATACAGTAGATGTGATGATAGATTTTTACGGTAATATAAAGACGATTGTTCCAAGATTGCGTATTGAAACAAGGGCTGGTGAGGTTAGTAAAGGAATTAC
Source organism: Bacillus manliponensis (assembly GCF_000712595.1). Taxonomy (GTDB): domain Bacteria; phylum Bacillota; class Bacilli; order Bacillales; family Bacillaceae_G; genus Bacillus_A; species Bacillus_A manliponensis. The sequence goes on from NZ_JOTN01000004.1 coordinate 251,121, forward strand.
AAAGAAAGATGATGAGATTATTGAAGCAGTAGAGCGTGTAATACAAGCTTTGCCGAACCCATCGGGCTGTATTACGTTACAATGCTTTAAAAAGGATAATGGAGAAATTGTTTTTATCGAAATTAACCCTCGGTTTGGCGGTGGGATACCGTTATCAATAGAAGCAGGAGCAAATTTCCCTTTATGGAGTATTCAAATGGTTCAAGGATTAGTATTCACAGAACAGGATTTTAATTGGAGAGAAAATGTAATGATGCTTAGGTATGATGAAGCAACTTTTACGGAAAAGGTTTCTATATGGTCATAAGGGCAATTGTTTTTGACATGGATGATACGTTGTATAACGAGAAAGATTATGTAGTCAGTGGGTTAAAAGCGGTAGATAATTGGTTTGTTGAAAATCATAGACAAACGGGGTTTTATCACACTGCAATTGAATTATTTAATCAAGGAGAAAGGAAGTTTATCTTTAATAAGGTACTTGAGGAATTGGATGTTCTTTATGAAGAATGTTTAATAAGTTCTATGATAGAACACTATCGATCACATGAACCAAACATTACATTGTCAGAAGAGGCAGAGTGGGTATTAGATAATTTGTTTCCTAGCGTTAAAGTTGGTCTTATTTCAGATGGGTATTTGGTTACACAAGAACAGAAAGTGAAGGCATTAAAATTGCCTGAAAGATTGCATTCTATCATTCTTACAGATCAGCTTGGAAAAGAATATTGGAAACCAAGTCGAGTTCCTTATGAAGAAATGAGTAAATCACTTCAAGTTTCTTCTTATCAATGTGTATACATAGGAGATAATTTAACAAAAGACTTTGTCACCGCTAAAAAGTTAGGTTGGACGACAGTTCACATTAATCGAAAAGATGGCATTTATTATGGTTCTATAGTGGAAGAAGATCATAAGGCCCATTATGAAATTAGTAATTTAAAAGAACTTTGTACCATTCCTGTATTGCGTCACATGTTTTTACTTGAACAAAAGCCTATATAAAGGTTGTGATGATATGGAAATGATTAAAAACAAACAGCGCATCTACCTCTCCTCCCCGCACATGAGTGGAAACGAACAAAAATACATACAAGATGCATTCCATACAAACTGGATTGCCCCGCTTGGTCCAAATGTGGATGCTTTTGAAAAAGAGCTAGCATCTTTTGTGGGGGCTGGAGGTGGTGCTGCTGTTAGTTCTGGAACAGCAGCAATTCATTTAGCGCTTCAGTTATTAGATGTGCGGCGAGGAGATAAAGTATTTTGTTCTAGCTTTACATTTGTTGCAAGTGCAAATCCAATTTTGTATTTAGGAGCTGAGCCGGTATTTATCGATTCAGAACTTGAGACGTGGAATATGTCGCCGCAAGCTTTGGAAAAAGCGTTAGTAGATGCTACGCGAGAAGGGGGATTACCAAAGGCGGTTATTGTTGTTCATTTATATGGACAAAGTGCAAAAATGGATGAGATTATTTCACTTTGTGATGAATATGGTGTTCCAATTATTGAAGATGCAGCAGAGTCACTTGGTTCTACATACAAAGGAAAAGCAAGCGGTACATTTGGAAGGTTTGGGGTATATTCGTTTAACGGAAATAAAATTATTACAACTTCGGGCGGAGGTATGCTCGTTTCTAATGATATAGAAGCATTGGAAAGAGCACGCTTTTTTGCGACTCAGGCGAAGGATCCAGCCCCGTATTATGAACATAGTAGTATAGGATACAACTATCGGATGAGTAACATATTAGCAGGGATTGGCCGCGGGCAATTAGAGGTTTTAGAAGAAAGAATAAAAGTGAGAAGGGATATATTCCAGCGATATGCCAAACAATTATCCGATATAGGAGGGTTTCACTTTATACGTGAACTTGAGAATACATACTCAAATCGATGGCTTACAACATTAACAATTGAAGAAGAGGGCGTTTCTGCTAAGGATGTATTGAGGGCGCTTGAACAGGAAAATATAGAAGCGCGTCCGGTTTGGAAGCCACTTCATTTGCAGCCGCTTTTTCGGGAGAGTAAATATTATTCTCATAGTGAAGGTGAAGATGTTTGTAGTGAATTATTTAAGAAGGGAATTTGCCTTCCTTCGGGTTCAAATATGACAGTTGAAGATCAAGAAAGGGTTATTCAATGTATCCAAAATATTTTATAACATAGAGTACCTCTTAAGTATATTTGTATTTTAAGAGATGCTTTTTTGTAAATAGAGATATAAAAATAAGGAGAGTAAGGGGTAATACAATGATAGGGACAAATATTTGTAAGCTTCGAAAAAAGAGAAAGCTTACTTTATCTGAGTTAGCTGAAAAAGCGAAAGTTTCTAAGTCTTATTTAAGTAATATTGAGAGAGATATAAATAAAAATCCTTCGGTACAAGTTTTAAAAAAAATTGCACTTGTATTAGACGTGGATCTTAGTACATTGCTTACAATCAATACGAATGCAGAAATGAAACATGCACCTGAGCGAGAATGGATAGAGTTTATCTTTGAGCTAAAAAAAGCTGGGGTTGAAAAAGAAAAAATTCATGAATATCAAATATTGATAGACTTCATTAAATGGAGTAATTCGAGAGATGGATAGAGTTTAATAACGTGAAATAAAAGATGAGTTTTAAAAGACAGAAAATTTCGTTTTTTAATTGACAGGATACAAGCTAAGTGATAATTTAATTTTAACGCGTTCCGAAAGAAGTCCCCTTCCTCAAGGAGTGAGAAGGGTGAAGCCCAATGAGTAGGGAGGGGATGAATTTCGTTGGCGTTAGCCAAAGGATATCTGTTGCATGTTTCTCTTGCTATGTACTATAATAAAAAACAGAACAAACGTTTCCTTTTGGAGTGCGGATTATTCTGTTCTTGTTACAAAGTAGACTTGAACTGGAGGGATGACAGTGTTGTTGAATCAAAAGTATGAAATGTTTCCAACAGAAGAACAAAAAGAAACGTTAGACCGCTGGTTGCAATATTGTCGTCAAACCTACAATGCTGCTCTTTTAGATAAGGAACGTAAATATAAGCAAAACAAGGAAAATTACAATCGTTATGATATGCAAAGACAACTTACCCTTGATAAAAAGAAGTATCCATTTCTAAAGGAAGTGCCTTCACAACCGTTACAGGAAGTTTTTGTACGTTTGAAAAAAGCATTTGATAACTTCTTTCGTAAGGATGCAAAATACCCAAAACAGAAAAAGTATAACGAGTATTCCAGTATGACATTCCCTCAATTTGGGTTCAATAAAAAGGGGAATCGAATGGCGATGTCTTTTTCTCCTAATGGTAAATTATATCATACAAAACTAGGTGAAATACATGCTCTGATTCATAGACCAATTGAAGGAACAATTAAGCAGCTTATCATCAAGCGTCAAGGCAAAAGGTGGTACGCTATTTTCTGTGTCGAAAGACAGGCACCACCACCTACTATTGATACGAATAACGCAATAGGCATTGATGTTGGACTTCATAAGTATGCCGTTCTATCTAATGGTTTAGAATATGAAAATCCTAGGTTTCTTCGTAAGAAAGAAAACCAATTAAAGAAAGCTGGACGAAAGCTTTCTAAAAAGAAACAGGGTTCTGCTAATTATAGAAAACAAGTACAACGTGTCCGGCAACTCCACGAAAAAATAGCGAACCAGCGCCGAGATTTCTTGCACAAACTAAGCCGTAACTTATCAAAAGCCTACTCTATCATCGCTGTAGAACATCTACATATCCGAAATATGGTTAGAAACAGAAAAATATCTAAGTCTATTTCGGATGCGGGCTGGGGCATATTCCGAAATATGCTTGCTTATAAATGTGAAAAAAATGGCGGCTTACTTATCAAAGTAGAACCCAAATACACTTCTCAAGATTGCTCTTCTTGTGGCAATCGAGTAGAGAAATCTCTTTCTATTCGTACCCATATTTGTACGAAGTGTGGAACAGTTCTTGATAGAGACCATAATGCAAGTCTCAACATCATACAAAAAGCATTAGAAGAATTATTTGAGGCAAACAAAATCACATAAACTGTAGGGCAAGGTTGTGTCCGAACAGTATAATCTACGCCTGTGGAGATTGTGTAAGACAGAGTCGGATGATCCGCTATGCGACGGTCAATGAAACAGGAAGCCCCTTCTTCAAACAACTCGAAAGAGTGTTAAGGAGGGGTCATTCACATAAGTTCTCTGTATAGAACGAATTTTGTCCACAATAACAAGTTATAGAACAAACCTACAAATATTCTCTTCTATTTTTGATGAATTAGATTTCTTCTCTTCATATAGTAGTTATAGCAAGGCAACTTCTGTTTGTATTGAATGTTCGCATTTGTACCGTAATAGGAGGAAAAAGATGAGTGCTATAACTGGTATTTTACATTTCCATAATAATCCTGTACCCGTTGAACAAGGAAATCGTTTAATGGATGCATTAAAAAAATTTCCCGCTAATGATATACAAATGTGGCATAGGGAAGAAATCTTCTTTGGTTGCCATGCACAGTGGATTACCCCAGAATCCATTCATGAACAATTACCTTATTATGATTCGATTCGTAAATTAGCGATTACTGCTGATGCCATTATTGATAATCGTGATGAACTATTCAATAGACTGCAAATGAACCATGACAAAAGAAAAACGATGACCGATAGTGAATTAATTTTACTTTCTTATGAAAAGTGGGGAGAAGATGCCCCGAAGTATTTAGTTGGTGATTTTGCGTTTATGATTTGGGATGAGAAAGAGAAAAAGCTTTTTGGAGCAAGAGATTTTTCAGGGAATCGGACGCTATATTATTATCATGATTTTCAGCGATTTGTATTTTGTACAGCTATAACGCCACTATTTACATTACCCTATATTGAAAAAAAGTTAAATACACAGTGGCTAGCTCAGTTTTTAGCGATTCCTACGACTCTTGATACGGTTGAGGCAGCTTCGTCTGTTTTTTATTCGATAGATCAAATTCCTCCTTCTCACGCTATCTCCGTTACTAAAGATGGCATGAAATTTTCAAGATATTGTACATTTTCTATTGAGGAGAAATTAAGGTTAAAGTCGAATGAAGAATATGAAGAGGCGTTTCGAGAAGTGTTTCAAAATGCTGTAAAAGCAAGAGTACGGACATATCGTAATGTAGGTGCACATTTAAGTGGCGGTTTGGATTCAGGATCTGTCGTTAGTTTTGCAGCAAGAGAGTTGAGAAAGGAAGAGAAAGCGTTACATACGTTTAGTTATATTCCTGTAGAAGATTTTACAGATTGGACACCTAAAAGTAGAGTGGCAAATGAAAAGCCTTTTATTGAAAAAACTGTGCAATATGTTGGGAATATTAAAGATTACTATATGGATTTTAAAGAGATGAGTCCTTTCTCTGAAGTTGATGATTACCTAGAGATGCTAGAGATGCCATATAAGTTTTTTGAGAATTCATTTTGGTTAAAGGGTATTTATGAACAAGCAAATAATAAAGGAATTGGAGTACTTTTAAATGGTGGAAGAGGGAACTATACTGTTTCTTTTGGAGCGGCTTTAGATTATTACGCCATTCTTTTAAGAAGTTTGAAATGGATTCGCTTTTATAATGAGTTACAGCAGTTTAGTGATAAAAAAGGTGTGGGGAGAAAAAGAATTTTGTCATTAGTAGGAAAGCGAGCTTGTCCATGGGTAAATAAGTTATTCCAACCTCGTAATCTATATCAATTTCCAGTGCTTATTAATCCTGAATTCGCAAAGGATACTAACGTTTTTCAGCAGCTCGAGCAATATGGGATGGATATAACGGATTCGGCTCTACCTAATTTTTACGAAGCAAGAAAGAAGCAATTTGATGAAGTTGTATCATGGCAAATAAGTGGGACAAATAACGCAAAACTATCTTTACGTTATGGTTTGTGGAACCGTGATCCGACGAATGACTTAAGAGTTGTACGATTTTGTTTATCTGTTCCAAATGAACAATTTGTACAAAATGGAATGGATCGAGCACTCATCCGTAGAGCTACAAAAACGTTTCTTCCTGATACAGTCAGATTGAATCAAAGAACAAGAGGTGTTCAAGGTGCAGATGGTATACAGCGGATGTTTCCTCATTGGTCATCTTTTTTAGAGGAAGTACATCAGCTTACTAAAGATAAAGAAATGATTGAACTTATAAATATGAATGTTATTCATGAGGCAATTGCAAAATTTCAAAATGGACCTCGTCCAGAGTACGCGTTTGATGCAGAATTTAAAGTGTTGATGCGCAGTTTAATTGTATATCGCTTTCTAAAAAATTATGTTTGAAAGGAGGTGATAGTATGAAAGAACAATGGGAAAAACCAGAATTAGAAATACTTACTATTCATATGACAATGGCTGGACCAGGATTGAGAATTGCTGATGCCGAACAGACTGATCCAGACGAAGATGTTCACTATAGTTAATGTAATCATCTTTAACAAAATGAGTATAGAGAGCCCTTATACATTAAGTATGAGGGCTTATTTTTAAACTGTATGCTTTAACTAGTTGGAGTGAATAAGATGAGAACAATAAAAAGGCAGATTTATAAAGCGTTTGGATTAACTGTATGTAGTGAATTTTTGCTGCCAGAACTGTCAACGTATGAGATCGATATAGGTAGAGCAGATGTTGTAATTGAAGTTAAGGATTTAACAAAGGTGTGGAACGAGTTAGCCAATTCTACAAGAAAATTTATTGTGACAGACCGTATGGTGATGTTTCGAATTACGGACACTGCTATATTTTCTGTACTAGAAGGGAAAAAAATCATTGTTTCACCAATAGAAAAGTATGATGAAGGAAAATTACGTCTTTATATTCTTGGTACTTGTATGGGTGCCTTATTAATGCAGCGAAAGATACTTCCTTTACATGGGAGTGCAATAGCTATTAATGGAAAGGCGTATGCCTTTATTGGAAATTCTGGTGTAGGAAAGTCAACCTTAGCTTCGGCTTTCTTAAAGAAGGGATATGAACTGATAAGTGACGATGTCATTCCTGTATCGGTTTCTGAAAAAGGCATTCCGTTTGTTACACCATCTTATCCGCAGCAAAAATTGTGGGAAGAAAGTATTTACGCCTTTGGTATGAACAAGGTAGAGTATAGTCCGTTATTTGAACGAGAAACAAAATATGCTGTACCGGTTTCTTCTCGTTTTGTAAATGAGACTTTACCATTAGCGGGTTTGTTTGAACTAGTAAAAGGAGAAAGAGATGACATTCAAATTCATAGTATTAAAAAATTAGAACGATTTCGTACTATGTTTTCTCACACTTATCGTAATTTTTTAATTGGCCGGTTAGGTTTGTTAGAGTGGCATTTTAAAATGTGTGCTAATATCGTAAATCAGATTGATATGTTTCAATTGCAAAGGCCAAACGATGGTTTTACGGCAAATGAATTAGTGGATGTAGTATTAGATTCTATACGTAAGGGGGAGAAAGAATGATTAATTTAAGGGAAGTTTCATTAAGTAGTATTGTTGCTCAATGTGAAGGAAACATAGTCAGTGATATGGATGGAGAGACTGTGATGATGAGTGTGGAGAATGGTAAGTATTACAACTTAGGAAAAATAGGCGGCGCAATTTGGAATATAATGAAGGAACCGGTTTCTATCGAACAGGTCGTTACCATACTTATGTCAGAGTATGATGTAGAAAGAGAGGATTGTGAGGAACAAGTACGTTCTTTTTTAATTCAATTATATGAGGAAGATTTGATTTGCATTAAACATAAAGATTGATGAATGGGAGGAGAGAGTGAATGGACATTGTCAGAAAGATAAAGCGTTTTTTATCAATGGATCGAGCGAAACAGTTTTTACTTTTAGAGGCTTTTTTCTATTTAGGATGGGCTCGAATTCTAAAGGCTATGCCATTTTATAAACTCGCTCCAAAACTAGGGGTCTATATGGACGAGACACCTGTAAGTCGTGATCATATTAATCAATCTGTAGTAAGCAAGGTTTCTGATGCAATACATATAATGAGTGTTTATACCTTTTGGGAAAGTCACTGTCTTGTTAAAGCAATTGCAGCTATGAAGATGCTAGAAAGAAGGAGATTAGAAAGTACCTTGTATTTTGGGACAGCAAAAGATACAGATGGTAGGATGATTGCCCATGCATGGTTACGCAGTGGTTCTTTTTATGTAACTGGATTAGAAGGCATGGAAAAGTTCACAGTTGTTGGTAAGTTCGCCAAACAGAGTGTAAACGAGACTTTGATGAATAATGATTGTAGTTTAGATTTATTACATGTATCGAAAGAACTGCAGTTACAATTGGAAATGATAAAAAAAAGCAATTCGAAAGAAATGGAAACTATTAATAGAAAATGGTTTGAGGAAATTGACTGGAGTCAATTTCTTGCACTTTCTGTACATCATCGCATTTATCCCTTCTTATATCCAAAAATAAAAGAAGTTGATGAGGGGACAATTCCAGCGTACGTTATACAGGAGTTGTGTAGGAAGTTTAAAAATAATACATTTAAAATGTTGTATTTAAGTAGAGAAATGGGAGAAATCAGTAGGTTGTTTTCAGAAAGGAAAATACGTAGCCTGTTTTTAAAAGGGCCAGTTATCGCTGCGGATTTCTATGAAAATATTTCTTTAAGAACTTCGGGAGATATTGATGTTATCGTACCTATACAAGATTTAAAAAAGGTGCATGAATTACTTTTACCTCTTGGGTATGTGAAAGAAGCTGACTTTGAAACAGTTTTAAGTGAATGGAAGTGGCGGCGGCATCATGTAACATATTACCACCCAGAGAAAAAAATGAAACTAGAGATTCATTGGAGATTGCATCCAGGTCCTTGTAAGGAACCGACATTTCATGAACTTTGGGAACGAAAGCGAATAAGTTATATTGGAACATATCCAATATATTGTTTAGGAAAAGAAGATTTGTTTATCTTCCTGTTAAACCATGGAAGTCGTCACGGTTGGTCTAGGTTGCGGTGGTTACTTGATATCGACCAGTTATGTAAAAAGGACATTGAGTGGGACGTAGTTAATAAGTTATTAAAAAAATATCACTGTCGTCATATAGCTGGTCAGGCACTTATTTTATCTTCTCAATTATTTAATACAGTCATACCAGAGAGCATATCTTCCTGTTTAATAAAAAGGAAGCCTAGGAGATTGGCACAAAGTACAATATTTTATTTGGAAAGGATGGTAAATTTACATACAGAACCTGTTCCAGAAGAAGTATGTAAGTATCATGAACGTTATTTGTTCTCTTTAAAAACAAACGTACAAAAATTTATTTTTATCGTTAGTTTTTTATATCCATATGCAGAGGACACAAAAACGTTGCCTTTACCAAAGATATTACATTTTTTATATTTCCCTTTACGTCCTATGTTATGGGCTTGGAGAAAAACGAGGAAGCGTGTTTTATCGTAGGAGGATGTAAAAATGGATCATATTTTATATTTTGTAAAGCAATTACATTCTTTTGCAGGAAAGAGCCTTTATGTTAATCTTTCAGGAATGATTTTTATTAGTTTTCTTGAAGGAATGGGTATTTTCTTGTTAATTCCTATGTTAAGTATAGGCGGAATAACAAATACAGGGGATAGTACTGTTTTTGAAGCTTTTGCATTCTTTCAAAACCTTCCTCTAGCAGTAAGTTTACCTCTTATTCTATGTATATATGTTTTATTAGTTGTTAGTCAGAGCCTCATGCAACGCAGTATAACAATTGGAAATATGAAGATTCATCAAGGCTTTATTCGGTATTTACGGTTAAGGGTGTATGAGGAAATGCTCTGTTCAAATTGGAGCTTTTTTGTGACAAAGAGAAAAACGGATCTTATTAATATACTAACAACAGAGATTGGACGTGTTAGTGGAGGCGTTCGTTTAGCTATGCAATTATTAACCTCTTTCATTTTCAGTATTGTACAAGTAGGACTAGCATTTCTTGTATCTGTACCAATTACACTTTTTGTACTTTGTTCTGGTTTTGCTCTTGCCTTCTTTTCTCAGAAGTTTATTAAGCGATCTAGAGCACTAGGAAGTAAAACATCTGAGTTATCCAAAGCGTATTTAGCCGGGGTAACAGATCAATTGAACGGCATAAAAGATATTAAAGCGAATTATTTAGAAGTATCCCATTTGAACTGGATTCGTAATTTGACAACAAAAATGGAGCAAGAACAACATGAGTATATACATGTAAAAACGATGTCTCAATTTGTTTATCAAGTTACATCCGCTTTATTAATTGCACTTTTTATTTTTTTATCTATAAAGATGTTTCACGCTCAACCAACACAACTACTACTAATTATCCTCATCTTCTCCAGACTATGGCCAAAATTTACAACGATTCAATCAAACCTTGAACAATTAGCAGCAAGCATACCAGCTTTTCAATCTTTAATTCAATTGCAGGAAGAGTGTGGGCAGGAAGCAGAATTACAACATGTGAGGCAATATGAGCATGTGGAACGACTGTCTTTAGAACAGGAAATAGAATGTAGGGATGTTTCATTTCGTTACAGCTTGGCGAGTGATACTTATGCACTTAAAAATATTAATATAAATATTCCTGCTTATAGTATGACTGCTATTGTTGGAAAATCAGGTGCGGGGAAGAGTACGTTAATTGATCTTTTAATGGGGCTTTTGCAGCCAGAAACAGGAGAGGTATTAATCGATGGTACACCTCTTACGAATGAGAATGTGTTGTCACTAAGGCGAACTCTTAGTTATGTTTCACAAGATCCATTTTTATTTAATGCAAGCATACGAGACAACTTACTTATGGTTGAACCGAATGCGACGGAAGAGCAGATGTGGGAAGCATTACAGTTTGCAGCAGCTTCTGAATTTGTTAAGGGACTGTCAAGTGGCATCAATACAGTGATTGGAGATCGTGGAGTGAGACTTTCTGGTGGAGAGAGGCAACGGCTTGTATTGGCACGTGCCATTTTACGAAAGCCATCTATTCTTATTTTAGATGAAGCAACGAGCGCACTTGATACAGAAAATGAAGAGAAAATCCAAGTGGCGTTAGAACAATTAAAAGGGAAGACTACCATTATTGTAATTGCGCACCGATTGTCGACAATTCGAAATGCAGATCAAGTCATTGTGATAGATAAAGGACAAATTGTACAAACAGGATCATTTCAGCAATTAGCAAATGAGAGAAGGGGAGTATTTCGGCACTTGTTACAGAGTCAAGTTGGAGTTGGAAGCTAAATAAAAAAGCCCCGTCTGCTTATGCAGGCGGGGCTTTAATTATTAACCTTCTAATAATAGAGATTTTGGATCTTCTAGTAATGCTTTTACTGTTGCAAGGAAGCTAACTGCTTCTTTACCGTCTACGATGCGGTGATCGTAAGATAATGCGATGTACATCATTGGACGGTTTTCCATGCGCTCTGCATCAATTGCAACTGGGCGTAGTTGAATTGTATGCATACCTAGAATACCTACTTGTGGTCCGTTTAAGATTGGCGTTGACATAAGAGAACCGAATACGCCACCGTTTGTAATTGTGAATGTACCACCTTGTAGTTCTTTTAATGTTAATTTGTTGTCACGAGCTTTTTTACCAAGTGTGCTAATTTCTCTTTCGATTTCAGCGAAGTTTAGTTTGTTTGCATCACGAACGACAGGAACAACTAAACCTTCTGGAGCTGAAACAGCGATTCCGATATCATAGAACTTCTTAAGTACAAGTTCATCACCTTGAATTTCAGCGTTTAATAATGGGAATTGTTTTAACGCTGCAACAACTGCTTTTGTGAAGAAGGACATGAAACCAAGACGTACATCATGTTTCTTTTCGAATGCATCTTTACGGTCTTTACGAAGCGCCATAACTTCTGTCATATCAACTTCGTTAAATGTCGTTAACATTGCAGCTGTTTGCTGAACTTCTACAAGACGGTTTGCAATTGTTTGACGACGACGAGACATTTTTACGCGCTCAACTGGCTTTTCAAAATCAGTAGCCGCTTGAGTTGGAGCAGCTGGTTTTGGAGCTGGTTTTTCAGCTTTTTTCGCTTCGTTAGCTGAATGTGCTGCTACATCATGTGGTCGTACACGTCCTAATGGATCGCTGCTAGATACTGTATTTAAGTCAATGCCAAGCTCTCTTGCCATTTTACGAGCAGCTGGTGATGCGATTGGACGATTTGTATTTGGAAGTCCTTGCATTGGTTGAGCGCCTGTTGTAGGAGCAGGTGCTGCTTCTTGTTTTGGCTCTTCTACAACTGTAGCTGCTTCTTCTGCATTACCTACGCCAACTGCAACTGGTGCTGCAGCCGTACCGTTTGCATCTAATACCGCGATAACATGACCAATTTCTACGATATCACCAGATTCTCCGCGTAACTCTGTTACAATACCTGAGTCTTCTGCAATGATTTCTACGTTAACTTTATCTGTTTCTAGCTCAACAATGCTTTCGCCTTTCTCAACTTTGTCGCCAACATTGACAAGCCATTGTGAAATTGTTCCTTCTGTAATAGATTCCGCAAGCTCAGGTACTTTAATTTCGATCATTTTTCATGTCCTCCCCTTATTTGCCTAACATTATGTTTGATATTCGTAATCTTCATTGGTATTTCATAAAGGTAAGCGGGGAAGTCCCGCTTATCCTTATTTATTGTGAATAGGATCTTGCTTTTTTGCGTAATGCATATTTAAAGTTTGATTTATAATAAGCTCTTGTTCTTTTTTATGAACGTAAGAGTCACCACCAGATGGGCTGGAACGGTCTGGGCGTCCAATATAACCAACTTTTAACTTGCTGGCAGCAATTTCGTATAACGTTGGTGCGATATAGTGCCAACCACCCATATTTTTCGGTTCTTCTTGTACCCATACAATTTCCTCAAGGTTTGGATAACGATCCACAATTTCTTGAACCTTCTCAAGAGGGAATGGGTAAAGTTGTTCGATACGTGCAATGTGAACTTCATCTAAATTATGTGCTTCTTTATTAGATTCAATTTCTACTGCTAAATCAATTGCCATCTTACCAGTTGTTAACACAAGACGTTTTACTTTCTTTACATCTGTGCCAAGGTTTGGTTGCTCAAGTACAGTTTGGAAGCTTCCTTCGCTTAAGTCAGCAGCAGCTGAAGTTGTTAATGGATGACGTAATAAACTCTTTGGCGTCATAATCACTAACGGACGAACAGCTTCTGTACCAAGAATCGCAGCTTGACGACGTAAAATATGGAAGTACTGCGCTGCGCTTGTTAAGTTTGCGACTGTCCAGTTGTTTTCAGCGCCGAGTTGTAAGAAGCGTTCTGGACGAGCGCTAGAGTGTTCTGGACCTTGACCTTCATAGCCGTGTGGTAGAAGAAGGACAAGACCTGATTTTTGACCCCATTTCGCTCTTCCTGCTGAAACGAACTGATCGAATAATGCTTGTGCTGTATTTGCGAAATCACCGTACTGTGCTTCCCACATAACAAGTGTTTCTGGTGAAAATACGTTATAACCATATTCATAACCTACAACAGCAGCTTCTGAAAGCGGGCTGTTATGAACAGCGAAAGATGCTTTCGCTTCTGGTAAGCGGTGCAATGGTGAATACGTTTCATTTGTATCTGCGTCATGCAGCATAATGTGGCGCTGCGCGAACGTACCACGCTGTGAATCTTGTCCTGTTAGGCGAATTGGTGTGCCATCTTGCAAAATTGTTCCGAATGCTAACGCTTCAGCAAGTGCCCATTCAATTTTTCCACCGTCTTGAAGTGCATTTCTACGGCGTTCTAGAATTTTCTTCAGCTTTGGATATACGTTAAAGCCTTCTGGCCATTGTAGTAAATCTTCATTGAGTTGCGTTAACGTATTCAGTGCAACACCTGTGTTCATTTTTGGAATACCAGCTGCAATAACTTCTGGAATGTTTACTTCAGCTGGGACATCATCTGTATTTGCAGCTGGAAGCTGTAAATAGTCAGATTTTAGTTGTTCTTGAATGAACTGTGTAATTGTTTCAACTTCATCTTTATTTAAAACACCTTCGTTTTGTAATTGCTCTGCATATAATGCTCTAACAGTAGGGTGTTTCGTAATTTTTTTGTAAACGTGTGGCTGCGTCACTGCTGGATCATCCATTTCGTTATGTCCATAGCGGCGGTATCCAATTAAATCAATAACGAAATCTTTGTTAAAACGAGTGCGATACTCATAAGCAAGTTGAGCAGCTGCAAGGCAGGCTTCCGGGTCATCAGCATTCACGTGCACAACCGGTACTTCAAAGCCTTTTGCAAGGTCACTTGAATATGTTGTCGAACGAGAGTCAGAGCTATCTGTCGTAAAGCCAATTGCGTTATTTGCAATGATATGAATGGATCCGCCAGTATGGTAACCATCTAATCGGCTTAAATTTAATGTTTCTGACACGATACCTTGACCAGGAAATGCAGCGTCACCGTGTACTAAAATTGCAAATGCTTTTGAAATATCTTGCTCAGGGTGACCAGAGTTACTACGGCTTTCTTGTGCAGCACGTGCATAACCTTCAACAACTGGATCAACAAATTCAAGGTGACTTGGGTTGTTTGCAAGTGTTACGCGAGTTTGAACTGTGTCAGAGCCAACAACTTGCTTGCGGCCTAGGTGATATTTTACGTCACCAGTCCAGCCAGCATTGCTGTTTTTCTCATCAGACTCAATGTCTACATGTTTGAATTCTGCAAACATATTGCTATATGGTTTTTCTAATACATGTGCAAGTACGCTAAGACGTCCGCGGTGAGCCATACCAATCATGACATCATTTACGCCGCCCTTTGCACCTTCAGCCACAATTTCATCTAGTACAGGTACAAGCATATCAACGCCTTCAATCGAGAAGCGCTTTTGACCAACAAATGTTTTGTGTAAAAACTGTTCGAATCCTTCTACTGCTGTTAATCGTTTTAACAATGCAGTTCGTTTTTTCGTTGGTAATGGTTGACGTAGCTTATTAGACTCTACCATGTTATATAACCATGCACGCTCTTCATGGTCTTGTACGTGGGCGAACTCGTAAGCTAATGATTTTGTATATACATCTTTTAATCTATTAATCGCATCAAAAGCAGTTTGGATTTCTGCTGGTGCATCTTCCCAAACCATCTTCGCTGGAATCGCTTTCAAATCGTTTTCGCTAAGCCCGTTCATTGTCGCATGCAAGATAGACTGTCCTTCTGCTGTCTCTGCTAGCGGGTTAATTTGTGCGGATAAATGTCCGTGTGAACGAATGCTTTCAATTGTTTTCATTGCTTTAATCACTTTTTGAATGTCAGCAGCGTTTTGAGAAGGAACAGCTGTATGCGTATTGTTCTCCGCTGTAACATTATAAAATGGAGGAGCTCCCCAATTTATAAAAAGTTCTTTTAGTTCAGGGTCCACAGACTCTGCGCCAGCTACGTAAAGATCATACTGCTCAATGACGTAACCGAGGTTCGGACCGTGGAATTTCATCCAAGGGTTCGTATTATTACTCGTCATTTGACAAAACCTCCCAATGCATTTTCTTTTTCCTTTCTTGGGACAAGAATGATGCATTTTTGCTCTTTTTCATTTTCGTAATCTTTGCTCAGTAACATACATATAAATCCAATTTAATTTCTAGCCATGTAAACCACTGCTACGTCAAAATGCAAGAGAAGTGATCTCACTTACTACTTTTGTTTTCACGTGGCATGGGGTAGGAAAAGGCACTGACCGTTACTATGCATGGCCGGATGCTCTATTCTACCTAAAAAGAAGGGTTTCTGTCTTTTTTCTTGGATTTACATAAATTCTTTTCTTTACTCTATATGTTATTACAATAATTTACACAATACCAAACGTTATTACTTATGTGCTTTGTAAAAAAACATTCACAATTTCTTATCATCTAAGTAAACAGTTTATGTTATGAAACAACTTACTAGAAAATGGATTTAATGCTTGCATCACATCTTGATAAGTGAAAATTGTATAAAATATTTTCCATTAATAACCTTTTGGATTATGTATATTAAAATAATAAGCGCTTGCAAGATTATTATACAACAATAAAACGAAATATAACACAAAAAATAAAATATTTAGAATTTATAATTAAATATTTTTATTATAATAGGATAACCTTTATGCTACTACCGCTTCTGTAAGCTGCAGTTCTAAATTCCTTTCTTCTTCATACACATCATTATGGAAATAAAAAATTGGAGATGGAGCAGGGGGAAGGGAATGAGTCATTATATAAAGGTAGAAAAAGAAGTTGCACTGCATGTCGAGGATTTAGGAGAGGGAACACCCGTCGTTTGTATACATGGATGGCCATTAAATCAAAAAATGTTTGAATATCAAATGGAAACTATCTTAAAAAAGGGATATCGTTTTATAGGAATTGATTTAAGAGGTTTTGGAAAATCAGATCATCCGTTAAAGGGGTATGAGTATAATAGAATGGCAGATGACATACGTGTAGTTATTGATAAACTACAATTACAAAACATTATACTTATTGGCTTTTCGATGGGTGGCGCAATAACGATTCGTTATATGGCCCGTCACAGTGGACATCATGTTAAAAAGTTTATCCTTTGGGGAGCTGCGGCGCCGTCATTTGTACAGCGGCCAAACTATCCATACGGCATGACGAAAGAAGCAGTAAATGAATTAATTAAAGGGATATATGAAAATAGGCCGAAAGCACTGCATGATTTTAGTGAACTATTTTTCTCAAGACCAATTAATGAATTTTTGAAGCAATGGACATATGGATTAGGGCTAGAATCTTCGAGCCACGGCGTAATTGAATCGGCCAAAGCACTTCGTGACGAAGACTTACGGCAAGACTTAGCAAAAATTAAAGTACCAACTGCCATCTTTCACGGCGTGCATGATAAAATCTGTCCGTTCGACTTTGCGAAGTTGATGCATGAAGGAATTAAAAACTCTAAACTCGTTCCGTTTGAAAATAGTGGCCACGGTTTATTTATAGAAGAAAGAGTGAATATGAATTGGGAACTTATGCAGTTTATTACGTCATAAAGAAGAAGGCACAGCTTCTTTTTTAGAAGGTGTGTTTTTTTCTTGCAACTTATTCTAGAGTTGTTGTACAATCAGGATGAGAACAAATGTTCTATTTAGAGGTATATGAAAAGGGGAGGCGTTCGTTTGAAATCTCATGTTGAATGGCCATTGGTTTTACAGTCGTATAAAGATATATTGGAAACAACAATACGCCCTTATGTAGAAATTAAGGCGCATAAAGGAAATACTTCTTTGGTTCAAAGTAAATTTGGTGGTTATCCGTACCTTCCTTTAACAGTGGAACATCCAAAAGACGAGAATGGGAAAGCTATGATGTTATTAGCACAGTTGAATTTTACGGAGATGCCTAAACTAGAAAATATGCCTGAAAAGGGGATTTTACAGTTTTTCATTTCATATGAAGATGATGTGTACGGTATGGATTTTGATGAACAAACAAGCCAGAAAAATTTTCGCACTGTTTACTATGAAGATGTTATAACAGATGAGTCTTTACTCGTAACAGATTTTGATTATATGGATGAAATTGATAAAGATATGCTCCCGTTTACAGATGAATACAGGCTATCCTTTCAATCAAAATATGAAGCAATGAGTATGTATGATTATCGCTTTGAAGAATTAACTGAGGGAATTATAGATTTGGATGAAATGGTTGAAGTGGATGGTGAAACAATTGATATGTGGGAAGTGTGTGCAGAATATTTACATAGCACTGGACATAAAATAGGAGGCTATCCGTACTTTACACAAACTGATCCAAGAGAAAGGGAGAATAACTACTCTAGCCATAATATATTACTTCTTCAAATAGATACGGATGATGGGGAAAATGATATTATGTGGGGAGATTCAGGTGTGGCAAATTTCTTCATTAAGGAAGACGACTTGCGAAATTTAAACTTCTCTAACGTTTTATATAACTGGGATTGTTGTTAAAACAATTATGATAAAGTATACCCCCGGTCTATTATTTATAGCCAGGGGTATACTTTTAGGTTTATATGCAATTGATAAGGTAGTAGGAAAGTATTTAGAAATAGATTTAATAAAGTGAATCTATGCTTTATTAAATCTATTTTGGTACCTTCATTTCGGATGCAACAGCTTTTATAACACGCTCTTTTACTCGAGGTAAAAATTGCTCTTCTGTCCCTGGTAGTAACACCATTAATTTCTGTTCTTCTAGATCGTATCCGAAAATATCAATTTCACGTAAATTTGCTGTTAAAATAGCATTTAATTTGAGTAAAGGTGGATTACATAACTGAATTTCAAAGTAAGAATAAGGGTGCGCTAATGTTTTAAAGCGCTTTTGTTCAATATGAAGTAAATGCTTAAATTCTGTTGCGCGATAAAGATTTGTATTAGGAAATGTTCGAGTATGTTTTTCCTCTAACCAAGCATTTGAAGCATATTGCAATGTATCTCCCATCCAACGTAAATACCAAATAAAGAGCTCAAACTGATCCGATGTAAGTTTAGAAAATTCAATTTCATCTAATACGACTAAATAACGAATTTGCTTTTGGACGGAAATAGGTCCAACTAAGAGAGGTGCATAATCAAAATCATTATTTGTTCGGAAAAAAGGTTTGTTGTATGCTAAAGCGTTTTTAATTACTTGCGAAGTTGTATTAACTAATATAGATTGTGGAAAAGATTGCTCCCCTGTTTCTAGTCGTAGCTTAATACGAAGTGATTGTTTATTATCATCAACGTAATAAATAGCTATTTTCTTTGCTCCGAAGTAAGTTTTTAATATGTTCATTCCTTCGTCTAACACAATTTCAGGATGTGTATTATTGAGTGATTTAAACATATGAAACATTTTTGATAGATGATTATCTGATTCGATTGCACGTGATCGCAATGCTACTCTTACTTCGTTTAGTTGTTTTACCGTTTGTTGTAAATGCTTATTGTCATCTTGTAGTTTAGTATTTTTTTTAGAAATATTTCTGTATTTTTCTTTATGAGAAGTACTCATACTACCAACATATATACAAATAATGAGTAAAAATAATCCACTTAGCCAATACTCTAGTGAAAAGAAGTATAATAAAATATTTTCTCCTTTATATGTACCAACGAGTAATACATAAATCACTATTTCTAAAAATACAAATAAAGAGATTTTTATGCCATAATGATTTGCAAAAAATAATAAAATGAATAAAAGTATGAAATATTCATATATAGGTGTAAATAGGTTAAAAGAAATAGAACTCATTGCTAGTGCTAAAAATACAATAGTAGGTTCAATTAATTTATGAAGTATACTTGGCTGTTTGTAATACATATAAAAACCTTTCTTTCAAGTTTATCCCGCATTAACAGGCTGTAAAGCCCCCACTGAGTGAAGTTTCACTTTATTTTTCAATATTACTTAATATAGATTAACATAGATTGCATAGGAGAAAAATAAAAAATTCAATTCAATAAGAGAAAGAATTCCGATATATTTATAGTCAAGATATAATGTTCATTTCACCTACAAGTAGTATTTAGGAGGGAAAACCTTTTAGAAAAGAAAAACCAACTTCTTAATTAATTATCTGAAAATTCTTGAGAAATAAAATTGTCACATTTTTTCTATGTTGGTTTTTGTTATTGTTTAGTAAAGAAACATATAAAGAGCAGAGGGGGGTACTCATGGACATTCAAACAAAGGGGCATGAACAAATTGCAACATTGTTGAACGAATGGTACGTAGCAATTCGTTCCAGACATTTAGAAAAAGCAAACAACTTAAAAGAAAAAGTAGAATTAAACATAAATGAGATTAACGAAGACCCAGAGTTACAACAGAACTTTTTACTATTCAAATTCCGCTATAACTACTTAATTGATAACTTAGGAGTGTCAAAAGATAGTTTTAAAGAAATTGACTCCTTTGGTGTACCAACAAACAACGCATTAGCTTACTATTATCATTTTCTAAAAGCGATTCATGCTAACGCAATTGGGGAATACACACTAGCGAAAGAGCAATACGAGAAAGCAGAATCGTTTTTACATTATGTTGAGGATGAGCTGGAGCATGCGGAGTTTTACTACAAACTAGCGACATCTCACTACCATGTGTATCAATCATTGTTGGCGATTACTCATGTAACAAAAGCGAAAGAGATTTTCTCTAAACATGATGGTAATGAGCTAAACCTAGCATTTTGTGAAAATCTGTATGGGCTAGCTTGTGTCCATCTAAAAGAATGGGAACTAGCTGAGGAGTATTTGACTGCTGCAATGGATGCTTTTCAGAAGGTTGGGGAAGAGCATTTTATCCTTATGGTCCGTCAAAATTTAGGGTTAATGTACGCCAATCAAGACCTTTCGCCGTTAGCAATTCGATATTTATCTGAAGTTAATGAAAAAATGCCAAATAATTATAGAGCATTATTTGTTGAAGCGAGAGAACAATTTAAAATGGGCGAAACAGAAATTTCTTTAGAATTGATTGAAAAAGGATTAACAATATGTGGTGAATTAGAAAATGCTGAATATCAGTATCGTTTGGCAATTTTAAAATCAGTAGTGCAAAAAGAATCAGCAAGTGAGCTGGAAAAAGTAGTTTTAGCAGGAATGGAGTACTTTAAAAGAGAACAATTATGGGAGTATGTTCAAGAACATACTGAAGTAGTTGCTGTGCAGTATCATAATGAAAAGAGTTTTGAACAGGCGAGCAAATATTTTTATTTAAGCTACGAAGCTAAAAAAGAAGTGCATAAAAAGGGGGCATTAAAATGAAAAAGGTAGTACTTAGTTTAATGGGACTTGCAACAATTTTCACACTAACATTTGGTGTACATGGTTCAACAGAAAATAACAAAGTTGCTAGTACACTGAAAACAATGGCAGATGGAAATACTGGCGGTTGATTCATTCAAACAATCTAGAAAAAACAACCTGTAATTCAGCTAAACTGAATTGTAGGTTGTTTTTTATTATGGCAACGTTCTTCAAAAATATCTGAAGGTGGATGCATAATGGTAGTGAAAAAATTATATTTTTTACGCATGAATTTAGTTTTTTGTGGGAAAATATGTTAGTATGTATGCGACTTGAATTTTTTTGTAACAGTATGAAAGGAGGCACATGAACATGGCAGAAATTGAAGTAGGAGAAGTTTTTACTCTTAGCGATGAGAGTAACGAAGAGCAAGAGGTTGAAGTGCTTGGAGTAATGAGCGTTGAAGGAGCAGAATACATCGCTGTTGGTTTCGTAGAAGACATTCAACAAGAAACAGAAGAAGACATTGATATTTTCTTTTTACGAGTAGAAGAAGATGGTGAGTTTTCATACATTGAGAACGACGAGGATTTTGAAAAAGTATCTGCTGCTTTTGAAGAGATTTTGGATGAGGAAGAAGATTGATATCAGTTATCTGAAAGAGAGGGATACTTATGTGCCCTCTCTTTTTGTATTGTTTGAATCAGTGAATAAAAAACATTCTATACGGTGATAGAATGTTTTTTCATTGTAGTGTAAGTGAAGTGTATGTGATCTCGACTGGGTTCGAACTAGCCCTCTTCACCCTTCTAATTAAAATACTTTTATAGTAATTGGAAAATGTAGTGAAGTGGTTTGTTATACTATTTTCGAGAATTTTATATTATGGATAAATCACATAATATAGAAGCGCTTTTTTACTATTCATTTTAACAAGGGTTTCTTGCTTATTCTAAAGCATCTTTACATGCTTAAATATATCCTTTTCACTACTTGTAAAATATTTTAGTTTCACATGTCTGATTCTGAATCCCATACTTCTACAAATTCAAAACCTTTTAAATCACTTTCTAAAACTGCATTTCTAAATTCATCTGATACAAAAAAGTAGTTTGGGTGAACTCTTTTATTTATATACACTTTAAAAATCATTTCATTTTGAACAACACTAGGAATAAATACAAATTTTTCACAGCCTATTATTAAACCTGAACTTAACTTTTTGAATATTGTATTATTAATATCAAGTGCATCCAATACATGTAAAATGTGAATAGCATAGTATTTTTCGTTTGTTGTTTTATGGATTAATGGTAGAAATTCAACATTGTTACCTACTAAAGGTTCTAATACTTGCTTAGCTTTCTCACTAATTATTTGTACACCAGATTTCCCCCAAAAAATAGGACAATCACTTTGATATCCTTCATCTGTTATCTCAATAAATTTAGGTGTCCATGAACCTGATAAACTCACTGTAGAATTAAAAGTATTTTTAAAATATCCCTTGTCTTCTTCATAGTTTAATAATTGAAAGGTTTGATAATCGTCAGTTGAACTTTTTAATTGCCAAATTTTCATATGTATATTCTCCTTCGCTATTTATTTACTAAGATATAGTTATTTTCTTGGTTCATTTAGTTTTATTTTACCTTCTAATAACTCTTGTCTTATTTGATGTAAAACTTCAGCTATATCAGCTTGAGTGCCACCCATTTCTATAACACTATTCAGCCTTTCTGTTACCTCTCTGATGTACTCTTTAGAATGGTTACCTACATGTAAAACTTCAGTGGTCACATAATCATTCACTTGATAAGGTAAAAACACCCCATTTGCAGCAGAATCAGGGTCTATTCCAATCTCTTTTAATAATTCCTGTACTTCCACAGCCCTACCATCATTCCAAGGTACAATGTGATGTGCTGCATTAGGATACGGTGGTGGTTCAATTCCTGCATCCTTAAGTTCTTCACGTAATACTTTAGATGCTGTATATGAATCGGGATATTCATTTTTTACATTTACTCTATCAAGTACTTTATCAGCATAATCCTTTATTACTTCTTGTACATCTTTAATCTTGCTTTTCCCATTTTTCAAGAACACAAATGTATCATGTGCTTCTTTTAAATAACCAATAGGATTTCTCTGAGTATTTTTAAATTCACTAGCACCAACAAATGCAAATCGGTCTTGTAACGGTAATTTATTTGTAATAGATGAAACAACTTCGGAGAATTTAGATACATTCGTATCTTCTCCTAGTGTAGTTACTTTACCTATTTTACTTACTTTACTTATCCCTTTATCACTAACCACCCCTAAACCAACTTCCATAAACGCAGATATTATCCAACTTGTAGTACTCTCAGCATCACCATGCACAACGTCATTAATAAATGAATCTGATAAGGTATTCCACATCGTAAAAAATGTTTCTATAGGGTGACCTACAGCATATTTAAGGTTTTCTTGTGTTACTGTATCATCTAGCGAATCGAACCCCTCTTCAATACCTTCAATCACTTTTCCCGAACCATAATAAATACCCCTCAAAATTTTCTCTAATAAAGATTTTTCAGTATTATTATCATTCACTTCAACTTTTAGTTTCTCTGCTTGACGATTTCTCTCTTCCGTAATCACTTGAATTGGCTTTGCCCATTCCATATTTAATTTTTCGATATGAAATGTTCCGCTGACAGCTTGAAATCCTTTTCCACTTTGTACTTCTGCAAGCCCTTTTGCGATACTAGTAGCTAACTGAAGGGCTGTAGTATAATTATTGCTAGAAGACGCGTTAAATTGATGTAAACGTTCTAACTTATCTTCTAGTTTTCGCTTCATCGCATGATAAATTTGTAGCATTGCTGCCGTCTCAGGCGTTAGTTCACTCATTGCCTCAATGGCTGCAATCATTTGCTGTAGTTCTCGAATTTGTTCAAGTATTTCTTGTTCAATCACATCTACTGTAGCAACCTCTGATTGAAAGTCACTTGGAAATACCTCGTTTTGGCGAATTAATTCTTCACATAAATAAATAATTCCTTGTGCTAACTGCCGATACGTTTGCACAAAGAATATTTTTGCACTATCATACGTTTTACCTTGAAGCATGATGTCACCTGTAAACGCATCAATTGAACGAATTACTTCTTCCATCCCTTGAATTGTTGCGTTACAAAAAGCATTCATGCTTTCTGTTTGTGCCTGTACTTCCCCTATGTACATGTTTAGACTCATGGGTTGACCTCCTGTACGAAACTTTCAGTCGTTAACTTAATCAAAAAATAATATAACTCCTAATTTCCCTTTTATTTCATAAACAAATTATACCATATGAGACTAGTTCACAGTACCAAGCCATTTCACCTACTAAAATGAAAAGTGTTAATAAGACTCATATAATAGAATTGCATTCTGCTATTGAATTTAAAGCTGGAATTGTCAAACGAATGTTGAGAAATATAAAAGTAAATTTTCATTAAACTGTATTCTTGCTATCATTGTTTGTAGGAATATTCAAAAAGAGAGGGGATTTCATGAACGTTCAAATAAAGGGGAATGAACAAATTTCAAAGTTACTAAGCGATTGGTATCAAGAAATACGTTCACGTAATATAGATAATGCCCATAGTTTAAAAGAAGAAATTAATTCCATCATTCACAATAACGAAGTAGACTCAAACATGTTACTTTACTATTACCTGTTAGATTTCGGTTATAAATATTTAGTCGATAATTTAAGTGTTTCAAAGAATAGCTTTGATAAAATTGAATCTTTTGATATTCCCGCCGATAACTTTTTATCTTATTACTATCATTTTTATAAGGCTGTTCATTCAAATGCAATCGGCAATTATAACCTTGCTAAAGAACATTATGATAAAGCAGAATTTTTACTCAAACACATTCCTGATGAACTGGAAGAAGCAGAATTTCATTATAACTTAGCAACATATCATTATCATATTTATCAAGCGCTTTTAGCCATTAAGCACGGCACAAAAGCTAGAGATATATTTGCTAAACATGAAAACTATGAATTAAAAGCAGCCTATTGCGATAATTTATTAGGGTTAGCTTGTACGCATCTAAAGGAATTTGAACTAGCTGAAGAATACTTTGTTACTGCAATGGATACATTTCAAAAGCAAAAGAATGAGAAAGCAATCTTACTAGTTCGTCATAACTTGGGCTTTATGTATGCAAGTCAAAACCTTTCTAGTTTAGCAATTCGATATCTTTCAGAAGTTGTTGAAAAGAAACCTCATCATTATAAAGCTATTTTTGTTAAAGCAAAAGAACATGTCAAACTAGGTGAAGAAGAAATTGCATCTCAACTCATTGAAAAAGGCTTAACTATTTGCAAAGAATTAGGAAACGAAGAATATCAGTATCACTTTACAATTCTAAGAGAAATAAACAAAAAAGTTGCTGCTGAAGAATTAGAAAAAGCAGTACTAGCAGGAATGGGCTATCTTAAAAACGAAAGATTATGGGAATACGTTCAAGAATACATGGAAGAACTAGCAGTCCAATTCCATAAAGAAGGAAGCTTTGAACAAGGAAGTAAATATTTTTACTTAAGTTATGAAGCTAAAAAAGAAATTTTTAAAAAGGAGGCGTTAAAATGAAAAAGCTATTATTAGGAATGTTATTGATGACAATTGTAACGATAGGCACACAGACTCCAGTTAACACTCAAGCAGCTATTAATACTCTACAGAGCTCAGCTCATGGAGATACAGGTTGATTTATTGAAAACTTAGGGCGCTTACCTATTCTTAAGGAGGCGTTCTTTTTAATTCCATAATAATTAAAACTGGTTCCAGTGTCTCTACACAGTGTAAGTGTTATTCATGTATCCAAACATCAATAATAAATATTTGGACGTATCTTCAAAATTAGATGTTGAACTAGTTACACTAGAAAAAGCAGATTCATTTTTAGGTATTAAAATATTATTAAACTTGTCAACGAATTGTTTCTATATCATGAGCGGCTAAATATACGACAAAAAAGCGTTTTATTAATTAATAAAACGCTTTTTTGTCGTATGATATGATCCCGACTGGGTTCGAACCAGCGACCTCCACCCTGTCAAGGTGGCGCTCTCCCTGCTGAGCTACGGGATCATGATATGTAGAGAGTTTTAAATCTCTTTTGGAACTCTATTAGGTTAATTATACAGAATTGAGTGAAATCTTACAATGGTTTTTGATTGAAATATGGAAATAAAGTGAACCTTCAATCAGTGGATCCATCTCCCACTGATTGTTAGCCCGACCAATCAGGCTGTTAATCTCCCACCTAAACTGCTTCGCATTCTCTCAAGTTCTGAGTTGGAAGTCTTACAGCCCGTTAATGCGGGATAAATAAGCATCAAATTTACAAAAACATTACAAAAATGTAATGTAAGCATAGTAGTTTATTTTATTTTTTTCATTTATAATCGAGGGATATAATCTTTCTTATTTTTCTGTCAAGGGAATTTGAGAGAGTTGTAAGTAAGAGAATGGTTATATTTATATTGTTTTTTTGTAGAAGGAGACAAACATGGAAGCTTGGATTACACAAATTATGGAGCAGTTTGGTTACTTAGGCATTTTCTTTTTAATTGCCCTTGAGAATTTATTTCCACCAATTCCATCAGAAGTAATTTTGACGTTTGGTGGGTTTGTGACGACGACGTCGGATTTAACGATTACGGGTGTTATTGCAGTGGCAACAATTGGTTCGGTTGTTGGGGCTGTATTGTTATATGGTGTTGGTCGCTTGTTAGATGTGCAGCGATTAGAGAAAATTATTGATCGTTATGGATATATACTTCGTTTAACAAAGGAAGATATTCATAAGGCAGATGCTTGGTTTGATAAATATGGAATTTGGACGGTATTCTTTTGCCGAATGATTCCACTTATTCGTAGTTTAATTTCGATTCCTGCGGGGATGTCTAATATGAATTTTCCGTTGTTCCTTGTCTTTACAACAGCGGGAACGTTAATTTGGAATACAGTGTTAGTAAACTTAGGAGCGGCAGTGGGAGCTTCTTGGAAAGATATTGTTGCTTATATGGATATTTTTTCAACAGTTACTTATATTATCTTAGGACTTGTATTCCTTTTCGTGTTAGTTTGGTATATGAAAAAACGTAAAGAGAGAAGATAATTTTAAAAGGACACTTTCAATGAAGAGTGTCCTTTTTTCTATTATTTTAGTTATTTTTGCTTTTTATTGTATAAAAATACATTGCGAAAAATAAAAGGGTACATTATAGTAGAAGGGGATTTTTTATACCAATAAATTGTATGAAAACTCAGTCACTATATATATTTTCTTTTTAAAATATGATATAGTCAAAAATGGAAATAAATAGAGAATGAAATAGATAGTAATGAAAATGGCTTTGCTTGTATACGTATGGAAGTGAAGCGGGGAAGAAAAGGGAGAGGAATATGGTATTTTGGAAGAAAGCGTTTGCTTTTGTAGTTGCAAGTCTACTATTTTTTGTTACACCTGTAACAATGTATGCAGAAGGTCAGCTTGTCCCAGAGGTAGAAGGTCAGTTTGCGGTCTCTATTGATGGAAGGACAGGGGATGTATTATATGATAAAAATGCATATGCATATGCATATCCTGCCAGTATGACGAAAGTGTTAACTGCCATTTTATTAATGGAACATACGGAAAAAGGCGAACAAATTGCATTTTCACAAACAGCGTTAGATCAGGTGAAAAGTAATTATCAAATCGAGTTACAAGTGGGGGAAACGGTAGACCGGGATACAGCGCTTATGATTTTAATGGTGCTAAGTGCTAATGATGTTGCATATGCCATTGGTGAGCATGTTGGGGGAACTGCGGAGAACTTTGCAGCTATGATGAATGCGAAAGCGAAACAACTTGGAGCAAAAGATAGTAACTTTGTAACATCAAGTGGTCTGCACGATCCAAATCATTATACAACTGCTTATGATATGGCAATGATTACGAGAGGAGTCCTTCCATATCCTGAAATTTTGACGGCAATGAATACAAAAGAAACGACTGTTACAACTTCATTGCAAACGGCTTCGATCTTTAATAAAGGTAGATATTTCGAAAATCCATATTGTATCGGTGGAAAAACAGGATTTACAGATGAAGCACGTAATACACTTGTTCAATTAAATGAGAAAGATGGAAATCGTATTATTAACGTGGTGATGGCTTCTCATCGACCAGCTATTTATGAAGATATGAAAAAGCTTGCTGATTTTGCATTTCCACAGTTTACAAAACAGATGGTTCTTGATAAAAATAGTTGGAACGAGGAAGCTAATTATTTAGAAGAACAAGTTGACGGTGAGTTAGAGAAAAGTATTGAGCTTGTAATGAAGCAAAATGAAGGTAAAAATGTAAAGGCTGTTTTTAAACAAAGTGAAATTGATAAAAAATCATTATATGAAACAGGTATTCACCGCGGAGATGTGATTGGAACGGTGGATGTGATGAAAAATAATGAAACGTTAGAAAGTGTAAATGTTCTTTCTACAGAAGATATAGCGTTTGAAAGTCCAAAAAAAGCAAGCAATCCAGTTGTGAAAAGTTATTCATGGAAGCTAGTTGCAGGTATTGGGGCTGGCGTGATTATAGTTGCGATAGTTGGAATTTATGTTGGCAGACGACGCAGAACGAATGTTGTTTCTAAGAAAGAAAAGCAGATAAGTTAATGTATGTTGTAAGGAAGAAAGTTACTAGGAAATAAAGTAGTAACTTTCTTTTTTATTTGAGTAATGTGGTGTTTTTTGTCTATTTAAGTAGAAAAATGGAGGATATTAATTGTGAGAAAATGTAAAACTTTTATTGTGTTATCCTAAAGTTCGTTATAATATGAAATTAAGTTCTTTATAAAGAACTTTTATTTTGTGAAATGATAGAGTTCATAAAACCATGAATAGGAGACGAGACGAATGAAATTTGTTTGGAAGATAATTAGTAATATTATCTCATTTGTTTTATTTGCAGTGATGGTTTGTTTAGCATTTGTTGTTATTTCGTCGAAAGCAAGTGGTGGTACTCCTACTGTGATGGGTTACCAATTTAAAACGGTATTATCAGGTTCAATGGAGCCGACATTTTTAACAGGATCGATTATTGCGATTGAGCCAACGAAAGATGGTTCTCAATATAAAAAAGATGACGTTATTACGTACAAAGAGAAAGAAGATCGTATTGTTACTCACCGTATTATCGATGTGAAAAACGTAAATGGACAAGTTATGTATGAAACGAAGGGTGATAACAATAATGGGCCAGATTCCGAGCCAGTACTTGCGCAAAATGTAATTGGGAAGTATGCCGATATTACAGTTCCTTATGTTGGTTACTTATTAAATTACGCGAATTCTAAAGCTGGTGCAGCGCTGCTCCTCATTATTCCAGGAGTGTTTTTACTAGGGTATTCTGCAATTTCTATTTTTAGTGCTATTCGTAGTATTGATAGTGATAAAAAGAAGTCTGCGGAACAGTCTGTCTAACTCGGTTATGCCTTCCATTTTTGGAGGTTAACAAATATATATAAATATAATTGGGGGAAGTAGAAAATGAGTTTAAAAAAGAAATTAGGTATGGGCGTTGCATCAGCAGCACTAGGTTTATCTTTAATCGGCGGAGGAACGTTCGCATTCTTTAGCGACAAAGCGCAAACAAACAACACATTTGCAGCAGGTACGTTAGATCTTAGCGTAGATCCAACAACAATTGTAAACGTAGGTAATTTAAAACCTGGCGATACAATTAAGCGTGATTTCAAATTAGAAAATAAAGGTACATTAGATATTAAAAAAGTATTGCTGAAGACAGATTACAAAGTAGTAGATGCAAAAGGTGATAATAAAGAGGATTTTGGTAAGCACATTAAAGTTACTTTCTTAAAAAATGTTGATAAGCATGAAACAATTGTAAAACAAACGACGTTAGATAAATTAAAAGGTGATACACTTACTGCGGTAGATAACGATCTTTCAGCTTGGTTCTGGGATGAGAAAGGTATTTCTGCTGGAAAGAATGATAAATTTACAGTGAAATTTGAGTTTGTTGATAATAAGAAGGATCAAAATGAATTCCAAGGCGACAAACTTGAATTGAAATGGACATTTGACGCACAACAAGAAGCTGGTGAAGACAGATAATAACATAAAAAGACTATCAATTTGATAGTCTTTTTATGTTATAGAGTACAGGATGCATATCATTTTCTTTATAACAGATTATGTAAAATGTGAACAAAAATGTCGAAATTTATATAAAGTTTACGATTGTTTTTTATTTTTTGTTCTTTATAATGAAATTGCAGGTTCTTTATTAAGAAAATAGATGTGGTAGGAGGGATAGTTATGCCGAAAACTCCTAATAAAGTAAAACGCGCACTCGTATTACCGTGTATATGTTCTATTGCTTTTTATATGGGATCACAAATTGTAACGCATACAGAAGCAGCCTTTTCTACGCAGCAAGTAGTGAAACCAGTGTTGTCAGCAGCAATTGTTTTTCCAAAAACAATTGAAGACTTAGTAAGAAAGGCAGAAGGGCATAGTAGTACAATATCTCATTATTACAGCGAAATAAACAATGCAGCGATTGGACATGGAACGGTCATAGAGATGGAAGAACAATATTCTCTATGGCAGCAAAGAAAGGGAGACATTCAAAACGAGCTTACAGCTTTACATACCGTTTATGCCGAGATTGAATCGTATTACAACATGGCAACAGAAAATGTAAAGGAAAACGATGTACCATCTGCACATGACGTTTTAAAGTATGTACAAGCTGGTTTTGAACAAGTGCAACATATGACGAATGGTATAAGTGAAGAGGCTATGTTTCAGACAATAGATTCAAATATTGCAGCATTAGGACAAGCGATTGAAGATGAAAAGCAGAGATTGTTAGAGGAAGAAAAAAAGAAACAGCAAGAGGCATTAAAGAAAGCGGAAGAAGAGAAGAAACAAGCAGAATTACAGCAGCCAGAGCAACCGGAACAACCAAGTGAACCTACTCAGCCTACTGAACAAGAGCAGTCAGCAAGTAATAACTAATGAAATTGTGATTTATCAATACGGTGGTTATACTCTCCATTTTGGAGGTTAACAAATATATAAATATAATTGGGGGAAATACGAAATGAGTCTAAAAAAGAAATTAGGTATGGGTGTTGCAACTGGAGCTTTAGGATTATCTTTAATTGGCGGTGGAACGTTTGCCTTCTTTAGTGACAAAGCAGAAACAAATAATACGTTTGCAGCAGGTACATTAGATCTTAACGTAGACCCAACGACAATTATCGATGTAAATAACATTAAACCTGGTGACTTTATGTACCGTACGTTCAAATTAACAAACAGTGGTAGCTTGGATATTGAATCTGTGAAACTAGCAACAGAATATACTGTGAAGGATGCAAAAGGTGATAATGGCGGAGAAGACTTTGGAAAGCATATTGAAGTATCATTTATCATTAACGGTGATAAGTTAAGTGTTCCAGTCTTCCAAACAACATTAGCTGACTTAAAAGGAATGACTCCAGATGCAGTAGAAGAAAGTATTTTTGGCGGTTGGTTAGCTGAGAATGGTGGATTAAAGAATGGGGATAGTGATGATTTATTAGTAAGATACGAGTTTGTTGAAAATGGTAAAGATCAAAATATCTTCCAAGGCGATTCTCTGAACTTAAAATGGACATTTGAAGGTAAGCAAGGAGAAGGTACAGAAAGATAATATACTGCAAACAAAAAAGTGGGGAAACCCACTTTTTTTTTTCATTTTAAACTGAGAATTAGCTAAAGCCATGATATAAACACATAACATTTGATGGAGGTATTAGAAAATGGTATAAAGCTCTCACAATGGGAGAGAAAGTGGTAAAGATGTTCTTTATCCCGCTATTTGCGGGCTGTAGGACTGCCACCTCAAAACTTGAGAAAAAGCGAAGAAGTTTAGGTAGGAGATTAACAGCCCGAATCTAGCTACGACTCCTAAGTACAAGAGATAAGCCGTTCTGTGGAAAACTTCGCCACGCCAAGGCTTATCTCTTGTACTTGTCGTGCTTGAACAGTCGTCTTCGCTTTTGAATGTAAAAGCCCGATTGGTCGGGCTAACACTCAGTGAGGGATGGAGAAAACCCCCACTGAGTGAAGTTTCACTTTATTTTTTGTAGAGAAAAAGATAATTTTCTAGAAGATTTAATACTAAGTAAAAATATAATGTTACCACGTACAGGTGGTTAGTGTGTAAAAATATGGTTAGTTATTGGTCTTTATCTTATTCACTGTATGAATTTTATATGTAAAACAAAGAAAATAACGAATATAATGGATTGAATATTATGACTATTTTATATACTAATATTTTTGTCAAGAGAAAAATACGATATATACTTGAGAAAGATATTTTTTAAATTTGTAAATAATAATAAGAGAATGAAAAACAGAGAAAATATAAGCCAATTATCGAAAAAGAAAGAAAACTAAAGAAAAGGACATGAAAAACCAAGAATTCACTCTTTTTTTCAGCTTTCTGTCAAAAGTATTGTTCTTTATAATGAACAGTGTAGAGCTTGTTAAAGAACATAGATAAAGCGATATGCACCTTACACCGTTGAAATAAGCAGCTACTCTATTAGTTACATCTCTTAGTTACATAAGAGCTAACAATAAAAAAAGAGTGGGGGAAATTTAAAATGACTTTAAAGAAAAAGTTAGGTATGGGAGTTGCATCTGCAGCATTAGGATTATCTTTAATTGGTGGAGGAACATTTGCATTCTTTAGCGACAAAGCAGAAACAAATAACACATTTGCAGCAGGTACACTAGATTTAAATGTTGATCCACAAGTATTAGTAGATCTGGATAATTTAAAGCCTGGTGACACAGTGAAGAGAGAATTCTTATTGAAAAATGATGGCTCTTTACCAATTAAAACTGTAAACCTATTAACTGACTATGAAGTAAAAGATGCAAAAGGTGATAACAATGGTGAAGACCTTGCAGATCATATCGTTGTAAACTTCTTCTGGAACTGGGATAAAGAAGCTGAGCCAGTATACTCTAAAACATTAGCAGAATTAAAAGATATGACTCCAGATGCAGTAGCAAAAGATTTATTCTCACCGGAGTGGGGAGAGAAGTCTGGCCTTGAAGCTGGAACTGATGATTATTTATGGGTAGAGTTTGAATTTGTAGATAACAAGCAAGATCAAAATAAATTCCAAGGTGATTCTCTGAACTTAAAATGGACGTTTGAAGCAGAGCAAACTGAAGGTGAAGAAAGATAATATAAGAAAACAGAAGCGGGGTGTGCCCGCTTCTGTTTTAAAATAAAAAGAACCTTCTGTTTTTAGAAGGTAATCTTTTTATCATATTATTTTTGACTTTGTTTCCACTTTGTAAACTCTAAAAATTCTTTGAATTGTTCTTTTGAAACGCCGGAGTTCATTGCTTCTTTTACAAGGTTTGTCCATTCGGCGTCTAGCTCAGTTTTGTCTGTTGGCTCGTCATGTAATAGGACGTCAACAGGAACATGTAGAACAGCAGCTACTTTTGTAAGAAATTGAATGGAAGGATTCTGCTGTAGATTTCGTTCGATAGAGCTAATATAAGATTTAGCTACGCCGGCTTTTTCGGCAAGCTCTGTTAAAGAAATTCCTTTTTGCAAGCGAAGTCTTTTTATACGTTCTCCAATCATTTTAGCGCACCTTTCCTATGTATGTAATCGACTTATGATGTAATGATTATAGCATAAATTTTTCCTAAAAAAATGTTAGATTAGTTTTTGCTTGGTAGAATGGGATTTTTCAGAAATTGTATAATTTCTTCGATTGATAATCCGAGTTTTTGTGCTTCGTGCATTAAGCGAAGCCATTCTTGATCTAGTACTTCGATATTTTCTTTTTGCAACTTATATTCCTCCCTAGTAATAGCTGTAATAACTGACATACGACATAAGCCTATTCAACACTATGTAATGTATTTTTATGGATCATAGTGCTGTTTATTTATATTTACTAAAATTGTAATATTTCCATCTTTATTTATCAATATTTTCAGAAAACATTATTAAATCGCTATATCCACCCATTAGGAATATAAGTTGATAGTTGAAAAAATATAAAAATAAATGTTGAAAATTTTTAGAATTTTTAATATATTTTAGCGGTAGTACTTATTTTATATTGGGGGAGGAAACAGAGATGAGAAAGAAGCCATTTAAAGTGTTGTCGACATTAACTGCGGCAGCGGTGCTAAGTTGCACCTTTGGATTTGGACAGGCAGCTGAAGCGTCATCAGCTAAAGCGCTGCCATCAAGTCCAATCGATCATCACATTATTCCAGAGGAGCGCTTAGCAGATGCTCTAAAAGAACGTGGTGTGATTGACAAAAATGCTTCCAAAAAGGAGACAGAAAAGGCGTTAGAAAAGTATATTGAGAAAAAGCAAGGGGAGAGCTCTGGAAAAGAAGACAGCGTAACGGAGCAAGCATCTGAATTTATGAAACAGGTAAATGATGCAAATGAAAAGGCAAAAGAAAAACTTCATGAGCCTAGTAGTAGTGTAGCGACGCCTGTTAATCCGAATAGAAAATTGAACGGAAAGGTACCAACTACTCCCGCGCAAGCAGTTCCATATAATGGAGAAGTTCGGACTGATAAAGTTCTTGTATTACTCGTAGAGTTTAATGATTTTAAACGTAACAATATTGATCAAGTACCAAACTATATGTATGCAGATGATTTTAACAAAGAACATTATGAAAAAATGCTGTTTGGTGATGAACAGTTTACATTGTTTGATGGCTCTAAAGTTGATACTTTCAAACAATATTTTGAAGAACAGTCTGGCGGAAGTTATACAGTAGACGGAACTGTTTCAGATTGGTTAACAGTTCCTGGGAATGCTGCTGATTACGGTGGCGATCATCCTAACGGAGGACGTGATAACAAAGGTCCTTACGGAGCACGTGGGTTTGTAAAGGATGCTTTAAATGCAGCTGTTGCGAGTGGAATGAACTTAGCTGATTTTGATGAACTCGATTTAGCTGATAGAGATAAGGATGGAAATCATAATGAACCAGATGGAATTATCGATCATTTAATGGTAGTTCATGCTGGTGTTGGTCAAGAAGCAGGTGGTGGTCGATTAGGTGATGACGCAATTTGGTCACATCGCTGGACAATTCATGAAAATACACCGTACGCAATTGATGGTACAGAGGCGTCAGTTCCATATTGGGGCGGAAAGATGGCAGCATTTGATTATACAATTGAGCCAGAAGATGGTGCAGTTGGTGTATTTGCACATGAATATGGACATGACTTAGGCCTTCCGGATGAATATGATACGCAGTATACGGGGAAAGGTGAACCAGTTCAATCATGGTCAATTATGAGTGGTGGTAGTTGGAATGGTAAAATTGCTGGTACAACACCAACAAGCTTTTCTCCACAAAATAAAGAGTTTTTACAAAAGAACATAAGTGGAAACTGGGCGAATATCGTAGAGGTTGATTATGAAAAGTTAGGAAAAGGTATCGGTTTAGCAACGTATTTAGATCAAAGTGTCTCTAAAACAAAGCGACCAGGTATGATTCGTGTGAATTTACCGGATCAAGAAATAAAAGGAGTACAACCAGCATTTGGTGAAAAGTTTTATTACAGTACAAGAGACGATAAGATTCATACAGTAATGGAAACGCCTTTGTTCGATTTAACAAGTGCAACAAATGCGAAGTTTGATTTTAAAACGCTATATGAAATTGAAGCAGGTTATGATTTCTTAGAAGTAAATGCGGTAGCAGAAGATGGAACAAAAACGTTAGTGGATGTGTTAGGTGATGAAGATATTAAAAATGGTAATGATACAACTGACGGTAAATGGATTGATAAGTCATATGATTTAAGTCAGTTTAAAGGGAAAAAGGTGAAACTTGTATTTGAATATACGACGGATCCTGCCGTAGCACCAGATGGTTTTGGACTTGATAATGCATCTTTAACTGTAGATGGACAAGTTGTATTCTCTGATGATGCAGAAGGTGAACCGCAATTTAAGTTAGACGGCTTTGTTGTGTCAAACGGAATTGAAAAGAAGAAGCGCTACTATTATTTAGAGTGGAGAAACTATGCTGGATCTGATGAAGCGCTGAAACACTCACGTGGACCAGTATATAACAGAGGTCTTGTCGTTTGGTATGCGGACGAAAATTATAAAGACAACTGGGTAGGTAGTCACCCTGGTGAAGGTTTCTTAGGAGTTGTGGATTCTCATCAAGAGGCAGTAGTTGGTCAGTTAGATGGTAAGCCGGTAGTTGGAGGAACTCGTTATCAAATTGCTGACGCTGCGTTCTCTTTTGAGAACACTCCAGCGTGGAAAGTTTCAAGTTTAACAAACGGAGTGTATGATTATAAAGGTTTAGCAGGAGTCACGAAATTTGATGATTCAAAATCATATATTAATAATACAATTCCAGATGCAGGGCGCAAGCTTCCGAAGTTCGGATTGAAATTTGAAGTTGTTGGAGAAGCGGATGATCATTCTGCAGGTGCAGTTTGGTTACGTCGCTAATCGAAAATACTGCTGAAAAGAACTCTTTTCAGCAGTATTTTTTTTGAACAAATATGTACGAACTAGTGAATGAAGTAATATATAATGAAAGGAAAGCATGTTGAATTAGAGAAAATGAGTTTATATAAATAGAAGTATAGAGATGGAAGGGGAATGCATGTATGAACATTTCTTCTCTTGTAGTGAAACAGAAGGATTATTTTTACAATGGAAATACGAGGAATATAATAGGAAGAAAAAAATATTTACAAAAGCTATATGAGGGCATTCAGCGCTATGAGGATGAGATTTTTCAGGCGTTAAAGCTAGATTTAAATAAATCAGAGAATGAGTCGTATACAACGGAAGTGGGTTATACGTTAAAAGAAATTTCTTTTATTTGTAAGCATTTATCTTCATGGAGTAAACCAACGCGAGTAAAAACAGCGATTACTCATATTGGATCAAAAGGAAAAGTTGTTCCAGAGCCGTATGGTGTAACGCTTGTCATTGCTCCTTGGAACTATCCATTTCAGCTTGCGATAGCACCGCTCGTTGGTGCAATTGCAGCAGGAAATACTGTTGTATTAAAACCATCAGAATTAACACCCAACGTATCGAGTATCATTACTAAGTTAGTACGAGAAGTATTTCCAGAAGAACTTGTAGCGGTTGTAGAGGGTGGTGTAGAAGAGAGTACGATTTTGCTTGAGCAGCCATTTGATTATATTTTTTTCACAGGAAGTACATCTGTTGGGAAAATTGTTATGGAAGCAGCAGCAAAACAACTGACTCCACTTACGTTAGAGCTTGGCGGGAAAAGTCCATGTATTGTGCATCGTGATGCGAAATTACAACTTGCAGCTCGCCGCATTGTATGGGGGAAGTTTTTAAATGCTGGGCAAACGTGCGTCGCACCAGACTATATTTATGTTCATAAATCAGTGAAAGATCAGTTCATGAAAGAGCTAAGAAATGAAATAAGAAATCAGTTTGGCGAAAAGCCACTTCAAAATGAGAAGTATGTACAGATTGTTAGCGAACGTCATTTTAATAGACTTCTTCGCTTTTTAGAAGAGGGAGAGACTGTAATTGGTGGATCTTATAGCCAGGATACATTACATATCGAGCCAACTGTTTTGATGAATATTTCATGGGAACACCCTATTATGCAAGAAGAGATTTTTGGACCTATTTTACCGATATTAGAATACGATGATATAGAAGAAATTATAAGAATTGTCCAGAAACAACCGAAAGCTCTCGCACTTTATGTATTTTCAGAGAGTAAGGATGTACAAGAAATGGTAACAAGGAATATTCCATTTGGAGGGGGCTGTACAAACGATACAGTGTATCATCTAGCAAGTCCATATTTACCTTTTGGCGGAGTTGGTCCAAGTGGATTAGGAAGCTATCATGGTGAACAGAGTTTTCGGACTTTTTCGCACTATAAAAGCATTTTATCTCAAACAACAACATTCGATATGAAAATTCGGTATGCTTCTACAAAAAGTGCTTTAAAATTTATACGAAAGTTGTTAAAATGATGATGGTGTTTATCAGTTGGCGTAGCCTTATGATAAAGCCCCTTCGCGATGAAGGGGTTTTTCTATTCAAGGTGTGTATCATAGGAATTTGAATCAAACATACTACATAAAGAATAGTAAAGAGGCTGACTGAGCAGCATTTTGTATAAAGAATGGGAAAAATCAGGGTATATAATTCAACAGTGATGTATGAGTATAAAATAAAAAATACGAGGTAGATTGGAAGGGAAAATGAAAAATATTATTAAAGTTGAAGCAGTTGAAAAACATTTTGGCGACCAAGTAATTATTTCGCCTCTTTCCTTAAATATTAAAGAAGGAGAGTTTCTAACAATCCTTGGACCAAGTGGTTGTGGAAAAACAACATTACTTCGCATGATTGCAGGTTTTGAAAAACCAACAATCGGTTCTATTTTATTGGACGAAGAAAAAATTAATGATTTACCGCCATATAAGCGTAATATGAATTTAGTGTTCCAACACTATGCACTATTCCCGCATATGACGGTTGAGAAAAACATTTGCTTTGGCATGAAAATGCAAAATGTATCGGCAACAGAGCAAAAGCAGCGCGCAGAAGAAGCAATGCGTTTAACGCAATTAACGGATTTTCGCAATCGTAAGCCGACAAAATTATCTGGTGGACAGCAGCAGCGTGTTGCAATTGCAAGAGCGATTGTAAATAATCCACGCGTATTATTGCTAGATGAGCCGTTAGGAGCGCTAGACTTTAAACTTCGTAAAGATTTACAGCGCGAATTAAAGGGTTTACAACGTAATTTAGGGATTACATTTATTTATGTAACGCATGACCAAGAAGAAGCGATGAGCATGAGTGATCGCATTGTTGTTATGAATAAAGGTCAGATTGAACAAGTTGGTACGCCTAAGGAGATTTATAATAAGCCAAAAACATTGTTCGTTGCGACGTTTATTGGTGAAAATAATATCGTGAAAAAAGGGGAAGAATACGTATCAATCCGTCCGGAAAACATGAAAATTATTCCTGTTGAAAGTGAAGCGACAGAAGGATATCGTCTCGGTCATATTGAAGATGTTGAGTTCGTTGGAAATATGGAGAAGCTGTATATTCGTGATGAGAAAACATCCGAATTACTTATGACATATCAAAATGCAGAGGAAGCAGCAAAATGGAGCATTGGCGATAACGTATATGTAGGATGGGAGCAAGAGGATGAGGTGACCTTAAATTGAAAAAAGGGAAACTACTCGCATTACCTACTGTAGTTTGGCTGCTTATTTTCTTCCTAGTACCGCTTGTATTTGTGTTAGCTTTTGCATTTTTACAGCGTGGTGCTTATGGAACCGTGGAGATGCAATTCACACTTGAGAATATCATTCGTGTGTTTGATCCACTATACATGGGTACACTTTGGGAAACAGTAAAAATTGCGGTCATTACAACGTTAATTTGTTTATTCATCGGTTATCCGTTTGCATACACAATTACGCTTGTTAATCCGAAATACCGTTCTATTTTATTACTTCTTGCAACGATCCCGTTTTGGATTAACTTCCTTGTGCGTTCTTACGCATGGATTGTTATTTTACGTTCTCAAGGACTTGTAAACACATTTTTAATGAACATGGGTATTATTGATGAACCGTTAAATTTACTCTACAATACACCTTCTGTTATTTTAGGTATGGTTTATTCGTTATTACCATTTATGATTTTACCTGTGTATGCAGCAATTGAGCAGTTAGATAAGCGAAAATTAGAAGCTGCTTACGATTTAGGAGCAACGCCGCTTAAAGCATTTTGGCATGTTACGTTACCAATGACAATGACCGGAATCGTTACAGGATCGATTTTAGTATTTATATCGTCTATTGGTATGTTTGTTGTGTCGGATGTAATGGGTGGTTCAAAAGTAGCGTTAATCGGAAATATAATTCAAAATCAATTTTTAGGAGCGCGTGACTGGCCGTTTGGTTCAGCACTTTCTATGATTGTTGTCTTATTCTCTGTCCTGTTCATTTACTTATATTATCGTGCTACGAAAGTATATAAATATGGAAACGGGGAGGAATAAGAGGAGATGAAAAAGTTTTTATTGGCCTATTCTTGGCTCATTTTATTATTTCTCTATGTACCAATGATGGTATTGATGGTGTATTCATTTAATGATTCACGTATCAATGCAGAGTGGGGTGGATTTACACTTCATTGGTACACGGATTTATTTCAAAAAGAAGCTGTTATTGATGCGCTTTTAAAT
The DNA here is from genome assembly GCF_000712595.1 of Bacillus manliponensis. GTDB lineage: Bacteria > Bacillota > Bacilli > Bacillales > Bacillaceae_G > Bacillus_A > Bacillus_A manliponensis. The sequence goes on from NZ_JOTN01000004.1 coordinate 291,262, forward strand.
AGTCTTACAATCGCTTTAATCACAACGTTTGTAACAACGCTACTAGGTGTATGTTTTTCATTAGCATTGCACCGTTATAAGTATCGCTTTGAAGGTGCAATTAACGGTCTCGTATATTTGCCAATTTTAATACCTGATATTTTAATGGGACTATCATTACTAATTTTATTTAGTCAGTTCGGTATAGAGCTAGGACAAACAACGATTATCATTGCGCATATTACATTTAGTGTATCGTTTGTTGTTGTTATTTTATCGGCACGTCTTTCTGGAATGGGACGCGATTTAGAAGAAGCGGCAAATGATTTAGGAGCAACGCCTTGGCAAACATTTCGCTATGTGACATTACCAGGACTTGCACCAGGCATCATTTCAGCGGCACTATTAACGTTTACGTTGTCTATCGATGATTTCGTTATTAGTTTCTTCGTATCTGGTCCAGGTTCAACAACATTACCACTGTACATTTACGGTATGGTAAAACGCGGTATAACACCAGAAATCAATGCCTTATCAACAATTTTAATTGTTACAATTGTAGGGTTAATGATTCTTTCTGAAATTTTCCGTAACAAAGGTAGAGATGGAGAAGACAATTCGGGAGGACATTTACCATTATAAATTAGGGAGGTCGCACGCATGAAATGGATGAAGACACTGGCGGCTACAGCACTTACATTTACAGTTGCTGCAGGCGTACTAGCAGGGTGCGGTGAGAAAAAAGAAGAGCTCAACATTTATAGCTGGGCAGATAACTTTGATGAGCAAGTTATTAAAGATTTTGAGAAAGAATATAACGTAAAAGTAAACTATGATATATACGCAAGTAATGAAGAAATGCTTGCGAAATTGCAAGCTGGCGGATCGCAATATGATTTAATTCAACCGTCTGATTATATGGTAAAAACAATGACAGAGATGGATTTGTTAGAGCCATTAAATAAAGAAAATATTCCAAACGTAGAAAACCTTGTATCGAACTTTAAAACACCACCGTTCGACCCGGAAAATAAATATTCGGTTGTATATACTTGGGGTGTAACAGGGATTGCGTACAATAAAAAGTATGTAAAAGATATACCAACAAGTTGGGAAGATCTTTGGAATGAAAAGTATAAAGGTCGCGTTGTATTATTAAATGATTCACGCGAAGTACTTGGTATGTCCCTGAAGAAAAATGGATTTTCAAATAGTACACAAAATGATGCAGAATTAGTGAAAGCAAAAGAGGATTTACAAACACTGCTTCCAAACTTACTTGCATTTGATACAGATAATATTAAACAAAAGTTTATTACAGAAGACGCATGGATTGGTACAGTATGGTCTGGTGATGCAGCTTACATCGCAAAAGATAATAAAGATGTAGGTTACGTTGTGCCACAAGAGGGCGGTACAATTTGGGCAGATACGTTAGCAATTCCAAAGGGTGCAAAAAATAAAGAACTTGCAGAGAAATTCATTAACTACTTAATGGATCCGAAAGTAAGTGTGAAGAACTATGAATCAATTGGCTATAGTAATCCAAATGAAAAAGCACATGAGCTTCATAGTGAAGAATATAGAAATAACCGTATGATTTTCTTAACGCAAGAAGAGTTAGATCGTACAGAGTGGCTTCTTGATGTAGATACGAAGTTAAAAGAGTATGACCGTTATTGGACAGAACTGAAAACGGGAAAAGGTAAGTAATGCTGACACGATTCCTTGTTAGGAATCGTGTTTTTTGCTAGTAGGAGGAATAGAAGGTGAAACAAAAGTTTCGTATATATGAAATCATTGCAATAGCAATCTTAGCGCTAGTATTTAGCTTCATCGCTTGGCATGTTCGTGCTGGGGGTGTCATTGGACTGGATGAATATGTTAAAGGGATGGTAAAAGGTTTACAAACAGAAAAATCACTTGCCTTCTTTTCTTATTTCACAAAGTTTGGATCTGAAATTGGAATCGTTGTTACAGTTGTCATTAGTATGCTTGTATTTTGGAAAAAGCGTTATTTTGCAGCATTTCTTATTTATCCAATCGCTGTAATTAGCACACATTTTATTAACCAATTATTAAAAGTGATGATTGGAAGAGAACGTCCATCATTAAATGAAGCAGTTGATGCGGTTGGCTATAGTTTCCCAAGTGGACACTCGATGTTAGCTGTGGTCACATATGGATTTATTGCATATATGGCTATTATTCATATAAATAATAAAGCAGGTAAGTTCTTTATTACAATCGCAGCAACAATATGGATTGTATGGATTGGGCTAAGCCGCGTCATTTTAAATGTTCATTATCCGACAGATATTATCGCTGGATTTTGCGCAGGCGGAATTATATTAATTGTTGCAATGTACTTCAATCGTTTTTTACACTTTACAAAATGATGAAAAGCTATCCTTTTATATGAGGGATAGCTTTTTTAAATGTTTTAAAATGGGATGTGATACAATGAAAGACAGTAGTTAATAGGATGAATTTGAAGGAAATGGTTGGTGAAAAGTTGTGAAAACAAATGTACATAAAGTAGACAGGTGGGGAAGAATTGGTAGCTTTTTGCACCAGTTTCGTGCGACAACAATTGCAGTACTGTTAGTAATTGCTATAACTCTCGGTATATTCGCACCAAAGCTTCCTGATGTACTGGGCGGAGATGGTTTTGAAACAGACGGTGATTATATTGTAACAAAGGAAATGCTAGATAAGGATTTTAATCAGTCACAAGATGCATTACTGTTAGTCTTTCAAAAAGAACAAGGTGTATCTAAAGAGAATTTCACAAAACAAGTAGAACAAATTGTAAAGAAAATAGAACAAGAAGAAACATATAAGTCGTTTTATCATCCATTCAATGGGACAGAAATGATGAAAGACGATGTTGCATACGGAACGATTTTATTTTCTGGGAAAACAACTGAAGAGCGTAATGAAAAAACATTAGCGTTCGCTAAGGAAATAAAAAAAGAAAGTAACGATGAGGTGAAAGTGTCACCAACTGGTTTTCCTATTATCAATCAAGAAATTAACGAGCGAACGCAAAACGATTTAATGGTAGCTGAAATGATTGGTTTGCCAATTGCATTTTTAGTGCTATTACTTTCGTTTGGTAGCTTGCTTGCATCCATTTTACCGATTATAAACGGAGCGCTTAGCGTTATTAGTACGATGGGGATTTTATATTTCATCGGCTTGGAAACAGAGTTATCTATTTTTGTTTTAAATGTAGCGCCAATGATTGGTCTAGCACTATCGATTGATTTTGCCTTATTGTTTGTGAATCGTTTTAGAGAAGAGTTAGAACATCGCAATGTAAAAGACGCGATTGCTGTGACCTATCAAACGGCAGGCCGAGCAATTGTCTTTTCCGGATTATGTGTGTTTGTTGGATTATCAGGACTCTTTTTCTTCCAAATCGATTATATTCAATCAGTAGCCATTAGCGGCATGATTGTTGTTGTGATGAGTATTTTATTCTCACTGACGCTTTTACCAGCGCTATTATCCTTAATTGGAAAGCGTTTAATAAGAAAGAAAAAAGCTGTTCATCGCACTGCACCTTTTTGGAGAAAGTTTGCACAGTTTGTCATGAAGTACCCGGTTGTCATGACAATGGCAGTTGTAGCATTTATTATCGTTTGTTTATTACCACTTCGAACGGCAGATTTACAGTTTCCAAGCGTAGAGGCATTGCCAGAGCATAGTGATGCACGTGTTGCCTACGAAAAATATGAAGATTCATTCCAAACGCTTGCGAAAACACATGCAGATGTTACAATCGTCGCTGAAATGGACGGAAATGTTACAGAGAAAGAGAATTTAGAGGCATTAGAAACGTTATCGGAGCAGTTAAAAGCAGATGAAGATGTATATGAAGTAAAAGGACTATATGAAACACTGGGCAATATGAGCGCAGAGCAAGTAGTAGGAGCGCTTCAATCTCCCCAGCGTGAGCAAATAGAACCTGTCCTTCAAAGCTATGTAAATGGTAATAAAACAATTATTCACGTGTATTTACAAGCGAAGCCGCGTACGGAAACGGCAAAACAATGGGTACGTGATTTCAAAAGCAATTATAAAACAGAGGATATCACTTATTATATGGGTGGCATGACAACGTTTGAGCAAGAGTTAGAAGACGAAATTAAAGATAAAGTTGTTATCAGTATGTCGGTTATTTTCGGATCAACATTTTTCATTTTATTAATTGCATTCAGATCACTTCTCATTCCAATTAAAGCCATCATCATGAACATTTTAAGTTTAAGTGCAACGATTGGAATCGTATTATGGCTATTCCAAGGTGGGCATTTTGGATTAGAAGAGAGTTCGGTTTTATTTGTCCTTCCTATTTTCATATTTGGGCTCGTGTTTGGACTTAGTATGGATTATGAGGTGTTCTTAATTTCTCGTATTCATGAATTGTACGAGGAAACAAAAGATAATGATTATGCGACGTTAGAAGGATTAGTGTCAACGAGTCGCATTATTACATCGGCAGCTTTAATTATGATTGTTGTAACTGGGGCGTTTGCGTTCACTGATATTTTACCAGTGAAGCAAATGGGAATTGGCGTTGCCCTTGCGATTTTCCTTGATGCAACGATTATTCGCCTTATTCTTGTTCCGAGTTTAATGAAAATGTTTGGGGCATGGAACTGGTGGCTCCCATTTCGAAAGAAAAATGAAAAAGAAATATCTTAAAAATAGCCTTCATCCTATAGGATGGAGGCTATTTTTATGAATAGTCTCCCCCCTTGTTTGAGAATAGTATGAGATAAGAACACTATATAAAAGCAGGTGAAGACAATGTTTCGTTATTTTAAATTTAAGTTAAATGACACTGTGCAGTTTTCAGAAAAGGATGGGCATGTATATCGCATTGTCGGCTATAGATTAGAAAAGGGATTTTATCCAAAAGATGAATGGACTCATATTATTTATGAATTGTTACGGGAGTTTGATGGGTACACACTTGACGCGGAAGAAGATGAACTTGTGAAAGTTATTCAAGTAGAAGATGAGTATTACAAAATTCATGAAATGTCAGGTTATCGTTATCCAGTAAAAATGACAGTTCCGTTAAAACAGGCCCAAGAAGGAACAATTGATGAATTACTTGATGCATATAATGATTACAAACGCTTGGCGGAATTTTTTAACGATTTATCATATGAACGGAAAGCGGAAGCGATGTTAGTGGAAATGAAAAAACTTCGAGCTTAACAAAAGTGCTCCTATCTAGAATCTGTCTTTTTCAATGTACATCATATGTTATTTTTCATGAAAATCATTTATAGTAGAAAAAGAAATAAACACGTAAAGGTGATGTACATATGGAATTGAAGAGAAAGGGAGAATGGTGTGAAATTACCGTTCCATCCGTTTGGAATGGTATGTCGATTGATTCTCTTTTAAAAATAGAGTGGCAAGTGCCGAAAAAATTATTGCATCGTTACCGTATGGAAAATGCGATTCTTGTAAACGGAGAAAAAAGAAAATGGAATGACCTTTTACAAGAGGGAGAGAAATTACAAATTCATATGTTTCCCACGGAAGAATATGGCGTTGAACCTGAATTTTATGACGTAGATGTTATATATGAGGATGATCATGTATTAATCGTAAATAAACCAATTGGTGTTGATACGCATCCAGCTGAAAAAGGTGGGAAAGGTACGTTAGCAAATTACGTAGCGTTTCATCTTCAAACAGAAGGAATTGAAACAAAAGTACGTCATATTCATCGGTTAGATAAAGATACATCTGGTGGTGTCGTTTTTGCGAAGCATGCGTTAGCTGGTGTCATTATGGATCGTTTATTAATGGAACGAAAAATAAAGAGAACATATATGGCGCTTGTTGAAGGAAGAATGAAAAAGAAAAAAGGAACGATTGATGAACCAATTGGTCGAGATCGTCATCATGCAACAAGACGCCGCGTTTCGCCAAAGGGAGACCGAGCGATTACACATTATGAAGTCGTTCAGTATGAGAAAGAAAAAAATATAACACTCGTGGAATTACAACTGGAAACAGGACGCACACATCAAATCCGTGTGCATATGAGCCATCTTGGTTATCCGCTTATTGGTGATACATTATATGGTGGAAAAACGAAGCGACTATCTCGCCAAGCATTGCATGCGGCACATGTTTCTTTTATTCATCCTATTACGAAGCAACATATTGTAGTAGATGTGCCAATTCCAGAGGATATGCAGCGCATTTTCTCCTGAGGAATTAAGGAAGTAGTCTTATGGTCGGTAAAAGCCCGATTGGTCGGGCTAACACTCAGTGGGGGATGAAGAAAACCCCCACTGAGTGAAGTTTCACTTTATAAGTCAAACGAATAAGTTTGACTTTTTTCTATATAAAAAAGTTTTTCATGCAGGATTTTTTTATAAAACAGAGAAGGACGTAAGAGGGAAAAGAGGTGGAATGTGATTGAAAGCATATAAATATATCATTTTTATAAGTAGTGTAATGAGTATTTTTGCTTATCCGTATTTGCCAGATACCATTGCTATCCACTGGCGTGTAAATGGAAAAGCGGATGAATTTGTAAATAAACAAGCAGTTTTTATGTTACCAATTTTACTGCTTTTCATACATAGCATCTTTTTATTTGCAGAACAATACATATATAAAATGCAAGGTGATGGAAAACGGATGATTCGAAATATGGAATCTATTATACTGCTCTTCTTGTTATATATTCATTCTATATTGATTTTAATTGGGGTAGGTGTAAGTTTACATTTCCAAAGTTGGCTTACTGCTGGAATTGGTTTGTTTTTATTTTTGTTAAGTAAATGTTTTAAAAGGATAGGAGCGGAAGAGACGGAACCGAAAATGTTACGGAAGATCCGGCTTTATAGTAAGTATACATTTCGAGTTATGGCGATAGCTGTTATTATTTGTTTGCCGTTGCAAAACGAATTATCTTTTTATGCGCTTATTACTATTATGAGTTGTGGTGCAGTTATATTTATGAGCTGTGTTTTATATGAGTATATTTTAGAGAGTTATAAAACATAGATATGGAGAAAAAGACAAATAGGAAAAAGCCTTCTATTTTAGAAGGCTATATTTTCCTTATTTTGTAATGAATTGTTGCGTCCAGTAGTTTCCGTTCTCTACATAGCCAACACCGATATGTGTGTAACCATTGTTTAAAATGTTTGCACGGTGACCAGAACTATTCATCCAAGCTTGTACAACTTCTTCTGGTGTACGTTGACCTTGTGCGATGTTTTCACCAGCAGACTTATAAGAAACTCCAAATTGTTTCATCATATCAAATGGAGATCCGTATGTTGGGCTGTTATGATCAAAGTAACGGTTTTTTTGCATATCTTCTGACTTCACGCGAGCTACTTTACTTAATAATGTATCTACTTGTAAAGCTGGTAAACCTTGTTTTGCACGCTCAGCGTTTGTTAAATCAACAACTTTTTGTTCGAATGCACTTAATGAACTATCTACTTCTTCAGTTGGTTTCTCTTCTTCAGGTTTCGTAGTTTCATTGTTGTTTGTTGTGCCGTTTTCTTCAGGTTTCGTAGTTTCATTACCTGTTTCAGGCTTTTCTTCAGGAGCTACAGTTTCATTACCTGTTTCAGGTTTTTCTTCAGGAGCTACAGTTTCGTTACCTGTTTCAGGCTTTTCTTCAGGAGCTACAGTTTCGTTACCTGTTTCAGGTTTTTCTTCAGGAGCTACAGTTTCGTTACCTGTTTCAGGTTTTTCTTCAGGAGCTACAGTTTCGTTACCTGTTTCAGGCTTCTCCTCAGGTGTTACCGTTTCGTCTTGGTCGCATGGGTTTGTTACAAAGCCATGTTCACAAGGAATTGGATAAACGACTTGCCCAGGAATGATGCAGTTGTTTTGTTCCATTGAAATAGGAGCCCACTTTACATATGAGAAAGTGTTTGATAAGAAACTATGTAAGTTCCCTTGGTTCATATGCTGTATAGAAAGTAGAGGGTTTGAAAGATTTTGAACCTTTAGGTTTGCAGGCTGCATTGTTTCTGCCTTTGCATCGTTTGTTGCTCCGAAAGTTAGAGCAGTCGCTGCCGCTACAGATAGTAAAATATGTTTTTTCATTACGATTGTCCCCCGTGTATATGAAATTGTTATTTAACAGAGTTGTATTTTTCGCCTCTGTTGACTGACACACTTATCGTAGCATACATTTTCTCGGAAATAAGTTGGAAAAAAATTCATAGGTTAGCAAATTACCTTTTTTATCCTTATGAAGAAAGAAAGGAAAAAAGATAGAAAACTAGATTTTATAAGGAATTTTCAATATATTGAAAGGATGATTATATACAAAAAAATGGATGAAATTTCATAAGAATAAAAAGTGAAAAGCAGTTATACCAACGATTTGAGTTGTTCTTCGAGGAATATAATGGATACATTTTAACAAAACTGTAATATTCCTGTTATTCTTTTTTAAAAAGAGATAACATACTGTTATTGTTGTAGCGAATAAAAAGCGGCTATCTCTTTACATAGAAGAAAGGGGTAGTCGCTTTCTCACTTTATCCCGTTATTTGTGGGCTGTGAAACTACCACTTCAAAGAGCCTGATTGAAGTTTCACTTTATATAGAAGAAAGTGAAAATGTAGCGTGTTTTTTTATTTGTTTGGTCATGCTAACAACTAGGAGAGGAGAAGTTCCTAGGATTGAAGTTTCACTTTATCCCGCATTAACGGGCTGTAAGACTCCCACCTCAAAACTTAGAGGATTCAGAGAAGTTTAAGTGGGAGATAAACAGCCCGTAAAAGCCCGATTGGTCGGGCTAACAATCAGTGGGGGATGGAGAAGACCTCACTGATTGAAGTTTCACTTTATATAATAATGAAGAAAAGAAATTTCACACTTTCCACACAATTATTTGTTATCTTATTGTTAAAGAGATGCGGTGTAAAATGGAGGTAATAGTTTGAGGAAATGGTTTGCTATATTTTGTTTTTCTTTATTGCTTATTGGATGTAATAAGGAAGGATATACATCGGTGCCGATTTATAAAGATGTCATCATCACTACAAATATAAAAGAAGGAAGCATTAGCTTTATTGATATGAAAACAGACAAGTTGCTGACGACGTGGGAATTAAATGAGACAATTAGTGGAGTGACGTTTTTGCCAGATGGAGATCAGCTTCTTGTATATGGAAAGCAATTAGAATATATATATGTCTATTCATTAAAAGAAGGAAAGCAAATTAACAAATGGGAGACAGGAAAAGGGATTGCAAATATTTTGTTATCTGATAATCAGAAAGAGTTGTTTATAGCAGATCAAAATGAAAATGCTGTGCGCGTCTTTACAACAGATGGCCAAGAAACAGCGAGGATTGCGGTAGGACAAGGACCACTTACAATGGTACAAAAAGATAATTTACTACATGTTTTAAATTTTTATGATACGAAGTTGTCTACGATTGATATAAATGAGAAGAAAGTAAGCCAATCTTTTATGGTTCCGCCGGCGTCAACTGGTGCAACGATTAGTGAGGATGGTTCTGAAATTTTGATTGGTGGCCATGGTGATGGAGAACAAGTAAATGAAAAAGTACTTATTTACTCTTTACAAGATGGACAAATGATTAGATCGTTACATGCACCGTATATGCCAGTTTTTGTTTCACAGGACGAAAAGTATATTTACGCATTAAGCCATGGATCGAATATGTTACGTAAGTTTGATAAAGGTGTATATAAAGAGGTTGGTAGCCTAGAAGTTGGATCAAATCCATTTTCATTTTGGCAAGATGGAGAGAAGGGCTACGTCGCAAGCTATGATAGTAATGAAGTATATGTTATTGATTTACATACAATGAAAGTGAAAGAAAGTATTGCAGTTGGGAAGGGACCTTTCCAAGTGGTGCAAAGGGAGGGTAAAAAACATGGATAAGTGTAAAGTGTTGTTAGTTGATGATGAAAGTGACATGAGACAACTTGTTGGCATGTACTTAGATAATTTCGGATATGAATGGAAAGAAGCTGAAAATGGAAAAGTTGCTCTTTCTATGTTACAGGCAGAGAATTTTGATTTCGTTATTTTAGATATGATGATGCCGGAGATGGATGGGATGGAAGTTTGTAAAGAAATTCGCAGATATTCGGATATCCCAATTATTTTTTTAACAGCAAAAGGAGAAGAATGGAATCGAGTAAATGGACTGCGTATTGGTGCAGATGACTATATTGTAAAGCCATTTAGCCCAGGAGAATTGATTGCGCGTATGGAAGCTGTTTTAAGAAGATATACAAAGCATGAAGAGCAAGAAGAGTTGCGATTTGGTTCGATTGTGATTGATGAAAAAAGAAGAAGTGTTGAAATAGAAGGACAGGCAGTTTCACTTACAGTAAAAGAATTCGATTTACTACATTTTTTATGTTCGCATGGTGGGCAAGTTTTTAGCCGAGAACAATTGTTAGAAAAGGTGTGGGGATATGATTATGCCGGCAGTACAAGAACGGTAGATACACACATAAAAACGATGCGCTTGAAACTGAAGGAACATGGAAACTATATCCAAACAGTTTGGGGCGTAGGGTATAAATTTGAGGTGTAATATGTTTACAATGGTACAAAAGTTATGGTTAACGATTGCGTGTGCAGTTTGTTTAACTGTTTCCTTTTTATATTTTGTTTCATTATATTCGTATGAAAAATTGTACGTACAAAGCATTGGAGAAATGTTAGAGCGCGAAGGAGGCAGACTTGTCCTTCAATACAATAAAGAAGAGGATATAAAAGTATTTGAAGAAAAAGTACGGGATTTTTCTCATGTTTCAAGTGCAGACGTGTTATTTGTCCACAACCCGCGTGATTTAAGCGCATGTTTGCCATTTGATGTTCATTATAATTCTATTATAAGTGAGGATGATCGGCAGACGTTATTAGACGGTCATACCATTACAAAAGTCGGATATGAAGAAAGATTTCATCATAATATTATGGGAGTTGTTATTCCAGTTTTAGATGATAAGAAGTTAGTTGGCATTATTTATTCTTATATTCCTTTAAAAAGTATTAAAGATTTAATTTATGATATGGCATTTATTTTAGCACCTCTATCTCTTCTTATTATTATATTGACGGTTTGGATTGGTAGAAAAATTGTTATTGCGATTACAAAACCTCTTTCTCAAATGGAACACGTTGCGAATAATATGGCAGTTGGAGATTTTTCTGAAAGAATTGTCATTTCATCAGACGATGAGATTGGCAGATTAGGAAAAGCGTTTAATAAGATGGCAACCGCATTAGAAAAAGAAGATGTACAACGAAAAGAGTTTTTGGCGAATGTATCACATGAACTGCGTACGCCGCTAAGTTATATAAAAGGGTATAGTGAAGCAATTATTGACGGGGTTGCAAAAGGAGAGCAACAGTTAAAATTTACAAAGTTAGTGTACAAAGAAGCGGGACGAATGCAAAGGCTTGTTCATGATTTGTTAGATTTGGCGCAGTTAGAGGGAGAGCATTTTCCTTTGAAAAAACAGCCTACTGTGTTTGCCCAGCTAATTGAAGATGTGCTGGAAACGTATGAAATACACTTTACGGCAAAGAAAATTATATTACATACGGAACTGGATCCAGATATTATCGTGAATGTTGATGAGGATCGTATACAACAAGTGATTCATAACGTGTTAGATAACGCGATTCGCTATACAAATGAGGGTGGGACAGTTACTGTAAAGTTAATACAAAGTGAGCATACATGTAAATTACAAATTATTGATACAGGAATTGGTATTGGGAAAGAGCACCTTGAACAGTTAGGAGAGCGTTTTTACCGCGTTGATAAAGGCAGAAGTCGTCAGCATGGTGGAACAGGTTTAGGTCTTGCAATTGTAAAACAAATTGTTCATATTCATGGCGGTATATGGAACGTTGAAAGTGAAGAAGGAAAAGGAACAACAAATACAATTCAGTTACCAATCATCTCCTCTTAGTATAGAGATGGTTGGTTTTTTAGTATCTCCACGGCGAAAAATAGAAAGTGGAGTCTGTTCTTTGTTTGTGTTGTAACAAGGAAAGTGGTAGAAAAGGGCCCTGACCGTTACTATGCATGGCCAGATGCACTTTCCATCCTAAAAAAGAAGGTTTTTTCTTTTCTTATTTTGTGAACTTTATGAACAAAACATTTGTACTTCCCATTATTTAGGTCTAAAATAGAGAATGATACTATTTTCTATATCTATCGTTGTCATTGTTGTTTGGATGAAACTGGGGTGATACCACTGGGGTATAAATCAATTAAACCGAAAAAAATTTATGAAGAAGTCTCTGAGGCTATTTTGTCAATGATTAAAGATGGTACATTAAAGCCTGGAGATAAGCTTCTTTCTGTTCATCAATTAGCCGAGCAGTTTCAAGTTGGTAGATCTGCTGTGCGTGAAGCGTTGAGTGCCTTACGTGCGATGGGCTTAATTGAAATGAAACAAGGAGAAGGAACTTATGTAAAAAATTTCGATGCTTCGTCATTAACAACATCATTAAATCATACGTTATTAATAAAACAAGAAGACATCGTGAATTTACTTGAGGTGCGAAAAGTGCTTGAAGTAGGTGCAGTGCGAGCAGCAGTAACAAGGCGTACTGAGGAGAATTTACATAATATGAAACATTGGCTCGGTGAAATGAAGCGCAGCGCAGGAAATGAAAAGGCTGGTGAAGAGGCAGATTTTCGTTTCCATATGGCAATTGCAGAAGCTTCACATAATAGCATTTTGTTAGAGCTTATGAATCACGTTTCTGAAATGATTGCAGAAGCAATTGGTGAAACGCGACGTATCTTATTATATGGTGAACAAACAACAGCGGAACGACTTTTAGAAGAGCACCAAAAGATTTATGATTTAGTGTTAGAACAAGATGTTGAAGGTGCACAACAAGCAATGCTAGAGCATTTAACAAATGTAGAACTTATGGTGACAAACATAGAAGATAGAAAATTGTAAATTCGCACTTTTAAAAATTCATTTATATGATAAAATGGAAAGATAAGTAAGCGTTTTCTGAAAGGGAGATTAGACAGAAAGTAATTTCGTCGTCTTTCTTTTTTATTAAGTCATCTGATGACCTTATGATTGTTGGCGAGTTTGAAAAAGAGGGGGATAATTATGAAGGTTACTTTATTTGTCACATGTTTAGTTGATATGTTTGAGACGAGTGTCGGGAAAGCAACAGTTGAAATTTTAGAGCGTTTAGGCTGTGAAATTGAATTTCCTGAAGCACAAGTTTGCTGCGGACAACCTGCTTATAATAGCGGACATGTAGAGGCAGCTAAAGATGCGATGAAACATATGATTCGTACGTTTGAGAATGCAGAGTATATTGTAACACCGTCTGGTTCTTGTGCGACAATGTTTCACGAGTATCCACATATTTTTAAAGGTGATCCAGAATGGGAAGTGCGTGCGAGAAAAGTAGCAGAAAAAACATATGAATTAACGCAGTTTATTGTTGATGTGCTACAGGTAAGGGATGTTGGCGCTCGTTTACAGGGAACGGCGACTGTCCATAAATCTTGTCATATGACGCGCTTGCTAGGAGTGAAAGAAGCACCAAGTATTTTGCTGAATCATGTCGAGGGGCTTCAAGTAAAAGATTTACCAAATTCTCAAAACTGCTGTGGCTTTGGCGGAACATTCTCGGTTAAAATGACACAAATTTCTGAGCAGATGGTAGATGAGAAGGTTGACAGCATTATGGAAACTGGTGCAGATTACATTATTGGTGCAGATTGTGGGTGTTTGTTAAACATTGGCGGACGTATTGATCGTTTGGGGAAAGATGTAAAGGTTATGCATATTGCTGAAGTGTTAAATAGTCGTTAATGAAGGGGGAATCATGTTATGGCGATGAAAATTAGTGACAAAAAGTTTCAAGAGCGTGTTGGTGAAGGAATTGAAGATGCGTTTATGCGCGGAGCGGTCTCTGCTGCCCAAACGCGTTTACATACGAAGAGACTAGATGCGGCTGATGAATTAGGAAACTGGGAAGAGTGGCGTGAACTAGGTGAGGAAATTCGTCAGCATACATTAGAAAATTTAGATTATTATTTAATGCAGTTAAGTGATAATGTAGCAAAAAGAGGCGGTCACGTTTTCTTTGCAAAAACGAAAGAGGAAGCAGCTGACTACATTCAAAAGGTAGCAAAGAAGAAACAAGCAAAAAGAGTTATAAAGTCAAAATCAATGGTAACCGAAGAGATTGGTATGAACCATGCTCTAGAGGAAATTGGATGTGAAGTTGTTGAGAGTGACTTAGGTGAATATATTTTACAAGTAGATAATGATCCACCATCTCACATTGTTGCGCCTGCACTTCATAAAAATAGAACACAAATCCGTGATGTTTTTCAAGAGAAACTAGGTTATGACAAGTCTGATGATCCATATGAAATGACAAAGTTTGTTCGAAAAATGCTTCGTGAAAAATTTGTACAAGCAGAGATTGGGGTAACGGGATGTAACTTTGCGGTTGCGAATACTGGTTCACTTTGCTTAGTAACAAATGAAGGAAATGCGGATCTCGCGATGTCAATTCCAAAGATACAAATCGCGGTTATGGGGATGGAGCGTATTGTTCCGACGATGGAAGAATTAGATGTACTTGTCGGCTTACTTTGCCGAAGTGCGGTTGGACAAAAGTTAACAAGTTATGTCACAGTAGCAGGTCCTATTCAAGAAGATGAAGTAGATGGACCAGAGGAATTTCATTTAGTTGTTGTTGATAATGGTCGATCTGAAATATTAGGATCTGAATTCCGTCAAGTATTACAATGTATTCGCTGCGCAGCATGTGTAAATGTTTGTCCGGTCTATCGCCATGTTGGTGGGCATTCGTATGGTTCTATTTATTCCGGGCCAATCGGAGCAGTATTAACACCGTTACTAGGTGGCTATGATGATTATAAAGAGTTGCCATATGCTTCTACACTATGTGCAGCTTGTACGGAAGCTTGTCCGGTGAAAATTCCGCTTCATGAATTGTTATTAAAACATCGTCAAGTAATTGTTGAGCAAGAGGGACGGGCACCCCTTGCAGAGAAATTAGCGATGAAAATGTTTAGTATGGGTGCATCGTCTGCTGCTTTATACAAAATGGGATCAAAAATGGCACCAACAGCAATGAGCCCATTTACATCTAACAACCGGGTTTCAAAAGGTGTAGGACCACTCAAAAATTGGACAGAGATTCGTGAGTTTCCAGCTCCAAATAAAGAGAGATTCCGTGATTGGTATAAAGATCATAAGAAAGGCGGGAGTAACTAATGCAAGGAACAATTCATAACCGTGATTCTTTTTTAAATAACATTGCAAAGCAACTAGGACGTGAACAAAAAAACGTCCATGTTACCCGTCCGAAATGGAAGCATAATATAAATTGGGAAACGTTAAGTGATTGCACACAAGAGGAATTATTACAAGTATTTAAGAAACAATGTAATAACATTCATACAAAAGTAATTGAGACGAGTAAAGAAGCATTAAGTGCGGAAATTGAAAGTGTAATTCTTGCAAACGGTGGCGGACCAATCATGCTATCTCAAGATAAACGTTTTGATCAGTATGGTTTGACATCTTTATTTCATGAGGAATTACAGAAGCAAAATGTTGAAGTGAATGTTTGGGATCCTGAAAAAAAGAATGAAAATATAACGCTAGCTGAGAAGGCAAATATCGGTATTTCCTTTAGTGATTACACGTTAGCTGAATCGGGTACAATCGTTGTACAAAGCCATAAAGGAAGAGGGCGTTCGTTACATTTCTTACCGACAATTTATATTGCAATTATTCCACGTGAAACACTTGTGCCTCGTATTACACAAGCGGTGCATCACATGAATACACGTGTAGAAAATGGGGAAGCGCCGGCATCTTGTATTAACTTCATTACAGGTCCAAGTAATTCAGCAGATATTGAAATGCAACTTGTTGTTGGTGTTCACGGACCATTAAAAGCATTTTATTTCATTGTATAAAGAAAAAACAGGCCATATATCGGCCTGTTTTTTTGTAGATAAATAGCGATTATTGCAATTATAATAGTTTGGCTCTTTTTGTTATAGTGGGGGTGAGAGGAGAGATAAGATGATACTTCATGTCTATATTTTTCTAATTGGAACAGTACTTGGTTCTTTTTATAGCGTTGTTGCTTCGAGAGTTCCCCTTCAGCAGTCTATTATTACTCCGCGTTCCCATTGTCAGCATTGCGGTTATACATTAGGGATAGGAGAGTTAATCCCAATTGTATCCTTCTGTTTGCAAAAAGGGCGTTGTAAGTATTGTAAAGAAAAAATTTCTTATTTGTATTTGTTAATTGAAGTGATAACAGGTATTGCTTTTCTAATTCCTACATTTTTTATTTCCTCATATGCACAGCTTATTTTTATATGGGCGGTATTATCTCTATTAGTAATTGTCACGATGACAGACATCCTCTATATGTTAATTCCAAACGTTATTCTCATCTTTTTTGCAGTTTTTTTTCTATTCGAGCGTATTTTTTTATCAAAGGGAATATGGTGGAACGAAATTATAAGTAGTTTGTGTATATTTTCTGTACTATATTTTATTGGTTGGATATACAAGGGAGGAATTGGTGGTGGTGATGTAAAGCTGTTAACGTTACTTGCTTTTGTGATAGGGATAGAAGGAGTGACCATAACGATTTTACTTGCATCTTTATTTGGTCTTATATTTATTTTTGGTGCTACACTTTTCGGTTATATGAGGTATAGGGATCCTATTCCGTTTGCTCCTTTTATTAGTGCTGGAACGATTTGTACATTAATTCTTTTGTATAATTGAAGAAAGGGGGAGGACATGATGAATATATATATGGATGACCAAAGACCTATTCCTTATGGGTTCACAGGGGCTCCTTGTGTAGAGGAAGCGTTGCAGCTTGTTCGAAATCATGCAGTTCATATATTATCACTTGATTACAATATGGGGTGGAGAAGGCGGAATGGTTTGGACTTTGTAGAAATGTTTTGTAAAGAAGGACTGTATGCGCATGAGATTCATATTCATACGGATGATCCGATCGGACGGCGTTATATGTTAGAGCGGTTACTACAAGCAAAAAGAGATGGAGAAATTGATGTGGGTACTAAGATTAAGTAAATGAAAGAAAAGTATTCCAACATGTTTCTCGCAATGCTTTAATGCTCCTATTTTGCGGGCTGTAAGATTTCTGCTTCAAAATTCAGGTGAAGCAAAGACGTTTAAGTGGGAGATTCACAGCCTGGATTCGAGTCACAAGCTAATCTTCTGTAGCAAACTACGCCACAGAAAGGATTAGCTTCGGCTTGTCATACTTGAACAGTCGTTTTCGCTTTTTGATGTAAAAGCCTGATTGGTCAGGCTAACACTCAGTGGGGGATGAAGAAAACCTTCGCTGAGTGAAGTTTCACTTTATATAGATTTTTTCATTTTATTTTCTGTTGAAGCAATGTTAACTGTATTTTGCTTTTTAGTTAAATAGTGATATACCATTCCAACAAATACAGAGCCGCCGATAATATTGCCAATCGTTACAGGAACTAAGTTGTGAATGGCACCGGATATTGTAATAGTATCAGGATGCGGAGATAATAAGGCGATTGCGAATAAGGATAAATTTGCAATGCTATGTTCATAGCCAGATAGGAAAAAGGTGAAGACAAGAAGCATAATTATTGCTATTTTGGCAATGTCTCCTTTTACTTGCGACGGTAAAAAACAAGCAAGACATACAAGCCAGTTACATAAAATGGCCTTTGCAAATAGTTGTGTTGTCTCGGTGTTCATTTTTGCCTCGGTTACAGTATTTAAAAAATGTCCATTATCGATATGTTCAAAAATACCTGTTGCATAAAATAGTAATGCGAAAAAGATAGCACCGACAAAATTCCCAGCGTAACAAGCAAACCAGTTTTTTATTGTATCAACTATTGTTGTTTCTTTTCGCAATGTTGCAACTGTAAAATACATTGTATTTCCAGTGAAAAGTTCAGCCGATCCATACGTGATTAATACAAGTGCGATGCCAAAAAACATAGAAGCGACTAAATAGGTAGCTGGTGATTGTGTCATATGAAAGAAGTTACCAGCTTTGAAGCATAGTACAATGACAAATCCAATATAAACACCGGCAAGAGCAGCCCGAATGAAATATTGCATCGGATTTGTATCTAGCATTACTTTTTTCTTCTTTGCGAGCTGTACAACGTATTCTAATCCCTGTTCTAACATTGAGTGGTGCTCCTTTTATAATATTATTTTACTAACAAATTACACCTGATATGCATTTATTTCAATGGAAATGTAAAAAATTTCATAAAAGATACACACCTCTGGAAAGGATTTCATATTATATGGGGGGACTTAGAATGGTGGAAGAAGAAAAAAGTATAAAAAGAAAAAGCGCTATAATTATAGCGCTTTTTCGTTGAATTTTTTGTCGTTTTCTTTTGCATCGACAGATACATCTTTTGATAAGAACCAGCCACCAACAGCAATCCCTATTAATACAACCCAGAATGGAATCTTCCAAGCAGCAGAGTGCGGGAAGTCATGTGGAATGACTGCAAGTGCAGGGTGAGCAAGTGTATAAACAGCTAACTTAACCCCAACCCAACCAACGATTAAGAAAGCAGCAGTTTCTAATCCTGGTTTACGGTGTAATAGTTTTACGAAAGCAGTTGCAGCAAATCGCATAATGATTACGCCCGTTAAACCACCGATGAAGATGATCGTGAATTGACCTGCGTCAAGTCCACCAATTGTACCAAGACCAGTTGGTTTTAATGTCATTGCTAATGCAACAGCTGCTAAAATAGAGTCAACCGCGAAAGCAACATCAGCAACTTCTACTTTGAAAACAGTCCACCAGAAGTTTTCGTTTTTCTTTTTATCTTCTGATTCAGCGTCGTCTTCATTCGTATTCTTTTTGAAGTATGTTCTTACAATGTGATTACCTGCAATAAACATAAGGTAAAGTGCACCAATCGCTTGTACTTGCCATACATCAACAAGGAATGAGATCATAAATAATGAACCTAAGCGGAAGACGAAAGCACCTGCTAATCCGTAGAATAATGCTTTTTTACGTTTTTCTTCAGGTAAGTGCTTAACCATAACCGCAAGAACGACAGCGTTATCTGCTGCTAAAATTCCCTCTAGAGCGACCAAGATAAGTAATACCCAGCCATACTCCAATATTAAAGATAGTTCCATTTCCATTCTCCTCTCATTTGTATAGATGCTAAACAAATGGAGACAAGTTCCCCTGTTTAGCTTCCCCAGTATATCTCTTGTAAACGGCGGGAAATTCTAGAAAACCACGCAAAAAAGACCTCTGCCGCAAGTAGGCAAAGGTCTTGCTAGACATATGTAATCGAATATGCCAACAAAGCCGGAGGAATATAAATTCCACGGAATGACGACTTTGTTTCAGAGAAAATCTCTGACGCTACTCCCCTTTGGAGATATGCTTTTGTATTTTCATTATATAAATGTCTTTTATGTTTGTCAACTGTATGAAATGTACTAAATTGGAATTTTAATGATAAAAAGTTGTTACAATTATGAATCGAATTATATAACTCATTGTATTGAACTACCCACCACTTAACGCCCTTACGGACTGTTTTGAAGTGGGGGATTCCTACGAACTCCGTTCTACCGAACAGATATTTAGTAGTCTAGCCCCGTAGTCCCTACGGTTAGAAGTCTTAATGCTTCATTTTTAAGATTTTGTCCTGCGTTAATATCCCTATCGTGATGTTCGCCACAAGAAGGGCAATCCCATTCACGGAGATTGAGATTCTTAACGTCTTTATTTTTATATCCACAACACGAACAAAGCTGAGAAGAAGCAAAGGTCTTGGATACAGCGATGACCTGTTTTCCGTACCATTTCGCTTTGTACGCAAGCATGATTCTGAATTTAGCCCAAGATACTTCACTAATCACTTTCGCTAATTTACTGTTTTTTAACATATTGGACACTTGCAAATCTTCAATTCCCATCACATCGTGGTTTTTGATGATATCGGTAGAGATTTTTTGCAAATAGTCTGTTCTCACGTTTATGATTTTCTCATGAATACGAGCTACTTTACGTTTTTGCTTTTGATAGT
>NZ_JOTN01000005.1 GCF_000712595.1 Bacillus manliponensis
CAGTTGGTTTATATTTTGAAACAAGTGCGGTTCTAATTACATTAATTTTACTTGGTAAGTTATTTGAGTCACTCGCAAAAGGGAAGTCATCAGAAGCAATTAAAAAATTAATGGGATTACAAGCAAAGACAGCGACAGTTATTCGAAATGATCAAGAAATGAGCATTCCATTAGAAGAAGTTGTTACAGGTGATATCGTAATTGTAAAACCAGGTGAGAAAATACCTGTAGATGGTATCGTAATAGAGGGAGCATCAGCGGTTGATGAATCGATGTTAACTGGGGAAAGTATCCCCGTTGAAAAACAAATTGGTGATGAAGTCATTGGGGCCACTGTAAATAAAAATGGTTCTTTAAAAGTAGAAGCGAAAAAGGTTGGAAAAGATACAGCGCTTGCGCAAATTATTAAAGTTGTTGAAGATGCACAAGGATCAAAAGCACCAATTCAGCGAGTAGCAGATGTGATTTCTGGTATTTTCGTTCCAATTGTTGTTGGGATTGCAATTGTTACTTTTATCGTTTGGTTTACAATTGTTGAGCCTGGTAACTTTGCGAGTGCTTTAGAAAAGTTAATTGCTGTTCTTGTTATTGCTTGTCCGTGTGCGTTAGGGCTTGCGACGCCAACATCAATTATGGCTGGATCTGGGCGTGCTGCTGAATACGGCATTTTATTTAAAGGCGGAGAGCATTTAGAAGGTACTCAAAAAATTAATACAGTGTTAGTTGATAAAACAGGTACAGTTACAAAAGGAAAACCAGAACTAACAGATGTATCAGTAGAAAATATTGATGAAGAACAATTTTTATATTTTGTCGGAAGTGCTGAAAGAAATTCAGAACATCCACTTGCAGAAGCAATTGTTGAAGGTGTGAAACAAAAAGGTATTACATTAGGGAATACGACAGAGTTCGAAGCGATACCTGGCTACGGCATACGAGCAGTTATGGAAGAGCATGAAATTGTTATTGGTACAAGGAAGTTAATGGAGAAATATCATGTGAAAGCAACGCACGCTTATTCCTTTATGGAACAGCTTGAAAACGAAGGGAAAACAGCAATGTTAGTTGGTATTGACGGCGCATATGCTGGAGTTGTTGCAGTTGCAGATACAATTAAAGAAACATCAAAAGAAGCAGTTTCGAAATTAAAAGAAATGGGCATTCAAGTTGTTATGATTACAGGTGACAATGAAAGAACAGCACATGCAATTGCAAAACAAGTAGGAATTGATCACGTTCGCGCGGGAGTATTGCCAGAAGATAAAGCGAATGAAGTGAAAAAGTTCCAAGTAGAAGGAAAACATGTCGCAATGGTTGGTGACGGCATTAACGATGCGCCGGCTCTTGCAGTTGCTGACATCGGTATGGCGATGGGAACAGGTACAGACGTAGCAATGGAAGCTGCCGATGTAACACTTATGCGCGGTGATTTACGAAGCATTGCAGATGCCATCTTTATGAGTAAGAAAACGATGCGCAACATTAAACAAAACTTATTTTGGGCATTAATTTACAACACATTAGGTATTCCAATTGCAGCAGCTGGTTTCCTTGCACCATGGTTAGCAGGAGCAGCAATGGCGTTTAGTTCTGTATCGGTTGTGCTGAATGCACTAAGGCTTCAGCGGGTGAAGTTGTAAGCATGTAATATAGTTAATAAATAAGGGAAGACCCCCATGAAAATGGTGGTCTTCCCTTATGTTTAAGCAGCTTCTTGTTCTTTTTGTATAGTAGCATTTTGGAGAACATTATAGACACCAGTTCCAATTACTTCTAATGCCATTTTCATTCTTTCTGCTGAAATGTTTTCGAGTATATTATCTTGCGGTGTATGGTATACCTTTTCAATATGATAGACAAGTGGAACCCAGCTATCTACTCCCATCCAAATAAATAATGCGGAAGGAATGCCAACTGAAGAAAATGGTACATGATCACTGGAACCAAATTTCCCATGCAAGACAAGCGGATTATTTAATTGTTTTCCAGCTTGTAAAGCCGCATTTGATACAAGGTTAGGAGAGCCATCTGTAGTCATTGCATATAGGTTTTTTGCTTTATCATAACTTGAAGCAACCATATCGGCGTTAAATACACCTAAAATACGGTTTCGTTCTGTTTGCGATAATTTGTTAACGTAGTGTTTAGAACCAATCAGTCCCATTTCTTCAGCGCCAAAAGCGACGAAACGGATTTCTTTATCCGTTTCTACATTTTGAAATACACGTGCTAATTCTAATAATAATCCTGTTCCAGACGCATTATCATTCGCCCCTGGTGCACCGATAACACTATCATAATGAGCGCCTACAATAACAGCTTTTTCATTACCAGTACTATTCTTTGGTTTCTTTTTGGCGATTACATTGAAAGATTGTAAGTTTGCTTCATGTCTTGCTGTTAAAGAAAGAGCGACACTTCCTTTTTGAGCTAATTCTTGTTTAAGTGCATTCCCTTGTGAATAAGCAAGACCAAATACAGGAATGGATTGTTTTTTTGTTAAATAAGGATTAAAAGCTGATCCATGATTTCCACGGCTGTCAATTAAACTATATAAAAGAACGCCTTTTGCCCCTTTTGCTACAGCGTTTTCAACTTGCCTATTATAGCTTGCTTGTGTCGCAGCTTTTTCAAATAAAACAATTTTTCCTTTTGCGTCATTTGGAATATCACTTAGTCTTGTTCCATTCTGAACAAAAATTACAGGTGCTGTAACGGCTTCTTTTGAAATAAGTGCATTTGCTGCAGCTCCTGCTTGCCAAGTTTTTGATTGAGACAGTGGTGAATCGATGAACCCTAAGTATTGATCAGATACAGTAAAAGGCTGATATTCTACTTCATAGCCCATTGCTTTTAATTGCGTCCCAACATATTGAGATGCTTGTTGCTCTGCCGCTGTTCCACCAGGACGAGGCCCAATTGTTTCTGATAGAAAACGAACATGATCAATTGCACGATTCGCATCTACTTGATTTACAATTGAGGAAGACTGTACGACTCCCGGTGAGGAATCAGCTTTTGCCTGTCCAAGTGGTGCTAAGCCCATAGTGAGTGACAGAGCAAGTAAAGTACTTACTACTTTTCTTTTGAAAGATTTTTTCATGTATTCCTCTCCAATTCTTTTATTCTATCTGACTGACAAAAGAAGGAAGATAACGTTTATATTTTACTTGTTTCGATATTTGTTTTCAATTTATTTTAAATATTTAGAAAGTTTTTATCGCATTTTTTATTAAGCTTTTTCTTTTTATATAAACAGTATGGCGAAAATAGTATACTGTAAAGTGGGAATTTTCTTTTAATATTAAAGAGGGGATGAAAGAATGAGAATTGGATTAGGACAAGTACGGTTTCCGAAGTCTGCGTTAGAAGGGGTTCATATTGTAAAGGAAATGATGAGAGAGGCAGCTAACAAAAGTTGTGATATCGTTTGTTTCCCTGAATCGATTATTCCAGGGCTGAGGGAGGATATATGAAGAAAATCGCAATTATCGGTTCCGGTGGTTCAGGTAAATCCACTTTAGCAAAGCATTTAGGTGAAACGTTACATATGAATGTATATCACCTTGATGCCCTCTTTTGGAAGCCAAATTGGGTGGAAACACCAAAAGAAGAGCAAAGGCGTGTGCAGTATGAATTAGTAAAGAAGGAAGAATGGATTTTCGATGGGAACTATAGCGGGACGATGGATATTAGGTTACAAGCAGCAGATACAATTATATTTTTAGATATTCCGAGAATGATATGCATATCTCGTGCTGTAAAACGCGTTTTACAATACCGAAATCAAACGAGACCTGATATGGGAGAAGGTTGTGAAGAGAGATTCTCTTTACAGTTTTTACAATGGATCTGGGGATATCCAAAAACAAAGAAACCAGGAATTTTAAAGAAACTTGAAGAATTGTCAGGGGAGAAAGAGATTATTATTTTTCGGTCTTCAAGAGAGGTTCGAGAGTTTTTGGAAAGTGTGGAGAAGAAGTAGATACATATAGTTAGGTATGGTTTGAGGAGGGGGGACATGTACCGAATTGCAGTTATAACTGACATACATGGAAATGCCCATGCTTTGCATGCTGTATTGTATGATTTAAAAGAAAAAGCAGTTGATCACATATATTGTCTTGGAGATATGATTAGGATAGGACCGTTTGAAAATGAAGTATTATCAACCTTATTTAAGTTAGAAAACATTTCAATGATTACGGGAAACCATGATGAAGCAGTTTTAGCACTTATAAATCATGAACCATATCCGAACAGTAGAGTGCGAGTTATCCCGCACCATGAATGGATTGCAAGTAGAATTGAGAAAGAAAATATAGCGAAATTAGAAGAGTTGCCAAGGCATGTAACACTTAAAGTGTATGAGAAAACGTTATATTTCACACATTACCCAATGAGTTTAGAGCGTAGGAGGGCACATATTAGCGAAGATCCATTCGATTTAACTGGTATGCCTTCTGCAAGAAATTTTGTTTGTATGAACAATTTGAAAAACACTTCACTCATCTGTTTTGGTCATGACCATGACATACATCATTTTTCTAATGGTAGTGCAATATTTTACAATCCGGGCTCACTTGGTTGTTATAACCGTCCGCATGCTCGTTACGGTATTATTGAAATAGATAAGAATGGGTATCGAATAAAGCAACAATTTGTACGATATGAGTTTGAGGGATATGTGAGCAGTTTAAAGCGGCTGGATTTTCCGAGGAAAGAAATAGTGATGGCTATTTATGAAAAAAGTGAAGTTGGTATGTAACAGTTACATACCAACTTTATTTTTAAGAGGAGGTAGTATTTTGAAAATCTCTTTAATCGTTGCAATGGAAAAAAATAGAGTTATTGGTAAAGAGAATGATATGTTATGGAGAATTCCAAAGGGCTGGCAATACGTTCAACAAACAATAAGAGGTCAAATTGTATTAGGAAGAAAAGATCTCATATGAAATTAAATTTATCTCGCATTAACGGGCTGTAAGACTCCCACCTCGAAGCTTGAGGGAAGTGAAGAAGTTTAGGTGGGAGATAAACAGCACGTAAAAGCCCGATTGGTCGGGCTGATAATCAGTGGGGGATGGAGAAAACCTCCACTGATTAAAGTTTCACTTTATCTATCATAGTTTTCGGTACTTCTTGTTCCCCAACCACATCAGCTCTGATTTCTCCTTGTTCTACATAAATACGCTCAATGATTGGTATTGTGACTGTACCGTTCTTTTCTTTTCGCTTTTCTTCGAGATTAATAATGTTGCTCATGTTATCCCTCCTTCTTTGATTATACGAAAGATCTACTAAGTGGTGGGTAGTTCACTTTCATAAAAATGTGCTCAAACATAAAAAAGGCTTGTTCGCTTATAACAATTCATCCTAACCGTACCATATATTATTCATATAACATGTCTACCCTTAGTGAAAAATTTTATTTTTCTAGTCCTTTTAATGTTAAAAAACGTTTTAGGAGTGGTTGTATTATGAATCTCTTTTCTGCAAGAGACCATGTTGTAGCACCTGACATTTCTACCATGCCTTTCATACATGCTTCACCTGCTTATATACACAATCCTATTAGTGCAATCCCTATTAACCTCTATCCCTACAACTTTAGTTTATCCATACCAGTATCCTATAACGGTTTACCAGTATCAGTACTCATCAGTAAATCTTAAAAATTTAAATAGTACATTGAATATTTAGTTGAATTTGGTTGACGGCTCCCTAAAAATAAAAAACTCTCAAAAGAGTGCTTGAAGTGAAGCTGTATTGCAATCCCTATTGTTCTGTAGTTTATTCTACATCATCATCTTCTTCTGTATCTGTATCGTCATTATTTTCTTATTTGCAATTATAGACCTGCAAGGAAAGGGGATCATCTTTGTATATAAAATCTAATTAACAAAAAAGCTTTTGGGATATTCCCAAAGCTTTTTTGTTAATCAATTATGTTATCTATTTATTTACTAAACTCCCTTTGAGCTGCCCTATATGTTCCAATAATATTTTCATAACCAGGAAGATGCTTAGAGATTAAGTTTCCAAATCCTTCAACATCATTCCGCCAGTCGCGTTGTAATTCACATGCAACACTAA
The DNA here is from genome assembly GCF_000712595.1 of Bacillus manliponensis. Classification (GTDB taxonomy): domain Bacteria; phylum Bacillota; class Bacilli; order Bacillales; family Bacillaceae_G; genus Bacillus_A; species Bacillus_A manliponensis. Next base: position 6,097 of record NZ_JOTN01000005.1, read on the forward strand.
ACCAGTTCATTAATTGGACGCCTCCATGAGCCATACGCATAAGAGCAGCGTCTGCGACTTGTTTATTAAAAGTCCCTGATGCATCAGTTACTACAAACACCTCATAGCCTGCGTTTATAGCCGATAGTGCTGGGAATGCAACACAAACATCAGTAACGACACCAGCAATAATCACTTGTTTTTTACCTGTTTTTTCAATAGCTCTAACAAATTCTTCATTGTCCCATGCGTTGATTTGTCCAGGTCTAGCTACTTTGGGCGCACTAGGGAAAAGCTCAGTCAACTCTTGCATGAGTGGGCCATTAGGTCCATTTTCAAAGCTAGTTGTTAAAATAACTGGTAAATCAAAAAACTTAGCGGTGTTAGCAAGAGCCATAACATTGTTCTTGAATTCATCAACACCATAGTCACGCACTAAACCAGAAATAAGACCTGTTTGATGATCTACTAAAAGAACGGCAGCATCATCTTTTGAAAGACGAGAATAGAGATCAGACATTTAATAGTCCTCCTTTAAAATAATATAAATCTCGCCATGCCCATCAAACTAAAATCGTGAAGCATGCCCAAAATGCAATTTTTATGAATGCAGCTCATATTTTGGGAACAGTAAACTCATTAATTTGATAGCTATGTGGTACTATCCCTACATGGAATAGATACAAATTCATTGTACAACTAATTTTATTTTTGGATGAGTAGTTAATTTATTTCTCAACTAATAGAGAGGATTTCTAATTAGGAATACCGCCACATGCCCATCAAGCTAATATTTTGAAGTACCCCCAAATGAAATTTTTGTACAAAAAAATTATCCTCAGGATTATAGAGAGTAGCAGATTTAAGTTGATAACTAAAGTATTACATCAATGAAATTAAGATGTTTATCCTTATAAAAACGAAAGAAACCCGAATTGTTGGAGCTTCTTTCATTTTTTAGTTACGAGTCAGGTGTTAGAAGTTATAAAAAAAGAAAAGTTTAAAGCGTTTGTTTTTCTGATAGTTTCTCTTTCTGAGCATTGTATAAGAATAGACTCCGCGTAAAATACCTTCCTGCTAACAGTAGGATAACAAAACCAACTAAATATGAATATAATCCGATAAAACGCCACCTAGTGGATAGCCTACAGGTGCCATTGAACCCTGAATTGTTTAAAACTCTTCCCAAGTATGCACTCTTAATTCTACTTTGCAACAAGGTCTGAAATTGTACGTCCATTATTCTAATCATAAACCATGACAAAGAAAATAAAGTAAGTGTTGTAATAAGGAAAATGGATAATAGCCAATATGAAGCCAACCAAGTACTCCCACCAAGAAGAGTGACAGTAACAAAAATATGTTTCAAACTATAATTGACCAGTTTCCCTGACACCAAACTTCCAGATAATGTTCCAACGGATATGGCTGTCATCCAAAGGTCATATTCCTGCTCTGTGTTTGCTAACACAGGAATTAAGCCCATTGGAATACATATCAACATGTTGATTCCTGTAAAAATAAAAACACGTAATTCTCCAAGTTCCCAAAAATAACGGAGCCCTTGTAGAAATTCTTCCTTATACATAGATGATAATCTAATGGTGTTTTTGGAACAAAGTATTAGTTAAATTGCTTAATAAAATTATTGTAACTCTAGTACTAAAGATGGATGCACCTCATACTTATTTTGTAGGGAATTTTAATCTCATAACAATATATTAATAGTGGGGGAGATTAAAGGGGGTATCATAGATGATTAAAGGGTTATATGAGGTGCATTTACCTGTGCGGAATTTAGAAAATGCGATTGTATTTTACGAAGGATTGGGATTAGAGATTGCACATAAACGAGAAAAATTAGTGTTTTTTTGGATCGAGAAGGGGAAAAGCTGGATTGGTCTATGGGAAACTGAGCAGGTGGACTTGCCATACCATCCATCCTTACGACATATAGCTTTTTATGTGGAAAAAAAAGATATGTTATATGCGAAAAAGTGGCTGAATGAAAAAGGAATTGCTGTTCGTACATCTTTTGGTTTTGATGAGAGCCGTCAGCCACTTGTATTACCAAATAACCCACAAGCTCATGCCGCAATTTATTTTTATGACCCAGACGGTAATTTATTGGAATTAATTACACCCCTTCGGATTGATGTAGAAGAGGATTTTGAAATGATGACGTTTGAAGAATGGTTGGAGTATAAGTAAAGTAAAATATAATGATTATTTACAAGAATAATCAAATTTGAAGTCATCTATCGATTATAGGTCGATGCGGATGGCTTCTTGCATTACCTTACAAAAGTGTAATCTTTTGGTCATGTTTTTGAATTTCATTTTAAGGGAAAAAAGAATATGATTTCGACATAAGGTTACACATGAGGTGAACAAGATGAAACGATATATCGCAATTTTTAGTGTTTTAGTTGTTTTTATGACAATGTTAGTAGGCTGTAATTCTTCCGATTTTGACCCGAATCGAGTAGGGAAAGATCAATATTATGTACAAATTGATGTGGATGGCAAAGAAGTAGAGACAAAAGCAGAAGACGGAAAACGATACACACGTTATGAATATGAATTAGCTGGATTTGATGAAAATGGTAAAGAGAAGGTTATGGAATTTGATGCGAGTAAGAATCTTCGAAAAGAAGCGTTCCTACGTGTATATCATAATGGTAAAGGTGTATTAGCTTGGGAGGAAATGAAAAAGGACGAGCTTCCTAAAAAAGCAAAAGAAAAATTAAGTGTAAAATAGTGGTGGCGAGTCCTTTCAGTATATAAGGACTCGCCACTTTTTACTTCTCTATCGGTAGTTGTTATGAATGGGCTGAAATAAATCTTCCTCAGCATTTCGAACGACGGAAAAATTATCAACATTATAATGCCCGTGGAGTATAGCATTGTGATGGCTTATAATTTGTTTGGCCGATAAAACCGTATTATCTGTTGTGGAATGTCCATCACCAACTAAAGTGACGTCAAAGTGATTAACTGTTGCAGTACGAACCGCTGTGTCAATACAATGCTCTGTTTTGCATCCCATAATGACAAGGTGATTCACTTCATTATCCTGTAAAAAGCTCAATAATGGTGTGCCATAAAAAGAATTAGTAGCTTCTTTATCAAAGATTGTTGCTGAAGATGGAACATTTACTTTTGGGTGTATTTCAAATCCTGGGCTATTTCCTTCAGCGACATCTTTATCTCTGACAAACACGATAAGAGCTTCTGCTTGTAACGCTGTATTGATAACTAAATTAATGCGTTCTAATAATCCTTCTTTATCAAATACACTTTTTTCTTCATGATTCCCTTCAACTAACTCTTGTTGAACATCAATAATAAGTAAGGCTTGTTTCAATAGAAAAACTCCTTTTTATCATGTATTTTTTGTTTATGAATTAACTTCGGTATAGGGCTATAAAACCCTTTTTTCTTGTAGTAAGAATAACGACATGAAGATGTTCGAGAAATATTGATTATCTATGTATTGACGATAAAAGGAGAAGGTATTAGAATAAATGTACAACAAAAGGTTTAAAAGTTTAAACGTTTCATTAACGGTAGTTTAGAAAGGATATACTATGGGAAAACAAGCATTAGATCAATTCCGTACATGTATTCCATTTTTTCAATTGTTATGTGACCCGCATCGTCAAGATATCATTCTTTTACTTAGTGAAAAGAATCCTTTAACGGTTAGTGATATAACAGCGCAATCGAGTTTATCTCGCCCAGCCATTTCACATCATTTAAAATTATTAAGGGATCAAGGATTAGTAACAGTCGAAAAACGTGGAACAGAACGATATTATTCCTTATCATTAGAAAATGCGGTACAGTCTTTGAAAAAATTGCTGTCTCTAATGGAAGATGAGTGCCTTTAGAGTAATCTAGAGGTCTTTATAAATCATTATATGTCCAAATGTTTAAACGTTTAATAATAAGATTCAGAGCTTAATAGCTAATTATTTGTGGTGAGGAGTGTATGAAAATGAAGCAAATAGAGGAAGTACATATTAATCAAATTCTTCAAGAGCATAAACAATTCTTTGATCAAGGGGCGACAAGAACTTTAGAGTTTCGTCTAGAACAGTTAAGGAAGTTAAAAGAGGGCATTCAGCGTTATGAGAAAAAAATAACGATAGCTCTGCAGAACGATTTAGGGAAAAGTGAATTCGAAACATATTTAACAGAAGTAGGTATCGTGTTAGATAGCATTAAAAACACAATGAAACGTCTAAAAAAATGGATGAAACCGCAAAAAGTAAAGACACCTATCACACTATGGCCATCTAAAAGTCATATTATGAAAGAGCCTTATGGAACAGTGTTAATTGTTGGACCTTATAACTATCCTTTTAATTTAATTATTGAACCTCTTATTGGAGCAATTGCTGCTGGGAACTGTGCGGTACTGAAACCTTCTGAAAATACACCAAATATAACGTCTGTAATTAATGAAATGATTAGCGAGATATTTGATAAGAGCTATATCCGTGTCGTTGAAGGGGAAAGAGAAATAACATCTTTACTTATAAATGCACCTTTTGATTATATTTTCTTCACAGGAAGTGTGCAGGTAGGAAAAATCGTTATGGAAGCTGCTGCGAAAAACCTAGTTCCAGTAACGTTAGAACTTGGGGGGAAAAGCCCAGTAATTGTCGATGAAACTGCAAATTTAGATATAGCAGCTAAAAGAATTGTTTGGGGGAAATTTTTAAATACAGGTCAAACTTGTGTTGCGCCAGATTACATCATGGTACATTCAAAAGTGAAAGCAGAATTCATTTCAAAAATGAAGGAAGTCATTGGTAACTATTATGGGGAAAACCCTATGCATAGTAAAGATTACGGTCGTATCGTGAATGAACGCCAGTTTGACCGATTAACTGCTATTATTGAGCAGGATAAAGAGAACATAATATTTGGTGGAAACTCAGTAAAAGAAAATTTATATATAGAACCTACTTTATTAGAAGCGAAATCTTGGTCAGATGCAGCGATGTTAGATGAAATCTTTGGACCTATTTTACCAATTTTAGAATATGACGAGTTAAAAACAGCAATTCAGACGATTAATAATCAACCGAAGCCATTAGCGTTATATGTGTTCACAGAAGATAAAAACTGTGAAAAAGAAGTGTTAAATAGTGTTTCCTTTGGTGGAGGTTGTGTAAACGATACAATTTTACACCTTGCGAATCCGTACTTACCGTTTGGCGGAGTTGGTAGTTCGGGAATAGGTGCTTATCATGGGAAATATAGTTTCGATCTTTTCTCGCATGATAAGAGCATTATGAAGAAAACGACGAAAATAGATATAAATGTTTTGTTCCCACCGTACAATACTAACAAATTGAACTTACTTAAAAAGCTTTTTAAATAGTATTGATAACCTGGGGAACGCTGGGTTGTTATATCGGATATGAAAAGGAAGATTTTCTAAGAAAGAAGATCTTCCTTTTTTGTTCTTTTTATCCTGCATTAACGCGCTGTGAGACCCCCACCTCAAAAACTTAGAGGATTCAGAGAAGTTTAGGTGAGAGATACACAGACCGTAAAAGCTCGATTAGTTTAACTAACAATTGGAGGGATATTTTTTATAGATATGATAATTAATTTGTAATTTCTTCATCTTTTTTATAGTTCCACACGATCTCTACTACTTCTTCGGGAGTTAATTCTACATCATGCCAAAAGATTAAGTCACTGGGAGATGGATAACATAGACCAATATTATTAAACTGATAAACATATTCAGTATGTTTTTCCTCCGGTAAATCAAGGTTATAGATATTCTTTACAAGCTTAAGTAGTTCTACCTTTGTTAGTTTACACGACATAAATATCATCCTTTCTTATGGTAATAAGTAACATCTAAAATATCTCGATATGTGTTTAGAGTGAAAAATTAGAATTTTCACTTGTATACATTTTTACTTTTACCTCGTATTAATAGCTTGTAAAAGCTTGATTGGGAAACTGCTTCTAAATTTGTGAAAGAGGTGGAGGGCGTAATCTGAGGCTGAATCTAGGCATTCAATACGTTTTTTACACTTTTTATGAAGTTTACACTTTCATTAATTTTTGAAGGTTCATCCACCTTTGAAAGTTTACTTACCTTTGAAAGTTTACTTACTTTTGAAATTTTATCTACCCCTTTTGTTCCTACAACCATGAACAAGGCTTGCATACTCATATTTCCAAACTATTTAGCTCTGCTATTCCAATCTCCATTTACAACTTCTTGATTCCATGAATCCCTAATAGCCTATGTTACAGAATTGAATGTTTCTTGTGGATGAGAAGGAGGGAATATATTAATCAAAAAAAATTGATTTAATGGTTGCGTTGGATAAGTTGTAGCGCATATAATAAAAACATCAAAAAAAATTGATGAATGGGGTTATAAATGATGAATGATATGAAACAACAATTCGAGCAATATGAAAAGAAATTTAAAGCCCTTGCAGATCAAAAGAGATTGGAAATCATGTATGAGCTTTGTCAAAGAGGGAAAACGTGTGTATGTGATTTAACAGGAGTATTTGGAATGACTCAATCCAAACTTTCTTATCATTTAAAGATTCTATTAGATGCAAATTTAATTGTAAAAGAAACACAAGGTACTTGGAGTTACTATGATTTAAATGATGATGAAGTAAACGGTTTATTGTCGGAAGAGCTTTGCTGCATTTTTAGAAAAACGGGCAGAGGAAGTTGCTGCTAGTTTTTTCAACCTATAAATCAATTTTTTTTGATTAATGCTACATACAATTAAGGGGGAAATTTATAATGAAATATGTTCATGTGGGAATCAATGTAACGAATTTAGAAAAGTCTATGGATTTCTATAAAAAAGTATTTGGAGTAAATCCGGTTAAAGTAAAAAATGATTATGCAAAGTTTTTATTGGAAGTCCCAGGGCTTAATTTCACATTAAATGTCCGCGATGAAGTAGCCGGCAATCAAGTAAATCACTTTGGGTTTCAAGTAGAAAATGAGGAAGAAATAGCGATTCATAAGAAGAGATTAGAAAAAGAGGGATTTTTTGCACGCGACGAGATGAATACAACATGTTGTTATGCGGTGCAAGACAAGTTTTGGATCACAGACCCCGACGGAAACGAATGGGAATTTTTCTATACAAAGGCTGACAGCGATGTCCATAAGATAGAATCTACATCTTGTTGTACGGTTCCGAATGGAGAAACGATAAATTCTTGCTGTTAGTGTGAAAGGAGTAATTCATGAAGAGACTATCATTTTTAGATCGATACTTAACGCTTTGGATCTTCTTAGCTATGATTGTAGGAATCGGCATAGGTACGTTATTTCCGAGGTTTACAAGTGGCTTGAATAGTCTACAATTCGGTACAACATCTATCCCATTGGCGATTGGCTTAATCGTTATGTTGTATCCGCCACTAGCGAAGGTTCGCTATGAAGAGATGGGACGTGTGTTTAAGGACGTACAAGTATTAATATTATCACTTGTACAAAACTGGCTAATTGGACCGGTATTAATGTTTGTATTAGCAATCATCTTTTTACCTGATAAACCTGAATACATGGTCGGATTAATAATGATTGGTTTAGCACGATGTATTGCAATGGTGATCGTGTGGAATGACCTTGCAAATGGGGATTCTGAGTATGCTGCCGGTTTAGTTGCGTTTAATTCAGTTTTCCAAATGATATTTTTCCCGATATATGCTTATGTATTTGTAACGGTTATTCCCGAGTGGTTAGGAATTGAGGGTGCTATTGTAGACATTACGATGGTAGAAGTAGCAAAATCAGTCTTTATTTACTTAGGGATTCCGTTTATTGCTGGGATATTAACACGCTTAGTTTTCGTGAAGATAAAAGGACGCGAATGGTATGAAAAAGTATTTATTCCGAAAATCAGTCCACTGACATTAGTAGCCTTATTATTTACAATCATCGTGATGTTCTCTTTAAAAGGAGAAGCTATTGTAAGTGTACCGTTTGATGTTGTCCGTATCGCAATCCCACTACTTATTTACTTTGTTGTAATGTTCTTTGTCTCATTTTATATGGGTAAAAAAATCGGTGCAAGTTATCCAGTAACTACTACTCTTGCTTTCACGGCGGGTAGCAATAACTTCGAGTTAGCAATAGCGGTAGCAGTAGGAGTATTCGGTATTCATTCAGGTGCGGCTTTTGCTGCGGTAATCGGTCCACTTGTTGAAGTACCTGTGATGATTGCATTAGTTAACGTAGCACTTTGGTTTAAACGCAAATACTTTGCAGAACATACCGTTTAATTTAAACAACAAAAGGAGAATACATTATGGAAAATAAAAAAACGATTTATTTTTTATGCACAGGTAACTCTTGCCGTAGTCAAATGGCGGAAGCATGGGGAAAGAAATATTTAGGAGACAAATGGAATGTCTTATCTGCGGGAATTGAAGCGCATGGAGTAAATCCGAACGCAATCAAAGCGATGAAAGAAGTGGGTATCGATATTAATGACCAAACATCGGATATCATTGATAACGATATTTTAAACAAAGCAGATTTAATTGTCACACTTTGTGGTCATGCGAATGATGTATGTCCGACAACACCTTCACATGTAAAACGTGTACATTGGGGATTTGACGATCCGGCAGGAAAAGAATGGGCTGAGTTCCAACGAGTTCGTGATGAAATTGGAGCACGCATTCAACGATTTGCAGAAACAGGTGAATAATGAACCTATAAATAATGACTGTCAGAATTACTGGCGGTCATTATTTTTTTGTATAAGGTAATTTCTCTTTTTTATCTTGTGCATCTGTTGCACGAGATGAAAAAGAGAAGTAACCTGTGACATATGTCATCAACCAATCCGTCAAATTGATGGGTATGACCTTATTCGGACAAACGAGTTTACTATGAGTAAAGTCATGGGTTTTATTGTCTTCCCAAATTAAATTGAAATCAAAAGCATGATTTTCGAATCATTTCATGAGTCAAGCAATTTAATAATATAAGTATTAGTAAACTGTTTGTAATGTTATTTAGTGTATATTGAAAGCAAAGGAGGCGGTGTTATTTGGCTGATAAGCAAAAAGATACAATTCCTTTTTTCAAGAAAACGTGGGTTCTTTTTATTGGGACGTTTTTATTGCTACAGTTAATCTTCATTGCAATAGAAACAATCGGTTGGGCACCTAACTTAAAAGATGGTGATGGGAAGTTATTCGAAAGAATTACCGAATCTGCTATTTTCAGTGAATGGTTCGTCTTTTATGAAGCACCGCAATTCAATGTATTTACTGTCCTTTTTGGCATCATTCTTCTTGTGCCTGGGATAATAGGAGCGATAATAGATATTTTTTCAAGGAAGTAAACTTCTAGTTGATACAGTGGTAATTAAAAAATAAGCAATCATTACGAGTACTTATTAATATTGGAGTAGTGTCCCGAAAACACCTATAAGAATATCACATTTATTTACCATTTGTTCGTTTATTATTTGCTGTGGATCATGACCACGATAAGCAGGTACAACATCTTCTTCCCAACGACTAGGTAAAATAACTACGTTCATTTCTTCAGCATATTGAATGTTCCATTTGAAAATAGAATGAGGAAACGTATTTTTAGTGCTAAACATTTCTAGACTCTAGACGCACTTTCAGCAAGTGAATGATCTTTCCGCGTGACCTCTCAAACGCTTTAGATGGACTCAGTTTTGAGTCGATGTCTGTGTAATTTCTTAAGTTAAAATAATCGTAGTTTCTCTGAGAAAGATAGATTCATAGAAAAGCGCCATCCTTTCTGTATATTTTCACAAATAGGATAGCGCTTTTTATTTTATGGACAGGGTTTATGATAAATCATATTAATCCAAGTACTCCTAAGTGTACGTAATCGGTTATATTTAATCGACATTAGTACTAATTACTTTATATTTCTTTTCATTTGCAACATCTATAATTGCATCAATCTTTTTTTGTTTATTATTCAGCTCGTGTCCTTCGATCCAAACTTTATATCCTAATTCTCCTACCACTCCAACTTCAGTAATAATAACCTTTAACTGTTTTTCCTTTTTAAAATATTCAATAGCGGTTTTCTTTGCCTTTTCCTGAGTTTTTGGAAACTCTTCCTCACTTAAAGGATCTGTAGTTGTTAATGTGATATAAGCAAAAAAGCCCATAATAATTAAAATAATTGTAGAGAGTCCAACTAATAATGATTTTTTCATCTTTTTCATCCTTATCGATTTATTTTTCAAATTGATATTAACACGATATTTATTGTTTTTCAATAAATATTTATCATATTTTATTTATTTTTTGTTGATATTTAGTTTCTTTTTGGGCGGAAAGGGAGAGGTCTACGGTAGATATGCCCGCCAGGCGGGTCTAAAATCCGCGTATCAAAAAGTCACTTTGAGGGTTGAAAGCGACAGTATCTTCGGCAGATTTTACGCTTTTAGACCTGCCATAAGGTATTTGCATTGGTTCGGATATACGTACTCGATTTCACTAATAATTGTCTAGGAAAAATGGGAGTAAAACGTAAGATAGTGGGAGAGATGTGAGGTAATAAATAAAGCTGACCTCATCTAGAAGTCAGCCATTTAAATTATTATAATTCTTTATTTTTCTCTTTCTTAAACTCTTTCTGTTTATCTAGCCAAATATGAATTAAATGTAATAATTCAACTGTTTCTATCTCACAAAATTCGCCCTTACCATCTTCAGCTAAATTGTCTAGGACGGTAGTTGTATCTTTCCGAATTTTTAAACCGCAAATGTTTCCATTTACTACTACGTAATTTTCTTTCCCATTTAAAACACTATGTATTTCTTCTAAAATCCAATCTCCAAACGCAGAAACTTCAACGCCTAAAAAAGTCTCAATAAGTTTAATTTCTTGAGGAAGCCTCATAACTAATTCTCCGTTGGTAAGTACTTCAAAGCTATATGGATATTTCATTACTATTGTACTCCTTTATACTAAAAAAAATTTATTCTGATGGGAAAGCAGAGATGATTTTCCCATTTTCATCTATTCTCATCCTACTTCACAGACAACTTCCCAACAACCTTCTCATAAATAGCACTCGCCACAACCGTATCTAAAAACGCAACCCCAACAGATTTAAACAGGGTGATTTCCTCTGCATCTGTTCGTCCTTCTTTCACCCCAGTAATAACATCACCAAGCTCACAGTATACGTTGGAAAAGTCCCATTGCTTTTCATTTATGGCAACAAGAAAATCACCAGCTTCATGTTGTGCTCCTTCTAACGTATCAACAATGACTTTATCGCTACGCTGCAATGTTGTAACATCAAGTTCTTGCATGTGCGGTTGATAGGAGCCAATTGCGTTAATGTGTGTTCCTTGTTTTAATAGCTTTCCATCAAATACAGGTGTAGTAGAGGTTGTACTACAAATGATAATATCACTTTGCTTAGCAGCTTCATCAGCTGAAGGAATAATTTCGATAGAACCAAGCCAATTTGGATATAGTTCGTGTAGTTGATTTTTCAGTTCATATGCTTTTGCAGATGTACGATTTATTAATAGAATACGAGTAAGATTACAAACTTCCATAACCGCTTGAATTTGACCAAGTGCTTGTGCACCACAGCCAATGATAGCACAAGTATTTGCATCTTGGCGGGCGAAATGTTTTGTTGCGATTCCGCTCATTGCCCCTGTTCGTAGTGTTGTTAAATAAGAAGCTTCAATCGTAGCAACGTGGTCACCACTATTTGTTTCGCTTAGGACAATTAAGCTTTGTAATGATTTTTTTCCTTGTTGCGTATTTTCTGGGAAGATACTTACGATTTTTGTTGATGCAAATTCAATCGGTTCTACATAAGAAGGCATATATAAAGAATTAGCACCTTCTTTGGAGTGGTGTACATTAAGTCTTACAGGTGTTGTGACTTTGTTATCAACATAATATTGAAAAGCTTGTTCAACATCGTGTATACACTCTTTCATTGAATATATTTCCTTCACCATTTCCTCGGTAATATGAATCATTTTAAACTGCCTCCTTATAATTTAAGCTTCAATTTTTTGGTTTACGTCTTGTGCAATTTGTTTTGTTGAAACAAATGCAATCGCAATTAAAGAAATGCAGCATGTAGCGATAATATATATAGCGACAGGAACCCATGAGTTGTCGTACACATTCATTAAGTATGCGGCAATCATTGGAGCTGTACCACCAGCTAATGCTGCTCCGAGTTGATAGCCAAGTGTAACGCCCGTATAACGAATGTTCGTTGCAAAAATCTCAGAGAATAATGTACCTAATACAGCTGTTACAGGAGCCCATAAAATACCTAGTCCAATTACAGTTGCAAGAATGATGGAGAGGGTTGTACCTTGATTTAATAAAATAAAATATGGAACTGCATATAACAGTATTGAAATGGTCCCCCATATGTACATTCTTTTTCTGCCTACTGTATCTGAGATTCTACCCATAACAGGAATCATAATAGTAGCAATGAGCGTTGCGATTGTAACAGCGTTCAGTATCGTTGTATTTGGAACATTAAGTGCAGTTGTTCCGTAAGCAACGATAAATGTTGAGAAAATATAAAAAGGAGCTGTTTCTGCCACTTTTGCACCTGTTGCGATTAATACCGATTTCCAGTGATGACGTAATGTTTCTGCAATCGGGAGCTTTGCAATCGTTCCGCTTTCTTTTGCTTTTTGGAAGTCAGGTGTTTCATCAAGACCATTTCGAATCCATAATCCCAAAAATACTAAAATCGCACTTAGGATAAAAGGTACACGCCATCCCCAAGTTGTGAAATGATCACCTGCAATCATCGTCATCAATGAAATAGAAGAAGTTCCAAGTAACATACCAATTGTAATTCCCATTTGTGGAATACTTCCGAAGAAGCCTTTTCGATTCTTTGGTGCATATTCTACAGCTAGTAGGAGAGCGCCACCCCATTCACCGCCAATGCCAAGTCCTTGTATAATTCGTAATAGAATGAGCAGAATAGGTGCTAATACACCGATAGATTCATAGGAAGGTAGTAGACCGATACAAACAGTTGCACCTCCCATAAGTGAAAGGGTTAAGACAAGTGTTTTCTTTCTTCCAATTTTATCACCAATATGACTAAAAATAATTCCACCAAGTGGACGGATGAAAAAAGGAATACCAAAGGAAAGATAAGAAAGCATGAGAGCGACAAGTGGATCTTCATTTACAAAAAATAATTTGTTAAACACAAGAGCGGCAGCTGTTCCATATAAGAAAAAATCAAACCATTCAATGGAGCTACCAATAAGACTTGCTATTAATGCTTTTTTCTGTACTGCATGTTGTTTGTTCATTCCTTCACCTCTTGATTTTAATTTCTGATTATTATGAATATTTTATATTAGAATTGATTATAAGTCAAAAAATAGAAATCATATTATTTTTTGGTAGATTAGGGAGTGGATAAAAATATTCGTCAAAAATGAACCGTTTTCCCGTTTTGTGGTAATAAGTATATAGAATGAAAAATAAGGAGGAACGCAGTTGGAAGAATCGCAGTTAATTCAAGCGGTGAAACAAGGAGAGAAAGATGCGTTTAATAGGCTTATGCAACCATACATACAAAAAGCATATCGAACTGCTTATTTAATTGTAAATGACAAAGGGTTAGCAGAAGACGCAGTGGATCAGAAAGCACAACTAGTGAATCGTAGTACAGAAGAAGCTGGTGTGAAAGTAACAATTGAAAAATTATCAATTTCGCCGATATCGTTTATTTTGGATTATAAACTAGAGTTTTCTGAAGCTGCTACAAACATATGGGGCGAACCATATGTAGACATAACAATTAAAGATGATTTGGGGAATAATTACATTGGTGAAGGTGATGGGGGAGTAGGTGAGCCATCTTCTTATATGAAATTAAGTAAAACATTTGGAAAGATTAACGACAATGCTACAAAATTGATTGTGACACCTCATGTTAGGACGAGTAATAGCTATGGAGCAGGATATTCACCACTGTTCCAGCCGAGTGGTGGTTATGCTCAGTTAGGTGAGATTGTAATTGAGTTGGAGAAGTGAAGGAAGGGGCTAATTCTATTGAATTGGCCCCTTATTTTTACTATATAAATTGACAAATACATACTTCTGTTTTGTAATGAAAAGTGACTTTTCCGTTTTTTTGATGTCTCAAGAATAGGTTGTGAAGTTCTTGAACAAATTCATCATAATTACTATCTAAATTTGAAGGTGTATAGGATAATGATAGCGCACTTCCTATAACGCCTTCCACCGTAACAGGTTGCCAATTATCATAATATAGTTTTATATAATCTTTTCCGAAAAAGTTAAATTTCTCTTTATCGGGGTCAAAGTTAGAAATTCCAGCGGTTGTCTTAACTTTATATTTGTAGACAGTATTAATATATTCTTGTGTGAATTCACTGTCAGCCTGCATATCGTTCCATAAAATAATAACATAGCCATTTTTTTTCAGAATTCGTTGAAATTCTGTTTTGCATAGTTGTTTATCAAACCAGTGAAACGCCTGTGCAATCGTAATGATATCTACACTATGATCTTTTAAGTGCGTTCTTTCAGCGGGTGCATGTATATATTCAATGTTTGTATTAGTCGAGCAATATCGCTTGCATTCATTTAGCATATCTAAATTTGGTTCAATTGCTAAAACACTACAACCTAATTTGCATAACATCTGAGTAAGCAGTCCTGTTCCTGCACCAATGTCTGCAATTATAGATTGTTCTCCAATTCCCAGTTCTTTCAGTTTATTTATAATTTCTTCTGGATAAGTCGGTCTACCAATCGCATATTCCTTTGCCTTATTAGTAAATTCGTTTTTCATCATTCGTCTCCTGTATTTAATCAATATGTAATGAGCTTACACAAGCATAAAAAATTTTTTGTTTCTTAATCCCATATATCGGGTCGTTCGATTTTCATCGTTCTCATATAGTCTAACAGTTGTCCTGTATGAATCGACTCGTGATAGGCAATTCGTAATAACATATCGCCTAATGTCCTAACATAGCCTACATCCGAACGATCTATTTTTATGTTTGATAGATCATCCTCTTGAATCGTTTTGATATACTGTAAGAATTCTTTACGATAAGGTGCTGCGAAATTTAAATCTTCTTCAACAGTGGTAAATACTTTCTTTTCAAACGGATTGACTATGTTAGATATAGCTGCACTACCTTTGCCGATGAGGATTTGATGATAAAAGAATTCTGACTCTAATACGTGTCTTATCATTTCTGCACAGCTTAATGCTTTACTATCAGGTTTCCAATTTAACTTGTCACTTGGAATAGATGTCCATACTTTTATACTTCGTCTTCTAACTTCCTCAAAATTCAAAATGAAGATATCAAGTTCATTCAAGAAAATCACCTCATATATAAGATTAAAGTGATTTTATCATATTTTTAGAAAAAACAGAACTATTGTTCTTTTTTACTTCCTTTATTTAAAAAAAGTAGGCATTAAATATTTCCTTCATACTATTTGGAAATAACCCATGAGATAATCTCATTACATACTACATGTGAAGGTTTTTATGAATAACTAATTCGCTTTAGAACTGTTTAACGAGGAGGAGAAAGGTAAGCAAACAAAAAAGTAACTCCAACTTTTGCTGGAGTTACTTCATGTTTATTCTACAATTGTTTCAAAATCTGAATCTGCATAGGAATGTTCCTCACTGATATTTAAAATTACTTCATATTGACGTAATCTCAATTCAAAGAGTGTTAAAGGATCATGGTAAATTTCAAGATTCGATTTCATTTTATGCAGTGTATCTTGTTTTTCTTGTATTTCTAAATGAGTGTTTTCTACAGTTTGTTTTAATACGCTAAATGGGTTTCTAAAGAACATGTTAATATCGCGTTCTAGTGCGTTCTCAAATAGCTCAAATTGTAGGAAGAACTTGTTCATAATAGAAGTCGTTACATCGGTATAATCTTCATTTTCTAAATACTGTTTGTATTTGTTGTATAGCATCGTCTTATTTTTAGGAAGAACTCCAAATAACTTACCGGCACTTTTCAGTAAAAATTGTGCTGGTGTAAATCGGCGTAAAATATTTACTTCTTCCATTTGTATTCTAGTTGTCATTCTATCAGTATCTCTGCGCCAGTCATCAAGCACTTTAAAGTCACATTCTAACTGTATTCGATTTTCTCCACATAAAGAATTAAGTCCTTCACTGATTTCTTCTAAGTATGTTTGACTTTGTAGGAACTCGTTATGGGAAGTTTCAATCCAAGCTTGCATAGAGCTAGCAAGCTTAGGTAACACAGTTTTCTCTAAATGTTTTTGAACTCTTTCGTTCATTGCTGCATTGAGTTCAGTATCAATATTCCCAAAATCACTTTCTTCACTAATTAAATCAGAACAACCTTGTAATAGTTTTGGAATATGTTCTGTAATGTCATCCGCAATTTTATTTTTCATTGTACGATATGATTCTGTGATAAAGTCGATTTTTTCCTTTTCAAAAGCAGTAAGGTTATTAATAAAACCATTTAACCTAACTAACATATCTTCATTCCAATTAATAGAATCCACTAGGTTGTTTTCCATCTCAACACGTTTGTCTAAAAGATGTGTAATTGTTTGTCGAATGAAAGATAGTAGCTTTTTAGTACGATCTGCATCGATGTTTTTATGGTTAAAGTTAAAATGAATAAACTCAGTTAACTCATTTAGTTGTTGATTATTTGTATACAATGAAGAGTAAGGGAAAATTCTCGCATGCGGGAAATGTACGTTTATTCTCGCTTGCGTATCATGTATAACTCTTTTTGCTTCTGCTTCACTGTAAATATTATCGATTTTATTTAATAAGAAATGAATTTGTAGATTTGGTGTATGTTCTTGAATACTTAATAGAATGTCACGCTCTTTGTCAGTAAAAGGTGAATCTGCATTCAATACAAATAGTAATTCGTCTACAGAATTTAAATGTTCTAATGTTTCATTTCTAGTGTCGTTGTTTCTATTAAAACTAGGCGTAACAACGAATGTTAGTTTATTTTTACTTAAAAATCTGCATGGTAATTTAAATTCAACACATGCTCTATCTCTATATGATTGGCGATGTAGAGATATTATGTTATGGAAATCAGAGAAATCCTCAGTTGTTGTAATTGCTGCATCTGTTATCGCGTTAATTTCTGTATGAACATCATTTTTAAAGACAACTACATTGGAAATTGAGTTTTCTAATATATTTTCTCCTAGTATAGAGTTAATAAATGAAGATTTTCCGTTTCCTGAAGTTCCAGTTACTAAAAGGCGATTTGTTCTTAAATCTGCAAGTTCATCAACTAACCAACTTAATCGATGACCCATGTCTAAATTATGTTTTTGTGCCCACTGTGTAATAGATTCAAATAGATGTAAACTATACTCTAAGCCATCTGCACGATGAGTAGAATATGACAGTAAGTTTTCTGCACGTTCTATAATTGCTGAATCTATGTGGGAAGGGAAAATTTCATCCCATGCTAAAACCGCCGTAGATGGGAATACAGAATGCGACGGATTGGCTACTTTTAGCCAATTTGTTAAAAGATTCGGAATGATATCGTGTAATTGTCTCAGCATATATTGACCTTGAATTAATTCAAAGTACGTTTCTTCATAAAGAGAAGAAATTTTGTCCCATGTATCGGATGAATGTATATCGATATGTAAGAAAAATTCATTGATTGTTTTCAACCATAATAAGTAATTTTGTTCATTTTTATAGCTGTGCCAAAGTGATGAAACAAATTGTGTGAATTGTACTTGATCTACATTATGTAACGTAACTAATACATTATAAAAATAGTCTGGTGAAGTCTGTTTCGTAAACCCTTTATCAATATATTCTTTTAGAACTTCAAACCATGGGAAAGATTCTGTTCGAATTAACTCATTCACAGCAAGTTCTACTGCACTGTCAAAATCTTGCTGTTCTTCATAAAAGGAACGTGCAATTGTTGTGACATTTGGATAATCAGGATTTAAAGAAACTGCTTGTTTAATAACAGCAAAAGCTGAATCAAGCTTATTTTGCTCGATGTAAAGAGATAGCAATTGCAGGGCAATTTCGCTCATAAGTATGTTGTCATCAGTAGTAATAGAAGTATAAACATTTTCCGCAGCTGATAATTGGTCAAGTTCAAAGTAAGCATCCGCAATATTTTTTTGTGCCCACGGCGCTAATTCGTTACTGACTCTCTCCCATTTGAAAATAGCTGATTCAAAGTCTTGATGGTGATAATAAAATTCACCTTGTGCAAAGCGAATATAAGATCCATCAGACATCTCATTTTTTTGCTCGTTGAAATAAGCTTCTCCAAGTACTTGAAGAGGTGAATGTGTTTCATTTTCCATTAGGAATGTTTCATAATATATCTTTTTTATTAATTTTTTTTCTAATCTCATTTTTTTCCCCCATTATATCTTGAAAAAATACATTTTTTTTCATATTGCAACATTTTTTTATTTATGTTTTTTATTTTAACAAAGAATTTCTTTTGGAAAATTTCATTTTCCTTTCATTTCTTAAGTAGGATTGAATTTTAATGCGAAAAGTTTCAGTTCTTTTTCAATTTCCTTTCAGTTGTGAAACAACATTGAGTGTTCTTAATAAATTGATGCGAATATAATATCTACATGAAGTTGTATAAGGAGAATATTATGAAACCGTATTGAAGTTGTTAGATGAAATACGTGAAACACAGAGGTTAATATGGTTGGTGATAAAGAAAGGGATTGTGTAATAGGTATAACTGAAAGAGAAGAAGCATAATAAGCTTACAATTAAAGTTGTGGGGAAGTATATATAATTTAGAGTGTATTATAAAAATACACAATTTTGCTTCGCTATTGGAGATTTCTTATTGGAATTGTTTAAGTGTAATTTAATTTTAAAAGTAATTACTTGTTTCTGTCTTTGTCCCTATCGTTTTTTTATTGTTTGATTCTTCATTTATGATAAAAATAATTACTAGAAGTGTGAGAACAGTAATACTTAAAATAAAAAATCTTTTCATATATTATGCCTCCTTATTTTAGTATATAAATACAACCTTCTTGGAACTTATTGTAAGGATTTAACTAAGTTATGTCTATATGACTATACTGACTTTAACATGAGAAAATTTATTTCATGTTTGATAACTTCTATTATAGATGAAGGGAATTTAGTTGATTATGAAACATAAATCATAGTACATTTAAATTTGAGGGGATTTTTTGATAAAGAAGGTGTAGACATGTTGAATCAAGCCGATGGTGCTGTGCAGCATCATATGTATACAGCTGAAGAACAACAGAAGTTATATAAACGAACATTAGTCATCGTAAGCATTTCACAAATGTTTGGTGGGGCAGGGTTAGCTGCTGGGATTACGGTAGGTGCGCTTTTAGCACAGCAAATGCTTGGAACAGATGCGTTTGCAGGATTGCCAGCTGCGATTTTTACAATGGGATCGGCAGGTGCGGCTTTTATAGTAGGAAGGCTGTCACAGCGTTACGGACGCCGAATCGGGCTTGCGGCAGGATTTATTGTCGGTGGACTTGGTGCTATTGGTGTTATTATTGCAGCTTTAATAAATAGTATTGTTCTCTTGCTTGCTTCGTTGTTGATTTATGGTGCAGGTACCGCTTCAAACTTGCAAGCTCGTTATGCGGGTACGGATTTAGCAAATGAGAAACAAAGGGCAACTGCAATTAGTATTACAATGGTAATGACAACTTTTGGTGCAGTTGCAGGGCCAAACTTAGTAAGTGTAATGGGAGAATTTGCTCTTTCCATTGGAGTTCCAGAACTAGCGGGTCCATTTATACTATCAGCGGCTGCTTTTTTACTAGCGGGTCTCATTCTTTTCATTATGCTTCGTCCTGACCCATTTATTGTAGCGAAGATAATAGAAACATATAAAGAGAAACAAGGACATAATGGAGGCTCAATACATACAAAATCTACAGCTAATAAAAAGGGCGTTACAGTAGGTGCAATCGTTATGATTCTATCTCAAATTGTCATGGTTGCCATTATGACGATGACTCCAATACATATGAAACACCACGGGCATGGGTTACATGAAGTAGGTCTTGTTATTGCATTTCATGTCGGTGCTATGTATCTTCCGTCACTCGTTACAGGAATACTTGTTGATAAGATTGGCCGAATGGCAATGAGTATTGCTTCTGGAGTAATACTACTTATGTCAGGTGTAGTAGCTGCCTTGGCACCAAGTGACTCTTTAATCCTCTTAATTGTAGCTCTTTCTTTACTTGGATTAGGATGGAATCTTGGTTTAATAAGTGGTACGGCTCAAATCGTTGATGCAACAGAACCATCAATACGGGCAAAGACACAAGGGAAGGTAGATGTTTTTATGGCGCTCGCAGGAGCTTCTGGCGGAGCATTGTCTGGCATGGTTGTAGCGAATTCTAGTTATGCAGCTTTATCATTAGCTGGAGGAGCGTTAGCTTTACTGCTTATTCCAGTTGTGATATGGTCTCGGAAAGGTGAATGAAATGAAGTCCTCCTAATTAACTAGGGGGATTTTTTAGTGTAGATGAATAATTTAAAAAGGGTGTTTTCGGATAACTACTGTTAAAGTGTTAAGGAGTCTTTTTTATTAATCTTGACTGTTTTTTGTGAATAGCATCAATAAAGTAATGAAACTAAAAGCTACGAAAGCTAGAAACGGAATTGTAATAAAGCCTAGCCAATTAATATACTCCGCATTACAGGGAACTCCTTGAACACACGGTTTAATTTCGGCAAAGCCTGGAATCTTTTGTATTGCATAGTGATAAAGCGAAATACTTCCACCGATAAGAGAGAGTGGTAACACATATTTTTTGATTCTTTTTTCGTTATAGAATGTGGCAATACCTAAGAAAATGCTGAGTGGATACATCAAAATTCGTTGATACCAGCATAGTTCACAGGGGATGAATCCACGGATTTCACTAAAGTATAAACTTCCTAATGTGGCAACCATAGAAACAATCCAAGCCATATATAGTGTGTAATCACGCCATTTGAAGCTTCTTTGTGCTGTACTCATTGTTTCTTTTCTTCCAATGCTTTTTCAATTAATCTTTTGATTTCTTCATAATCATATGGATCAGATAGCATCGTATTATTAATAACAATACTTGGTGTTAATGATACGCCATAGTCTTGTACAAGTTGGTTGTCTCTACTTACCTCGTTTTGCATCGTTTGATTGTTTATATCCTCTTCTAACTGAGCTGTATCTATATTTGGTGTATGTGTTCTTGCTATCTCTAATAACTTTTCTGAAGTAATCCATGGATCATCATGATTTTGTGGTTGTGCATTGAATATTTCTTTATGGAATGTCCAATAAGATTGCGGATCTTGTTTATAGACAGATTCAGCAGCTAAAGCAGCTAATTTTGATTCTTCTCCATGGAATAAAACATTAACATAAGAGAATTTGATTTTACCAGTATCTATGTAATCTTTCTGAAGCTCGGGAAAGATTTGTTCTCCCCATGCTTTACAAGCAGGACATTTATAATCTCCAAACTCTACAATAGAAACTGGTGCATTTTCATCTCCTAAAGTAGGTTGATTTCCGATAGAAGGTAGATTTTTACTCACTTTATTTTCTGTTGTTGTTTTTTCTGTATTATTCATGACAACAAAAGCCACAATTACAGCAAAGATAACTAATGTGATGGGTAGTAATAACTTTACGGGAGACAATTGTTTTTTCTTCATGTGAACACCTCAATTTTTATAATGTAATTTTAATAAAATCATGACTTTTTATTCTACCTATATAAATACCAATTTTAAAAAATACTTTTTAGATGGAAGCGAGCCTCTGTCAATGCATAGAAGTTTTCTGCCACATGCGAAGGAATTAAGGTACAGGGCTTAACAGATAGCCCTGTACAAGGTTATTTGTTTTGTAATAAACGCATGCTGTTAAGTATGACGATAAGTGCAGCGCCAGTATCACTCAATACCGCAATCCATAGTGTCAACCAGCCTGGGAAAATAAGAGCTAGGGCAACAAATTTAATAATTAATGAGAACCAAATATTTTGTTTAATAATACGTAATGCTTTTCGACTTAGTTCCATTGTATAAGGGAGTTTCTCAAGGTTATCCGCCATTAGTACAATATCTGCTGTTTCCATTGCAGTATCAGTTCCTGCACCACCCATAGCAATTCCAAGGTTTGCTGTGGCAAGAGCTGGAGCATCATTGATGCCGTCTCCAATCATAGCTACTGTTTTTCCTTCAGATTGAAGTTGTTTCACAGATTTGACTTTATCTTCAGGAAGTAAATTAGCGAAATAACGATCAACTTTTGCTTTTTTCGCAATATGCTTTGCTGTACCTTCATTGTCTCCTGTTAGCATGACGGTTTCTTGAATACCTACTTGTTTTAATTCTTGTATTGTTTCATAAGTGGTTGAACGAATAGAATCTGCAACGGAAATAATCCCTAAAATCGAATGATTTGTACCGATAAGTACTACTGTTTGCCCAATTCGTTGCATTTCTTGAATAGGTTCTTGCCAAACTTGAAGGGGAACTCCTAAATCTTCAAATAAAGCGGTATTCCCAGCATAATAAGTTTCTCCAGCAATATTTACTCGAGCACCTTTTCCTACAATCGTGAAGAAATCTGTAGCTTCTTGAACAGGTATTTGACGTTCTTTTGCGTATGCTGTGATCGCTTTTGCGATTGGATGATTGGAGTATTCTTCAATTGTTGCAGCAATAGACAATAACTCATCTTCAGAACAATCGATACTTCGTTCATGCATTACCTTTGGTTTACCTTCAGTCAATGTTCCGGTTTTATCAAATGCAATAACATTTAGTGAACCTGCTATTTCTAAAGCTGTCCCACCTTTGATGAGCACACCATTTCTTGCAGCGTTGCCAATGGCAGATACAATTGCGACAGGTGTAGAAATAACCAAAGCACAAGGACATGCGACAACAAGAAGTTCTAAACCTCTATAAAACCAATCCATCCATGCTCCCATACCTAGAAGGGGAGGGATTATCATGACAATAATGGCTAATAGAAAGACGATTGGTGTATAAATTTTCGCAAAACGATCTACAAACGCTTCAGTTGGTGCTTTCTGTTCCTGCGCTTCCTCAACAAGATGAATAATGCGTGAAAGGGTAGTATCCTCTACTAATTTAGTAACAATAATTTCTAATGATCCCTCTTCATTAATCGTTCCTGCGTAAACTGAATCACCAACTTTTTTATCAACAGGAATAGATTCGCCTGTAATAGGTGATTGATTCACAGTAGAAGTTCCTTTGACAACTGTACCATCCAACGGGATTTTCTCCCCTGGTTTCACGACAATTGTGGAGTTTACTGTAATATCATCAACAGATTTTTTGAGTAGTCGTGTTCCAACTTTCACCCAAGCCTCTGGTGGTGCTAAATCAATTAATCCACGAATTGATTCACGTGTACGTTCAATAGATTTATTTTGTAACGTTGCTCCTAGTGCAAACAACCAAACAACTGTTGCACCTTCTAACCATTCTCCAATTAAAGCCGCACCAATAGCAGCTGAAACCATGAGAACGTTCATATCTAACGATTTGCTTTTTATAGCGTAAAAAGCACTTTTTGCAGGTTTGTATCCGCCAACTAGAATACTAGCTGCATAAAGAATTGTAATAAGAGAGGAAGGTGTATTTGTAAACCCACCAAAGAATCCGAAAGCTAAAAACAGTCCTGAAAGAATTAAAGTTGTGTCTTTAGATTTTGAAACTGGTGTTGTCTCTCTACGGTTTCCAGCTAAAGAAGCTTCAAAACCAGCATTAGAAACTTCTTTTACAATGTCATTTACGTTTCGATCATGACGAATGTGCATTTTTCCTGTAGCGAAGTTGACGCGAACTTCCTCTACACCAGAAATATTTTGTAGATGTTTTTCAATTGTTAAGGCACATGCTCCGCAATCCATGCCAGTAACTAAATATGTTTGTGCGCCATCTTCTTTTATTTTTGGAATATCAAGAGATGGTGTATCTTCACATGAGCTATCACTACAACAAGAAGTTTTTGATGCTGCTTGTTCTTTTAGGATGGCTGATTCAGATGAGCAGCATGAAGATGTTTTTTCTAGTTGGGATTCACAACTAGAACTAGAATCGTTAGTTCCAATTTCTGTAGTATCAGTACTACTACAACAGGAATTCTTCTTTGTAGTAACGGGAACGATAGGAATCTCGTTTTTAGAAAAGAATGATGGTTGCTGTATTACCTCTTCTTTCGCAAGTTCTTGGGAAGATTCACTGCAAAATGAAGTTTGACAGCAATCGGTTTGTTGTTCTCTTTCTTATTTGTCATGACAAATTTCACCTCTTTAAGTCAAACAAGCATCGTTTTTATCGCATGCCGCTACGTCGTCATGTACTTCATGAAATACAACATCAAACATTGTGAGTAGTTGTTTAATCTGTTCATTACGTAAAGAATAATAGACATATTTTCCTTCTTGCCTACCAAGAATGATGCCACATCCTTTTAGACAGTTGAGGTGTTGCGATATGTTAGATTGATTTCCTTGAATCATTTCTACAATTTCAGATACCGTTTTTTCACCATCTGTCATACATTGAAGAATTTGTAGCCTTGTTTTATCCGCAAATCCTCGAATAAATTTAGCTTTTACATCTAAGCCACTTGAGTTACACAATGATATTCCTCCTTTTGTCGTATTAGTGAATACTAATACGTTTCTTTATTATTCATATTAGCACTGACTAATATGTGTGTCAAAAAGTTAAAAAATAATTTATCCCGCTATTTGCAGGCTGTAAGACTCCCACCCCAAAACTTAGAGGATTCAGAGAAGTTTAGGTGGGAGATAAACAGTCCGTAAAAGCCCGATTGGTTGGGCTAACAATCAGTGGGGGATGGAGAACCTCCCACTGAGTGAAGTTTCACTTTATTTGCTGGGGATTTTTTTGCTTAGAACAATGAAAATGGATTGAAAGGTTTTCTGTATGCTAGGAGAGGGAAGACAATAGCGCTTATAAATTGAATAGTTTAAGTTTTTTAGGGTATTTCTTTGTAATGAAAAGAGTTTTTTTGCCTTTTTCAACAATAAAAACATGATTGAAATAAATAAAGATTTATTGTTAAACGATAAAAAATGTGTTAAATTCAAATGGATAATAAATAAATGAGGTGCTTTTATGAAACATGGTTCAACACTCTTTTTAAAGATAGCTGTTTTCCTTATTGGAACGCCAGTTTTCGCTTTATGTATATTTGGATTACCTTGGTTAGTTAATCATCCAGTAAATCCAGACTATGCCTATATACTATATCCGATTGTAATAGGTATGTGTGTATCAGTAATACCATTTTCTATTGCGTTGTATAAGGCTTTTATGTTGCTAAGTTATATTGATAAAAACAAAGCTTTCTCAAAAATTTCTGTTAGAGCCTTAAAGAATATAAAATATTGTGCAATTGCAATTAGTACCCTATATGTCGTAATGATGCCATTCGTTTATCTTGTAGCAGAGAAAGATGATGCCCCAGGCCTTATCATAATGGGAATGGTCCCTATTTTTGCTTCAATGGTAATTGCGTTCTTTGCTGCTGTCCTTCAAAGGCTGTTACAAGAAGCGATTGATATAAAATCAGAAAATGATTTAACGGTCTGAGGTGAATAATATGGCAATTATAATTAATATTGATGTGATGCTGGCTAAAAGAAAAATGAGTGTAACAGAACTTTCTGAGAGGGTCGGGATAACAATGGCCAATCTTTCTATATTGAAAAATGGAAAAGCAAAAGCAATTCGGTTTTCAACATTAGAGGCAATATGTAAAGCATTAGAATGCCAACCGGGTGATATTTTAGAGTATAGAAGTGAAGAAGAGCTTTAATTAGTAAATATTTGAATAAAACAGGACACAAAAAAAGACTGATATAATTAATCAGTCTTTTTTTGTTGCAAAGTAGAATTTTTGTATGCTTGAAAACTTATATAAAGTCCTTTTGTTCCCTTAGGTGAATATACATGTAAAAATTAATTTAAACGGGGGAATGAAATTGAGGGGAAGGGTCAGTTTAACAGTTGGCTGGATAACGTTGTTTCTCATGGGGACGGACTTGTTTGTTGTATCACCGCTATTGCCATTCATTTCTGAAGCGTATGAGATTAGTCCAACGATGACAGGATGGATGGTCACTGTTTTTGCGGTAACATATGCAATTTCAGCTCCTTTCTTTGGTTGGCTTTCTGACAAAAAAGGGAGAAGAACATTCATTGTGTTTGGTTTGTTGTTGTTTACGATTGCAAACGCCCTTACTGCCTTTGCTCCTTCGTTTTTCTGGCTTATTATGAGTCGTATTTTAGCCGGATTGTCTGTTGCTTCCATCACGCCCTTGATTTACGCAATTATCGGAGATATTGCACCATCAAACAGAAGAGGAACGTGGCTTTCAATTGTTGTTTCCGGACATTTAACAGCGCTTTGGGCAGGAGCGCCAATTGGTACATTATTAGAATATTTTTTAGGGTGGCGCTTTGTGTTTGTTGTGATGGCGGTCGCAGGAGGTATATTGGCGGTAATAAATTTAAAAACGTGGGAGTCTATCCAAAAAAACAATGCTACAAGAAATATATTAGAAGGAAATTTACTCAGGATACTAGGTTCAGTAAGTGTTACAACCGTTTGGGCAATGTCGATGTACGCTCTTTACATATATTTAGGCGCCGCTCTTTACTCTGAAAATAGATTTTCATCATCAGAAATTGCATTGGCTGTTACATTTTACGGTATTGGCGCTGTTCTAGGAAGTCTAACAAGTGGACAGTTAACTGATAAATTTGGAGAAAATAAAATCTCAAAAGCTACGCTAGTTTTTTTATCGGCAATACTTATCTTTTTAGGAGTATTCTTTTCATCTGGTGATTGGGTATATTTCTTTCTCTTTATATGGGCGTTAGTGGGATACGCTAGCTTTACATCTTATCAAGCGCGATTAGCGATGGAGTACCCAAATGAACGAGGGATTGTGATGGCATGGAATAATACCGCTTTATACATTGGTATTACTGTCGGTTCTATGATTGGCGGTTATGTTGTAGCGAATTGGGGTTATTCCTTCTTGCCATATGTGTGTAGTGTTGCGGCGATTATAAGTTTTATGCTCAGTCAACAAAAGATGAAAGAAGTGCTTAAGTGAAATAGATTCATATTTTATCCCGCATTCACGGGCTGTAAGACTCCCACCTCAAAGCTTGAGGGAAGTGAAGAAGTTTAGGTGGGAGATAAACAGCCCATAAATGCCCGATTGGTTCAACTAACAATCAGTAGGGGATGGAGAACCTCCACTGATTGAAGTTTCACTTTATTTTTGTTGCAATAAGGAAGAGGAATGAAAAACCAGTAACAGCCGTTTTCTTAATAGGAAAACGGCTGTTACTGTGATTTTTTAGAATGGAAAACTATTCATTAGCGATCTAGTTTCAGCTGAGAATGTTGTTCTTTTGCTGAATTAAGCTTTAACGCAGAAGTGAGTATGACGAAACTACTTACTAGCCCAATCCAAACAAGGGTTGATATAGAGGAACTCCAAGCTAATCCTTTGCCAAAGAAGAGGAGTTCGCGCAATCCTTCTACCATAAAGCGCATTGGTAACCAAGGATAAACCCAGTCTCTATAAAATGAAGACATCATTTCAGGAGCCATTGCAAGCAATGGTGCACCAAAGAAAAGCAATAAGACAAAGATAGGCATTCCCTTAATTCCTATTAATGAGAGTACAGCTAATATCATTAGGAAAAAGCTAAATGAAGTAATCGATAGGAATAAGGCTGTATCTGTAAATTGCGGGATATTTAATCCTACCAATCCATCTGCCATCCAAGTTAATCCAAATCCAATTGCGAGAGCAACAATCGCACCCATCAAAATTTGTATCATCTTTGCAATAAGATTTTCTTTTCGAGTAATAACCGGTAATTTGCTAATAGCGATATAGATTATAGCTGCGCTTGCCATACTTGCCATCCATAGTGGCTGGAATAATGAAACAGGAGCATTACCGTTTGCACTATTTGTTCCGATTTCATTTACATTTGTAACTTTTTTTGTAATAGGAGTTGCTAAGCTAGAAGCTTGTTTTGGGGTCAAAGTTACGCCTTGCTTTTCAAATCCATCAAACAGCTGGGTACGAACCATGTTGTTCATATTGTCAACGACTCCATTTAACATTTGTCCTGCCATTGTTGAAGCCATTGGATTCATACCTTGATTAATAAATATTTGTACTTCAGGCGAAGAAGGTGTTGGAGTTTGTAAAGATGCCTGTTTCGCACTGAAGTCTTTTGGGATTACTAACGCTGCATAATACTCCTTATTATCTAGCCCTTTTTTTACTGCTGCTGTGTCCTTTACTTTAATCCACTTCACAGCTGGTTCTTTATTGCTTTCTTGTTTGGACATTTCCTCTATCGTTCCAACAATTTTTTTGCCCATATTTACTTTTGACTGGTTAGGAATTTGTACCCCTTGATCTTCGTTAACAATAGCGATAGGTAAATTCTGTGGTTGCGGCTGGACCGATGGGAAAAGCGTTAGTGAAAAAATAAATATGATTGCCAATGCGATTATAGGTGTTAATAATACGAGTTTGTTTTTTAATATATTCATGTGTGAAAGACCTCCATTTCATTAAAAATATTTATACAGATTTTTTTAAGCCATCCATTATAAAGCAAATAACTACATCTAATTCTGCGTCTTCATCCACCACAAAGTTATCAGTAATTAGCACGAAACGTGTAGTAAAGTAGCCATATAGGAAAGTTAGTACCATTCTAAGAGCAACGGGTGTTAGAGGTTGAGTTAAATCTTTGGACGTCTTAAATGTTTCAGTAATTTTACCGAAATGCTTAATTATGTTCTCTGAAACTAAAGGTTTCAGTTCTTGTTTAAACTCTTCGCGATAGATCACTTCTTTTACTAAAATTTGAAATAGTTTTTTATTGTTATTGATGAAATCAATTCGGTTTTTTATAAGGGCTCTTAGGAAGTCTTCAAAAGTCTTTGGATTTTGAGCCATTAAATCATTAAGCACCTCTTGGATCATATAAGGAATGAAGTCTTTAAGAAAAGGTAAAATAACAGAAAGTAAGAGGTTATCTTTCGTTCCATAATGGCGAAATATAGTTGCTTCAGCTGCCCCAGCTTCTGCGGCTATTTCACTAGTCGAAGTGTTAGCAAATCCTTTTTCAGCAAAGATTTTAATAGCTGCTTCCACTATTTTTTGTTGTTTGTCAGTTTGTTTCTTCGATAATCTCGATTGGGCAATCATTTCATCAATAAGATTATTTGTGGTCATATGATTCACTCCTAAAGTAGTAATATAAAAAGTGAGTAATCACTTACTTTTTATATTACTTGATTTTTTTGGAAAGTCAATAAAAAGTGAGTAATCACTTATTTTTTCTTTCACTCGAAATATGTTTTTAATTTGTAATCTGGAATTACTTCATTATGCTAAGGTGCTCATTAGGTTAAGGGATATGTTATACTTAAGTAGGGGACCCCCCCTTATCCGTTCTGTAAGGAGAGTGTGTTTTCATGATTATTAAGTTCATTCGTTTACGCTAATTTCAGGTACAGTTCATCTTTACTCATTCATTTTTCCATAAAATGAATAGGTTTATTTGAGTGTACCTTATTCAAATTTACCAAATTCGAATGAAATGAGGAACGAACTATGACTGAAAAGATATTTGAAATTAACGGAATTAATATATGTACAGAGAGCTTTGGAGATTCAACGCAACCAGCAGTTTTATTGATAAATGGCGCTATGAATTCAATGGTTTATTGGGATGAAGAATTCTGCCAGCGATTAGCTGATGGAGGAAGATATGTGATTCGATTTGATAATCGAGATGTCGGGCGCTCCACGACTTATGAGCCTGGTACTTCTAATTATACTGTAATAGATATGGCAAACGATGCTATAGGGGTATTGGATGCCTATAATATTGATCGAGTGCACATTGTTGGAATGTCGTTAGGTGGTATGATCGCTCAAGTTGTTGCGTTCAATAATCCTCACAAAGTTCTAAGCATGACTGCAATTTCATCAAGTCTTTTTGGATCTGATGACAATGACAGAGGTTTACCTGAGATAGATGAGAGTTTATTTGCTTATCATGCGAAGGGAGCCACATTAGACTGGTCGGATGAAGAATCAGTTATCAACTATTTAGTTGAAGGTTCAAAAATGCTATGTGGTTCAAATCACACATTTGATGAGAAAAGAGCTCGTAAACTAACAACACAAGACTTTAAACGAGCAAATAGCTTACTCAGTATGTTTAATCATGCAATGCTTACAGGCGATGAGTATTATGAAGATAAAATTAAAGAAATAAATGCTCCAGCATTGGTAATCCATGGTACAGACGATATCATTCTTCCTTATGAACATGGCGTAGCACTTTCTAAAGAACTACCCAATGCATCATTATTAACACTAGAAGGGACCGGTCACGAAATTCACTTTGATGACTGGGATAAAATAATTCATGCTATTTTAAAACATACTTCAAGTGTGAGAACATTATAAAACTGGATCATTAAATAACCTATAAAGGGCTATAAACAAAGCCCTTTATACTATATATGTGTTTGTAGAGTTAATAAAAGCCGAAATGCCTATTTTTTATGAAGAAGGTATTTCGGCTTTTTTATCAGATATAGAATCCACTAGGGATCATCCATTTCATATATTATTTAAGTTTGTCTGAGGTTATTCTTAAATAATAGCCATCTGGATCTACAATACGAAAATCTTTCATTCCCCAAGATTGAATTTTAAGTTTAGATTGTATTGGATAATTTTTTCCTAGAACATGCTGATATAATTGTTCAATATCATCAGAAACTATGATTATTTCAACACCTTTACCCTTAGGGGTTAGTCCACCTCTTTTTAAATAATGCTCCTCATCAAGAATATAGTCGGGAGTTAATAGTAAAGAAAAATTCCCTTGTTTCATCATAGCGCTAGTAGCAGTCCTTTTAGAGAATGTAACATTAAGAATCTCCTCGTAAAATTCAATAGAACTCTGTAGTTTTTTAACAAATAATTCTAGGCGGAACTCCAACTGCATTCATCTCACTTTCTAAGACATCTTTTCTTATTAAAGACTAGGATTTTTTTATTTGAACAATAACGCTGAAATACTCTTGTCATTATAATATTAGTAAATATATTTTTAAGCATTCTACTTTTGTACAATATTTCTATCGAACAAAAGTATTAAAAATTTGATTATAAGGGAGGGGTTATTTGAGTGCAAAAATCAAATGAAAATAGAGGGATTAGTCTTAAATACTAAACCCTCTATCCTTTATATAAGAAACCAATAAAGTCATATCAAAAATATACCCCATCAAAAAAGATGAAATCTCTTAAAATTTCTCAATCTTACTCATAACATTTTTTAATAGATCAACAGAGCCTAATACATCAGTATCAAGTTCTAGACTATGGTTTGCATTCGGTATTAATGTAGAAATAATATGTTCATTGTTTCCCACCTTAATGTCCCGTTATTTCAATTATTCTATTTTCATTGCTTTTAATCCTTGTATTGATTTTTATAGGAACTATAATGTAAAAAGCAGCAGTTGCTTTATACATTCAACTGCTGCTTTTTTGATATAGATCTATTTTTAATAACCTATCGAATCGACGTTATAATATTCTTTTAGTATACATTAAATGACGGTGCTTTTATTTTCTTCATCTAAGGAAACGGTAGTTATGTTGCTGAAACCCGATATAAAAAATGTATTCGCATTGTACAAAATAAGAACATATGCTACACTGTATGTAACTTTTAATGAACGGAGGGGTTCCTAGTGATTTTAAACAGATTACGTCCAGATACTTTGTGCTAACAATTGAATAGCGCTGAAAGGCTCTGTCTGTGTGCAGAGTAAACGGGATTGGTCTGTCTCTTACTAGGAACCTTATTTGAATATATACAAAAAGGAGGAGGACGAATATGCCTTCTTTTTGTTTTGTCTAAAAACAAAATATGGTGATGAGGACGATTCTTTTCATTTGTGAATGCGAATCCGTGTATATGTTGTATTCTCATCCGTTTTACAAAAACACAGGCAGCGGCTTGTGTTTTTTATATTACGTAATCGAAATGGAGGAATTCGTGTGGAAGAACTAGTACAAAAAGCGATATTAGTAGGAGTAAATTTAGGTGGTCAAGGTAATTTTGAATATTCAATGGAGGAACTTGCAAATTTAACAGAAGCATGTGATGTAGAGGTTGTTGGTCAAGTGACACAAAATTTGCAACGTGTAAATCCATCTCATTATATTGGAACAGGGAAAATTGAAGAGGTGTCAGCGTTTATAAAAGAAGCGGATGCAAATCTTGTCATTTTTAATGATGAATTATCACCATCACAAATTCGAAATTTAGAAGCGGAATTAGATTGTAAAGTCATCGACCGTACGATTTTAATTTTAGATATTTTTGCGCAGCGTGCGAAAACGAAAGAAGCACAGTTGCAGGTAGAAGTAGCACACCTGCAGTATATGATGCCTCGTTTAATTGGTCTTCGTGAGTCACTTGGAAGACAAAGCGGCGGCGTCGGTACGAAAAATAAAGGGGTCGGTGAGAAGAAGCTAGAGCTAGATCGCCGAAAAATTGAAGAGCAAATCTCAGCTTTAAATAAAGAATTAGAAGCATTAACACATCATAGACAAACGCAAAGAAAGCAGCGTAAGAAAAAGGATATGCCTGTTGTTGCGTTAGTTGGATATACGAATGCTGGTAAGTCAACGATGATGAATGCAATGCTTGAAATGTTTAACGAGTCTATTGAGAAACAAGTATTTGAGAAAGATATGTTATTTGCGACGTTAGAAACATCAGTACGTAACATTCAATTACCAGATCAAAAATCATTCCTACTGACGGATACAGTCGGATTTGTTAGTAAGCTTCCGCATCATCTTGTGAAAGCTTTCCGCTCTACATTAGAAGAAGTGGCTGAAGCCGATTTGCTTATCCATGTGGTTGATTATTCGAACCCAAATTATGAGCAGTTAATTGAGATTACAAATGAAACATTGCGAAAAATTGGTGTTGATAATATTCAAACAATCTATGCTTACAATAAATCAGACATGATGGACATTGAAATTCCGCAAGTGCAAGAAGAACGCGTGTATATGTCAGCGAAAAAGCAAGTTGGTGTTGATGAATTAGTACAACTCATTCGTACACATATTTACACAGACTATACACAGTGTGACATGTTAATCCCATATGATCAAGGACAATTGGTTTCATACTTTAACGAACATGCTCATGTGTTAGAAACGAGTTATGAAAATGAAGGAACAAAAATTACAGTTGAATGTAAAAATAGTGATTTTGAAAAGTATAAGTGTTATGTAATGTAGTAGTAAGGAAGTTGTCTTAACGAATTGTTAAGACAATTTTTTTATCCCG
The DNA here is from genome assembly GCF_000712595.1 of Bacillus manliponensis. Lineage (GTDB taxonomy): Bacteria > Bacillota > Bacilli > Bacillales > Bacillaceae_G > Bacillus_A > Bacillus_A manliponensis. The sequence continues at coordinate 39,671 of NZ_JOTN01000005.1, forward strand.
CATTAACGGGCTGTAAGACTCCCACCTCAAAACTTGAGAAAAAGCGAAGAAGTTTAGGTGGGAGATTAACAGCCCATAAAAGCCCGATTGGTTCAACTAACACTCAGTGGGGTCCCCACTGAGTGAAGTTTCACTTTATTTGCAAGTGCTCTTACTGGAAAAAGTGAAGAAAGAGGTATAGAATATAATTTGTTTAAAAAATCAGAAATTATTTCAGCAAGTGTAATAATTTCGTACTACGTTGTTAGAAAAGAAAGAGGGGATGGAGGATGCAAGCTGTTACGAAGCAGGAAGTAACAAGTGTGCCAACGATGTATCGTATTTTATTTGCGATTAGTTTTGGTCATTTTTTAAATGATTCGATGCAGGCGGTTGTACCGGCGTTATTTCCGATTTTAGCAAAGTCGATGAACTTATCTTATATGCAAGTTGGATGGATTGCATTTGCGTTAAATATGATTTCTTCGGTTATGCAGCCTGTTTTCGGGATGTACTCAGATAAGAAGCCGTCACCATTTTTATTACCGCTCGGTATGTTCTCAAGTATGATTGGAATGGTGGGAATTGCGTTTGCGCCGAATTTTATTGTTGTCATTTTATCAGTATTATTTATAGGAATTGGTTCAGCTGTGTTTCATCCAGAAGGGTCACGTGTTGCTTATATGGCTGCTGGTACGAAGCGTGGATTAGCACAGTCTATTTATCAAGTTGGTGGGAATACCGGACATTCGCTTGCGCCGGTATTTACGGCACTTATCTTTGTGCCGCTTGGTCAAATTGGTGCACTTGGGTTTACGGCATTTGCAGCAGTTGGTATCGTACTTCTTATGTTCGTTTCCAATTGGTATAAAAATGAACTAGAGCAAGGGGCAGTTTTACGAAAGAAACGTGCCAAGATAGAAGCGAAAACAGCAATCGTGAGTAAACATATTACATTTGTTATTATACTTCTTGTCTTTTTAACATTTGTTCGCTCATGGTATAGCGCCGGAATCGGAAACTTTTATCAGTTTTATTTAATCGATCATTACGGGTTATCGATTAAAAATGCACAGTATTATGTATTTGCATTTATGGTAGCTGGTGTACTTGGTACATTTTTTGGCGGGCCACTTGCAGACCGTTTTGGAAAGAAGAATTTGATTGTGTTCTCAATGCTTGGTTCTGCTCCACTTGCTTTATTATTACCACACGTTTCACTTATGTGGGTCATCCCATTATTTATAGGAATTGGGTTTATTAGTTCAAGTAGTTTTAGTGTAATCGTTGTCTATGCGCAAGAACTTGTACCAGGAAAAGTTGGGATGGTATCGGGTTTAATTGTTGGCCTTGCATTTGGTCTTGGTGCATTAGGAGCTGTTATACTTGGTACACTAGCGGACGTATATAGTTTATATTTCATCATGGTATTTTGTAGTGTGCTGCCACTTATCGGACTTACTTCGTTGTTGTTACCAAATGACCGTAAACAAATAGTAGAGTAGGAGATAGCGAATGGAACAGTATAATAATATTACAGAGTTAATTGGAAATACGCCAGTTGTAAAGTTAGCACGGATTGTGCCAGATGGAGCGGCAGATGTATATGTAAAGCTTGAAATGTTTAACCCATCTCGAAGTGTAAAAGACCGTGCTGCATACAATTTAATTCAAAGTGCGGAAGAACAAGGGATTATTCGAAAAGGAGATACAATTATTGAACCAACAAGTGGTAATACTGGGATTGGCCTCGCGATGAATGCAGCTGCAAAAGGGTATAAAGTAATTCTTGTTATGCCAGACAACATGTCACAGGAGCGCATTAACTTATTAAAAGCGTATGGAGCAGAAGTGGTACTGACGCCAGCAGAGGAGCGTATGCCGGGTGCAATTAAAAAAGCGCTTCAGCTGCAAGAGGGAATTCCAAATAGCTTTATTCCGCAGCAATTTGAAAATAGAGCAAACCCTGACATACATCGCTACACAACAGCAGTCGAAATTTATAATCAAATGGAAGGGCAGCTTGATGCCTTTGTTGCGACGGCTGGAACAGGTGGCACAATTACAGGAACAGGTGAAGCGTTAAAAGAAAAACTACCAAACTTGTATATTGCGGTTGTTGAACCAAAGGGGTCTCCTGTATTATCAGGTGGTGTACCTGGCCCACATAAACTAGTTGGAACAAGTCCGGGATTTATTCCGAAAAACTTAAATACAGCTATTTACGATGAAATCTTCCAAATTGCTGATGAAGAGGCGCTGCATACGATGCGCTCTCTAGCAAAACAAGAAGGGATTTTAGTTGGACCATCTTCAGGTGCAAGTGTATTTGCAGCAATTACACTTGCCGAGCGGTTAGGTGCTGGTAAGAAAGTGTTATGTATTGCACCAGATACAGGAGAGCGTTATTTAAGCATGGGGCTGTTTGAATGAATAGAAAAAATATTTGACATATAAAAAAATGTATGATAAAACTAGTAATGATTAATTCGGAAAACATATATTGTTAGGCGATGAAAGGAAGCAGTAGTGAAAATCTCCCTATTTCAGAGAGCTGATGGTTGGTGTGAATCAGTATATAGATTGTTCATGAAATTCGTCCTGGAGCATCTTTCATAAATCTCAGTGTATGAGGAAGTGAAAGACGGTAGCTATACCGTTATCAAATGAAGTGGTGAAGAATATTTTCACAACTAGGGTGGTACCGCGATATAATCGTCCCTACGTATTTACGTAGGGACGTTTTTTATTCCGTTCTATCTTTGTTGTGTCTTCATAACTAGGGTGGTACCGCGATATATAATCGTCCCTACGTATTTACGTAGGGGCATTTTTTATTTCGGTAGTATAATAGTTTTCTTCACAACTAGGGTGGTACCGCGATATATGATCGTCCCTACGTTTACGTAGGGGCGTTTTTTTATTCCGCATTAACAGGATGTAAGACTCCCACCTCAAAACGTAAGAAAAAGCGAAGAAGTTTAGGTGGGAGATTAACAGCCCGTAAAAGCCCGATTGGTCGGGCTAACAATCAGTAGGGGAAATATTCTTATTGATTGAATTTTCAATTTATTTTTCGGAAGGGTGTGATTATAGAAGGAAAAAGGTGTCATAAAAGTAGAATAGTAGTAGAAATGAAGTGCGAAATTTGGAGAAAAAGAGAGGAGAGATAACAATGAATGCACAACAATGGACATCAAAACTTGGTTTCATTTTAGCTGCGGCAGGATCAGCAATTGGTCTTGGTGCAATTTGGAAGTTCCCGTATATGGCTGGTATCGGAGGGGGTGGAGCATTTTTCCTTATTTTTATCGCTTTCACATTGTTTGTTGGTTTGCCTCTGTTATTAGCTGAATTTGTTATTGGAAGAAGTACGCAAAAGGAAGCGGTGCAAGCGTATGAAGAAATTGCCCCGCGCACAGCATGGCCATGGCTTGGACGTCTTGGGATCATTACATGTTTTATTTTATTATCCTTCTATAGCGTTGTAGGTGGCTGGATTTTATTATATTTATGGAATGCCATTACAGGAAAGCTTTGGGCTGGTGATGGTGCATATGATGCTGTTTTTGGTGAAATTATCTCAAATCCTTATTTAGCGGTAGGTGCACAGCTCTTATTCCTTCTTATTACGATTTTTATTGTAAGTAAAGGTGTGCAAGATGGGGTAGAAAAAGTAAACAAATATTTAATGCCGGCGCTGTTTGTATTATTTTTCGTATTAATTATTCGTGCACTTACATTAGATGGTGCAGGTGAAGGGATTCGCTTTTTCTTGCAGCCTGATTTCTCAAATGTCACATCTGAAGTTATATTATATGCGATGGGGCAATCATTCTTCTCATTATCTGTTGGGGTAGCTGTTATGGTAACGTACAGTTCATATTTACCGAAAGAAGAGAGTTTGCCTCGTTCAGCATTTTCAATTGTTGGTTTAACATTGATTATTACGCTATTCGCAGGTCTTGCAATTTTCCCAGTTGTATTTGCATTTGGAATGGAGCCAGCACAAGGACCTGGACTATTATTTATCGTATTACCAGCTGTTTTCAGTAAAATGGCATTTGGAGAATTTTTCTTTGTTGTATTCTTACTATTATTCTTCTTCGCAACTGTAACATCAGCAATTTCAATGTTAGAAATTAGCGTTGCATCTCTTGTATCAAAGAATAAAGAAAAACGCGGAAAAATTGCGGCTATCGTTGGGATTTGTATTTTCATCGTTGGAATTCCATCAGCATTATCATTTGGTGTATTAAGCGATGTGAAGTTATTTGATAAAACGATTTTCGATTTAGCAGACTTTGCGGTAAGTAACGTATTAATGCCGCTTGGTGTATTGCTCGTTGCTATATTTGTTCCGCTGAAAATGAAAAAAGAAGCGCTAATGAACGAACTTGGTGTAACAAAAAACAAAGGATACAAATTGTTTTTAGTATGGTTATACTTACTTCGCTACGTAGCACCGATTGTAATTGTAATTGTGTTTTTAGATGTAATTGGAATTATTTAAAAGGAAAAACTGTAATATATTTCGTTAAGAGGTTCGGTTTTGAAGTGCAAAATTCGGAATTTCAGGGCTCTTAACATGTAAATTCGCGCGAAGAATGACAAACTATTTGGAAAGTAAATTAGCACAAAAAAGCTTGGAGTCATAGCAGTCTCCAAGCTTTTTATTTGTATGGATTTTTTGAAAGAAAGCACCTGATAGCTTAACAAAGTTGTTTGGAGAAAAATGGTTTAACATTGATTGGTTTTTTCTCCGAAAATTATTAAAAATATTATGTCTATTTTTTTGAAATTACAGTAAACATTCCTGTCATATTGGGCGAGAAGTCTTTAAAATTATATTTCTCATAGAACGGTTCTTTACCTTCAGATGCAAACAAACCAACAAATGCCTTGTCTGGGGCATTTTTATTTAAATATTCAACCAAAAGATTCATTATTTCATTCCCAATACCATTTTTCTGATAATCTGGATGGACTACTATATCTTGGATATAGAAATAAATAGCCCCATCGCCAACAATTCTGCCCATACCTACAATCTGTTCATTATCCTTGACTGTGATGCAGTGAATAGAATTTCTTAGGGAAGTATTTACCGCATCAAAATTCATATAATTGGTCCATCCCACAGACTCACACAAATATTTGTATTCCTTCAATGTGGGAATGTTATTTTCAACCTTATAGTTTTTCAAAATGTTCCCTCCAATGTCTCAAATTTTACCAAAGTATAATATGCTTTCATTTATTTTAACATTAATATTCGATAAGCCTGCTTAAAATTAATATGTGAATTAGCACATTGATAATTACTTCCCTCAACCTCTCAAAAGGGTTGCGAATTGAACTGCTAATTGGTATGCCGATTTAGTTTTTGTACTCGAAAACTGAACCTGTTAATATTTCGTAGTGCATTCTTCTTCATACATAAGAGGACATGCAAGTAACAAAAAAATATCATATAATACAGGTAAATAGACAAAGGGGGTGTTGACTGTGGCAATAACGATGCAATTGCCGAATAATGCAGCGTCTCATGCAAAGCCAAATTGGCGATCCTTTGCGTGAGGTAGAACAGAGATTTGAATCGCCGCCATTCATAAGTGAAATTTGGCTTTGCACCTTATTAGAGTTTAAAAATAAGGAGCGAGCATCATGAAATATGTAAATGTAAACACAATTTTACCTGAATCGTTAATTACTGAAATTCAAAAGTATGTGCAAGGTGAAATGATATATATTCCGAAGAAAGAAAAAGAGCATGGGCAGTGGGGAAGCCGTTCTGGAGCGAGAAAGTTGCTCGACGAACGAAATGAAGCAATTAAGCAAGCATTTCAAAACGGTGCACTTATTCCAGAGTTAGCAGATGAGTATTTTCTTTCAGTTGATACAATTAAAAAAATCGTGTATACGAAAAAGTAAGTGATGAACACCGATTTATTCTGCCTGAATAGATCGGTGTTTGTATGTAAAGTTCATTTCTAAATGGTTCTTTCCATTTTCTCTATACGAATTGATGGATACAATAAAAAGAGAATAATTCATTTGTGTGGAGTGATAAAGATGGAAGCTTTTTTAAGAAGTGATCAGTACAATTTTATAAAATCACAAGCGTATATTTTAGCGAACGGACATGCATCAGCGAATGATAGTGGAGTAATTGCCGCAATTAAATCACTGGCGCTGGAAAAGGTAGAAGCAATATTAGGAACGATGACGGATGAGCAAAGAGAACTCATTGAGTTATTAATTACAGTTAAAAATAGAGAAGAAGCGGAGTTGTTTTTATTGAAACTAGCTCCATATGTCATTCCGTTTCAAGACATTTCTCAGCAAACATTAAAAAAATTATTTCCGAAAGCGAAGAAATTACGTTTACCAAACATGGAAGAGGTGAACATGCAAGAAACATCTTATTTAAGTTGGATTGATAAAGGGACAAACCGAAAATATATCATTGTATGTCATAATAATAAACTTATCGGTTTACACGGAACATTTCAGCCGATTCATAAAAAGGGTATTTGTGCATTATGTAATAAACATGCAGAAGTAGGGATGTTTCTTTATGAGAAAAAAGGTGAAGTGTTAGGAACTTTCGTAAAAAGAGGAAATTACATTTGTCAAAATAGCACCCTATGTAATCAATATATAACAGTGCTTGATAAATTGCATGATTTTATTGAGCGACTTAGAAAGTGAAAGATGTTGAAGAGGAGAATATAAGCAAAAACGCTCAAATTTTTGAGCGTTTTTTTGCCGTAATATACAATTTTCATGGAGCTCAATTATACATTACGGAGCAAAGTCAATTTGACCAGTAAGTAGCAAGAAAATGACGAGGATCCAAAATATGAAGAAAGAAGAAGAAAGGATTAAAGATATGATAGGGATTGTATTTTTTTTCTGTTTTCTTCGCTATTCCAGTGATAGAAAGTACGATGCCTATGCCTGTAAGAGAAAGTGTTATAAAATCTCCAATTGGATTACCGACATATGCAATTCTTGTTGGTGTTACAAAAACCATGAAAAAACAAATGATTCCAATGATTAAAGAAGTATAGCTAATGATACCCGTTTTCTTTGTAATAACTGTTTTGGTTTCCAAATAAACACCACCTCTCTGGATAATTTTAACATAAACAACTGATTAATTAGTTAAATTTTACTTTTTATAACTATGAAAATTCTAGTGCCTTGTAATACAAGTTATTATATGTTAGTTTATGGATAGAAAACTTACAATACAAGTTACTAAAAACATTTACCTTGTATTACAAGGTATTAAATTGTATGGAAGTAGGTGAGTTACCTGGCAGACTCTACACAAATGTTAAAAGGGATACTAGATGGTTGTATTTTAGCCATTATTCAAGAGGGCGAGATATATGGTTACGAGTTAGCAGAGAAATTACAAGGATATGGCTTTCATTCATTTAGTGAAGGGACGATTTATCCATTGTTACTGCGTATGCAAAAAGAAGGATTGATTACGAGTGAACTAAGGAAATCAACGGCTGGTCCGAAGCGCAAGTATTATTCGCTCACTAATAAAGGGAGAGAAGAGGTAGCTAATTTTATCGAACGTTGGAATGATTTAAAAGAATCGGTTGAAAATGTGGTTCATAAAAGGGGGAAGTAATGTGTTGTCAGTCGAGTCTGAGAAGTTTTTACTAGAACTAAGAATGTATTTAACAAAATACGGAAAGAAAGACGAAGACATAAATGAAGTGGTAGAAGAGCTAGAAGGTCATTTAATGGAAGCCGAAAAAAGAGGGAAGAGTGTAGAGAGCATTATCGGACAAAGCCCGAAGCAATATATGAAAAGTATTGGAGAAGAATTGCCGATGGATAAGAGGGGGTTACTTGTGTTAATTCCTTCATCTATTCTTCTTTTGCTAGCTTATGTTTGTTATATTCCTGCACTTACAGAAAACTTTAAAATCTCAAAAAATATTTTATTGTTTGGTTCTCCATTTATTATTTTAGTATTAGTAATGTATGCACTTACAGTGTTTAAAGGGGTTCCAAAAGTATATCCTTCACCAAAACACACGTTTCTTCTGTTAGGTGGGGCGAGCATTATTAGTATTATAGGATGGTTAGGACTTTTTTATTGGTTAGATAGTCAAGTGGACACAGATTATTTCGTAGCTACAGCGCAGCAAAATTATATTATTGTAGCTTTATGTATACTCATCTTTATTGCATCAGCACTCTATATGAAATCTTGGTTACTAATTTTAGTGCCCTTTTTTATGAGCATAGGACCAATTGCAGAAAAAGTCATTCCAAAAGAAATAAATAAAGATCCTTTTTATATTTGGTTAACTGTTATTTTATGTACTGTAATTGGGGTTGTTTTGGCGGTGTATTTTTTTAGAAAAAGTAAAAGTTAACGATAGATTATGATGAATAAAGAGATGGCCATTTCGAATATCATAGTTGGATATAATTATATATATCCAGCCTACCCGTTTATCATCAAAGTAGCTGCCACGTATATAAGAATGGAAAACGTACTCGTTTCATCCATTTGTTGTAACTCGGCGCGCGGTAGGAAAAGGCACTGACCATTACTGCACATGGAGGAAACCACTCTTCTACCGAAAAGGAAGGGGGGAGTTTTTTTAACTTGTATTTATACAATCACCTTTTATAGATTTATATTTTACACATTCGAAGTAATCCGCTGTCTGATTAGCCAGACAGCGGATTATTATTTCTTTTCCCAATTCTCCTGTATAAACGCATCACGCCCGGATTCTTTTCGTTCCTGTTTATATTTTTCCGGATTCTTTTTATAAAAGTGTTGATGATATTCTTCTGCTTCATAAAAAGGAGCAGCTGGACGAATTTCTGTAACAATTGGCTTTTTGAACAGTCCACTTTTTTCTAAAGCTAGTTTTGATTGTTCAGCTCGTTCTTTTTGGAATTCGTTATGATAAAAGATTGCTGTACGATACGATGGACCACGGTCGAAAAATTGTCCTTCATCGTCTGTCGGATCAATTTGTGGCCAATATAAATCTAGTAACTTTTGATATGGGAAAATCGAAGGGGCAAATGTAATTTGTACAACTTCTAAATGTCCGGATGTTGCTGATTTTACGTCTTCATATGTTGGGTTTTCGATATGGCCACCACTATAACCAGACACTACTTTATGAATACCAGGGAGTTCATCGAATGGCTTGACCATGCACCAGAAACATCCCCCTGCAAATGTTGCAAGTTCGTATGTTGTTTCTTTCATGTTGTATTCCTCCTAAATATATATTGCATATAGTATCGTATAGATTGTTTGTTCATGCAAATGAAAAGTATTACTTTTCTTATTATTTAAAAATTGCTGTTGTTTTCAGTTGACATTTTGTAGAAGATGGGACTATAATACGTTTAATAATTAGAAAATTAAGAAAAATACAAAGAAGAGGAAAGTAGATGATGAGAAGCGTTTCAGAGAGCCGCCTTATAGCTGGAAGGGTGGTAACGATTGCATCATTAAAAATCACCTCGGAGTACTATTTGCGAAAGGGAAACTGAGTAGAAAATGGCGGGATCGTCTCCGTTAATAGGACGGGAGTCTATTAGGACTTACAGAGCTTATATTTCGCGAGAAGTATAAGGAAGCTGAGTGGTACCGCGAAACTCTCGCCTCAGCAATCGACAATGAGCGATTGCTGAGGCGAGAGTTTTTTATTTTGATGATGTTCTGAAAAAAGTACTGTAGGAATAAGTAGTATAAAAAATGGTGAGGGATGATAAATGATGATGCAAAAGGTGAAAGAAAAAGTGAAGTTAGAAGATATTCTTGTTGCGTATAACCGTTTGAAAGATGTTGTAAATAATACGCCATTGCAGCGAGATCCAGTTTTGTCAGAGCAATATGAATGTAACGTATATGTGAAACGAGAAGACCTGCAAGTCATTCGTTCTTTTAAAATTAGAGGGGCTTATAACTTCATGAAAAACTTATCGAAAGAGCAACTACAAAATGGAATTGTATGTGCAAGTGCTGGTAATCATGCACAAGGTGTTGCTTATACGGCTCGGTTATTACAAGTAGAAGCAAAAATTTTTATGCCAACGACAACACCAAACCAAAAAGTATCACAAGTACAATTCTTTGGTGGCGATTTTGTAGAAATTAAATTAGTAGGGGATACGTTTGATAGTGCGTTTCAAGAAGCAAAGCGATATTGTGAAGAACATACAATGACATTTGTTCACCCGTTTGACGATCCGTATGTGATTGCTGGTCAAGGAACAGTAGCAGTTGAAATGATGCACGATATTGATAAAGATATTGATTATGTATTTACAGCAATTGGTGGTGGCGGATTGGCATCGGGAGTTGGTACATATGTGAAAGGCGTTAGTCCTTTGACAAAAGTGATTGGAGTAGAGCCGGCAGGTGCAGCATCAATGAAAGAAGCTTTTTTACGAGATGAAAATGTAGCGTTAAAACATATTGATAGTTTTGTTGATGGGGCTGCGGTGAAACAAGTTGGGAAATTAACATTTGAAACGTGTAAAGAAGTGCTAGATGACATTGTGCTCGTACAAGAAGGAAAGATTTGTACGACCATTTTAGAGTTATATAAGAAAAATGCGATTGTAGCAGAGCCAGCAGGCGCGTTATCGATTGCGGCACTTGATGTGTATAAAGAAGAGATTAAAGGGAAGACAGTTGTTTGTGTATTAAGTGGTGGAAATAATGATATTGATCGCATGCAGGAGATGAAAGAAAAATCTCTTATGTATGAAGGATTGAAGCATTACTTTATCATTCAATTTCCGCAGCGTTCAGGGGCACTAAGAGAATTTTTAGATAAAGGGCTAGGCCCAGATGATGATATTACACGTTTTGAGTACATTAAAAAGCACAATAAAGAAAATGGTCCTGCTCTTGTTGGGGTTGAACTGAAACGAAAAGAAGATTATGAGCCGTTAATTACGAGATTTAAACAAAATAATATTCAGTTTACAGAGTTAAATAAAAATCCGATGTTATTCGATTTACTCGTATAGAAAAAAGAAAGGGGATTAGCCCCCCTTTCTTTATTGTTTCCGTAAGTCTGTTATATTTCCTGTTTCGTCAATTTGTACATCATCGGAAACAGATTGTAAATATTGAAGCATTTTTTGTTTTTCACCATCTTGAAGCGGTGAAATTTGATCATTACGGATCATATAAGGATTAAAGGACATCGTTATGTTGTCACCTTTAAATGTTAACGTTAGTACGCCTGTTTCAGCACTATGTCCTTTTACATAATTCGGGAATAAGAAGTTTCCTAACGAATATGCAACAGGAACACCGTTATGATATTCAAATCCTTGCAGCCAGTGTGGGTGACTTCCAACAATAGCATCCGCACCGGCTTCAGTCATTTTTTGAACATAGTCTCGCTGGTACTGAGCTGGTCGATTTGTTTTTTCAACGCCCCAATGCATGTAAACAACTAAATAATCAGCGTCTTTCTTTTGTTCTTCAATTGTTCTTGTAACTAAATTTAAATCATAGCCGTTCGCAACGCCAGGCTTATTTTCACCAGCTACCCATGAAGTTGATGGCATAAATCGTACGAATGATAGAAATTTGAACTTCTTACCTTTTATCGTAACATCTTTAGCGCTGTATGCTTCTTTTGCATTCTTTCCAGCACCAGTATACGGTAAATCTAATTTTTCTAGGTGAGAGATTGTATCTAACAAGCCTTCTTGGCCGTAGTCCATCGTATGATTATTCCCGATACTTGCCATATCAAAGCCTGTGTTTTTAATTGCTTTTAATGTAGAAGGATCACTTTTAATCCAAAAAAGTTGCCCGGGTGATTTTTGTTCACGAGTTGTAAATACTGACTCTAAATTTACATATGCGTAGTCAGCGCTTTCAATTTCTTGCTTCACATGTTGAAATGGATAGTCAGCACCTTTATTTTGTACAACGGGGCGAAGTTGCCAGTCAAACATCGTATCACCAGCAAAAGCAATTTTAATTTCAGGATCTTCTTTTGGTTTTGTTTGTTTAACAGGTTTCTTTTTACTTTCCGTTTGTTTCACAGATGCTGTTGTCTTCTCTGTTTTTTCTGGTGTGAGTAAGTATTTTCCTAATAATAGAATAGGAAGGATGAGGACAGTAAGTATAATTGTACGTTTTAGTAATGTCCGTTTCCGGAGCTTCTTTCGGGCATGTTTCTGACTTCTCATAAATCTATTTCTCCTTTTATTCATATAGTCATGTTTTTATAGAGAGGCTGTAGCATTTATAAGTAATAATGGATAAATTTATTACTTTTTCTATATAACGGTAACATAGAATACGAAATATATACAATATGAAAATTGCATTTTGTAAGATGATGAAAAAGTGGTAATTGGGCGTGTTTTCTATATTGTTTTATAATTACATATAGGTTGTAACACGAGAAAAGGAGGCATGAAATGATTCTACTAGGAGCTATTGTCAATGGTCTTTGTATTATATTTGGAACGGTAATTGGCAAGATGTTACGTAGCTTCCCTGAAAATATGAAGGGGACCGTTATGCAGGCAATTGGTTTGGCCGTTAGTGTACTTGGGTTACAAATGGCACTAAAAGGTGAAAATTTTCTTGTTGTTATTATTAGTTTAGTATTAGGAGCGATTGTTGGAGAGTGGTTTGATTTAGAAGGGAAATTAGAAAGTTTAGGAGATTGGTTAGAGAAAAAAGTCGGTACAAGAAGTGAAGGGAATATTTCTCTTGGTTTTGTAACGGCTACATTAATTTTTGTCATTGGTGCAATGGGGGTTATCGGAGCATTAGATAGTGGAATTCGTGGCAATCATGATGTGTTATATACGAAAGCAATCATTGATGGATTCATTTCGCTTATATTAACGACAACACTTGGAATTGGTGTATTATTTTCTGCTGTTCCAGTTATTTTATATGAAGGGTTGATTGCTTTGTTTGCAACACAAATTAATCGCTTCGTTCCAGAAACACTTATGAATGAGTTTATTGTAGAAATGACAGCAACAGGCGGTATCATGATTTTAGCGATTGGTTTAAACTTACTTCGTATTACGAAAATAAAAGTAGCGAATTTACTACCTGCTATTTTAGTTGTTGGAGTTATTGTCTCCGTAATGTACGGATATAAAGTATACGTGTGAAATGTAAAGGGTGTTTGTAATTTGCGCATAATTTCCATATAATGCAATGGTAGAGTAATATAATAGATTCGGAGGATTTTATCATGAAGATAAAGGAAGGATTCGTCACGACAACAGACGGATCAGAAATTTATTTACGTACGTGGTTACCAGAGAATGAGCCACGAGCAGTCATACAAATTGCACACGGAATGACAGAGCATGCGGATGTTTACACAGAGTGTGTAGAAGCATTCCTGCAAGCTGGATTTGCAGTGTATGCTCATGATCACCGCGGGCACGGAAAAACGGTGAAACATGAAGGGGATTATGGACATTATGAACCAAATATTGGTTGGGATACGGTAGTAGATGACGTTATTTTTGTATCAGAACGAATCCGAAATGAACAAACATGTCAGCTCTTTTTATTAGGACATAGTATGGGGTCGTTTTTATCTAGAAGAGCGGTGCAGCTTCGCGGTGAGCTTTATGATGGCTTACTTATTTCAGGTACAGGCGGCGATCCTGGTTTACTAGGCAAACTTGGCTATCTCATTGCAACGGTGGAAATGAAAGTACGTGGTGCAAAAACAAAAAGTCCACTATTAAACTTTTTATCTTTCGGCAATTTCAACTCCCATTTCAAACCAAAACGAACGGACTTTGATTGGCTTTCATCAGATAATGAACAAGTTGATCGGTACATTGATGATTCATTATGTGGTTTCATTTGTACAACGAGCTTTTATCGTGAATTATTCCGCGGTGTATTAACAGTAAATAGAATAGAAGAATTTAAGAAAACGAGAATCGACCTGCCAATTCATATTTTCTCAGGTGACCGTGATCCTGTTGGAAATATGGGGAAAGGTGTGCAAGAAGTGCATGATAAGTATAAAGCATGTGGTATCGAAGACCTTTCTATTCGGTTGTACAAAGACGGTCGACATGAAATGTTTCATGAGGTGAACCGAAATGAAGTGTTTCAAGATTTAATTAGTTGGTTAAATGATCATGTGAAATAGAAAAAACGAGGCTAGCAAAAGCCTCGTTTTTTCTATTTTTATCGGTGATTTTTGACTTTCTATAAGTTTGTTTGTGTATGTTTTACTCTTAGTTTACTTACATTTTACTTTCATTTCCTATACTGATTACAAATAGAAGATAGAGGAGATGAAAGAGTGGAATTGGTAATTGATCATGTAACGAAAGTTTATGGGAAAAAGGTGGCATTAAACGATTGTAGTTTACATTTGAAACAAGGAGTTATTGGTTTGTTAGGTCCAAATGGTGCAGGAAAGTCGACATTGATGCGTATGTTAGCGACAATTGAAAAACCAACGAGTGGTAACGTGATGTGGAATGGAGTTAACATTCAAGAGAATCCACAAACGTTACGAAGAGAGCTTGGGTACTTACCACAGGATTTTGGCGTGTATCCAAATATGAACGCAGTTGAGTTTTTAGAATATATGGCTGCATTAAAGGGATTATCGATGCGCTCTGCGAAAAAACGAATCCGAGAATTAATTGATGCTTTACATTTAACAAATGACTGCAAACGTTTATTAGGAGGATATTCTGGTGGGATGAAGCAGCGCGTTGGGATTGCGCAAGCTTTGTTAAATGATCCAAAGTTATTAATTGTCGATGAACCAACAGTTGGTTTAGATCCTGAAGAACGAATTCGTTTTAGAAATTTATTATCGAATTTATCAGAGAATCGTATTATTATTTTATCCACGCATATCGTCACAGATATTGAATCTATTGCGACAGATATCGCATTGTTAGTAAACGGAAATGCCGCAATACATGTGCCTCCAGCTCAATTATTACAACAAGTAGAAGGGAAAGTATGGGAGTGGATAATTCCGGCTGCGCAGCTTATGCATGTTCAAGAAACATATACGGTGAGCAGTGCGATTCACCATAGTGATGGAGTTCATATGCGTATTGTTTCAAGTCAACAACCTCATATGAATGCTCGGTCGATAAGAGCGACATTAGAAGATGCATACTTATACTACGTTTCTGCAGTGGGAGTTGATTGTGTTGAACAGTGTATATAGACTATATATCATCATAAAACATAATGTAGTGAGACAGATGAGAAGTTACCCGTTTTTCATTGTGATTGGATTAACAATATTTTTAAGTTATGCATGTGTACCCGCAGCTTCTGCTGGATATGAAGTGTTTTATATAGGCGGAGTAAGAGGTGAATATAATTCAAATTGGCTTGGTGGCATGGGAGCGGTGCTTTCTTCAATGCTTATATGGTTATTTGGGTTTTATATGTTGAGAAGTGGTGTTTCAGAAGATGAACGGTTAAGGACAGAGCAGTTAATTGCCTCTTCACCTGTTAGTAACTTTCAGTATATTTTTATGAAAACATTTTCTCATTTTGTTGTATTTGTAATGATTGAAGCGATATTTATCACTGCGTTTATCGTCATGCAATTTGTACGTGGCGAAGATATTTCTTTACAAATTGGTGGTTATTTGTATCCGTTCTTTTATATCGTTCTTCCTTCTTTTACGATGTTAGCTGCACTAACGGTCTTTTTTGATGTTTGTCCCGGTTTAAAGGGAGTTATTGGAAATGTAATATTCTTTTTCTTATGGGTTTTTTTAGGGGTTATTGCACTTGAAAACCCAAATTATTATTCGGACGTGTTTGGTTTACATGTGATTATAACGGATATGTTTCATGATGCGATGGTTACATATGAGTTTTTAAGAGGTAGCGAAGAGGGTGGAAGCTTTGGTTACTATGTGGTAGATGGAGCGGTACAAACGTTTCAGTGGGACGGTGTTACGTGGAGTTATGATATTTTGTTAACTCGTGCTCTATGGCTTTTTGCAGCAATGGTATGTGTTAGTATTACATCCCTGTTGTTTACTAGATTTCGTAATACTCAATCAAAAAATAATCCATTCATAAAAAAGACGAAAGTAAAAGAGATACATAAGAATACACCTTTCATACTTACTACAATTAAAAAAAGAAAAAAAGTGAATATGCTTTCGTTAATAAAAGCAGAAATATTACTGATGTTAAAAGGGTTTACAGTATGGTGGTATATGATTTCAATTGGAATCATTATATTTGGAATGTTTTGTCCGTTATCTGTATCGAAGAGCTGGCTACCAGTTACAATGATTTGGCCAATCGCAGTTTGGTCACAAATGATAACGAAGGCAAAGTTTTATCGAACGGATCAAATGATTTTATCAAGCTGTTCACCATTTTATCAATTTTTTGCAGCGTGGATAGTAGGGATGATTGTGAGTCTTATTATCTCAAGCGGAGTAATTGTGCAATTTCTCTTATTAGGGGAAACAGTGTTACTCATGTCATGGCTCAGTAGTATTGTATTTATTCCAACCTTATCATTGGCTCTTGGTGTATGGAGTGGTTCACGAAAGTTATTTGAGGTTGTGTTTATATTATGGTGGTACTTAGGGCCAGTAAACGGTATTCCGTATTTAGATTTCCTTGGAATTAAAAGTACACAGCCAATACTTTATGTAAGTTTATCTTTTATTCTTTTATGTATTGCTATAGTAGGACGACAAAGGATGGTGAGAAGTTAGATGAAAAAGATAGGAATGGTTTTGCTATTATCAACGTTGTTAGTAGCTTGTCAGGATAAAGGAAGTGAACAGAAAGAAATAGATTCGAACCGTATAAATGAAATTTATATTCAAACTGATGGTCAAAACATTGAATTAAAGTCGGTGAGTGAAGAGGAAATAAAAATAGAGTCACATACATTAAGACATGTAAAAATAGAAGAAAAAGAGAATAAAATAGTAATTGATGCTAGTAAATCGGCGGCAGGAATTACGTTTCAAACACCAACAATTAGTATCTATGTTCCAGAAAAAGTATATAACAAAATTGACGTGAAAACTGTTTCGGGAGATGTCAAAGTAAAAGAAATTGAAGCAAAAATGCTGCAGTTAAAGAATGATTCTGGTGATATGAAAGTGGAAAACTACACAGGTGAAAAAATTGAAGCTATTTCAAAGGCTGGTAAGATTACGTTACATGAAGTAAATGCTGATTTTGGAATCTTTAATGATACAGGTGATGTATCTATATCTGATGTAAAAGAGATGAAAACGAAAAGTAAAGTGGAAACGCAGTCTGGAAATGTGAGTGTAAACTTCGCTAAAGAGCAACATGATATTGAGCTTGATGCTTGGACAGACGCAGGTGCAATTAAACATAATTATAAGACTTCTTCTATAATAAAAGAAACGGATACTATATTGGTGGTGAAAAGGGGGTCTGATACACCACAGTTAACGGTAAAAACTGTGACGGGAGCGATCCACTTTGGTGATGGAAAAGAAGAATAAAGGTGAGAACAGCTTTGATGTTCTCATGTAGAAAAACACGTTCCTCCTTTTATGTAAATAAGAGAGGAACATGTTTTTTTATTTTATTTCAGCTTGTGGCTGAACAACTTCTATATTCTTACTTTCAGACTGGTATGCTAACTTGAGAGATTTATAGCCCAAAATTACGATAATGAAAGCTAGAGCTCCAGCAGCTATAGCGATAAGGAATCCGTTTTGTGCCCCATATCCATCTATAACCCATCCTGCTATAGCTGATCCAATGGAAACCCCTATACCTAATCCTGTAATCGCCCATGTCATTCCTTCTGTTACTTGTGACTTTGGAACGATTTTTTCGACTAATCCCATCGTAATAATCATTGTAGGCGCTACAGACATTCCAGCAAAGAAAACAGCGATGATAAGCTTTGTAATACTATCCACAAAGAATAGTGAAAGCATTGTAATCATCGATATTGTCACTGCCCAGAAAAACTGACGATGAAGTGGCGTTTTTATTGTTAGCGTGCCATACACTAGGCCAGCTAAACAAGAACCAACTGCATATACAGAAAGGACAACACTAGCAGCTACTGTATTTCCTTGACCTTCAGCAAAGGCGATACTTACAACGTCAATGGTACCAAATATTGTACCGATAGCTGCAAGCGTAAGTGCTAGTAATCGTAACGAACCAATTTTGATTACAGTTCCGTTATGTGTAGTAGTATGCGGATGCACTTTAGGTTCAGTATTTTTTTGTAGTGTAAATAATAAAACTCCTATTGTTAAAAAGACACACGATAAAAGTGGACCTGCTTCAGGGAATAGTATAACACTTGAGCTGACCGAAAGAACTGGGCCGATAATAAAACAAATTTCATCAACGACGGACTCAAAAGAAAATGCAGTATGCAATTTATGAGAGCCACGGTACAATTCCGCCCAACGAGCACGTACCATAGCTGACATGTTGGGCATAACCCCTGCACATAAAGTGGCAAGAAAAAGCGTCCAAGTTGGTGCTTCATATCTCGCACAAAGAAGAAGAATGCTAACAGATAGCACGCTAACCGCTGTAGCTGGGAGAAGGACACGAGATTGCCCCCATTGATCGGCCATTCGAGAAATTTGCGGTGCAATTAAAGCAGATGCTAATGCAAAAGTAGCCGCAATAGCTCCTGCAAGCCAATAATTTCCTTGTAGCTGAGAAAACATTGTTACAATCCCTATACCTAACATAGAAATAGGCATACGAGCAATCAATCCTGCAAAAGAAAATGCTTTTGTGCCAGGTGCTGAAAAGATTTCGCGATATGGATTAGCCATCGTACACCTCCGAGTAGTGATTATTTTGTAGCATATTTTTCATTTTCGAAACCCCTCTCTACGTTAGTTATGATTCATTTACCATTACCCTTTAAAAAAATTAACGTACATTGCGTATGTTAATATAATATTAACATACAGCACGTATGTCAATATG
This sequence comes from Bacillus manliponensis, assembly GCF_000712595.1. Taxonomy (GTDB): domain Bacteria; phylum Bacillota; class Bacilli; order Bacillales; family Bacillaceae_G; genus Bacillus_A; species Bacillus_A manliponensis. The sequence goes on from NZ_JOTN01000005.1 coordinate 58,647, forward strand.
CATTTTTTGTTTCTTGGAAAAAGTCTGTATATTTAAAAGTATAGAGAACTAACATTGAGACTTAGTCCACCTGCAGCTGTTATATATTTCATTCATTTCTTTATTTGCTATAATAAGTTCTAAAGATTGGATAAAGTGAAACTTCACTCAGTGGGGGATTCTTCATTATCCACTGAGTGTTAGTTGAACGAATCGGGCTTTTACGGACTGTTAAGCTCCCACCTAAACTTCTTCGCTTTTTCTCAAGTTTTGAGGCGGGAGTCTTACAGCCCGTTAATGCGGGATAAATTTCATAAAAGCATAGACTTGTAAGCGGGACTATAAAATGAAATTCTAATTACAGGAGAAGTGAGGTTCTTACTGTTAAAGCAGAATGACTAAAAAGGATAGGAAAAAGGAGAAAAAATGGCTCAAAAAACAAGATCAGAAATGATTATAGAAACAAAAAGTAAGTTAATGAAGGCTGCTAGAGAAGCTTTTGGCACAATTGGATATGCAAAAACATCTATGGATGACCTTACAGCTTCTGTCGGATTGACACGCGGCGCATTGTATCATCATTTTGGTGATAAAAAAGGATTACTAGCAGCTGTTGTAAAAGAAATAGATGCAGAAATGGATGATAGATTAGGGAAGATATCAGAAGAAGCGGAAGAGAATTGGGAAGGGTTTGTTGGTAGGTGCCGTGCGTATCTTGCTATGTCACTTGAACCGGAAATTCAGCGGATTTTACTTAGAGATGCTCCTTCTGTATTAGGGGAGTCTTATTCCCAATCTTCGCAATCGCACTGCTTGAAAACAATGGCTGATAGATTAGATCAATTAATGAAGGATGAAGTTATCGTAGCGACAGATCATGAATCTTTAGCTAGATTATTAAATGGTGGGCTCATGAATACGGCTATTTGGATTGCGAACGCCGATGATGCTGAGAGTGAATTAGAAAAAGCATTACAAAGTCTTTCCGCGGTATTAAATGGATTGCTTTTGAAGAGGAAATGAAAGAATAACAGGTATTTTTTCATATAGTCAACAAGATAAGGTTAAGCTAGATTCTTATTCTAGATGATGAGCTGTAAACCTTGTATCTTGTTGGCTATTTTTTTAAGAAGAGGGAGAAATAAATGGTAAGGTAATATCGAAAGTTGTTCCTTCCTCTAAACGGCTTGTTATACGAATATTTCCACCATGAGCGGTAATGATTTTTTTGGCAATCGTCATTCCTAACCCAGTGCCTTCACTTGAAACATTTGTTGTTGTCCCCCGGTAATATTGCTTAAAAAGGTTACGTAAAGTAATGTCATCCATTCCAACACCGTTATCTTTAATTACGATATGTATATTTTCACCTACAAAAAGAGAGGTTGTAATATCCGTTCCAATTGGATTATGCAATAGACAGTTGGTTAATATATTTTGCAACGCGCGTTGTAGTAGTTTCGCATCGATTGCGAGCATTATATTTGTCTCCGGTGCTGAAAAATGAAAATGATGCTGCGAGGCACGTGGATCATTTGTTATATGTGCGACCACACGTCTCATAAATTCAATCATATCTATTTCTTCTTTTGAAAGTGGAACCTCACTATTGGTAAGGCGGAATGTAATATTTAAATCATCAATTAAACTCTCCATATGAATTCCTTTTTCATTTATTTCGTGAAGAAACGTTCGTTTTTCTTCTTCACTCCAGTCATGTTCAGTTGATAGTAGTAAAGCTGAATAACCAGTAACATAAGTGAGTGGTGTTTTTAAGTCATGCGAAATGCCTGCCAGCCATTGTTGTTTCATGTCGTCGAGACGCTTTCTTTCCATTTCGCTTTCTTTTAGTTTAGTAGTTAAGTTACTAAGATTTATAATTACATCTTCATAAAGACGATATGGACCTTTTAGCTTCGCCGAGTTCTTTTTATAAATAAGCCTGATGTTTTCTGGGGGAGTATAATCGCCGTTTGCTAAATGATGAATCCATGAAATTATAAAAGATAAAGGTTTTCCAATATACCATCCGTATAGAAGACTACTACATATAAGAGTGCATAGGAAAATACACAGCACGAAAAAATCGTACATGTTATGTTTCTCTGTTATTCCAATAAGAGGGATGAAAAACTCAAGCATAATCATTAAAATTGCACCAACAAAGATTAAATATAGAAAAAGACTAAAGATAAAATGAAGACCGAGCCGTATATGTATTTTCATATTTATTGCCCCTTTGTAGGCGGAACAAACTTATAACCAATCCCTCGTAAGTTCACAAGAAAATTTGGCTGCTTCGGATTTTCCTCAATCTTTTTTCGTAATTTAGAAATATGCATAACAACTGTTTTTTCGTCACCGATAGATTCTGTTCCCCACACATGTTCATATAGCTGCTGTGTGGTGAAAATCCGGTTTGGACGTGTACATAAAAATGTAAGTAATTCTAGTTCTTTTGCTGTACAGTGAACTTGCTCTCCGTGAACAGTAAGTATACCTTCTTCACGGGAAACCGAAAAAGAGTGAAAATGTAAATTTGTTGCTTCAACTTGCTTTTCGGTATAAATCATCTGTTGTCTACGGAGCTGAACGTTAATTCGGGCAGCTACTTCAAGTGGGTTAAATGGTTTTGTAATATAGTCATCTCCGCCAATTCCAAGACCTGTTAGTTTATCTAAATCACTTGAGCGAGCTGTCACAAATAAAATCGGTGCATTTGTATAATTTCGCATTTGTCGGCATAGCTCAAACCCTTCTATATCAGGAAGCATGACATCGAGTACAATCACATTAAATGTATGTGATTGTACTGCTTTTAGCGCATCACTTCCATTTGTAGCAGTTGTAATATGGGTAAAGCCCTCCTTTTTTAACGTAATGGTTAACATATCTAAAATCCCTTGTTCATCATCAACCAAAAGTATATGTTCTGTTCGCATCGTACCCCACCTTAATTAACATGAAGAAAAAGATGTTACCGCATGAGCGATAAACATCTTTTTAAAAATTTTACTATGAAACTTTATTTTTCTTCCCGACTTGCCATGCCCAAAATAGAATAGAACCTGTAATGATAATTGCTGTCATAATTCCCATTGTGTGCACCGTCCCTCATTAAATTGTTAATTGTATTTTATCATAAAAATTAAATTTACTGTATATAATGAATTTTCTTTGTTGTAGAGTAAGGAAAATAGTATGATGGATTTGTTAAAATATATCGAATTATAAAGAGGTTTAAGATGAAAAAACAATCTATACTCATAGTAGACGATGATCAAGATATTGTGCAGTTTATTAAATTACATTTGACGCAAGAAGGATATGAAGTTTTTACAGCATACGATGGAGTAGAGGCGCTTGAAATAATGGATATTGAACATGTTCAACTAGTTATTCTTGATATTATGATGCCTGTTATTGATGGATTTGAAGTGTGCAGAAGAATAAGAGTGAAGTATAATATCCCAATCATTTTACTAAGTGCAAAGTCAACTGATGTTGATAAAGTAATTGGATTAAGTACGGGTGCGGATGATTATATTGTAAAACCGTTTAGCACGATTGAATTAGTAGCGCGAGTGAAGTCGCAGATTAGGAGATACATATATTTAAATGAGAGCAAAGAGGTGCCACTTCGTAATGTGATAAGAGTGCAGGGATTAGAAATAGATGAAGAATCTAGAATTGTTACGTTATATGGAAATGAAGTGAAGTTAACAAAAACAGAGTATGACATATTGTATATAATGGCCAAGAATTGTAATCGTGTATTTACACTCGAAGAAATTTTTGAGAGTGTATGGAAGGAAGAAGCATATGAAAGCAATAACACAGTAATGGTTCATTTAGCTCGTTTACGTAAGAAAATTGAAAGTAATTCACATGGTGAAAAGATTATTCAAAATGTATGGGGAGTTGGATACAAAATTGAAGGGTAAATTTTTGAGTGGGATTCGCTTAAAGTTTTTTATGAGCTTTATTGGAAGCATTGTATGTGCAACAGGCTGCATCATATTGTTTCAACATGTGTTTGTAAAGAAATTAGCTGACATCTCTCGGCTTGAAGAAGAGTATTCTTTTATATACTTTTCTATTTTCTTAGCCCTGACAATTCTCTTTTTTTACGTTTTCTCAAAAGGCATGATTACAAGATTGGAAGAAATACATAGAAGTGTAAAAGAAATAAGTAAAGGGCATTTAGACATACATATAAAAACTAGCAAGCAAGATGAGATTGGTGAATTCGCAAATGGCATTAACGAAATGGCAAGTAATTTGAAAGTGTTACTAGAAAAGGAAAAAAGAGCGTATACGATTAAAAATGAGATGATAAGTAACATTTCACATGATTTAAGGACACCGGTGACATCGTTAATCGGCTATGTGGAGCTAGCGGAGAAGCAAATAGAGGATAGTCAGCAATATGTGCCAATTTTAAAAAGAAAAAGTTATGAATTAAAAGCACAAATCGATGAACTATTGGAGTATTGTCATATTCATTATAAAGAAGAAGCGATACAGAAAGAAGTATTTCATGTGAAAGAATTGATAGAACAAGTGATGATTGATTTTGTACCAAAGTTAGAAGAGGCTAATATGAGTTTTCATATACAGTGCCCAAAGTATATGAAAGTAGAAGTTGATATAAAGTTATTCGTTAGGCTTTTACAAAATATTATAAGTAACAGTATTTCATATGGACAGCTTGGAAAAAAAGTAGAGGTAGATGTAAGAGAAAAAGAAAAGAATGTAATAATACAGATTATCAATTATGGGCCACCAATTGAAGAGAAAGATATTCCCTACATTTTTGAAAGGTTTTATCGTGCGGAAAAATCAAGAAATACCTATACAGGTGGAAAAGGGATGGGGCTTGCGATTGCAAAGAGTATTGTACATATTCATAACGGTAACTTAACGGTAAGTAGTAATGAGAAAAAAACAATCTTTACGATAAGTTTACCAAGAGGAAAATCGTAAGAAAGTCGTAAGTATTTCTTTCTTTTATCGTAACTTCTATTTTGTAATCTAGTTACAGGAGGAGGGATACGATGTTTCAAAGAATAATACTAACATTGTTAATTGTATTTATCATATTTAGCTGGGGAACGGTTTTTATCATCAGCGGTGTTCCTGCTGTGGTAGCTTGGTGGAGTATTCAAGCGTGTAGTATAGTTGGGATTGTTATATTAATTATTTCGTTTATTTTGATCATAGCGAAGAAGATTAAACAAATAAAGGTACATAGAAATACAACTCTTATTTTTATTACTTCCATTTTCGTTGCCTGGCCATTCTCTTGGTTTGTTGGTATATCACAAATGGCCTATCCAGTAGATGTTCATTCGGTTACCCCCGTAGCAACTATTCGTTTACCGATGAATGAACCTGTAGTTGTTGGCTGGGGCGGAGATGAAATTGAAACCAATTACCATACGATTGCACCCAATCAACGTTGGGCATATGACTTCGTGTTACCGTCAAAAGGAGCGAAAAGGGGGAAGCTAGAGGATTATGACATATATGGAATGGAAATAGTCGCACCAGCTTCAGGGAAAATTATTGCAGTGCATAATAGTGAAAAAGATGTAACGCCAGGGAAAGGGAATAATGATTCAATGTTTGGGAATTATGTGTATTTACAATTAGAAGAAACAGGAACGTATATTGTAATGAGCCATTTAAAGAAAGGATCCGTAAAGGTAAAAAAAGGACAATATGTAACAGAAGGGGAAGTACTTGCTGAAGTTGGCAACTCTGGCAACTCGAGTGAACCACATTTGCATATTCATCATCAGCGTCAAAATCCAGAAGAGACAAATATGTTTTTAACAGAAGGGTTACCATTATATTTTCGTGATATTGATGGGCCGACTATGCCAACAGGTGGGGTTCATGTGAAAAATGGAAGAGATGTTCCGGTTGGTGATAGGGTTGCACCAACTGGTATGTGAAACAAGTTACAGCCATGTGAAAATGGCTGTAACTTTTCTTTTATTCAAAACTCTCTAATACAATTTTTCCAATTGTTTTACCAGACTCAATCATTTGATGAGCTTTCTTTAAGTTTTCAGCGTTGATTGGAGACATTGTTGTTGTGAGCGTCGTTTTTAATTTTCCTTCATCAATGAATTTAGCTACTTCAGAAAGTAATTGATGCTGCGTTTCCATATCTTTTGTTTCGTACATTGCTTTTGTGAACATCATTTCCCATACGAACGTGGCGCTTTTGTTTTTTAAAACATCTAAATCGAGGTTGGTTTCGTTAGATACGATAGAACAAATTTTACCTTGTGGTTTAATCGTATCTGCCATGTTATTCCAGTGTTGATCTGTATTATTTAGGCAATATATATAGTCTACTTCGTTTATATTTAGTTCTCGTAATTGCTCAGCAAATGGTTTGTAATGATTGATGATGTAATCCGCACCTAGCTGTTTACACCAATCTATTGTCTCTTGGCGAGATGCAGTTGCAATAACTGTTAATCCAGCAAGCTTGGCTAATTGAATACAAATCGATCCAACACCACCAGCTCCGCCGATGATTAAAATCGTTTTTCCTTCGTTATTACTATGCAAATCAATTGCTAATCGCTCAAATAAACCTTCCCATGCTGTAATAGCTGTTAACGGCAGGGCAGCTGCTTCTGCATCGCTCAGTGTTTCAGGTTTTTTAGCTACAATTCGCTCATCAACGATATGATACTCACTGTTTGCACCTTGCTTTGTAATGCTTCCTGCATAGTATACGTAATCACCCCGCTTAAATAATGTACAGTCTTCTCCAGTATCCTCAACCACACCGACAGCATCCCATCCTAAAATCTTCGGTGTTTCTTCAATGATTTCTTTTGGTGCTCTTACCTTTGTATCAATTGGGTTCACTGAAATCGCATGAATTTTTACTAATAGTTCTCGTTTATTTGGTGAAGGTTTTGTAATCTCTAAATCTAATAAACTTTCTTCATGGTTGATGGGTAAGTATTTATATAAACCAACCGCTTTCATGAAAACTCCCCCTTAGTAGTTTGTATACAATGAGCATAATATAAAAAGATTGACTTTTCAAATAAATTGATTGGAGATATGTTGGTACTTGGGAAAGGGTGATTTTTAAAAAGATTAAGAGGGTTTATAAATGTAAAATTAAACCAAATAAAATGTTATACTATTCCTAGTAGTTTATGATAGTTCTCGATAAGGAAGTGAATAAAGCTATGAGGTTTCTCGTACTATTTCTCGCAACAGCAAACGCATTCATTCTTCTTTATGCTCCTCAGCCGTTACTACCAATTTGGGAAGAAGAGTTTCAGTTATCAATCTCCGCAGTCAGTCACACCATTTCTATTACAATTATCACATTAGCAGTTACTTCATTTGTTTTAGCACCATTATTTGATCTGTATGATCGGAAGAAAGTCATTTTACTAGCAAGTATTGCCTTAATCATACCGAGTGTAATGATTTTTATATCAAATTCATTTAGTGAACTTTTATTTTGGCGTTTTGTATACGGCTTATTTATTCCATGTGTTACCGCTGTTATTATGGCGTATGCTTCTGAAGAATTTCCAGCAAAACATCGCGGTAGAATTATGGGTATTTACGTTAGTGCAAATGTTGGTGGTGGATTGCTAGGAAGGGTGATTTCCGGGAATGCTTATTGATGCGGTTGTATTAGTCTATTTTGATAATGTATTCGTTAATTTACCTACGCATGCGGACAAATTTTTTGCTTCGTGGTTAATGTGGGCTTATGCGCTAATTGTTTGTACTGGTTTTGTGAAAAAGTAAGAAGAATAGGGTGACCTTTAACTAAAATAAGGAATATAAAGGTGGGCGAATACGATGATTTATAAACTCAATAAAAACGACTATTTCAAAATCAAGCCATTACTAGAAATATCTAAACGAACTGATGATATTGCACTAAATGCGATTATAAACGGGACAAATAGAGGTGCGGTTTACGTAGATAATGTGAAGAATCCTAAAACAGCATTAGTGGATGTAATTGGGATAAATTCTATGCTTATTGGTGATTCAAGCAATGAGCATTTTATTCCGCATTTACGTGACTTTGTGGAAGGGCAGTTAAAAATAGATACGTATGAATCGTGTAGAGGTACGTATTTTCTTACAGTTTTGAATGATGAAGATTGGGAGAAAGTATTAGAGAATACGTTTTCGCACCGTGAATACGACTGGGATTATGAGCTTTACTATCAATTACAGATGGATCAATTTCACGTTGTTAAGCAATCATATAAAGGGTTACCTGCTGGTTATACATTAGAAAAAGTAGATTGTAACGTGATACATGATGATCTGAATCACACTTTACATGATGTGTTATCTGAGGTCTGGTATTCAATAGATGATTTTATAGAGTACGGATTTGGCTACTGTGTAATGAAGGGGGAGGAAGTTGTAAGTGCTTGTTTCTCGTGCACTGTAAATGGGAGTGAGCATGAAATTAGTGTAGAAACATATGATGATGATGAAATGGGAAAAGGACTTGCGACAGCTGCATGTATAGCTTACTTAGAAGAGTGCCTACGTAATGGAATGACTCCTATTTGGTCAACACTTGAAACAAATGTAGAGTCAGTTCGTTTAGCCGAGAAATTAAGGTTTCAATTTACACATAAGCGGAAGACATTTGAGTTTGAGTTTTAGAGAATAAGTTATCCTCCAACAATTCAATTGAATTGTTGGAGGATGTTATTTGTTAAGAAAGATTGTAAACACTGTTCCGTGACCAAGTTTACTGCTTACAGAAATACTGCCTCCATGTAACTCTACAATTTCTTTTACAATAGCTAATCCAAGACCACTGCCACCTGTAGCGCGGGTTCTTGATTTATCAACTCGATAAAACCGTTCGAAAATATGAGGGAGGTCTTGCTCTGGAATTCCTTCTCCTTCATCTTCTATCTCAATCTCAATATGAGTATTGTTATTTGTAACTTTCACGAAGATTTTTGAGTCGGTGCTAGAATGAGAGTAAGCATTGTTTAGTAGATTCAACACCACTTGTTCGAAGCGTTGCTCATCAAGTGAAAGTATAATAGGATTTGGACATGTGAACATAATTTGTATATTTTTATCAAGATAAGCAGGTTGTATTTTTGTTATTACTTTATGTAACAAGTCATACAAACTTGTTTCCTTTGTTTGAATAACAAAATTATGTTTTTCCATTTTAGCTAATTCAAATAAATCTTGAACGAGCCGTGTTACGTGATCGGCTTCTTCTTTAATAATAGATAAATAATGTTCTTTTTCTTGCGCGGACATATTTGTTTTTAAAATAATATCGGCATAACCTCTAATGTAAGTTAAAGGGGTCCTTAGTTCATGAGCAACACTAGATAAAAACTCACTTCGTTCTTTTTTCATATAGTCTAAATCATTTGCAAGTGTTTGAATGGAGTGGGCAAGTTCTCCTACTTCATCGTTTCTATTAATATTTAAAGATAAAGATAGGTCACCTTTACTCATTTTTTCAGTTGCCTTTTTCATTTTAATTAAAGGGTTTGTTAAGAAACGGGAAAGTAAGAACATTGTAATAACAGTAAGGATAAATGTGATTATCCCAGCGACAATGAATTGATAGGTTAAGCGTTGAATCATTTGTTTAATAGATTCTGTACCTAAAAACATGTACACATTGCCTTTTATATTACCATCAATCTTGATTGGACTTACTGTGCAAATATAATTTGATGTTTTCCAATGATCGTCTACGACGGAATCATTTTTGCGCCCTGTTTTCATTTGTGTATATAAGTGCTTTTTCATAGAGTTATCGATATCTTGTGATGATGCCAGGATTTCTCCTGTTTCAGATGTAACAACAACTTTTGTGTTTGCTTCAGATTCCATGAGAGCGACGTGAGATATCGTTTGCTCATCAAAATGTTTTTCCAATACGTCACGGTGGCTATTCCCTCTAGCAAGAAGGGAGGTAACCTCCTCTTGTACTCTCGTATTTACTAAGCTGTAATATAATAATAAAAATAAAATACTTTCAATAAGAAATGTACAAATAAAAAAGTAAAATCCAAATTTTACAGTGATATTTTTCATGCTTATCCACTATCCTTATTACTTCATATTCTCTTCACTTGCCCAGCGATATCCGATTCCATAAATGGTTTTTAAATGGTCGTCAATTGGGAAGGACGCTTTTCGTAGTTTATCACGTAAGTTACGAATATGAGAATCAACAGTTCGATCTTCCGTCTCTGTAGAGTGGCCCCAAATTCGTTCAATCAGTTGTTCACGACTAAAGACATAATCTAAATTATTTAAGAAGAGGCCGAGTAGTGAAAATTCAATTGGTGTTAATAATAATATATTTTCATATAAAGAAGCGATATGTTTTGTTTCGTTCCAAATTAATCCTTTAAAATCTACCGTATGATGTTGCTTTGTTCTGCGAAGCACAGCCTCTATACGAGCAAGTAATTCTTCTTCATAAAATGGTTTTGTAATATAATCGTCTGCACCTTTTTTTAACCCTTGTACAACATCTTCTGTATCATCGCGAGCTGTTAGCATAATGATTGGAACATGATTAAATTCACGAATTCGCGCACAAGTCTCCCAGCCATCCATTTCAGGCATCATAATATCAAGTAAAATTAAGCGGAAAGTTGTTTGGTCTATAAGTGAAAGAGCTTCTTTTCCAGAAGTTGCTTTTGTACAGTGATAACCACGAGGAGTTAAATACAATGAAAGTAAATCTAACATACGTGGTTCATCATCTACTAATAATATACGGATCATAAAAGCCTCCTTGATTGTACTATATATAAATATAATCTATTTTACTAAAAGATATTGAAGAAATTATGGAGAAAGTCGTTTTTTACGTCTCCAAAATTTCTCGATAATCATTATATATAATTGCCTCAAAGTAAATAAAGGGGGCATTTTTATGAAAAAGCCTATATTAACTGCGATATCAGTAACTGCTATATCTCTCATTGCGGCATGCTCTGGAACAACAGATACAGTAAGTGAAAAAGAGAAAAGTAGTAAAAAAGTTAAGCAAACGGAAACGGCAGTAAAACCATTGAAAATGATAGAAGGACCAGAAGTTACGTTAGTGGCAAAAGAAGCAAAGCAACAGTTAGATAACGGTGTTGTTGTACCAGTATGGACCTTTAATGGTTCAGCACCTGGACCAGAAATTCGTGTGAAGCAAGGTGAGAAGGTTAAAATTACATTAAAGAACGAACTACCTGCTCCGGCATCAATTCATTGGCATGGATATCCGGTTCCAAACAATATGGATGGAGTACCGGGAGTAACGCAAGATGCAGTCGAACCAGGAAAGAGCTTTACGTATGAATTTGAAGCAAATGTACCAGGGACATATTGGTATCATTCTCATCAAGATTCTTCTAATCAATTAGATCGTGGTTTGTACGGTGCTCTTATTGTAGAAGGTAAAGACGACAAATATGATAAAGACTACACGTTAATGTTAGATGAGTGGGTAACAGATAAAGAACAAATTGATGCACAAGTAAAAGGGATGTTAGAAGGCAAATCGTCTACTATGAATCATGGAGATATGAGTGGTATGGATCACTCTAACATGGACATGGGGGAAATGGATCACAATTCAGGTGGTATGCAAGGTCATGATATGAGTATGTATGATTTATTCACAATTAACGGTAAGAGTGGCGATTTAGTAGAAACATTGAAAGTGAAAAAAGGGGAGAAAGTAAGACTAAGGTTCGTTAATGCAGGTTACTTATCACATAACATTCATGTTCACGGTCATGATATAAAAGTCGTTGCAACAGACGGACAGCCAATTCATGATCCATCGGTGGTGAAAGACCAAGTAATTGCGATTGCACCAGGCGAGAGATACGATGTAGAGTTTACAGCAAACAACCCTGGTAAATGGTATGTAGAAGACCATGGCTGGGGGAAAGGACGAAAAGGAATGAAAGCGGTTATTGAATATGAAGAAAGTAAAAAAATGAAAGATAAGGCAAATGAACAAGAAAAGTTACCAGCACTGGATATGACGAAATATGGTGGCAAAAGAGTTGGCAGCCTTACTTTAGACGGACAGTATGATGTCACATATACGATGGACTTAAATACGGAAATGAATGACCACGAAATGGTCTATACCATTAATGGAGAAATATATCCTAATATTAGCCCGATTCAAGTGAAGAAAGGTGATTTAGTAAAAGTAAAATTAGTGAACCTTTCTAAAATGGATGATCATCCTATGCATTTACACGGGCACTTCTTCCAAGTGTTAAGTAAAAATGGAAAACCGGTAGAAGGCTCTCCAATTGTGAAAGATACATTGAACTTAAAACCAGGTGAAGAATATGAAGTCGCTTTTGTAGCGGATAACCCAGGGGACTGGATGTTCCACTGTCATGATTTACATCATGCAGCTGCAGGAATGGTAACAGAATTAGAATATAAGGATTTCACATCTGGTTATGTTCCGAATCCAGAGGTTTCTAATATACCGGAGTGATGAGAAGAAAGATATTATCTTTTAGATGAAGTAGTTTAGATAAGGTGTAAAAACAATAGAAATCGAGTATGAAGTCATAAAGATTTTATGCTCGATTTTTTTGTATGCTACTTTTAGACATTAATTTCTATAGGTGCAGTTTTTTGATAATAAAAGGTATTTAAGAAACTGAACCTGAAAAGTATATACACGGAGAACTCAATATTAAGAAAAACTTAAGAAATCCCCTAAATATTTTTTAAGAAACGATGTATATACTAGGAACTATCTTACACAGTAGTGTTGAATCGGAGGGAGAATTCATGCAATTTATTACGTTCTTAACTCAATTTATTAAACAACCAAAACATACTGGGGCAATTGCACCTAGTTCAAAAATATTAGCAAAAAAAATGGTAGAGGTAATCGATTTTGAAAGTGCAAAATGCATTGTAGAATTAGGGCCTGGAACAGGTGTATTTACAAAAGAGATGATGAGAAGAAAAAAAGATGAAACAAAATGTATTTTGATTGAAATTAATGAAGTGTTTTGTAAGCAATTACGGGAGCAGTTTAAAGATGATTCAAACGTATTTGTTATACATGGATCGGCTGAAAATATTCAAAAGTATATGGAAGAGTTGCATATAACAGAAATTGATTATGTATTATCTGGTCTACCGTTTACATCTTTGCCAAAGAGTGTATCATCACGTATTTTACACAACGTGCAGGGGGCATTACGGGAAAATGGAGAATTTATAACGTTTCAATATTCACTTGCGAAAAAGTCATTTATCCAAACGTTTTTTTCAGAAATTTCACTTAAAAAAGTTTGGTTAAATGTCCCGCCGGCTTACGTGTTTAGCTGTAAAAATAAAAAAGGGGTGCATATGGAAAATGGAGTTAAATGAACTGATTTTATATATTGAACAGTATGGTTACGCAGCCTTGTTCTTTTGTTTATGGCTTGGGATTATTGGTATGCCAATTCCAGATGAAATGATTGTGATGAGTGGTGGTTTTGTATCATCACTTGGTATATTACATGTTGTTCCAGCTTTTATATTAACGTATTTAGGCGTTGTATCAGGGCTTTCAATTGGTTATATACTTGGCAGAGTGTTTGGTGTAAAAGTGGTTGATAAAATGATGGAAAAGACGAAGACAAAGCATCTTGAAAAGTCCCAACAATTAGTTCATAAATATGGGCATTACGCATTAGTAATGAGTTATTTCATCCCATTTGTTAGACATATTGTTCCGTATTTAGTTGGAATGAATCATATGTCATATCAAAGATATGTGCTGTATTCGTATACAACTGGATTTTTTTGGACGCTGCTTTATTTTATACTTGGTTCTACATTTGGAAAGCACATTGAAGCAATCGTGAAACTTGCGACGCAGTATGGTCTATATTTTGGAGCAATAGTTGCAGTGGTATGTAGTATTTTTTATGTATATACAAAGAGAAAAGTACGAGTAGTAAAGATAGAGGGTAGTAAATAGCTGAAATTAGGATCGATAGTTCAGTTATATAAGGGAGTTCATACATGTATAAAATTTTAATTATAGAAGGGGATTGTAATATCTCTTCATTATTACAATCTCACATTAGAAAATATGATTATGAGACAGTTGTAGTGAATGATTTTCATAATATAATGGATACGTTTCGTACGATGCAACCTCATCTTGTGTTATTAAATGTAACTTTACCTATATTCGATGGTTTTTATTGGTGTCATCAAATTCGTGCTGAATCTAACTGTCCAATCATCTTCATCTCTGATCGTGCTGGTGAGATGGAACAAATTATGGCGATTGAAAATGGTGCGGATGATTATATGATAAAGCCACTCCATTATGACGTTGTAATGGCAAAAATAAAAGGACGATTACGCCGAGTCTATGGTGAATATGCCTTAAATATTTCAGAGCGTATTGTTACAGTTCAAGGCTTAAAATTACTCCCTGAGAGAACGGAAATTCGCTTCAGAGAAGAACAAAGTTTTCTTACAAAGAAAGAAGCAATTTTAGCAGAATTATTATTATGTAAGTATCCTCGTGCTGCGAATCGTGAAGAGTTATTAACTGCACTTTGGGATGAAGAAAGCTTCATTGAAGATAATACGCTTAATGTAAACGTTACACGCCTTCGTAAAAAGTTTATGTTACTTGGGATTGAGAATGCGATTGAAACAGTACGTGGACTAGGTTATCGTTTAAATGTAACTTGGGATTGGAATGAAAAAGGTTGAATTTATCCCGCATTAACGGGCTGGCAATCAGTAGGGGATGAAGCCCCCTACTGAATGAAGTTGCACTTTATTCACATAATGTTCATTTGTTTTGTATAATAGGATATTTTATAATTATAATAAACTTTTACAAAAGTAAATTAGCTATACTATGACTCCTAGGTAACTAGGGGTTTTTTATTATGTAACTTTTGTTATTTATGAATAACAAAATATTTCCAGTTATTCATAGTTGGAATACTTTATATATTCAATTTGATATGTGAAGTAAAACGAAATTTTAGGAGGTAA
This sequence comes from Bacillus manliponensis, assembly GCF_000712595.1. Taxonomy (GTDB): domain Bacteria; phylum Bacillota; class Bacilli; order Bacillales; family Bacillaceae_G; genus Bacillus_A; species Bacillus_A manliponensis. Next base: position 73,698 of record NZ_JOTN01000005.1, read on the forward strand.
AGAATGAAAAAGTTATATTACGCATCGTTCACTTATTTACTTATTGGTTTATTCTCAGGGGTATTTGCGAGAGAATATGCAAAATCAAAGGGGATTTTAGGATCTACTTTACTAAACCTTTTACATACACATGCATTAGTACTTGGTTTTCTATTCTTTTTAATTGCGTTAGTTGTATCGAAAGTGTTTGCAGTACATGAGGTGAAAAGCTTTAATTTATGGTTTATTTTCTATAACGTGGGAGTCGTTTCAACAGTGGGCTCAATGGCTGCTAGAGGGCTTCTTCAACTAAATGGAGCTGATTTTAAAGGGTTAACTTATATAATAGGGGCCTCTCATTCTATCATTGGTTTCAGTCTTGTTTGGTTTATGATTCTATTGAAAAAGTCAGGAAAATGGAATGCTATAGAAAAGTGATGTTTGTTGTAAACATCATGCATTCTTCATATTTCCGTAGCATTAAATCTACTTTGATTATGAGTGGATACTATGTTTAATATATAGCATAGTATCCACTTTTCTTCTCTAGTGTAAAATAGGTGGAACCTTTTTTATGATGTCTGTATTTTTCATGCTTACATGTAGTTCATTCATATCGTTAACAGCTGCATAAAAGACATCTCTCACATCAAAAATATTCTTTCTTTCTAACTCTTCATACAGCCATGATTCATTTAAATTCCTGGAAGATAGGACCTTTTCATAAATTTCTCCATCAATAATAACTGGTATATCAATTCCCTTATTAAAAACATTTGGCTGTGGTGAAAGGTGTTCAATGCGTGCAATTTCTTTTTCAGCAGATAATTTAACAGATAGATCTCCATTTGCTTCGACTATAGCTAATTCAACATCCTTTACATTAAAAACTTGTTGCTCTCTTAACATCTGTAAAATGGTATCAATCGGGTACTGTATTTTGTTCATTTTGTTTACTAAAAATTGTCCTTCATAAATGACGATTGTAGGTTCAAATGTTAACAAACGTCCTATTGTACGATTTTTCATTTTCCAAGTGGCAACGAGTTTCTGTAGTAAAGCTATGGCAATAATAGCAACGGCTGTATATATATGATTAATCTTTGGATCTGCAATATCAGCACCAACTACAGCACCTAAAGTTAAAATGACTAAAAAATCAAATACCGGCAATTCACCTATAGAGCGCTTTCCCATATAAAGCGTTGCGAAAAGTGCTAGTGGCAAAATAGTGACAATTCGGCCTAAAACTTTTAATATTTGAAATGTATGTTCCATCCTATCACCTCATAGAGAGAGCTTTACATATTAATATGATACAGATGCCTGTTAATTATTTACATATTAATAAAGATACAAAAAAGCTGTAGAAAAATTTTTATCTCTACAGCTTAACGTTTTAAGTGATACTTTAGGATTTGATAATCCTATAGAAAGGTGAGGAGTGAAGTTTCACTTCGTGTTACGCCCAATAAAGCAAAGTATCATAAGTTCCTATTACAACCATGAAGACACCGGCTATAACTTGAATCCTTTTTCCTGCCTTTCGACTTTTCTTCATTACTGTTCCATTTAGTCCAAGATATGAAATAATACTTACTAGTACAATAACAGGAATGGCAGTACCTAACGCAAAGAATATCGGTAACGAATATCCAGCTTCAGATGAAAAAGATAAAGGTATCAATGTTCCGAAAAATATGATAAACATTGTAGGGCAAAATGCTAGAGAAAAGAAAAATCCCATAAAAAATGAACCAAATGATCTTTGCTTATTTAGCAGTTTTGTTGAAAATGTAAAAATAGAGCCTCTAATCTTTATAACTCCCATTAATACAAGACCAATGAATATAAGTAAGGGCCCCATCATTTTACGTAACCAAGGGAAATACAACGTTAATGTTTGCTGTGCTTCTGTTCCTAATATCCATACGATGAATCCGAGTAATGTAAAAGCGATTATTTTTCCTAAAATAAATAATAATATATGTTTCCAGGAAACTCCTTTTTGTAAGGAACGGTTTCCAAAAATCGCCATAGCGCTAATATTTCCCGTTAGTTGACAAGGCGCAAGAGTAGCTACCATTCCTAGTAAAAATGCAAATACAATTGGCATGGAATTAGTAGAATTAGCAATTTCCATGAATGGAGACATCATTTGATAACTCCACTCGCTAATAGTTGAGAACATGTTGTATTCTCCTTTTCTAAGTATCGTATATTAGTTGAATTGTAGCGTTCCTTTTTCTACAATTTGTTTCCATGTTTGACCGTTATCAGTAGTTAGAAATACACTGACTTCACTCGTTACAAATACGATTTCAGATGGATTTTGAGGGTTTTGTGAAATATACATAATTGCTTCTTTTGTATGTAAAGGTGGAACTTGTAATTCTGTTTTTTCACCGTTAGCAAGTAATTGTTTTGTTAGTCCTTGCTGTTTCTTGTTTGTAGTATGGGAATAAATAATTTCCTCATTGCCAAATGTTAATGCAGTTGTGCCTTCAGATTTAGAAAATATTTGAAAAGTATTTCCGTAGTCTGTAGATAGGTGAATACCATCTTTTGCACTTATTGCAATGATACTTGCTTTATCAGGATGTACAGCAAACGAGCTAATCGTACTTGAAATGCCATCTAATTTGCTACTTTCCCAATCTGTTCCACTGTTTTTACTAAAATAAAATCCAGTTTTTAGTTTCGAATTTGGACGTTCATTATACACATAAATAGCTTCATTATTGTAGCCCACAGCAAGATTATGAAAGTCAGATTCACCGTAAAATGCTAATGTTTTAAGTGTTTCCCCACCATCAACGCTCTTTGTTAAACCTAAAGGATTTTTTAATTTTGAGCCTGGTTCAGGATGTCCACTTGCAAAGAAACCATCCTTTGTAGCTTGAAATCCCATATAATCATGTTTTTGTACCGGAGTTTCTAACCACTTACCATCTTGGTATATTCGTATTCCACTATGAGTTGCGATGGAAATACCAGGGATGTTCCCGGCATATCCAATACCGTGAATGTGATCAATGTTACCAGAAGAAAGTTCTTTATAAAAGTCTTGTGGATTCGTATTAGATGTTTCATTATTGCCTTTTTTAGAGGTTTGTACAGTTTCTTCTTTTTTCGTTGTTGTTTCTGTTTCATTAGAGCATGCTGTCATGATAAATAGGGATGTCATTGCAAAACTACTAAGTAATAGTTTTTTCAAATGTGTTGTCTCCTCTCAAATATATAATTGTTTCCCGTAGAATAACAAAAAAATATCAAGAAATTATGAAGAGAAAAAGCACTCAAGAATGATATTTACATCGTTCCTGAGTGCTTTTTTTAAGTCGCAACAATTAAATCCGTGCTCGTTTTCTGAAATTGTTTAATAAAATCTTTATTTACATTACTATCTGTCATAATAGCATCAATTTTATGAAGAGGTGAAATGCCAACCGTTACATCTTTTCCAAACTTTGTGCTATCAGCAGCGACATAAACTTCTTTTGAAATTTCAATAATTTTCTTTCTTGTAATTGCTTCTTCCAAGTTGTAATCGGAAATACCTTTTTCAACTGTGATTCCGCTTGCGCAAATGAAAGCTTTTAAAATGTTTAACTCACCAAAGTTAAAGATGTAATCATAGGCAACTACTGATTGTTCATTTCTTCTTATTTTTCCTCCGATGATGATAATTTCAACATCACTATTTGTCAGTTCGGTTACAACTGGGATGGAATTCGTTACAACAGTCAAATTCTTTTTCTGTTTAATATATTTTGCGATTTGATATGTTGTTGAGCCGCTATCAAGATAAATGCAATCTCCATCATGAATATATTCGCTACACATCTTGGCAATCGCTTCTTTTTCTTCTATATGACTAATCATTCTTTCTTGCATTAATGATTCACCAAATGTTGTTTCAACGATTTTGACTCCGCCGTAAATCTTTTCAATTTTGCCTTGTTTCGTCAGCGTATTGATATCTCTACGCAAAGTATCAATAGAAATATCAAGTTCTTCTTTTAATTCGGCTATCTTTAGAACTTTCTTTACAGTTAATAAATCAAGAATCTTCTTTTGTCTTTCCAGTGGAAACATAACATCACCCATTCAATATAATGTTGCTTGAAGCGGTACTAGCTTCAGTGTACTGAATATCAAAGGTATATTCAATATAAAAACACAATAAGACTTAATTAAAATATATGCAATAGTTATGAAAGAGTTATGCGGAATTTACATATCATTTACATAAATCATGATTTGTATTTACAAACCTTTTCTATACTGAAAGTGTGCTTAGGGAGGTGAACAGTTTGCTGAAACTAAAAAACATAAGCAAACAATTTGGTAATAAAGTCGTTTTAGATGATATAAATCTTGAAATTGAAGAAGGAGAGATTGTTTCACTATTAGGTCAAAGTGGAAGTGGTAAAACAACTTTATTAAACATTATCTTGGGATTAACAAACATGAATAATGGAAAGATCTTTTTCAATGATGTAGATGTTAGTAACGTGCCAATGAAGGAACGAGGATTTAACATTGTGTTCCAAGATTACGCACTTTTCCCTCATTTAAATGCATATGAAAATATTGTGTATGGTTTAAGAAATAAGAAGGGGTTAGTTTCTGAAGAAGAAGTACAAGAATATATTGATTTTCTAGAACTAAAACCTCATTTAACAAAGAAAATAAGTGAGCTATCAGGTGGTCAAAAGCAGCGTGTAGCGATTGCAAGAACGCTAGTAACGAAACCGAAAATTTTATTGCTAGATGAACCGCTTAGCGCTTTAGATGGTGTAATTAAAGAGTCAATTAAACAGCGCATTAAATCGATTGCAAAAGAATTTAAGCTAACGACAATTATTGTTACACATGATCCTGAAGAGGCTTTAACATTATCAGATAAAATTTTAATTATTGATCAAGGGAAGATTTCTCAGTTTGGGCCTCCAGAAGAAATTATTAAGAGACCTAAAAATGATTTCGTTGAAGAATTTATTTTAAAACAACTACAGATTAAAAGACAAAATATATATAACTTATTTGGTGAGAATGTATGTCTAACGTAAAACCAATGATGCGAGTCATCTATATACCGATTTTACTTTTATTTGCAGCTTTTCTATTTCTACCGCTTGCCGTCTTATTTGTTCGCTCATTTGAAACAAGTGATGGATTTAATTTCTCAAATTATGTTGCAATTCTATCAAATAAAGAATTGTTAGAAGCGATGGGAAATAGTATTAAAATCTCAACTATAACAGCAGTAATTACAACAACTTTGGCATTTGTACTTGCGTATTCTATTCATTGTACGAGAATATATAAGCCATTAAAAAGAGCGATTAAAATAGGAATTCTTATTCCGATGTTACTTCCTACGATTACATTTGGATTTGCGATTATTTATTCTTTCGGGAATCAAGGAATTATTACAAAGTTATTTGGTCAAAGTTTATTCAATATATACGGTTTTAATGGATTGTTAATCGGTTATGTCATTTACACATTACCGGCAGCTTTTCTACTTATTAACAACTCATTTAAGTATATTGATAAAAAATTCATCGTTGTTTCTAAGTTGATGGGGGATGGGACGATTCGTAGCTTTTTCAATACAATTGTTCGTCCATTAATTGGGACATTAGGCGGAGCGTTTGTCTTATCCTTCATTTTAAGCTTTACTGATTTTGGTATTCCAGCGTCAGTTGGAGGAACATATTCTGTCGTAGCAACGCAGTTATATCAAGTAATGCTCGGATCTATTCCGAATTTTAATCACGGTGCAGTTATTGCCGTTCTTATGTTAGTGCCAGTTATATTTGGAGTTTTATTGTTAAACTATCTTGAAAAGTTAAATTTTCATTATGATAAGTTTTCTGAAGCAGAATTAACAGAACATAAAGTAAGAGATATTAGCTTTGGTAGTATTTCACTCGCAGTGTTAATCGGAATGTTTTCTGTTTTCGCTGTCATGTTTATCGCACCATTTTTAAGTAGTTTTCCGTATGATTTTTCGTTCACATTGAAGCATTTTATTAGTACGTTCCAATCGAGCGACTTAATAGCGGTCTATCAAAACTCGTTATGGATTGCTGTCTTAACAGCAATATTTGGCACATGTATTGCGTTTTGTGCAGCAATATTAAACGTTCGTACACCGCTAAAGGGAAAAGGATCTATCGACGTCATTTCCATGTTAACAAATACAGTACCGGGTATGGTGTTAGGTTTATCGTACTTACTATTATTTAACGGCAGTAGTTTAAAAGGAACATTTACAATCATTATTTTATGTAACATCGTTCATTTCTTTACGACGCCGTACTTGATGGCGAAAAATTCATTATCCAAAATGAATCCTACATGGGAGACGACGGGAGAGTTATTAGGTGACAGCTGGATCAAAACAGTGTACCGCGTTATTCTTCCAAACTCAGCATCAACAGTCATTGAGATGTTTAGCTACTATTTCATTAATAGTATGGTGACGATTAGTGGGATTATTTTCTTAGTAACAGCACAAACGTCAGTAGTAGCAAGCAAAATTAAAGAATTACAGCATTTTGCGAAGTTTAATGAAATCTTCATTTTATCATTACTTATTTTCTTCACAAATCTACTTGTAAAGTTGCTTTGTGATTATTATCAAAAAAAACAATTCAAACATGAATGAGGTGGATATGATGTTTAAAAAAGTAAAAACAGGATTAGTATCGTTAACAGCTTTAGGTTTAATGTTTGGAATGGTAGGTTGTAGTACGGGTAAAGCAGATAGTGAGAAAGTAGTTATTTATACAAATGGAGATAAAGAGGCTACTGATGCGATGGAGAAGTCGTTAAAAGAAGCAGGATATGATGGGAAATACGTTCTTCAATCATTTGGTTCTTCTGAATTAGGCGGCAAGCTTTTAGCAGAGGGCGATAACATTGAAGCGGATGTTGTAACGATGAGTTCATACTTTATTGAGAGCGCAGAACAGCAACATGATATGTTTCAAGATTTAACATTTGATGTAGAAACGTTAGAACAAACGCCGAAATATTATACGCCAATCTTAGGAAATACAGGCGCAATTTTCGTAAATACAGAAGTATTAAAACAAAAAGGATTGCCAATGCCAACTTCCATAAAAGATTTAACAAAACCAGAATTTAAAGACACTGTTTCAATTCCTAACATTATGGATTCTTCAACAGGATGGTTATTAGTTCAATCGATTATTAGTGAATACGGGGAGAAAGAAGGAAAAGATGTTCTTCATGATTTAATCGCAAATAGTGGTCCGCACCTTGAAAGTTCAGGTTCTGGCCCAATTAAAAAAGTACAAGCTGGTGAAGTAGCTGTTGGGTTTGGTTTACGTCACCAAGCGGTGGAAGCGAAAGATTCAGGATTGCCAATTCAATATGTTGATCCAACGGAAGGGAACTTCTCTTATACAGAATCAGTAGCTGTTGTTGATAAAGATGATAAAAAATCGGAATTAGCGATGGAGATGGCAGAAACAATTAGTAAAGATGCACGAGAAGAGTTAATCACACATTATCCAGTTGCGCTTTATAAAGGTGAAACAGTAGCGGATACAAACAAACCAGCACACGCTAAAAAGTTTGAAAAAGCATTAACAGTTGAACTATTACAAGAGCATCAAGATTTCTTTAAAGCAGCGAAATAATTTTGCAAGGAGAGAAGAACATGAATAACGCGAAACTTTTAACACCAGGACCATTAACAACAACGAGCGGAGTAAAGAGAGAAATGCTTTTTGACCGCTGCACGTGGGATGATGAATATAAAGAAGTAACACAACATATTCGAGCACAGTTACTTGAATTAGCGCATGCATCAAAAGAAGAATATACGGCGATTCTAATGCAAGGAAGCGGCTCATTCTCAGTTGAAGCAGTACTGACAACAGCAATTTCGGATGACGATAAAGTATTGATTGTAACGAACGGTGCATACGGTAAGCGTATTGTAAAAATGGCGCAGTATATTGGTCTTAAGTTTACGGAGTATAGCATTGCATACAACGAATATCCAAATGAAGATGAGATTAGAAGTATGTTAGAAGCGGATGACTCTATTACGCATATTGCAATGGTTCATTGTGAAACAACAACAGGCATTTTAAATCCAATTGAAATGGTTTCAAATGTAGCGGGGGAATATAAGAAAACATTTATCGTCGATGCAATGAGCAGCTTTGGCGGTATGGAAATGAATATTTCTGAACTTGGAATACACTACTTAATTAGCAGTGCAAATAAATGTATTCAAGGTGTTCCCGGATTCGGTTTTGTCATTGCAAAGCTTGATAAACTATTACAATGCGAAGGAAATGCACGTAGCTTATCACTAGATTTATATGATCAGTGGAAAGAGATGGACAAGGAAGGGAAATGGCGTTATACATCTCCAACACACGTCGTTGCAGCTTTTTCGAAAGCGCTAGAAGAATTGATGGAAGAAGGCGGCGTTCCAGCTCGGTTCGCTCGTTATGAAAAAAATAATAAGTTGTTACGAGAAAGAATGGCAGCGTTAGGTATTCATGCTTACATTACAGCGGATAAACAATCACCAATTATTACAACGTTCTTATTCCCGAATGAACAGTTCAAATTTGAAGACTTCTATTCATTCATAAAAGAGAAAGGATATATTATTTATCCTGGAAAGTTAACGGATGTTGATACATTCCGCATTGGAAACATCGGTGAAATTTATGAAGAAGATATCGTAGAACTATGCAATATTGTAGAACAATATATGAAAGTGGTGGCGAAATGAATAAAGTAGAAGGCGTAATTTTAGATTGGGCAGGAACAACAGTAGATTTCGGATGTTTTGCACCCGTAAAGGTATTTGTGAATATCTTTAAAAATGCAGGAATTGACGTAACAATGGAAGAAGCAAGAGCTCCAATGGGAATGTTGAAAATTGATCATATTCGTGCGATGCTTTCTATGCCGAGAGTATCAGCTTTATGGGAAGAAAAATATGGTAGAGATTTTCATGAGCAAGATGTAGAGGCGCTATACGCGGAATTTGAGCCAGCACTGATGGCTACGTTATCTGACTATACAAATCCAATTCCAACAGTGATTGAGACGATGGAAGTTTTAAGAGAACGAGGATTAAAAGTGGGTTCAACAACAGGATATACAAACACGATGATGGATGTTGTTGTGTCAAATGCATTAGCAAAAGGATATAGCCCAGACTGTTATGTTACCCCTGATGACACAAATGCAATGGGACGTCCATATCCATATATGATTTATCGTAATATGGAAAAGTTAAAACTACAAACAGCCTGGAAAATCGTCAAAGTAGGCGATACGACTTCTGATATAAAAGAAGGAGTAAATGCAGGTGTTTGGTCAATTGGTGTTATTGTAGGTAGTTCTGAAATGGGATTAAGTATAGAAGAGTTTCATAGTCTTTCAGAATCTGAGAAAGAAGAGATAATTTCTAAAACAAGAACATCCTTTATGAACAACGGCGCTGATTTTACCATTGAAACGATGAGTGAACTTCCGCAGTTAATTGATGAGATTAATGGTTTACTTGCAGATGGAAAGAGACCAGGAGTGAAGTAATAGAATAATGAGAAGCGAGCCACCTAGAATTAGGTGGCTTTTGTCATGTCAAAATTAAGAGATAGTTAAGAAATGGTTAAGCCCCAGTTAAAATCGTCTTCCTATACTAAAGTTATCAACATATAAGAAAGTAGGTATTCTATATGAATGCAATTATAAAAACAACGAATTTAACGAAAATATATGGCGATCAAAAATCTGTAGATGATCTGAATATAACAGTGCAACAAGGAGAGATTTACGGATTTTTAGGTCGTAACGGTGCAGGAAAGACAACAACAATTCGAATGTTGCTTGGATTAATTAAACCTACTTATGGACAAATCGAAATATTTGGAGAGGATTTGTTTAAAAAACAGAAAGAGATTTTAAAAAGAATTGGGTCAATTGTTGAAGTTCCAGGTTTCTATGAAAATTTGACAGCAAGGGAAAATTTGTTAATTAATGCAAAGATTATCGGAGTGCATAAGAAAAATGCAATTGAAGAGGCGTTAGAAATTGTTGGGCTGCAAAACGAAACGAAAAAACTTGTTGGTAACTATTCGTTAGGAATGAAACAGCGATTAGGGATTGCAAGAGCGTTACTCCATTATCCAGAATTACTAATATTAGATGAACCGACGAATGGATTAGATCCAATCGGTATTAAAGAGATGAGAAGACTTCTTAAAAGTTTAGTTGAGGAAAGAAAAATTACGCTACTTATATCTAGTCATATTTTATCAGAAGTAGAGCAATTAGTAGATCGTATGGGAATTATTCATGAAGGGAAGCTTTTGGAAGAAATTAAGTTTGATGATTTAAGAAAAAGAAATCGTAAATATATTGAATTTCAAGTGTTAAATGATAATAAAGCAACGTTGCTTTTAGAGAATTACTTTGGAATTGTTGATTATGAGGTTCATGAAGAAGGAAATATTCGTGTATATTCGCATTTTGGACAACAAGGGCAAATCAATAAAGTATTTGTACAAAATGACATTGAAGTTTTAAAAATTATGATGAGCGAGGATAAGCTAGAAGATTACTTTACGAAATTAGTTGGGGGTGGAACAATTGGTTAATCTTTTATATACGGAGTTACTAAAGTTAAAACGCTCTAAAATGTTTTTAATTAGTATCATTGGTGCAGCGGTCGCCCCGTTTATGATTGTATTTGCTTCATATGTATACAGGGAAGCGGACAAATTACCAAAACCAGTCACATTTTATGATCTTTTTTACGATACAAATTTATATACATTTTTAGTGATTGGTATCCCTTTGTACGGAGTGGTGACAGCTTATTTATTTAATCGTGAATATGCAGAAGATACTTTGAAGAATTTGTTAACAATTCCTGTCTCTAGAATCAGCTTTATTATGAGTAAGTTCATTACTTTGTTTTTATGGATCATGATGTTAGTTTTTGTTGCTTGGGTATTAACGTTATGCTTTGGTTTGCTAGGGTCCTTTGATGGCCTCAGTGTTTCATTACTGATTACGTCTTTTCGACAGTTTTTGATAGGCGGGGTGTTACTATTTATCTTATCAACTCCTATTATTCTTATAACAATTATGTTAAAAAACTATGTGCCCACAATCATATTCACAATTGTGATAACGATGATAAATGTGATGGCAGCAAACTCAGAACATAGAGATTTATTTCCATGGTCAGCTGCTGGAGACATTGCAAGAAGTGAGCTCCTTCCGACCTATCCACCCGAATATTCATATGTTCTAATTATGGCAACATCATTCATTGGATTCGTAGCAGTAATTACTTACTTTAAAAAAACTGATATTCAGTGAAGGTTGTAAGGGGAGGAGTTATACAATGTCGTTTTTTCAATTCAATGTAGATGCTTTTCGATTCATTAATGACTTTGGTAAGCAATATTCGTTTTTAAACCCAGTGATGATCTTTATAGCAGAATATACAATATATGTTTTGGCCTTTACGATTTTTGTTTATTGGTGTACACGCTCTAACAAAAATAGAATGATGATTATTCATGCATTGCTAGCCTTTATACTCGCTGAATTGATTGGGAAAGTAGTGGGGAGGTTTTACTCGAATTATCAACCGTTTGCTGTATTAAATGATGTCAATAAATTGATTGATCATGAGATAGATAATTCATTTCCAAGTGACCATACCATTTTATTTTTTTCGATTTCGTTCTTCTTTTTACTTGTACGAAAAAGAGTGGGATTGATATGGTTTGTATTAGCGATATGCGTAGCTATTTCTCGAGTTTTTGTAGGTGTACATTATCCTTTTGATGTTCTTGTAGGTGCTGTTATTGGAATTGGTTCAGCTATATTTGTTTTTAAAATAACGCCAAAACTACTTTTCTTACAAAAACTTCTTTATCTATATGAAAAAGGAGAGAGCTATATATTGCCTTGGAAAGATAAATCAAAAAGTTATGAAAGATAAATAGCTGTTTCATGTAATCAAGAAAAATTGACATTTCATAATAGGAATGTCAATTTTTTCATTGTAATATAGAATTATAGTTAATGGAAAATAAAGTGAAACTTCACTCATTGGGGGGCTTCATCCCCCAATGAGTGTTAGCCCGACCAATCGGGCTTTTATGGGCTGTTCCCACCTAAACTTCTTTTCTTCTCTCAAGTTTTGAGGTGAGAGTCTTACAGCCCGTAAATAGCGGGATAATTGTTTTTTGTATAAGGATTACTTTCCCATAGAAATAATGAAAGCGGGCGTTAGTTATGAAAGAAATTCGAGTTCTTATAGTTGATGATGAAAAAGAAATTCGAGATTTATTAAAAAAATATATGGAACGAGAGTTATATAAAGTGGATGTAGCGGCAAATGGTGCAGAAGCTATCTCATTATTTGATACAAATAAATATAATCTCGTTCTATTAGATCTTATGATGCCGATAATGGATGGTATTGAAGTTTGCAGAAGATTACGAGAGAAAACAAATGTACCTATTTTAATGTTAACTGCTAAAGATCATGAAACAGATAAAGTGTTAGGTTTAAGTATAGGAGCGGATGATTATATCACAAAGCCTTTTAGTATAAATGAAGTGGTCGCAAGGGTGAAAGCTCTTATGAGAAGGTTCTTAGTGCTAGGAAGTGATAGTGATTCGCAAGGGAAAGCATTTGTGAAATTTAAAGGACTTTCAATTGATATGAAAAAATATATCGCTTATGTTGGAGAAGAAGAGGTTTCTCTAACTGCGAAAGAACTAGAATTATTAAAATTTTTAGCTTCCAATCCTGAGCAAGTATTCACGAAGTCTCAGCTATTTCGAAATGTATGGGGTAGTGATTACTTAGAGGATGATAATACTGTAATGGTTCATATTCGGAAATTAAGAAAGAAAATAGAAGCAGATCCATCTAATCCGCAGTTTATTCAGACGGTATGGGGGATAGGGTATAAGTTTGTAGGTGAGAAAGATGAATCGTGATAAGATCACATTACTAATTATTCTACAGTTTATACTTATTGCAGGGGCTTTTTTTAGCGAAGTGAATAATCAATTATCATTCGCTAAGCTAGTTTTATACGGTACGTTACTTTTCGTAACAATTGTTCTGTTATTATTAAGGATTCGGTTCATTCGCAGGTTAAAGCAAATGACTTCTGAGATAAGGCGTGCAGTTAATGGGAATTTAAAAACGAGATTATTTGCAAATGAAGACGATATATTTAATGAAGTAATGTTTGCTACAAATGAACTAATTGAACAGTTAGAAAAAAATCAAATCCAAACAATTCAATCTGAAACGGAACGAAAAAGGCTGTTATCTAGTATTTCTCATGATATTCGAACACCATTAACGTCTATTATTGGATATGTGGACGCTTTGAAAGATGGGATAGCGGATACTGATGAGGAGAGAAAGGAGTACCTTGAGATTATTTCAAGGAAATCTAATAATTTAAAACAATTGATTGATGAAATATTTAATATGGCAAAATTAGATGCGGATGAAATCCCGATGCAGCTAGAAAATATAGATGTAAGTGAAATTATAAAGGAAGTGTTGATTGAATATTTACCTGAAATTAAGAAAAATGAGTTAGAACTAAAGCTTACTCTTCCTGAAACAAAATGTTTAATTGAGACAGACTATTTAAGTATTGTACGCATCATCGGGAATCTCATAAAGAATGCAATGCTATACGGAAAAGAAGGAAAGGTGCTAGGTATAGAGATTATTGAAACCTCTCAAGAGTTTCAAATACTTATTTGGGATCATGGACCTGGCATTTTAAAGTCTGAGTTAGATCGTGTGTTTGAAAGAATGTATCGTGGTGACCAATCAAGAAATTCTGAACAAGGAGGGAGTGGTTTAGGCCTTGCGATTGCAAAGGCATTAATAGAAAAAAATAATGGACGAATATGGGTTGAAAGTGTTCCTTGGGAAAAGACGGTTTTCGGTGTAGCGTTTTGTAAAAATTAAATAAATATTTTTATTTAGTCGCCTAATTGATTAGGTGACTTTTATTATACAGGAAGAATGTAACAGCTTACATCTTTGTAAGGTAAATGTAAGGTGTTTAGATGGTTGAGAAGACATTTAATAATTATACTGAGCTATGACCATGTATTTGAAATCTAATGATATACATACTTTATGGTACTTTTAGTGCAAGTTTGGAGGTTGTTTTTAAATGTCTTTGTTTCAATACAACATTGATGCATTTCGAGCGATAAATGATTTAGGCAAACAGTATCCATCACTAGAGCCAATGATTATATTCGTCGCGGAATATACAGTATATTTTTTAGCTTTACTTATGCTTTTTTATTGGTTTACAGGTTCGAAACAAAATAGAATGATGATGATTCACTCTATGTTTGCTTTTATACTTGCCGAGGTAATTGGGAAAACAGTTGGGCTGTTTCATTCGAATCACCAGCCGTTTGCGGTACTTTCCGATGTGAATCAGCTTGTTCAGCATGAAATCGATAATTCATTTCCTAGTGATCATACAATCTTGTTCTTCTCCATTTGTACTTCCATTTGGCTCGTTCGAAAAAAAGAGGGCTGGATATGGATGATACTAGCATGTTGTGTGGCCACTTCTCGAATTTTAGTTGGTGTACATTATCCACTTGATGTTGCAGTTGGGGCGTTAATTGGTATTCTTTCGGCAGTATTCGTATATAAGTTTGCGCCGAAAATGTCTTTTATAAAGCAATTACTTTCCCTATACGAGAAGATAGAAAGTAATGTTTTACCTGCAAAAAAACAGATGAAAAATTGACAAGTGGATATAAAGAAGTAAAAAACAGCCCTATTAGTCGATCTGAAAGGGCTGTTTTTAAATCGCGCTATTCGCGGACTGTAAGACGTCCACCTGAAAGTTTGAACATTTTACATGCAATGGGGGATACTCCCCATTGCATGTAGTTTCACTTTATTTAAATGCTTCATTTTTTTTTGTTTTTATTAAGAAATAGGCAGTAATCCATGCAGTAATCGGGATGACAAGTGCAACACCAATTCCAGAACAAAAGATTGTAATCATTTCAGCACTAAATATTTTTGAGTTTATGATTTCTCCAAAAGAATACGATAAATCTTTAAACCATATAAGTAAGGCCATATAAGCCCCAAAGAAGGCGAAAAATAATGTGTTTGTACTTGTTCCTAAAATATCTTTCCCTATATTTAATCCAAATGTGAATAAGTCTTTTCTACTAATTGATGGATTATGATGAAAGATTTCACGCATAGGAGACGAAATGGCAATAGCAGTATCAGTAATGGCACCAATTGTACTCATAATAATTACAGAAGCTCCAATTTTAACAAAATCTACTCCAATATAAAGAGAAAATATGCCGAGTTCTTCTGCTTCTTCTTCACCAAACCCTTGAATCATAGCATTTTCAGTCACAATGATAATAAAAGAAAGTAGAATCAAAATGGTGATAATAGAAGATATAAAAGCCGTTTTTGTTATAGGTTTCACTTCATTAATATAGAATAGGTTAATACAACTAATTACTGTACATGCAATTAACGTTATTATAATTGGATTTGCATTTGGATTTGTCATAATAAGTATGGAAAAGAGTAGCACCCCAAAGTTGAAGAATAAAGCGAGAAATGAACGTGTTCCTTTTTTTCCACCAATTAGTCTCATCAATATAAATAAAATGGCTGCTAGACATACTAATACATTCATTGTCTTACCTTCTTTCGATTAATGAAAAAAATAGAGATATATAAACCGATTGGAATAGTTAACACGATTCCAATACCACCTGCTAAGGCACGAGCTAATTCCAATGAGAGGTTCATTGAAAGAGTAAATATCAATGGAGAAGCATTCTTCAAATACAAAATTAGCATTGGAATGGAACCGCTAATATAGGCGAAAAATAAAATATTTGTCATCGTTCCCATAATATCTTTTCCAATTTCCAATCCGGAAGTTTTAAGTGCTTTTATTGATATATCGTTATTTTTTTCATATAAACCAAAAATAGAAGAAGACATTGTAATGGCTACATCCATTACTGCTCCTAAAGCTCCCACAAATAATCCTGCCATAAACACGACTCGATAAGGACTAGTGATAAATTGCATTTCTTCATATCGAAGGCCGTTTTCAGATGTTAACCGCATAACAAGATAGGTAATTAATAGCGAAGAAAAGGTTCCAAGTAGGGTTGCGATAATAGCAGCATATGTTTTTTCATTAAAACCGTTAACAAGTAATAAAGAAATAATAGTAAATAAAATAACGCTTATACCGCATATCCATAATAAACTAGAGCCTGATGTTTTCAAATAAATATCTAAAGCATATGATAACAAGAGAGCATTGACTACTAAACTAATGATAGAAAACAGTCCTTGCTTTTTTCCAACAATCAGTAAAGTCAAGATAAAAACCCATGCTACAATTAAAACAAATTTATCACGTTTTACATCTTGGATGGTACCAGTTAAATCAGTATTTTCTTGTTTGTTTGTATCAATTGAAACAAACAAATCATCGCCAATATGATACTCTTGGTCATAAGCCCCGGACGAAGAATATTCATTCGTTAAATGAATGGTTTTCCCTTTCTCTTCTCCATTTTTTAATTCGGCTATTATACTTTGGGTGAATAGTCGATCTTCATTTTCATACATATCATTCACTTCAGTTGAATCTTCTAGGTTCGTTTCGATGACTTTCGCTATCGGGCGTTCATAGAATGAATAATTATAATTTACAAAAAAAACTGATGCGACAAAACAAAGTGCTATTATGGTGTACAATACAATATGGTTGTAACCCATTTCTTTAAATTTATTTACTATAACTTTCAAAAGAAAACCTCCAATTATCGAGATGGAATCTAGGATGTAAAGTTAGAACATATTGGTTTCATGGATTCATTAAGTATGCTTAGTCATTTTCGGGAAAATACAGTGTTTCTCGGCTGTAGCACACGCTAGCACAGGAAAAACCTATGATAGATGGCATTTAGTGAACAATGTACATAGGATAACAGGGATGTTTTCACCGAGTCAATAGAGTATTCCCTAATTCATCTTTCGTTAGTTGTAATTGATATTGGTTTGAAAGATTTTGCTATTTTTCTGATGAGATAACTTATAAAAATCATAAATTCTTTTGTATAGTAGAAGAAAAATGAGTGGAACCACAACGTATTTTGTCTAGGTGTAAGAGTGGTTCGCTTCAATAAACAACGCATTCAAGAACCAGTTACCAACGAAAAGGGAAACTATTTGTAAGAGTTCTCTATTGAAATCATTGAAAACGATGGAGTGATAGAGGAATTTATAGGTATGTAATATGATCGGAAATTTAAAAAATAATTAGCGGAGTATAATTAAAACTCTATTGTGACACAAAGCGATATGATATAACAAACAAGTCGTTGAAATTGAATTGTTTAGGTGAGAAAATGTGTAAGGTAGTGAATTGTGATTTTTGAATAGGAGAGGTTTATGTTGAATCCATATATTTTATTAGCAGTAGCAATTATAAGTGAAGTATTTGGTAGTTCTATGTTAAAAGTATCAGACGGCTTTAAAAAATTACTGCCTTCTATCGGAGTAGTGGTTGGCATTGGAACCGCTTTTTATATGTTATCGCTAGCGCTGGAAACAATTCCGCTAGGCACGGCGTATGCAATTTGGTCTGGAGTCGGAACGGCATTAACGGCAATCGTTGGTGTTGTCATTTATAAAGAAGGATTTAACCTGAAAAAGTTTTTAGGGTTAGTTTTTATTATTGGTGGTGTCGTCGTTTTAAAGCTAGCAACTGACGGAGTACATTAATTTCTTGCTGGAGGTTACATATGAAAGGTTATTTTGCTTTAGCCGTATCGATTGTGAGTGAACTATGCGGTACAACAATGCTGAAATTGTCAGATGGATTTACAAATATAGCACCATCGATTGGTGTAGTTATATGTTTTGGAATATCATTTTATTTCTTGTCACTATGTTTAAAGACTGTCCCATTAAGTTTAGCGTATGCAATCTGGTCTGGGATAGGAACAGCATTCACAGCAGTAATTGGTGTTGTAGTGTGGAATGATCCTTTTAATGTGACGATGTTTATTGGGCTAGTACTTATTATTGGGGGAGTTGTGTTACTGAACGGAAGTAGCGATACAGAGAAAGTAGAAGAAGTATCAAATTAATAAGGTATCGGGTAGTGACGAATAAGCCATTTAATGTTTATTAAGTGGCTTATTCGTTATTTTATCCCGCATTAACGTGCTGTAATACTCCCCGATCAAAACTTGAGGAGTGCGAAGAAGTTTCACTTTATAAATCTTTCAAACTGTATTTCTTCATTTTTGCATACAGCCATGGTCGACTAATGCCAAGTAATTGGCTTGCTTTCGTTTTGTTTCCATTCGTTTCTTTTAAAGCGGTGATAATCATTTCTTTTTCAGTTGAATATAGTCTCTCTTTATAGGATGATGCGATTGGTTGTTGTTTACTTTCAGTTGCCTCTGTATTGTTGGAAATGGAGAGATCTGTAGTATCGATGTAATCATGCGTTTTCACATTGGCTGCACGTTCTAACACGTTGTGGAGCTCTCTTACATTGCCTGGCCACGAATGTTTCATTAACGTTGTTAGAGCGGAATGGGTGATACCTTTAATGTAAAAACCACTTTGATTTAAGCGATCTATAATAAATTGAATAATATCTGGTAAATCTTCTATTCTATCTCGCAAAGGTGGAATATTTAATCTCATAATGTTTAATCGGTAATATAAGTCTTCTCTAAATTTCCCTTCAGTTATTAGTCTTTCAATTGGCTGATTTGTAGCGGCGATAATTTTTGTGTTTAAATGAATAGTTTTTGAACTACCGATTGGTTGAAACTCTTTTTCTTGTAAAACGCGTAAAATTTTTGTTTGTAATTCCATAGACATATCTCCAATTTCGTCTAAAAAAATGGTCCCATTTTGGGCTAATTCAAATTTTCCTTTCTTACCGCCTTTTTTAGCACCTGTGAACGTTCCTTCTGCGTAACCGAAAAATTCAGATTCAAGTAGTTCTGCAGGAATAGCTGCACAATTCACTTGGATAAAAGGGCCTGTTTGATTGGAGGCAGCATGGATTCCCTGGGCAAATAGTTCTTTTCCCGTGCCACTTTCTCCGATAATTAATACAGTAGACATGCTTTTAGCTGCTAAAGTTGCTTCGTGTTTTACTTGTCTCATTACAGCTGATTCCCCGGCGATATCAAAGAAAGTATATTTTGTCCCTTTTAACTCTGTAATTTTATTTTGATAAGCATGTACTTGTTTTTCAAGTTTCTTCACTTTTGTTAATGCTTCATGTAAATGCGTTAAGCCCCGGTATGTTACTTTACAAACCGCACTAATCGTTTCTTCTTTATCTTTTATCGGCAAAATGGAGATGAGAGATTGTTGCCCAGCAATAATTTGCGGAGCATTATGAATGCTCATTCCATTTTTAATGACGTTTTCAATGTTTAAATCAGGGAATAATGTGGTGACAGATTGATGTAAAACATCTTTACTATGTAATCGGAATAAATCTGTGAACCCTTTATTAACCATCGTGATCTTACCTTGTTTATTGATAAGAATAATCGCATCATATGCAAATTCGATGACGGATCGTAATTTCTTTTCCCATTCTTTTGTGAGTTCAAGCTCATTAATGGTTTGTTCGATTTTTGTTACATCTTCAATAATGACCATGGCACCAACTAGCATTTTATGATTATACAGTGGATAACAGTGCACATATAAACTTAAGTCATGTAATATAAGTTGCTTTTTTGTTGCAGTAGATTTTCCTTGTAAAATCTCTTCAATTAATATTTTGATGGTGGATAATTCTTTTTTCTCTTGGAATGCATGAATCTCGTATTCTTTTGTCTGTAATAGTTGATGGGCTAGTGAATTAGAAGCGCTAATTTGGAAGTTTGTATTGATAGATAATAAGCCGAAGTTTAAGTTATGAAATAATAGTTCAAATTGCGATTCGACCTTATTTAATGCAACGTTATATAAACTGAGAAGTTGTTGGGTGGAAATAACACCGATTGGAGTCATGTCTTCATCTACAATTGGAGCGTGACCAATTTGATGCTGTAAGAGAAGTTGTCTTGTTTTTTCAACAGTGTCATTTGATTGTAAATAGATTGGATTTGAATGAAAATATGGCTCAATTGTGAGGTGGAAAGCAGGCTTGCTTGCTAACACTGTAATAATTTTATTTTTGGTAATCACTCCTATTAGATGATTGAAATCATCAACAACAGGAAGTATGTTAGAGTGCGTTTTTGCGAACATTGAAAGTACATCATATAACGTATCGCTTTTTTTACAACAACTAAAATTTGTCGACATAATCTCGGTAATCAGCATGGGAACCCCTCCTTGTAAACGATATTATATCAAATTTAATTGTAAGCGTTAACAATTAATTGTTAATTTATTTTACAGTTTACATTGTTTTGTAAACAATTATTAACACATGCGTTGCAAAAAAACTGTGTGATTCAATAGAAAAAACTTGGCATGAAAATTGCAATTGATAATGGTATACACTTTTTTTGAAATGGGGAGAAGGTATGTATTATTCAGTAGCTATTGAAGAAGAAATGACGTTGTTAAGAAAATCAATCGATGCTTTTGCAAAAAAAGAAATTGAAGACTATTACATGAAGTGGGAAGAAGATGGACTGTTTCCGAGAGAATTGTGGAACAAGTTAGGGCATGCTGGTTTTCTCTGCGTCGATATTCCTGAAAAATATGGGGGGATGGGAGCGCCATTACATTTTGCAGCGACCGTCGTTGATGAATTCAGTAGGCTTGGGTATAACGCTATCTCTTCAAGTATTGCTGTTCATTCTAATATCGTAGCTCATTACATTTTAAATGTAGGAACAGAAGAACAAAAGCAGCAGTATTTACCGAAAATGGCAACTGGTGAATATGTTGGCGCAATCGCTATGACCGAGCCTAATGCTGGCAGTGATTTGCAAGGGATAAAGACAACAGCGGTTGAAAATGAAATGGCTGGGAACTATGTGATTAATGGTTCAAAGACATTTATTACAAACGGTCAACACTTTGACTTTGTAGTAGTTGTTGCGAAAACAAATCCATCACTCCCAGCTTCAAAGGGGACAACACTTTTTATTGTCGATGAACATTGTAGTGGCGTTGTGAAAGGAAAAAAATTAAAGAAAATAGGTCTTCACTCAGCTGATACATCAGAAGTCTTTTTTGAAGATGTTAGTGTGGAGAAAAGTCAAATGTTAGGCACATACAATCAAGGCTTCGTGACGCTTATGGAGGAACTGCCTCGTGAAAGAACGATTTTAGCTGTCGGAGCATGCGGTGCGATGGAAGGGGCCTTAGAGATTACGCTTCAGTATCTGCAAGAACGAACAGCGTTTGGAAAGCCGCTTAGTAAGCTACAAGTCATTCGTCATAAGATGGCAGAAATGAAGGCAGAGGCAAAAGTAAATAGAGCGTATGTGAATCAGTGTTTAGCTTTGTTAGAGGAGAAGAAGTTATCTACAGCGGATGCGAGTATAGCGAAATTATCAGCTACAGAAGCGCAAGGACGAGTAGCTGATGGATGTTTACAGCTATTTGGAGGTTATGGGTATATGGAAGAATATCCGATATCAAGAGCTTATACAGATGCAAGGGTGCAAAGAATATATGGCGGGACATCAGAAATTATGAAAGAGATTATAAGTAAAGATTTATTTGGAAAGTGAGATAGGAGGAGGTTATGATAGGGATTTTAAAAGGGCTGAAAGTTTTAGATTTTTCAACGCTACTACCAGGTCCATTCGCTACGATGATGTTAGCTGATATGGGGGCGGATGTTGTAAAGATAGAATCGCCAATTCGGACAGATTTACTGAAGTATGTTCCTCCAGTAGATGGAGATGTATCAGCTGCTTTTGCTCACCTTCACCGCTCAAAGAGATCATTATCATTAGATTTAAAAAAAGAAGAAGCAAAAGAAGTGGTATATAAATTAGTGCAAGAATATGACATTGTGGTAGAGCAGTTCAGGCCTGGAGTAATGGATAGACTTGGTATTGGCTATGAGCAATTAAAAAAGGTGAATCCGAAATTGATCTTTTGCTCTATTACTGGATATGGACAAACAGGTCCTTTAAAGGACAAAGCTGGGCATGATAATAATTATTTAGCAGTAGCGGGTGTTTCTAGTTATTCCGCCAGAAGAAACGAAGCTCCTGTTCCTGCTGGTATACAAGTTGCTGACCTTGCAGGAGGATCTATGCCAGCGGTAATCGGAATTTTAGCTGCTGTGTATCACCGGGAAAAAACAGGGATAGGACAGTCTATCGACATTAGTATGACAGATGTTGTGTTTTCACTCAACGCAATTTATGGTGCTGGATATTTAGTAGGCGGGATAGAACCGAAAGCGGAATCTATGTTACTAAACGGAGGTACTTTTTACGATTATTATGAGACAAAAGATTGTCGTTATCTTTCTATCGGTAGTTTAGAACCAAAATTTCAAAAAAAGTTATGTGGGTTAATTGGTGATTTGCAGTTAATGAAGCTTAGTATGAGTTCTTGTAGGGAAGAACAACGGATGTTTAAAGAGAAGTTAACTACAATTATAAAGCAAAAGACATTTGATGAGTGGTTAGCGCTTCTTGGAGATGACTTTGACGGTTGTGTTGAGCCTGTTTTGACATTTCCAGAAGCAGTTCACCATCCACATACGAAAGCGAGAGATTTGATCGTTACTGTGCCAAAGGTAAACGGAGGGTCACAGCAACAAATCGCCTTTCCGATTAAGTTTTCAGAGGAGGAGGTTATTTATAAATTTGCAGGGGTACAAACGGGAGAACATACAGAGGAAGTTTTAAGAGAATCTGGATTTAGTGAGGCGAGAGTTCAAGTATTGAAAGAGAAAAATATTGTAGGAGGGAATAAAAGTGAATATAAAAGATAAAGTAGCGATTGTCACAGGTGGAGCGTCTGGATTAGGATTAGCAACAACAATGAGATTAATAGAAAAGGGAGCAAAAGTAGCCGTTTTTGATATAAATGAAACGGTAGCAAAGGCCGTAGTGGATCAACTAGGAGAGAGTGCTCAATATTTTCTTGTAAATGTAGTAGATGAAGAATCTGTTCAACAAGCAATTAGTCAAGTAGTTGAAGCTTTTGGTGCAATTCATATTTGTGTGAACTGTGCCGGAGTGGGGACGCCTGGGAAAACGATTGGGAAACAAGGCGTATTGTCACTTGAGAATTTCAATAAAATTGTTGGTATTAATTTAATTGGTACATTCAATGTGTTGAGATTAGCAGCAAATGAAATGAAGAATAACGCCCCTCTTACAGATTGCGGTGAAAGAGGTGTCATTATTAATACTGCCTCTATTGCTGCTTTTGATGGCCAGATGGGACAAGTGGCATATGGGGCAAGTAAAGCAGGGGTGGCAGGGATGACATTGCCGGCAGCTCGTGATTTATCTCAGTTTGGTATTCGTGTTAATACAATTGCCCCAGGACTATTTATGACACCGATGGCTAGTGGGTTATCCGAGAAAGTGATTCAAAAGTTATCTGAAAGTGTTGAGTTCCCAAAACGGTTAGGGAAACCATCTGAGTTTGCAGAAATGGCAACTTTTATTATGGAGCACGCGTATATAAATGGAGAAGTGATTCGTCTGGATGGTGGTATTAGAATGGCACCGAGATGAGTATAAGGGCTATCGATATATATGTGAATATTAAAAAAGGAGGTTATTAATATGGTAGCTCAAGCACAGGTTATTGGTGTAAGTATGGTGAAATTTGAAAAACCAGGGAAACATGAGCCGTATGAAACGATGGCAGCAAAAGCGATAACGGGAGCATTAGCTGATGCGGGTATCGAGTTGAAAGATGTGGAACAAGCGTATGCTAGTTATGTATATGGAGATAGTACATGCGGGCAAACAGCATTCTATCAAGTTGGAATGACAGGTATTCCGATTATCAATGTGAATAATAATTGTTCCTCAGGATCAACAGCGCTTTATATGGCGCGGCAAGCAGTAGAAAGTGGTTTGCATGAGTGTGTATTAGCATTTGGTTTTGAAGAGATGAGACCAGGTTCTTTAGGTGAGCATTGGACTGATCGTACATCACCTTTTCAATGGATTCATCATCGTTATGATGAGTTAAGTAAGGACTTACCTGATGGTCCAATTGCATTAAAAGTATTTGGAGCAGCTGGATTGGAATATATCGAGAAATATGGTGCAAACCCTAATATTTATGGGAAAGTAGCTGTGAAATCAAGACGACATGCTATAAATAATCCATATTCTTTATTTACAAAAGATCTTCAATTAGAGGAAGTGATGAGTGCTCCTGTTGTTTTTCCAGGTTTAACGAGGTTTATGGCGTGTCCGCCAACATGTGGAGCAGCAGCTGTAGTTGTATGCAGCGAACGCTTTATGAAAAAACATAATGTGCAAAATGCAGTGAAAATTATCGCTCAATCAATGACAACGGATTTGCCAAGTAGTACAAAAGATCATATTCATTTAGTTGGATCTAATATGACAAAGCGTGCTGCTCAGCAAGTGTATGAACAAGCCGGTATTGAACCGAAAGATGTTGATGTTGTAGAGTTACATGATTGCTTTACACCAAATGAGGTCATTACGTATGAAAGTTTAGGACTTTGTGAAGAAGGCGAAGCAGAAAAGCTGATTCAAGACGGTGATAATACGTATGGTGGGAAATATGTAGTAAATCCTTCGGGCGGCTTAATGTCGAAGGGGCATCCTTTAGGGGCTACCGGCTTAGCGCAATGTACAGAACTAGTTTGGCATCTAAGAGGAGATGCTGGCAGCCGTCAGGTGGAACATGCCAAAATTGCGTTGCAGCATAACCTCGGATTAGGTGGAGCGTGTGTAGTAACAGCATATAGCGCGGCTAAGCTATGAATGTAATATTCATTTTTAAAAAGAAATAATCAGTTTAATGATAGAGAAGGGGGACTTAATACATGAGAATGGTAAAAGGATTTCCGTCTACATCTATGAATGATTATCAATTGAATACAACAACTTTTATGAGACATGCAGTACGTAATTTTCCAAATCAAGAAATTTTGTATCGTAATAATGATGGGTTTCAGAAATATACGTATAAAGATGCGTACACACGGATGATGAAAATTGCTAATTTTCTCGAAAATAAACTTGGCGTACATTCAGGGGATAGACTTGGAGTGCTAGATTGGAATTCTCATAGACATTTTGAATTATATTTTGCAATCCCGGGTATAGGTGCTACGATGTTACAAATGAATTTACGAATCGCTGTAGATGATTTATCTTATATAGTCAATCATGGGCAAGCGAAATATCTTTTTGTTGATGAATCTTTGTTGCCTATAGCGGAGGCACTTGCTCCAAGCTTAGAGACAGTTAAAGGGTTTATCATTATGTCAAATAAGCCAAGGAAAGAAATAAAAACAACATTATCGCCAATTTATCACTTTGAAGAAATGATAGAAGAAGAAAGTGATAGTTATGATTGGCCGATGATAGACGAAACAACAGCTTATAGTGCATCCTATACATCTGGAACAACCGGAAAACCGAAAGGCGTATATTATTCGCATCGTAATATTTATCTTCATACAATGGTAGAAGCTGCTTATTTTGGTGTAAATAGTCATGATTGCTTATTGGTGATTGTACCGATGTTTCATGCACAGTCGTGGGGGCTTGTTCATACTTCTGTTATGATGGGAGCGAAAATGATTTTTCCGGGTCGGTATGTGGCAGAAGAAACATCTTTTCTTGTGGATTTAATATCACTGGAGAATGTAACGATTGCAGCGGGATCACCAGCTATTTTTCTTCCAATGTTGCATTATATTCAAACATTAGAGACTCCCCCTAATTTGTCAAAAGCAAGGTTTTTGTCTGGTTCTACAGAGCCACCAATTTCATTAATGAAAAATTTTAAAGAGCTAACAGGAGCAGAAATTGTTCATGCGTTTGGAGCAACAGAAACAACACCAATGGTTACAATTAATTATCATATCAATCCAACTTTAAAAGGAAAATTAACAAAAGAAGAAGAGTGGGACATAAGAAGAAAGCAAGGATTGCCGGTGACAGGAATTGATGTAAAATTATGTAATCCTGATACGGGTGAAGAGGTTCCACGTGATGGGAAAACTGTTGGAGAACTACGCGTAAGAGGTCCGTGGATTACAGGTTCCTATTATAATGCTCCAGAAACAGCTAATCATTTTCATGAAGGATATTGGCGTAGCGGAGATGCAGGTACGATTGATGAAAATGGCTATGTAAAAATTGTAGATCGAATTAAAGATGTTATTAAAAGTGGTGGAGAATGGATTTCTTCAATCGACATGGAAAATATATTAATCGGTCACCCGAATATTCTTGATGCAGCAGTTGTTGGTATTCCGCATCCAAAATGGCAAGAACGTCCGCTTGCCCTTGTTGTTACAAAAGATAAGAAAGAAATTGCAAGAGAGGAATTAGATAGTCTGTTATATGCAACTTTCGCAAAATGGCAATTGCCAGATCAAATTTTGTTTGTGAACGAAATCCCAAAAACGAGTGTAGGGAAATGTAATAAAAAAGAAATTGTAAAGACATATGAAAAATTATATATGCCATCTATGGAGGAAACCTCGTCAGAAATAGAGTATAGCTAATCGTTGTTACACCAGTATTGAAAAAATATATGTTTATAGGGATATTCCGTTGTTATGAAAGTCATCTAATCGTATGTTAGGTGGCTTTTCTAATGCAAAAAAAGATTAATTTTTGTAAAATTGAAACAAAGGGGGTGGAATGATGATACGAAAAGCAAAGAAAGAAGATAGTAATAGGCTTAGTGATCTAGCTTACAAGTCAAAAGCGTATTGGGGCTATTCAAAAGAGTTTTTGGAAAAATGTAAAGTTGATTTAACAGTTACGGAAACATATATCGAGAATAATCTTGTTTATGTGATAGAGGAAAGTGATGAAGTAATAGGTTTTTATAGTCTTTCAATAACAGAACGAAAACTAGATGCATTATTTATTGATCCAAATTATATCGGAAAAGGTATTGGGAAGTTGCTATGGTCACACTTGTTACAGCAAGCTAAACAGCTGCATATAGAAGATTTTACAATCGATAGCGATCCGTATGCAGAAGCTTTTTATTTGAAAATGGGGGCAGAGCGAATTGGCGAGATACAATCAACGGTCTTTCCTGAACGTCGTTTGCCGTTACTTTGTGTGAAAATGGAGGCGGTATAGATGAGTCATCATAAGTTGTTTGGATATATCGGAACGTATACGCGAGGTGAGAGTAAAGGGATTTATCGTTTTAAACTCGATACAGAGAAAGGAATCATTACAGATATAGAAGTTGCGAGTAGTTTACAGAATCCTACTTACTTAGCAATTAGCAAAGATAACAAATACTTATATTCAGTTGTGAAAGAAGGCAAACAAGGTGGCGTAGCAGCTTTTTTGATTCATCATGAAACGAAAAGTCTTGAATTATTAAATATACAAGTACAAGATGGAGCACCACCATGTCATGTAAATGTTGATGATGAAAATCAAACGGTAGTTATTGCGAACTATCATAAAGGAACAGTTGAATCATATGTTGTGAATGGAGAATTACAAACAGTGACATCGATTATTAGACATAAAGGTTCAGGACCAAATGAAGAAAGACAAGAAAAAGCACATACACACTACGCAGCGTTTACACCAGATCAGCAATACGTTGTCGCTGTTGATTTAGGAACGGATCAACTTGTTACATATGCGTTACATAACGGAGTTTTAACAAAAGTGAATGAGTTACGTATTAAGCCTGGAAGTGGTCCAAGACATCTCGCTTTTCATCCAAATGGAACATATGCTTATATGATGACTGAACTCAGTTCAGAAATTATTGTGTTAATATATCATGCTGAGAATGGTAGTTTTCAAGAAATTCAATCGATTTCTACTCTTCCTAAAGATTGGAGTGAGGAGAGTTATGGTAGCGCCATTCATATTTCAGCTGATGGTCGTTTTGTTTACGCAGCAAATAGAGGGCATAATAGCATTGCTCTGTTTCAAGTGAATGATATGACCGGAGAATTACAATTTATTGAGTATACACACACAGAAGGACATTGGCCTAGGGATTTTGAATTAGATCCAACTGGTACATTCCTTGTTGCGGCGAATGAGAAGTCGAATAATCTCGCTTTGTTTTTAAGAGATAAGGAAACAGGGCAGTTAAAGGTATTACATTCTCGTATAGAGGTGCCAGAGCCGGTTTGTGTGAAGTTTTTGCATATATAGACCAAGAAAAAGAGTAGTTTCATATCCTCCTTGCTTAAAATTATGTAACATCGCATAAACCATTTAGGAAAAGGAAACATAGGAATAACGTTTACAATATTTTCTTGTGGAATAGAGAAAGGAGGATACGACAATGGTAGAAGAGAAATCAAAAAAGCTTGGCTTAGCACTTTCAGGTGGAGGGTTTCGTGCAGCATTTTTTCATATTGGTGTTTTGGCGAGAATGGCGGATTCTGGTATACTTCGGCATGTTGAAGTTATATCTACTGTATCAGGTGGTTCTATCATTGGTGCGCTCTATTATCTTCATGTCAAAAAATTGCTTGAAGAAAAAAGAGACGATGAAATTACAGATGAAGACTATCAAGAAATCATTGTGAAAATTGAAGTCGATTTTTTGAAAGCTGTTCAGCGAAACTTTCGATTGCGCACGTTTCTTAATCCAATAAAAAACTTAAGAATGAGCTTACCTAATTATTCACGAAGCGATCATATTGGTGAGCTTTATGATAAATATTTGTATCGTCATGTTTTAAATCCTAAAAATACAGATGCAATACAGATGAGATATTTAAAGGTACAACCGTGTGATGAATCATCTTCTTTTTGTCCGAAAGAAGGGAATAGCAGTAGAAAAGCGAAAGTGCCTACTCTTATGATAAATGCTACTGTTTTAAACAATGGACATAACTGGTGTTTTCGTGCAGAAGGTATGGGCGAACCCGAATTTAGCGAAGTATTACAATCAAATCCCTTAAATGGAGAAATCGATAAAAACTTTATACTTAAAAAGGTGAAATCATACAAAGATATATGCGAACATGGAGATTTTGAATTAGGTTTAGCTGTTGCTGCCTCAGCGTGTCTCCCAGGTGTTTTCGCTCCGCTGGCAATTAGTAACCTATACTATGAAGGCGTTCGTGTACAGTTAGTAGATGGCGGTGTTCATGATAATCAAGGAATTATTGGATTACTTGATCATAATTATCCATGTACGCATTTCATTATAAGTGATGCATCAGGACAGATGAATGACGAAAAAGAACCAGGTGTGCAAATTCCTAGTGTGTTAACGCGTACGAATAGCATTTTAATGGACCATGTTCAGGAACAGCAACTTTCAACATTGACAAAGGAGTATTTAGATCATGTTGTATTCTTACATTTGAAAAAAGGATTGCCAGTGGAGGAAGTACCTTATTATAAGAAGCATGGTGAACCTTCAAGTAAGTGTCGCTCGTATGAAATAGAACCATCCGCTAAAGAATTTGGAGTGAACGAGTGTGTGCAAAGGTGTCTTTCTGACGTAAGAACGGATTTAGATTCTTTCTCCGATGTAGAAGCCTTTTCTCTTATGCTTGATGGTTATAAAATGAGTAAATATGAATTTTATAAACAAAATATAAAAACATTTATTGCAGATGAACATTTAAAGGAAAAAGAATATCAATTTTTAAAAATGGATAAATGGGTTTCAGCTTCAGCTGTTGATCCATATTATAAGCGTATGCTTGAAGCTTCGAGTATGCGGTTCTTTAGAGCACTTGGAATAAATAAACTAGCAAAAGTTACAATGGTTATAGCGGTAATGTTACTTTTTGTAGTCTTCGTTACTAGTTATGGACAAGAGTTTGTTCAGTGGACAAAAGAGCCAATAAAAAAGGGAACGATACTAGTCATACTACTCCTTATATTTCTCTTATCTATTTCTTATTTCAATAGATATCGTACGTCATATAGTAGCGTGATAGTTCAGTTTCTATTAATTGGTTTACCAACAGCACTTGTTTCATTAATAGGATGTATATTTATTTGGATGTATCTTTTTACATTTGACCGTCTATTTTTATATTTAGGGCAATTTGATGTGTTTGAGAAGATGCAAAAGAAGAGAGGTTTTAAAAAATAATGCAGTGTGAAAAGGGCTGATTGAAAACTTAGCTATTTTACAAGAAAACAGTTCTATTAAATGGACATTCCTTAGCCGTGCTGCCTTTTTTGATCCAGCAGGTAAGAGAACAGGTTCTTATCAAAAAGGAAAGGACCATCTACTTGTGAATCGTAGCGGACAAAGTTATGTGAGTTATGCAGACTATGCAATTGCCGTTATAGATGAAATAGAAAATCCTCAGCATATGAATGAGCGATTTACTATTGTTTCTGAAGTAGAATAAGGTTTGTATGAATGAATAAATGATTGCTGAAACCACCATTGAATTTTTCGATGGTGGTTTTTCTTATGCTTGACACTGTTTCATTTTTTGCACTTAAATAGAATGTAGAACAGCTACTTCATACCGCAACATCGTATAAAATAGTAGGAAGGACGTAATGTTATGACAACAAATATTTTAATTGTTGATGATGAACCAGAAATTGTGCAACTTGTTGCGCTGTATTTAAGAAACGAAGGATATGTTATTCATACTGCTTTTAATGGTGTGGAGGCGTTAGAAGTTATAGAGGAGAAACAGCCTCATTTAATGATATTAGATATTATGATGCCAAACATAGACGGGATAGAAGTTTGTAGGCGAATAAGAGAATTCAGTAATATTCCTATTCTGATGTTAAGTGCAAAAGTTGAAGATATGGATAAAATATTAGGGTTAATGACAGGTGCTGATGATTATATGATTAAACCTTTTAATCCATTAGAACTTGTTGCCAGAGTAAAAGCTTTATTAAGAAGGTCTTCTTTTCAAAATATAAGTAAACAAGATGAAAAAGGAAATACGATACAAATTAAGTCTCTTATTATTAATAAAGAAACTCATACGGTGAAAGCTGGAAATAATAATATAAAGCTAACACCAATTGAATTTGAAATTTTATACTTGTTGGCATCTCACCCTGGAAGAGTATATCGTTCTGAGGAAATCTTTGAACTAGTGTGGAAAGATATAGCATGTGACTCCAATAAAACAGTAATGGTTCACATTAGTAACATTAGGGAAAAGTTAGAAGTTGCTTTAGAAGGTGAGAAAATTATTCATACTGTTTGGGGAGTTGGGTATAAAATTGAACGATAATTCATGGCAAATTCTTAAATCAATTCCGAAATGGAAAATGTGTATATATGTTTTATTATCAATATGTTTAGCGCTAAGTACACTTTATCTGTTAGAAGTAATTTTTTGGGGCCTTGATGTGACTTCTGTTACCTTTCATACAGTTCGGGTAGAATTTTCGAAGGCTTATGGACCGAGGCATTTAGAACGTCTCGTTGGTATGCTATATTATTTCTTGCATTTTATCTTTATTCTTTTGTATATCGTACTGTTTTACATGCGTGAAAAAAGACTATATTTGAAAAGATACTTTAATCAAATTTTGGAAGAAATTCGGCTTATTGGTAATATTAATTTCGAGCATGAAATTAACGTATTACCAAATACACAGCTAGGAGACTTAGCAAAAGAAATTAACAATATCGCAAAGCAGCTAAAAGTATCAATTGAAGAAGAGCGAAGAATAGAACAAACGAAAAAAGACTTAATTACAAATGTCTCGCATGATTTACGAACACCGTTAACATCTATCGTTGGATATGTTAGTTTCATTCAACAAGATAAGTACCGTGATGAAATAGAACTACGTTATTACATAGAAATCATCCATGATAAAGTGCTAAGATTAAACCATTTAATGAATGACTTATTTGAATACACTCGTTTTCAAAATAAAGGAATTCATCTGCATAAAGATCCGATTTATATTACTGAGATGCTCGAACAATTAGTTGTACAATATCGATTTGATATAAAGCGAATGAATATGGAGTTTCGAGAGTTTCTCTCATCACGGGATCTCATGGTTCTTGCCGATGGAGATAAGTTAGTACGGGTATTTGAAAACTTGATTGTAAATGCGATGAGATATGGAGCAGACGGAAAGTATATAGATATTACAGTCCGTGAAGTGGATGATACGGTTGCAATAGAAATTACCAATTATGGTGATATGATACCGGCTGCGGATTTACCTTACATATTCGAACGGTTTTACAGGGTGGAAAAATCACGTTCTACCTATACAGGAGGTTCGGGGCTTGGTTTAGCAATTGCAAAAAGTATTGTAGAACTACATGATGGGACTATTGAAGTCCGTAGCGATGCAGCACAAACAACGTTTACAGTAAAGTTGAAAGTGTTTCGGAAAGAAGTTTCACTTTATAGATAAGGGAAGTGTAACGTGACCAGCAACAAGAGGGAATAAGGGAAGAGGTGAAATATATGAAAAAATTATATTCAATTGGGGAAGTTTTAATTGATTTCATTCCCATGCAAAAAGGAAAATCGTTAAAAGATGTGGTAGAGTTTCAAAGAGTTCCTGGAGGTGCACCTGCGAATGTAGCAGCCACTGTCGCGAAGTACGGGGGAAGGGCATTTATGATTACAAAGTTGGGTGCTGATGCATTTGGTGATTTCCTCTTAGAACAATTACAGCAAGCAGGTGTAAATACAGAAAAGATTACAAGAACGAATGAAGCGAATACAGGTCTTGCTTTCGTCTCATTGCGTGAAGATGGTGAGCGCGATTTTTCATTTTATCGTAATCCTTCTGCAGATTTATTGCTCAGCGAAAAGGAAATAGATGAAGAATGGTTTGAAAAAGGTGATATTCTTCATTTTTGTTCTGTTGATTTAGTAGAAAGTCCGATGAAATATGCACATGTAAAAGCGATTCGTTCTGCTAAAGAAAAAGGAGCGATTATCAGCTTTGATCCTAACGTACGTTTGCCACTTTGGAAACTTGCTGAAGATTGTAGAAAAACGATTTTGGAGTTTATTCCGAGTGCACATATCGTTAAAATTTCAGATGAAGAATTAACGTTTATTACAGGTATTCCTAATACAAAAGAAGCGATTGATTCTTTATTTATAGGGGGTGTAAAAGCTGTTATTTATACAAAAGGAGCACAAGGAGCGGAATTATATGTGAAGGATAGACAGTATGAATCAACTGGATATGATGTAGTAGTACAAGATACAACAGGTGCAGGAGATGCGTTTATTGGTGGCTTTTTGTATAAATTATTAGAGAAGGGCGTAAGCCAGCAAAACGTAGAACAGGTACTTCATATGTATTGGCAAGAGATATTAACCTTTGCAAATGCAAGTGGTGCCCTAACTACGACAGGAAAAGGAGCGATATCTTCCATTCCAACAAAAGAGGATATTGGTAAGTTAATTTAAGCTTCACGTTATGATAAATAGTAAAAAAGAGCCGTGTGTATAATTACGGCTCTTTTTGTAATTTGAGGGTTCTTTTTTATTTTTTTAAAGTCTTTATAAATCTTTAGAAAGTCTTTAACTTTTCTTTCCTCTCTATTAAATATTGTGTTCTACACTAACCTTACATAAACAAATGGGGGTTAGAAAAATGAATTTTTTAAAGAGGCCGATTTATCTTTCTTTGTTGGTTTTTGCAATCGGTATGTTGCTATTTTACGTTCAGATTTATATGAAAGAGCCTACTATTGAAGCAGAGTCTGCTGTTTTAATAGATATGAAATCTGGGGAAGTTGTATATAAAAAAAATGAAAATATGCCTCTTGCTCCTGCAAGTATGTCAAAATTGATGACAGAGTACATTGTGTTAGAGAAGATTGAACAAGGAATGTTGGACTGGGAAGATTACGTTACAGTGAGTGAACATGCTGCAAATAGTGAAGGAGTAAAAATTGATGTAAAAGCTGGTGATCGTTTAACGGTTGAAGAGTTAGTTCATGCGATGGTAATATCGTCAGCAAATAATGCGGCTATTACATTGGCTGAGCATATAGCTGGTAGTGAAAGGGATTTTACAAGGCTGATGAATGAGGAAGCGGAGCGCTTACAGTTATCACAGCATACACGCTTTGTGAATGCAACAGGACTTGAAAATGAAAGAGGAGAAGAGTCAAAAATGACCGCTTTAGATGTAGCTAAATTAGCGAAATATTTATTAAACAATTATCCAGCTGTAGTAAATATAACAAAATTAACTTCATATGAATTGAAGTCTCATCATGGAATATTAACTACAACAAATAAAATGCTGTATCCAGCTAATAGAAAGCTATATTTTGAAGGTGTTGACGGACTAAAAACCGGATTTACAGATGAAGCAGGATATTGTTTTGCAGGGACGGCGATGCAAGGGGATAAAAGAATGATTTCGGTTGTAATGGGAACTAGTGATGGAGATAAACGATTTCGAGAAAGTAAGAAACTATTTTCTTATGGGTTTCGTAAATTTTATATTCCTTTTCTCTAGTTTATCTTGTTGTTTACTACGGGGATGGTATTTATAGTTTGAAAGTTAATAGAGGAGATTTTTAACTTATAAGAGGGCGTTGGTATATATATCCAACATGACCATTTCACACAAAAGTAGCTGCGACGTATATAAGAATGACAAACGTACTCATTTCATCCATTTGTTGTAACATAGCGCGCGGTAGGAAAAGGCCCTGACCGCTACTGCACATGGAGGAACCTACTCTTCTACCGAAAAAGAAGAGTGTTTGTTCGTTTTTTAACTTGTATTTATATAGATAACAAGGGGGATATAGATTTATGAAAACAAAAGATGTTTTGCTATGGATAAGCTTTTATAGTTATTTTGTGTTATATATATTCATCAGTTTAGTGCTTGCATATACTGTAGATAGTTTTCACGTTTTGCCGAGCATTCCAAGTATCATCTTCATTTTATCACCATTTTTCTTTTTAACATTTATAGCAGGGATTGTATACAAGTTTACTAGGATAGATGATAGAAAAGATAGGAAAAGAAAGTTGCTCGGTTTTGTGAAAATTGGAATTGCTCCACTTCTTATTTTGTTTATTATTCTTGGTATAAATGAAAAGAATTCAAAGTTCGACGTAGAGCGATGGGCGAAGGATGAAGATAAACGTGTTTTGATGATTGATAATTTGTTAGAGGAACATCAGCTAGTAGGAAAAACGCGAAATGAAATTGTTGAACTGTTAGGAAAAGGTGAGATTCCAGAGGTGAGTACTCATAATGAAGTACGGTACTACCTTGGTACATCATTACATAGCTTTTTTCCAATTGACATCGAAACGCTTCTTATTTCGTTTGATGAAAATGATAAAGTAGTAAAATATGATATACAAGTAGGTTAGTGTGTGAACATCTTTTTTCACC
Organism: Bacillus manliponensis; assembly: GCF_000712595.1. Lineage (GTDB taxonomy): Bacteria > Bacillota > Bacilli > Bacillales > Bacillaceae_G > Bacillus_A > Bacillus_A manliponensis. Next base: position 109,293 of record NZ_JOTN01000005.1, read on the forward strand.
TAAAAAATTGCCTTGTTCTTTATAACAGTAAGTGGTTAAATCAATAACAGATGGAAGAGGTTTTTGTAGTAATCGTTCATCTACTTTTAGTTATTTTATTTAAGCTGTTATTTGTGGATTGTAAGACTTCAATCTAAAACTTGAGAAAAAGCGAAGAAGTTTAAATGGAAGATTAACAACTCGTAAAGGCCCGAGTGGTTTCACTAATACTGAACTGCACCCCAATGGTTAGACAAAAATTAACTATTGAGGTGTTTCTTTATATATAAAAATGTAAGTAGCTTTAAATGAAAATACTTGATGGATGTGCAAATGAATTTAAAACTTCTTTTTGGTATTATAGATGAAAATGTCGGTGAAATCGTACCAAATATCGATAAAGGAAATCAAAATGTTAGAGAGTTTATATTTTCAAGTTGTCTACTGTATAAGCCCCTGTCTCAAAGCTTCAGCAACTGCCTGTGTTCTGTTACATACGTTCAATTTTTTTACGGCTGAAGTTACGTAATCTCGTACTGTAAACTCACTAATTTCTAACAAGTTAGATATTTCTTTATTAGAATATCCATATGCTGATTGCTGAAGAACTTCGGTTTCTCTTTTACTTAAGGATATGAACTGTTTAGGGAGCATCGTTGAATAAAGAAGTTTTCCAGAAAGTAAAAAATAAGATTCTATTGATTGGACCATCTGATGATTGCAAGGGTGAGAGTTTTCGTATTGATCAAGAACAATAAATCCGCCAATGGTATTGGCATAACGTAAGGGGACAATTAAATAAGTACATAAATTGAATTGTTCAATATATCTTATTGGGGTTTGGCTTTTTTTTGCATTTATTATGTACACGGTTTTCTCTTTAATAGCAGCCTCTAAAAAATATGGTAAGTTTCTTATATCATCTCTTAAATGATGGGATGGAAATGTATCTTTTTCTTTTGTGAGAAAAAGTTCTGTAATAAAATTGATAGGGGAAAAAGTAAGGATAGTTACTCTAGAGAATGGGAAAAAATATTGTGCTCCTTCTAAAATTTTTTTCGTTATTTCATTACGATCAGAGATGTCTTGCAAATTTGTAAGATATCTTTTTATTTGTTGATCAAGCATCGATTCCCCTCCTTTTTTGATGAATCCCTACTTTTATAGGGATAGTAAGGTTAATTTATCTTAGGTAAAATTCAGAATATAATAAGTTTGACTTTTATGAAAATAATTCTTAGAAGAGTGCTATTTACAATTCTATATTTAAGATATTGTAAATTCAAGCTTTAGATGAAAAATAGAGGAGGGATTTTAGGTGTCAGTCGATGTAAAAATGAAAGCGTTTCCTTTGTTTATTAATGGCAAGTGGGTTGAATCAGTTAGTGGAGAAATATTTGAAGTCTTTAATCCCGCTACTGGTGAAATGGTAGCTAAAGTGGCAAAAGGTACAAAAGAAGATGTCGAGTTGGCTGTAGCAGCGGCTAGTAAAGCTTTTGAACTTTCGGCCTGGCGTGAGATGAATCCGAAAGCAAGGTCTAAGATGATGTTTGACATTAGCCAAAAGATTTCTGAGCATGCTGGGGAGTTAGCTTACTTAGAATCTATTAGCTCCGGTGCAACAATCCGCCGATTGAAAAGTATAGATATTTTAACAGTTGCGGATCTGTTTCAAACGATTGGTAAGTTTATTCTCGATTATCCATATTCGGAAACATTACCAGTGCCTCCATTACCTGGACCTGCTCATAATTTTATATGGAGGGAGCCGATTGGCGTTTGTGCTGCTATTACCCCATGGAATATGCCGCTATTACTTGCTAGTTTCAAAATTGCTCCGGCATTAGCGATGGGGAATACGATTGTGATAAAACCAGCTAGTTATACGCCACTTTCTACATTAAAATTGGCAGAAATTATTTCTGAGGTCGTTCCTCCTGGTGTAATTAATGTCGTACCTGGTCCTGGGAGTGAAGTAGGAGAAACACTTGCTAAGCATCCAAAGGTTCACAAAATTGCTTTTACAGGATCAACAGAAGTGGGCCGAAAAGTGATGCAAATGGCAGCAGGAACGATTAAAAATACAACTTTGGAGTTAGGTGGAAAATCACCAAATATTTTACTAGAAGATGCAGACCTTGATATTGCTTTACCAGGAAGTTTACTAGGTGTGTTCCTCCATTCTGGTCAATTATGCGAATCAGGTACGAGGCTTTTTGTACCCGATCGAATTTATGATGAGGTAGTAGAAGGACTTGTAGAATGGACAAGGACAATTAAAATCGGAAATCCTTTAGATGAATCTACCGATATTGGCCCAGTTATATCGAAACAACAAAAAGAAACGATTCTTTCTTATATTGAAGAAGGATTATCGGAAGGTGCAAAACTGATTTGTGGTGGAAAAGAGGTAGTTGTACCTGGATGCGAAGATGGACACTTTATTGAACCAGCTATTTTTACTAACGTAACGAATGATATGAAAATTGCACAAGAAGAAATATTCGGCCCGGTATTATGTGTAATCCGATACTCTAATTTGGATGAAGCGATTCAAATGGCGAATGATACGATTTATGGATTAGCTGCAGGAGTTTGGACGAAAGATGTGAACAAAGCTTACCAAGTTGCTCGAAAGCTAAGAGCAGGTACGGTTTGGATTAATGATTGGCATCTACTTCGTACTGATGCACCATTTGGTGGATATAAACAAAGTGGACTCGGACGTGAGTTAGGTAAGCATTCATTGGATGCTTATACCGAAATTAAGCATGTTCATACGTCGCTTGTCACGGATTTAGAGAAAAGAGCTACGAACGGGATTTTATTTTCTAATTCAAATGTAAATCAATAATGGTATTTTATAAAAAAATGATATGAGGTGAGTCATATGGCAACTACTTATTCTCCCTATATGATGCGTACGGTGGTTCATAGCGGTTCTGGAAGTAGAGTAATGATTCCGGATTTATTTCGGGGATTAGGAGGAAAAAGGGTAATTTTATTTAGTGATCGTGGCTTGCAACAAGCCGGTGTTGTTGATCAAGTAGCAGAAATTTTCAGCTTAACTACCCATGGAGTTGGGCCAGAGTTAGCTGGTATTTATTTAGATATTAGCCCTGATCCAGATATGGAATGTGTAAATGATGCCATCCGGTATGCCCGTGAAAAAGGTGCTGACGGTTTGTTAGCTGTGGGTGGTGGAAGTGTACAGGATGTCGTAAAAGCTGTGAAATATGCACTGCATAAAGGAATATCAGATATTGAAGAAGCGATTCCAACTGGAGTTGTCATTATGAATTGGCCAGAGGCAAACTATATTCCTATCCCGCATATTGCAGTACCAACTACTGCAGGGACAGGAGCGGAGGTTTCGCCTGGAACTGTAATCTCGAACAAAAAATTGAATGTGAAATCTGGGATGCTGAATCCTTTCATCACGGCAGATATGGCTGTTCTTGATCCGGACTTGACTGTGGGATTACCGCCAATGATGACTGCAGCTACTGGGTTTGATGCTTTAACCCATGCAATTGAGGCTCTAGTTTCTCCAAATGCAACTGCATTTACGGACTCTTATGCGATCCATGCTATCCGATTAATTGACGAAAATTTACCGCTCGTTGTGGAAAACGGTAAGAACATTGAAGCGAGAATGCTTATGTTACAAGCGAGTACGATGGCAATTATGGCGTTTATCTATGCGCCGCTCATTTGGCCTGTTCATAACTTCGCTCATGCTTATGGTACCTTGTACAATATTCCTCATGGCGTAGCAAACGGAGTATTACTTCCTGTTGTAATGGAAAGGTTACCGGGCTTATATGAAGCAAACGCGCACAAATTAGCCGACGCGTTACGAATTGATACGAATGGAAATGAACCACCACAACTACTGAAAGGGATAGTAAATAAAATAAAAGCACTGCAAGAAAAAGTTGGATTGCAGAATAATTTCACACAATATAATGCAAGAGAAAGTGATTTGGAACAAGTGATTCAAGCTGTAGCTACGGATCCACTCAGTGTTGCATACCCGATTCCTGTAGAGATTATTACGGCTGTCGGAAAACAAGTTATTGAAACGGTTGTACAAGCTCCTCATCGTTATTAGGGTAAAGGGGGCGTAATATGATGAAAATGAAACTATTTCTTTTATTTAGTAGTTTGCTATTGGTGTCATCGACTGTTACCTATCCAGCAAAGGCGGAAGCGAATACGAAAGAAACTACTAAGGATATGAAACAGAAAAAGGAGAAAAGTCCGTTAAGTGATATTGATGTACCGAATAGGCCTCCGAAAAATCCTTTTTTAGTAGATGGGTCATCAGGGCTTACACATTTGGATTCTGCCCAAACGGATTCAACTGTAATTCCAGGCCCTTCTGGAAAGAAGAAAATCTCTAAAAAACAGATTCAACGCATGCCAGGTGGTTTAATTAATATTAGTTATGTAAGTGGGCCAGTGTATCCTACAGGAGAACAAGTGATTTGGCTAGCAAACAATAACCGGATTGCAAAGGTTTTGATTGATGATGATCAGTTTAAACCCATTTCGGAGTTTAAAATTCCAGGTCAGGCGTATTTATCACGGAAAGATGCTAATAAGGTAACGAATAAAATGGATAGTTTCAAAAGTGAGAAAGATTTATTACATTACATTAACAAGGAATTCCCTAAATATGGAGAGAATGTTGCTGCGCGTTCCGGGGTGTATCCAGTAATGGACTACGAGGGGAACTTTTATACGGTTGTAAATGAGAGCATTATGGTTTTTGGTGACAAAAACCCACATGATCCATTCTCAGAAATTGAATTAAGACGACAGTATACATTGCCGAAGGAGATTTTGAGTCCAAACGCAAAATTGCCTGACGCGATATTAGGGCTAAATATTACTTATGACGGTCAACTGGTATTTGCAACATTAGGTGGTGTAGTGGGAGTAATAGACCGTTATTTCCAAGAAGAACCGCAGTACATTAAGTTAGATGGGGAAACAATCTCAAATTCCTTTTCTCTTGATGAAAAAGGTGGTATTTATGTAGTATCTAGTAAACACATGAATAAGTTTGTTTGGGATGGAGAGAAGTTAAGTAATAATCCAGAAGATGGAGCTTGGAAATCGGAGTACAACGTGGAAGAGGGAGCAGCTGGTGGTATAAAACTTGACATAGGATCAGGGTCTACTCCTACTTTAATGGGATTTGGTGATGATGAAGATAAACTTGTTGTCATTACGGATGGCTCTAAAGCGATGAACATTGTTGCGTTTTGGCGCGACGAAATTCCGGAAAACTTTCAGCAGCAACCTGGAACGAAATCTAACCGTATTGCTGGGCAAATGAAAGTCAATTTTGGACAAAAAAATGTAGAGGAAGCACAGTCGGAGCAATCAGTAGCAGTACTAGGATATGGTGCCTTTGTAGTCAACAATACTCTTCCTGATAAGCTCCAAACAAAGATTGAAAACGTTATTGTTTCCGGTGTAACACGCCAAGGACCAAAAGGAGTCGAAAAATTCGAATGGGATTCGAAGAAAAATGAGTGGAAAAGTAAATGGGCGGATCCAAATATGAGCGCCCCGTCGGTCATCCCTCTTATAAGTGCGGGAAGTAACCAAGCTTATTTCAATCGTTATGTTGATGGGGCCTGGGAAATCACTGGACTGGATTGGGATACAGGTAAAGTGAAAACGCGCTTAATCTTAGGAGACAGTCAAGCATATAACGGGGCTTATTCTTTAATTCAGCTTCTACCCAATGGTGATATTGTTTACGGAGGTTTAACGGGATATTTGAAAATCAATACAAATAAAAAATGAAAAAGCTAGTATGTAAAAGATGGTTTTGGTACTATGCCGGAGCCATCTTTTCTATCTTTCTTTCAAAGAAGACGATAGTGTTGAAAAACTGATGCGCGATTTGTGTATCAGTTTTTTGTTTTATAACGAATCCGAATGAAAAGAAACTATTCTCTTCCTTTAAATATCTAAAAATAAAAGAAGAGTATCACATAAATAGAAAAATATTTAGTATAAAAAATAATTTAATTTGTATATAATTATAAATAAATATACTTACAAGAGGGTGTTTTATACTTATGAAAAAATATCTTGCCGGTCTTGCAGCAGTATCTGTAGCTGGTGCAGTATCTCCATTATTGGATAACGCCCAAGCAGCTCCGCAAGCTAGCGGAGCGTACAAAGTAACTGCCGACGCACTAAACGTCCGCACAGGTCCTAGTACTTCTCATGCCGTCACATTTCGTGTGTACGAAGGACAAATATTACAAGTCGTTGGTGAAGAGAATGGTTGGTTAAAAATTAACCACAAAGGAAAAACTGGCTACGTAAATAGTGAATTTGTTGAAAATAGTGGCTCTTCTACACCTGGAAGTAATCAAGCTGTTCAAGCAGCGAGTGGAAATTATACAGTTAATGCCTCTTCCCTTCGCGTTCGTACAGGCCCTAACACTTCTCATGCGATTTTAGGATCCCTCCGGAAAGGAGAAGTTGTACAGGTCACTGGTGAGGAACAAAATTGGTTTAAGATTAACTATGGAGGAAAGACGGGTTATATTAGTAAAGATTACATTACAAAAGGTGGATCGAATGCAAACACGAATTCAAATTCGAGTGGACAACAAAATAGTAATGTTACTGTTCAAACAGGCGGTACATACGTTGTAGATACAACTTCTTTACGTGTTCGTACAGGCCCTGCTAGTTCCCATAGTGTACTTGGTAGTGTGTTAAAGGGACAGACGTTGCAAGTGAATGGTGCCGAAAGTGGTTGGTTCAAAATTAATCTCAATGGGAAAACCGGTTATGTGAGTAGTGAGTATGTAAAATTTGTTTCAGGTGGCACAACCACTCAGCCTGAAACAAGTAATCCATCAAAAGCAGTTGGCGACTACCACGTTAACATAAACGCGTTAAATGTAAGAAGTGGTGCTGGAACAAATTATGGCGTAATCGGTGCGCTATCAAAAGGAGTAAAAGTGACAGTTCTATCTGAACAAAATGGATGGAGCAAAATTAATTACAACGGAAAAACTGGTTATATATCAAGTCAATATTTATCAAAGACACCAGTTTCAGGTGAATCTGATACGGGTAATCATACAAGTGCCTTTATTAAGCCATCTGCAGGAAGTTACACTTCTGAATTTGGGATGCGTGGTGGGAAAATGCATTATGGAATAGATATTGCCGCTTCAGGAACAGTAGCAGTTGTTGCTGCTACAAGTGGAGAAGTCACTCGTTCTTATTATTCAAGTAGTTATGGGAATGTTGTATTTGTTACTCATAATATAGATGGAGAGACGTATACAACTGTATATGCGCATTTAAGAAGCCGTTCTGTTTCTGTTGGACAAAAAGTAAAGCAAGGGCAACAAGTTGGAGTTATGGGGAATACTGGACAATCTTCGGGGCAACATTTACATTTTGAACTTCATAAAGGTGAATGGAATGTTCAAAAAAGTAATGCTGTAAATCCAAAATTATATATTAGGTGAAAATCTTCTATTTAAATAGTGATAGTTATTAGATTGAGATATTTTAAAATAACATTGTAAATATTTAATGTTTGAGTTTAGAACAAAAGAGACTGGCTTCTTTTAAGTCAGTCTCTTTTGTTCTATATTTACTTCGTTTCACTAAAGTTTTTTTGTATTTTAATATAAAAATTGAAATGTGTTTTCTTTGCATCTCACAAATGAACTAGATAGTATACTCTTTTTTATGTTGCTTATAAAACAAGGGCAGCAATAAATCCAAAAATAAGAAGCGGAATGTTGTAGTGTAAAAATGTTGGTACACAAGTATCCCATATGTGTTGGTGCTGTCCATCTGCACCAAGTCCTGAAGTTGGACCAAGTGTACTATCAGAAGCAGGTGACCCTGCATCGCCAAGTGCACCAGCTGTGCCGATAATTGCAATTGTTGCCATCGGACTAAAACCAAGTTGGATACAAAGTGGGACAAAGATTGTCGTTAAAATTGGAATGGTAGAAAATGATGATCCAATTCCCATCGTAACGAGTAAACCGATGACAAGCATAAGAAACGCAGCTAGTGGCTTACTGTTTCCTATTAAACTTGCACTTGTCTCAACAAGCGATTCGACATGTCCTGTTTCACGGAGAACGGCACCAAACCCAGCAGCAGAAATCATAACAAATCCAATAAATGACATCATGCGCATTCCGCTCGTTAAAATTACGTCTGCTTCGTTAAGAGGTAGACTACCGCTTAACGATAAGACAATAATTCCAGCGAGAGCACCAAAAATCATTGACTCTGTTGCAAGTTGTACACTAAGTGTTGCAACGATTGCTAGCAACCCAAATGCAATACTTTTCTTTGTGTAAGGAATCGTTTCGTCCTCAGTTTTTTCTACATTTAACTCGTTGTATTTTCGTGGTTTACGATATGTGATAAAAATAGCAATACATAGGCCTAATATCATTCCAAGCGCTGGAATCGTCATTGCTTTTGGGATGAGTGAAACATCAAAAGTTAAGCCGCTTTGTGCAGCATTTGATTGAAGAATATCGTGATAAATTTTACCAAACCCTGCTGGAATCCACATATAAGGTGTGATAAGACCAAATGTAATGATACATGCAACGAGACGTCGGTCAATTTGTAATTCGTTTAATACTTTTAAAAGTGCTGGAATGAGTATAGGAATAAAGGCAATATGCACAGGAATGACATTTTGTGAAAAAACAGCCATTGTAAGGATAATTAACAAAATAAGTACTTTTGAGTATGCTTTCTTTTTCGAATCTCCTTCGTTTTCAATCCAACGTAGTGCAGTGTGGATCATAGCATCAGGAAGTCCTGTTTTAGAAAGGGAAATCGCAAATCCACCAAGCATGGCGTAGCTTAAGGCAATAGGAGCACTATCTCCTAGACCTTCAGTGAAAGTAGAGATTGTCTCTGTAATTCCAAGTCCTCCAATTAATCCTCCAGTTAAAGCGCCGACGATAATAGCAACAATAACTTGTACACGTAATAAACTAAGAAGTAGCATCACTGCTACAGCGATGAGTACAGCGTTCATAATAAATATTCCCTCTCTTGTTTTTGATTTTTTGCTTGTTATCTTTTGTTACTAGCGGTTTGTAAATAAAAAAAGAGCCATGTAGATAAAAAATACCTACATGGCTCTTACTATGCCTAGCGTAGGTACAATGGGAATAACCCTTGTACCTACGCGTGATTTTTCCGCTAGGTTTCAAGGGTTTACGTATGATGATGATGTTTTTGTACAAATGTGACTACAGTTGTATAAATAAACATAATTCTTTGCTCCCTTTCTCCTACAATGATTTTCAGTTAGTATACTATAAGTTTTTTTGAATGAAAAGGAAAATATAAAAAAATTATGGGAGTTAGAATTATCGAATAGTTAATTTTTACTCACTATATAAAATAAAGGATTGCAATAATAAATTATATTTGACCTTTCTTTTATTGTGCACTACAATTCGTAGTGTGAAATGAAGAAAGTTATGTTTTCGAAAACTTGTAAGTTATGTGGGGAAGACTTGAACCTTTTTTGAACTGCTTGACGTAAAAGCTAAAGGAAGAAGAATTTGATGTAATTGTATTTCGTAAAGAGTTTTCAGAGCTTCATAGATTTAAGTTTTGTTAATTTGTATATAGAGATGATATTTGGATTAAATTATAAAGTTGCCCCGTAGTAACATCATACTTTTTATATAAATAGGGCATTATTATTGGTCGGGTAATTGGTAAATTATCATCAGGGGAATTAGAAAAAATGAAGAAATTGATGGAGGGTTGATTGAATATGGGAACGTGGATGGTTAATTTACAGATGATATCTCCAGTGATAGGTAGTTTACTTGGGCTTATCATTGTTAAGCAGAAGATGAAAAAACATCGTATTCCACATGAGAAAGTGCTCGATATGTTAACGAATGTAATATTAATTATAATGATTACATGGAAATTTGCACCGGCCGTTATAAATCCGAACTGGGTGATTCAGTCACCTAAAGCTATACTTTTAACTGGTGGTAGCATAATACATGTTGTTATTGGATGTACATTAGCAAGTGGATACATACTATTGAAAACGAGAAGGAATCGCTTTGTACTTCGTATTTTACTAGACTTACTTCCTTTTGAAATTGGTATTATACTAATTACTTATTCCTTTGTTAATCCAGTATATGGATTTCAAACAGAGTTGCCGTGGGGAACATACGTATACGGTTCGGAATTTACATATCACCCAATTCACTTATATGAGATTATCATTGTCATATTTCTACTAATCTGGTTATGGATACGGAAAATTAAGCTAGGTAGTGGAATTTATATGAGTTATTTTCTTATTGGAGCAGGAATTACTCGTATTATGCTCTCCTTCCTTACTGAGCAAAATTCATTTCTATTTGGTTTATCAGTAGAGCAATGGATTGGCTTTATATTAATAAGCATCGGTATTATACTTCCGAAGAAATAATGATAAAGGAAGGTGTTGTTCTGATTTTCTGTTAAGTATACTTGTTAGATGGTGGATTCGTTTCTAGTGTTATTTTTAATGTTTGTTTGGGCCCAAACCTAGCTAGTTATTTTTAGGTTTCATACCACGTCGCTCAAAGAAATCATCATATAACTCTAAACTGTTGTGAACATATAAAAGTTAAGCGTATAATATGAGAAGTCGAGAACAATGTACAGAATGAAAAAGTATACGATTATGGAAATACAGGAATAGAGATAGGGAGTTATACGATGAAGTTAATTATTGCCGAAAAACCAGATCAAGGTTTGGCGCTCGTTTCTCAGTTTAAATACCGAAGAAAAGACGGTTATTTAGAAGTGGAACCAAATGAGCTGTTTCCAAACGGTGCGTATTGTACGTGGGCGATTGGTCATTTGACGCAGCTATGCAATCCGGAGCACTATCATGCAGAATGGAAGAAATGGTCACTTAATACGTTGCCGATGATTCCGGAGCGTTTTCAATTTGAAGTAACGAAATCAAAATATAAACAGTTTAATGTTGTGAAACAGCTGTTACATAATCCTCAGGTGAACAGTATTATTCATGCTGGTGATGCCGGGCGTGAAGGGGAGTTAATTGTGCGTAATATAGTCAATTTATGCAACGTACAAAAGCCGATGCAACGTCTTTGGATTTCTTCGTTAACAAAACAAGCCATTTACCAAGGATTTCAAAATTTACTAGATGAAGCTGATACAATCAATACGTATTATGAAGCATATACGCGCTCATGTGCGGATTGGGTTGTAGGAATGAACGCTTCACGTGTTTACAGTATTTTATTAAAACAAAAAGGAATGAATGATGTTTTCTCTGCTGGTCGGGTGCAAACGCCAACACTTGCGTTAATTGTAAAGCGAGAGAAAGAGATTGAAAGCTTTAAATCTGAACCATTTTGGGAAGTCATCGCAACATTTAACATAGAGGGAAAGAAATACGATGGTAAGTGGGAAAAAGAAGGGGAAGCTCGTATAAAAGACCCTGAGATGGCAAATAAAATCGCAGCTTTTTGTCAAAATAAGCCGGCTGAAGTGAAAGATATGAAGACGGAGCGCAAAGAGTTTCAGCCACCGCTTTTATTTAATTTATCTTCATTACAAGCAACGGCGAATAAAGCATTTAAGTTTTCACCAAAGAAGACGTTAGATGTTACGCAAGCATTGTACCAAAAAGGAATTGTATCGTATCCGCGTTCAGACTCAAACTATGTAACAGAAGGGGAAGCTTCGACATTTCCTGACATTTTGCAGAGGTTAAGTCAGTTTGATGAGTATAAAGATGTATTGCCAGCCCCGATTTCTTCGATTATGAATAATAAGCGTTATGTAAATGAGAAGAAGGTTACAGATCACTATGCGATTATCCCAACAGAGCAAGTGACAAACCCAAGTAAACTATCCGGTGATGAAAAGAAAATTTACGATATGATTGTAAGACGATTAATTGCGGCTCATTATGATGCGGCGATTTTTGATTATACGACAATTACAACGCTTGTTGATGGACGTGCTGAGTTTATTTCAAAAGGAAAGCAGCAAATTCAAGAAGGTTGGCGTAAAGTTATTTTCCAAGACGATAAAGACGATGAAACAATTTTGCCAGTTGTTGCTGAAGGAGAGCAAGGGAAAGTAACGAAGGTGAAAGTGAAAGAAGGAAAAACACAGCCACCAAAACGTTATACAGAAGGTCAATTAATTACGCTAATGAAGACAGCCGGGAAGTATTTAGAAAATGAAGAGCTTGAGAAAGTATTAAAGAAGACAGAGGGGTTAGGGAGCTTATCTATAAAAAATATGTGTGCATAAATAAGTGAAGTGTGAAAAACGTATACACATAAGATATAAATGAGTTGTTTCAGGGTGTGCAAAACTAATTTATGTACATTATTAAACTATGCATCTAGCTTATCTATGAGGATTGAATTATTTGGATTAAACATTTTGTTAGTACTCTTTTTTGGCAGAAGAGCCAGTAGGTCGGAAGTTGCAATGTTATATTTTTATATATAATTCAAGTTATCAAAAGATAATTTATTTTATATATTTATAATTTCTATTCGTGTTTTAACTTGATCAGGAGAAGAGATTACATGTTATATATCAGGGGATTTAAAGTTGGCAAAGAAAAGAATTTATATAGAAATGGCTTATTTTTCTGATAATGAAATTATAAAAGTGATTCAGAATAAAAAACGTACTTAGAAACGTTTTTTATTTAATAAAATGGATATAAAAAAATGAAGAGTGAAGGAGGATCTATGAGATAATATTTATTTCAAAATAATTTAAAGTGAATAATTCAGATGACGTAATAATGTTTAGTTAGAATAAGTATAAAAGAGAAGTAGATTAGAAGCCTCAAATCAATTCTAATCCAGTATATGTTAAAATGTGGTATAATTTATGTGTATTTAAAAATCTGAAGGTGGATATAGCAATGAATCAAGAATCAAAAAAGGAATATTTGAAAAAAATATTAAGAAAATCAGAAGTAACAAGGAATGCTCACTATTTATTGTTCAATAGATATAGAATTTTGAGTAATGTGCTACACGCTATCATTTTAATAGGTTCTTCAATTGTCGCTATTTTAACTTTTGCTAAATTTACAACTTTTAAGCCTATATTTCAAAAGATATCGGAGGAAGGATATACATTATTTGTAGGATTGTTTGCATCTTTAATTTTCATACTAACTGTTATAGAAGAGTTTGGTAAACTCAGCGATAAAGCTTCAGGTCATGAAAATACAGCAAAACAATTAACAAGCTTTATACGTAATACAGATGCAATAAAAAAGCTACCCGAAATATCAGAAGAAGACATAGATAAAGTAACAATGCAATACAACATGATAAATGAAAATGCTCTTTCATTAACGGATAAAGCATTTTATAAGGCAAAACAAAGATTATTTATAAAGATAGAAATTAGCAAAGAATTAGAGAAAAACCCGTTTTTGTTTATTTGGTTATTTAAAATATGTAAGAGAATTGAATTTTATAAAAAAAGCAAGAATCAAAGCAGTGAAACATTAGTAGATAAGGAAAAAAGAGAATCAGGAGATGATGAGTAATTTTAGTTGATAGAAGGGATAGTAAGTCGATATTAATTTTAGCTAGTGGAGGAATTGATTCAACGGCATTAATTCATTACTATGTATCACAAGGTTTTAATATAAAAGGAATTCATTTTAATTATGGACAAATGGCATGCAAAAAGGAAGAGCAGGCAGTAAAAAAAATAGGTGAATATTATGATATAGAAATTGAGAGTAAAAGTTTTGGATTTTCATTTAATCACATAAAAGGAGAATTTATTGCTAGAAATCCACTTTTTATATTAGCTGCCTCTAATTTATTGCCAAAAACTTATTCGAAAATCGGAATAGGTATTCATTCTGGAACGCCATATTATGACTGTACTAGGACTTTTATTAACGACTGTCAGAAAATATTGGATGGTTATTTTGCCGGAACAGTTATTATTGAAGCTCCTTTTTTATTATATGACAAAAGAAGTGTATTGAAATTTTGTTTAAGGAATCAGGTTCCAATTGAATTAACTTATAGTTGTGAATTTAATGATGAGGAACCATGTGGGGAATGCCTTTCGTGCAAAGATAGGAGGATACTAAGTGAGTTATCAGGATCAATGTAAAAGAAGGGTGATAAAAGGAAGTGAATTGAGTACGCCGATATTAGTACCTTCATTTTCTAGTAAGGGTATAAGAGACATTAAAAAAATATATCCATATATGAAAGGTAATTTAACATTAGCATCATTGGTCAGTGCTTACGATTTATATTATGACTATATCAATCCGTTAGAAATATATGAATCAGATATATTATTTGTAGACAGTGGGGGATATGAAAGAGATCAGGAACATGATTTGTCTAATGTTTATAGCGGTAAATATACCCCTGAAAAATGGACTGAAGAGATGCATTTGGAAGAGATTAAGAAGGTGGATTTACTAGGGAATATAGTGTTAGTAAATTATGATCATGAAAAGAAGTTCGCATTGTCTGAACAAGTTGAAAGAGCAGAAAAGTTTTTCGGGTTATTTCCTGACTTCTTAAGTGATTTTTTATGTAAACCAACGAATGGAAGTCATTCTTTTATAGATATTAGTGACTTTTGTAACAATATACATTTAATGTCGTCTTTTTCTATTATTGGATTCACAGAAAAAGAATTAGGAAATTCTATATTAGAAAGATGTACTAATATATATAAAATTCGTTTTGAATTAGAAAAAGAAAATATACAAACGCCTATTCATATTTTTGGGTGTTTAGACCCATTGAATATACTTGCTTATTATATGTGTGGTGCCGATATATTCGATGGTCTATCTTGGTTAAGATATTCGTTTGAAAATAACATACCTTCTTATCTGAATAGTTCTGCTATTTCAAGTGGGAAATGGGATAAAGAAGATTCTGAAGTAAGAGCGCTCACCTTCTCTGAAAATTTACAATTGTTAGTTGGATTGACTGATAAAATGAATCAGTTTTCAGAAGAATATGATTGGAGTACCTTAGGTCTAGAAGAGGGAATAACAGAACAACTTAAAGGGTTAATAAAACGTGTAGGAGAAACGATAGGGGGAAAATAAAATGGGTGGGAGTAATGGGGGATACAGTATACCAACTAAATCTTTACAAGAATTAGAAGCTGAGCGAATTGAAAGGGAGAAACAACTGAATTATGAAAGAGAAGTAAATGAATTTTTGCAATCACTATTCAAAGATATTAACAATCGGAATGTTGAACAAGTTAATAAACACTTAGATACTTTGAAAAAAGCTTTAGAAAAAGACAGTGAAGATATTTATGAATTGAAATTTGGAGGTTCTGTAAGTAAACATACCTATACAAATGGCTTAAGTGATATAGATATGTTAGTAAGAATAAATAAAAGCTCTTTTATAAATGCGAAGCCCGAAGAAGTATTAAGTCATTTTGCTAAGAAAATTCAAGAGCGATTGCCTAAAACAAATGTTTCAGTAGGTAAATTAGCTGTGACTGTTAAATTTTCTAGTGGAAGTGAGATTCAATTACTCCCTAGCATTAAAACAGCCACAGGTTATAAAATTGCTAAACCAGGTAAAAACGAATGGAGTAATGTCATAAAACCTGAGAAATTTGCAACTAAATTAACAAAAGTTAATCAGGCCAATAGTGGAAGGGTAGTACCGTTAATTAAATTATTTAAAGGAATAAATGATACTTTTCCTAAAAATAAGAGGTTATCAGGATATCATATCGAGTCTCTAGGAATTGATGCTTTTAAAAAGTATACTGGTAAAAATACCTATAAAGGAATGACTGAACATTTTTGTAAACATGTTCAACAAGCTGTACTAAGACCGATTAAGGATAGTACAGGACAATCAATACATGTAGATGGATATTTAGGTGGAAGTAATAGTCAGGAAAGAAAGCAGATAAGTCATAATTTTAAGATGTTAGGAAAGAGATTGAGCCAAGCAAATGCAATGGCAGCTACTGAAAAATGGAAAGATATTTTAGGTTACTAGGAACACATTAAAATGGTTTTATTAATTATGTAAGTAAAATATTGTCTCTTTTTAATGACAAAATTGTACTTACATTTATTTCAAAGAACAATATTTTACTTATATTTTGTAGCGAAAATTAGTATTTTTTGTACAATGAATAATCGGTTCCTTAGCGTATAGGGAATCGATTAATTTGTTTCTAAAAGTACAATTTTCTCGAAATAGTGTTCTGATCCTTACTATGGGTAATTTATTTGAGTTTTTACTTTTAAAGTTAACAGAATTTAAGCGAAGATATATTTGTAAACTAGTTTACAAGGATTAAATTAATATAGCGCATAAGTAAGCGTAAATCTGGTGATATCACGTACCATCTGTGGGATGAGAACCTTAAAACAGGCGACTTCAAATTCAAGAGCAATTACATTGATTGGTCTCCATCACAAGCAGGTGTAATAGAACCACAACCTGGTGAAGAGTACATTGTTGTTTGCAAGCGCCAAGAAGTGGACAGTGTAAAAATATCTCTTTTCCTTTCATTTTGGGAAATGCTCAGATCAGTCAGAAACACGCAAGAAAGCATAAAAACGTGGTATTGTTACCAAAATTCTTATTGAACTTATTTGGAAGGACTGTTTAAAATTATGGCTAATAAGAATGCAAATCAAAATATGGAAATTGATAATATTGAAACTGACTTTGATTTTGAAGAAGTAGAAGGTTTCTTATCAAAACAGTTAGAGGACAGCTTTTCTGATTTAGAACTACTGGAAAACGAAAGAGAATCGATAGCAGATCCTGATTCTTTAGGAAAAGTAGTATTGGATGAAGTTTGGAAACAGTTTGGGAATCAAATTGGACTTGACATGACGAATGAGACATTAATTCAAAAATATGATAGAGAGCATCCTCAACAATATAAGGATATTGCTAATTCGGTACTGCAAGACCAACAATACAAAGATGCCAATGAGGCAATGAAGGAAAAACAAAAAGCCGGCACTTTAAAGGATGAATATACAGGGAAAAACTTAAAGCATAATGAAAATGCTAATTTAGACCATGTAGTATCTAGAAAAGAATTATTTGAAAATCAAAGAAGAAAGCAAGCAAATTTAAGTGTAGCTGATCTTGCCAACAAAGAAGAAAATCTAAAGGCGACTAACGAATCTTTAAATAAAAGCAAAGGTGCAAAGAGCAACAAAGAATATTTAGAAAAACGCGAGGCTAGAGAAAAAGAACTTATTAAACAAAACGAAAGGGCAAATAAAAAAATCGATGAATCAAACATGTCAGATGTTGATAAACGTTTACAAAAAGAAAAAAATGATAAACGATTAAAGGATAAGTTTGCTGCTGATGATGATTCTATGATGAAAGCTGATAAAGAAGCAAGAAAAGCAATTAATAAAGATATTACAGTTAATGCAGCAAAAGAAGTTGGCAAAAAAGCAGGGAAAGATGCCTTAAAGGTAATGGCTGTATCAGCACTCTTTACATTGTTGAAGGAAATTATGAACGGCTTAATCCGTTTTTTTAAGGCGGGATCTAAGTCGTTTAATGGATTCTTATCTGAGATGCGTGAATCGATTAAATCATTCTTTTCCAAGATTTTCAGTTTCATTCAAACGGGAGCATCAACATTAATTGGTACCATTATTTCTGAAATCTTCGGTCCTATTGTAAGTACTTTTAAGAAATTGGTAAGTGTAATTAAGCAAGGGGTATATTCTCTTATAGATGCAGTTAATTATCTTCGTGATAAGAAGAATAAGGACAAACCGTTCTCAGCAAAGGTAGCACAAGTCGGAAAAATCATAACTGTTGGATTAGTTGGCGGCAGTGCGATTTTTTTAGGAGAGGTTTTTGAAAAATTCTTACTAACCGTTCCTGGAATGCAAATTGAGATCCCTCTAATAGGATCTCTTGCTAATATGATTGGCTTATTCTTATCAAGTTTAGTATCTGGATTAGTTGGTGCCATCGTGTTAAATCTTATCGATAAGTTTATCGCCAAAAAGGTAAAAGAAGAAAAGGACCAACAAATTATCGATAAGAAAAATGGGATTATGAATCTTCAACAAGTACAACGTTTTGTAGCTGAAAATCGTGTAGTAGCATTGAAAGAAAATGTTATGAACGAAATCTCAGAGAATCACGTATTGGCAAAGGACATAATGCGACAATCGCTTAATAAGATATTTGATGATAATCATGCTAGTAGTTCTAAAAACAAGAACAATATTACTGAAAATCAGAGAGAACTACTTCAAATACAAAAAGATTTAGAAGGCTTACTTTAAAGGTGATGAGAAATGACAAAGGTAATGACTAGAGAGGAATCCTCAACTAATGAACAGACAATGATAGTGTCTACCAGAGGTGAGGGTTTCAATAAAAAGAAAAATGAGTTAAAAGCATTCAGTGAGAAACTGCCTAAAGAAGCAGAGTTACCTAGTGTCCCAGTTACGGGAGGGTTATTTGGGTGGTTTAACTACGATGTGACGGGTAGTGACTTAAACAGGCTTACTGAAAGTATTCAAGATAAAATGATTGAGCAGAATAAAGTTCTTGTTAGAACGATTCAAGAGTTTAATACGATTTACGATACTTTTTCTGCATTAGATAAAGAGTACATTCAGGGAATTTTAATCTCATTAAAAGCAGCTGAAGAAGCAAATGTAAAAGCATTAAAGGGAATAGAAGGCGTTGAGACAAATCAAGACGAGATTAAACAAATCATTAATCAACAAAAACAGGTAATTCAGGTTCTGCAAAACTTTAAAGAAAAGATTGAGAGAATAGAACACTTATCAGACGTGGATACAATTTTTGCTATCTATTCAACAATGCAAGATAATGTTACAGCAATCGAAGCAAAGATTGAAGCTCACGAACTGACATTAGCTGACCTGATTAATGAAACGAAATCATTGTTATCTTCACAGTCAGATTTTCAAGATCATATGAATCAAATAAAAGAAAACCAAGTTAAGCAATATCAAACAGTGAAACAACTGGTATCACACCAAAATAATAGCATATCTAAAATCGAAGCAATTAATACAGTAAACAAGGCTGATATCGAAACACTAAATAAAGAAGTTGCTAATCAGGTAGAAAAACTCGGTGATTTAAAACAATTATTTCAGGATGATATCCAGATCTTATCAAATAAAGTCGTTCGAAACAATTCAGAGTTTGATGCCAAACTCGTTTCAACAACTAACGAAGTCAGAAAAAACAAGACAGATTTTGAAAATGCTATTAAGGAACTCAACGTTGGAATTGAGCAACAAGCAGTAAGTATGAATTCATATTTTGAATCTGAATTGTCAAAGGCAAAAAATGAGATTAGAGAGCTTAATCTGTTGACAGTAAGCTTAACAAAAGGGTTGAAGACTACTCGAGTTTTTTCATTTGCTAGTATTGCTATAACATGTGTTTTAGTGCTTTTGATAATAAGTGGGGTGCTATGATGATTTCAGAGCATTACAAACGCCAGCTGATGAAAGAAGCTAAGCAGTTAGACGTTGCTTTAGGACAAACATCTGAATTGGAAAGATTAGCTCAAGAAATAACTGACGAACAAGTTGATAAAGCTGTTCTAGAGCTCATTAAAAACCTAGGTATCTTAACTAAGAAACAATCTTTACCCAGAATGGAGCAAAAGCAAGAAAAAATTATTGAGACATTATATAAATATCTAGGAGCATCAAAAGTTGATGGTCTTATCCAAGACTTGAAAGAGTCTTCAAATGTTTCACTTGATGTGCTACTTAACCAATTAGACGAACTGGTTGGACTAGAAGATGTAAAGCAACAAGTCCGTGATTTGATTGACTATAATCAAATACAACAATTACGAGTGAAAAACGGATTGAAGAAGTCTAACAAAACTTTGCACATGGCATTTCTGGGTAATCCCGGCACAGCTAAAACTACAGTGGCTCGTATTGTTGGGAGGATGTATAAAGCTATCGGATTATTAAGTAAAGGACAATTTATTGAAGCGAGTAGGACTGATTTAATTGCTGAGTACCAAGGACAAACAGCAATCAAGGTAAAAAGGTTAATTAATCGTGCTAAAGGTGGAGTCCTATTTATTGATGAAGCGTATAGTCTAACTGAGAATGATCATAGTGATAGTTATGGGAGAGAAAGTCTTACTGAGCTAACAAAGGCTCTAGAAGATTATCGAAATGACCTCGTTGTAATAGTAGCTGGATATACAGATTTGATGGACCAGTTCTTTGAATCCAACCCAGGATTAAAGTCAAGATTTAATACTTATATTTCATTTAGTGATTATTCACTAGATGAGCTTGTTCAAATATTCACTTACACCTGCAAACAAAATGACTATATTGCCGATGAGCAAGCGATTAAAAAAGTCCGCGATTTGCTGCAAACGAAATTAAATGAAAAAGATGAACACTTTTCAAATGGTCGTCTTGTTCGGAATTTATTTGATGATATAACACTTAATCAGTCGAAGAGACTGTCGAAATTTCCGGGGCATATTGCTAAAGAATCGTTGATGATAATTACTAAAGAAGATGTTCCTCAAGATAGTGGACTTGTTTCCATAGACCAATAAGCTGCTTGTTTAATAACTACTGCACAGTACAAGAATACTATTCAATATACTAATATGATGTTCAACAATCGGGCGCGATTGTTGAACATGAAGTAAAAGGACGATACATATTAGACATGACTAATATGTATCGTCCTTTATTTTTTATGACTTTTTACAATTTAGGTCTTGATAATATAATAACGGTACGACTTTATTTCAAAGCGACAGTTTTATGTTATTTGCTTTGCGGGGTCCCCACATAAGGGGAGTTTTTTGTAACGGAAAAGTACAGAGTTGTGAAGTATATCGAATTCATATTTGAGATTAAATATACATTTATGTTGAATCAGGGATGGCTTGACTCGGAGCCTCTACAGGTATGATTCTCCTGCCAAGAACCCAGCTATAAAAGGAGTGTCAGGTTTCGCACAAGTTTATCATGCCTGCCACTCCAAGTAAAGCCGTGTTGTATATCGGTGAATAGCAGTTCTGCAACATTCTGCACTTTCGTTTTGCAATAAACAAATGAGAGTTATAAATAAGGAGAATAGGGGCTGGATTTAGAGGTTTTTGTGTTCAAGGTTAATACTGTATATACTATTAGGAAAAGAAAAGGTTGTATTTGCTTTCCTTTTATAGTTGCCCCTCTGATAACCTTTGTTCTAATTCCTTAATTAGCTGAGAAGGATGAATATTTAAAGCACCAGCTAATGAGAATAAGGTGTTTATAGTTGGCTTTCTTTTTCCTCTTTCTAAAAGACTGATATAGGTCCTGTCTAACCCAGAATTAAATGCTAATTCTTCTTGGCTCATTTTTGAGCTAAGACGATGTTCCTGCAAGACAGTTCCAAAAATTTGTTCGATATTCAAGAAACCACTCTCCCTATGTTTATACAATAATTTTGGAAGAGGTGTTTCTTTAACTCCACAGACTATAGTCTACAAAATGGGTGCTGTTTTTTTATTAATTGAATGATTGTAGACTATAGTCACGGAGAGGGTTCTAGTCTATAATATTAGAGTATAGTTTTTAGATAGAAAAAAGGATGATAATTTGAGTATGAATGACATCATGAATAGCATAAAGTTACCTGAGACATTAAAAGAATATTTATTAACAAGTAATAGAATGGAATCATTACTAAGTGAAGAGATTTTATTGGATATTGAGGAGATTTACATTCTTTATAAATCGCTATATAAATTTGATGAATCGGATTTTAGCTTGAATGTGATTAAATCGATTGACAGATGTAGAGATAGAAATGGATTTTATTTTTATCTAAAGAAAGTATTAGACAGTGAATTGGAAATACAGTCTAAGGGTAATGTAGAACAAAATAATGAGGGTATAGTAATATCAGAAGATTTAATAGACGAGCAGTTTAAGGAAATTACTAAAGATTATATAGACTCAATTAATCAAATATACTTGGGTGAAAAAGTAATAGATTTAAAATGTGTATATAAAAACTTAGGGAAATTAGAAGTGTTGAATACTCTTTTAGAAGATGAATACTTAAAAGGTTTACTTTCTTCAGGATACAAAATATTGGAGAATTATGAAGAAAGATTAAATTAATCTAGCAACCGTTCGTACCTATAACGAACGGTTGCTTTTAGATTTAATGATATTTATATATCTTGTTTTTAAATGTATTGAAAATACTTCGTATTTTACCACAGTTACCATTTAATTTTGTAATCGAAAATATCAATAGAAACTCAACATATAATATACATTATGCGTTGAGTTTCTATTGATATTGCATTTAAACTCGTCGTATAATGTATAGGAAAGTGCTTATTTTTTATAAATTTGTTTACTTATAACTCAGCATATAATATAAGAAGGTGGGAAGATGCTACATAAATATCGTAAGTATTTAATTGATAAAGGAAAATCTCAGAATACATTACTATCCTATATCAACGATTTGCATATTTTCTTTCAAGAAATGAGATTAAATCCAGATAGTTATGTAATAAGTAATGATATTAAAAAATGGATAAGAGACATGTTAAACCCTCGAGAAGGTAAAGCATTGTCCGTAAGTACGATAAATCGTCGTTTAAATACTCTCAGGAGTTATTTTAGTTGGGCTGAAAGAGAACAGTATATTAAAGTAAATCCTATGACAGATATTAAAGATTTAAAAGTAGCAGATGAAGAATATGAAAAGATCATGTGGCTGACAGAGAAAGAGTTTGAAGCCTTATTGGAGCGAATGAGGAAGTATCCTGTAAAGACTAGAGGAGTAAATCCTGAAGAAAAGTATCGGAGAGATAGAGCTATTATTTATATCCTCACTTATGCAGGATTACGTGTGGAAGAGTTATCAAGTTTAAAGATTACAGATATAGATTTAGATTTAAAAAAGATTAGGGTAATTGGAAAGGGGACTAAGGTAAGAACCATACCAATGTCAAACTTTCTTTATAATGAAGTATTGGACTGGCTTCAATTCAGAAATAAGATAGCAAAGGACAAAGAGATAGTTAACCAATCACCATATGTTTTTTATAGTCAACGATCTGAAAAATTTTCAATTCGTGGAATTCAGGCTATGATTGAAAATTACAGTACATCAGATAAAAAATTAACACCTCATATGTTTAGGCATACTTTTTGTAAATGGATGTTAAAGGCAACCAATAACGATATAGAGAAAGTTCGTCGTTTAGCAGGTCATAGTCATATTTCCACTACAACGAGATATTTAAAGAATTCTTTTGATGAATTGACAGATGCTGTAGAAGCAATGCCAATCTTTTAAATTTAATTATTTATATTATTTAGGAGGGATTCATTTTGAAGGCAGTAATTATAGCAGAGAAACCTTCCGTAGCTAAAAACATTGCTGATGCATTAAAGATTAAAAAAAGAAATGATGGGTATTACGAGGGAAATACTTATATTGTTACTTGGGCATTTGGTCATTTGCTTCAATTATATGATGCAAAAGACTATGATGAAAAAATGGCTAAATGGCAAATGGATAATTTTCCTTTTATTCCAGAGAAGTTTCAATATAAAGTAAAGAGCAGCCCGAAAGATAGAGATAAGGCTGATAGTGGTGCGAAAAAACAGCTAAATATAATCCGTTCTTTACTTTTTAGAGAAGATGTTGATTCTATTATTTCAGCATGTGATTATGACCGTGAGGGGCAAGTAATTGGTGATAGTGTCATTTATAATATAAAAGCACCGAAACAAGTCTATCGTCTATTATTGAATGAATGGACACCAGATGAGGTAAACGCAGGGTTAAAACAAATTAGACCAAACTCGGATTTACGTCCGTTGCAAGATGCGGGAGTAAGTAGACAATGGGCAGATTGGGCGATTGGAATAAATTTAACTTCTGTTGCTACACTTAAGTATCAAAAAGGAAAAGGGCAAGCGTTAAATGTTGGGCGCGTTTTATTGCCTACCTTGAAAATCATTTATGATCGAGATAAAGAAATCGAAACGTTTGTACCGGAGAACTATTACAAATTAGTTGCTACATTTAAAACACAAAGGGAAGAAGAATTTGAAGCAACTTATCTGGAGGAGCAAGAGGAGAAGTTTAAAAATAAGGCTACCTTAGATGAAATATATAATATATTGCAACGTTCTTCAGGAGAAGTTATAGATAAACAGGTTGAACAGAAAAGAGAATATCCTCCTTTTCTATTTAATTTATCTAATTTACAAGGATATGTTACAAGTAAGTATAAAGGCTGGACATCAGATAAAGTATTAAAAGTAGCTCAGTCTTTATATGAGAAAAAATATATTACTTATCCCCGTACAGGAAGTACAGCTTTAGAGGAAAGTTTAGTCGGACGAGCAGCCAAAGTTTTAGAAGCAGTAAAAAAAGGATTACCATACGAAGATGAAATCTCTTTTGTTAAAACAAAACGAGTATTCAATAATGCAAAAGTTGAAAGTCATAGTGCTATCATGCCTACGTATGTGCTTCCTAAATCATTAACAAGTGACGAGCAAACTGTATATACAGCAGTCAAGAATCGTTTTATCATGCAATTTATGCCTGTAGCAGAGCATGAAGAAACACGTATTCAAATTAAAATTAGTGATTCCTCAATAAAAGGTGTGTTTATTGCAAAAGGTCGTGTTCAAATTGTTGAAGGCTGGCGTAAAGTAGAGAAAATTGAATCCAAAGACAAGATGTTACCATTTGTGAAATTTAAAGAGAATCTGGAAATTACAAATGCAGATGTTACTTCCCATGTCACAAAGCCGCCAAAGCATCATACTGAGAAAACCTTATTACGTGTAATGGAGACTTGTGGAAAAAACTATGATGAAGAAGAAGCTGTGTTAAGTGGTTTTAGTATAGGGACTCCAGCTACTAGAGCGGAAACAATTAAGAAATTGAAGGATATAGGTTATATTTTTTCAAAAGATAAAAGTTTATTATGTAGTGAGTTAGGTCGAAAAATTGTAGAAACATTTCCTGTGAAAGAGTTGTTTGACTTGGAGTTTACGGGTAAATTAGAAAAAGCCCTGTCGGACATGGAAAAAAAGAAAGTGAGTCGAAGTGTCTTTTTAAACTTTATCTTTGATTTTACAAGAAAATCAGTAGAAATGATTAAAAATGATCAAGATGTTATCTTACACCATGTTACGAGAGAACCGAAAGAGGTAGAGGTTTTAGGGAAATGTCCAATTTGTTCTAACGCCATTGTGGAAGGACAAAAAGGTTTTGGGTGTTCAGATTGGAAGAATGGGTGCAAGTTTGTTATTTGGAAAAATGATAAATTTTTAGCAACCATGAAGAAAAAGCCAACGAAAACAATGGTTAAGAAGTTGTTAAAAGATGGAGAAGCGTTAGTTAAAGGTTTAACAAGTAAAAAGGGAAATAAATTTGATGCGATATTGAGATATGAAAAAAATCCTGAGAATGAATTTTTTAGTTGGAAAATGAGCTTTGTAGATAATCAGGCACAAGATAGCAAATAGAAGAGTATAACAACATTTTATATAACTAGTTTTTAGTCTGAGATTGCTAATCATAAAAGAGAACTTTTATCTAGAACTACTTATATATTATTTATGATGGATGAGAAAAAGCGAATTTCAATAGGGTGAAAAAAAGAGCTTTTATTCAAAGGCTCTTTTTTGTATATTAAGTATATTTAAATAAGTAAGTGACGCACTATTGTTGCTTTAGAATAAAGTATGCTTAAAACTTCTCCATGAACACTGAATTTATATTAGAGAAAAATCCGTATATTACTTATCAATATTATTGAGAATGAGATAGTAAAAATTTATAGTAACCAAAGATGTGAATGTTTATATATTTTAAAAATTAAATATTTATTGATATGAAATTTAGAGGGATCGATTTAAGAGATGTATCAATTAAAATTCAGACGCTCAAATAATCAAATTGAGTTAGTTACACCACAAGGAACAAAGGGATCTTTAATGAATTGTATTATTTCCAAACCAAAGCTTTCTCTTAAAGGCTTAAGGGCTATTTATTTAGCTCTTTTTGAATGGGTGAGTATCTAGATGATACTACAGGGAAATATAAAGAAGGTAAAGAGTAGTATAAGAAATCTATGCAACAAGTGTGGTATTTTGTTCAGTCATTATTAATCTGTGCGAAAATATAAATTATTATGATGTGTTCAATATAGGTAGATGAAATGATAAGATAGTCTTATGGTATAAAAAGTGGCCCGAAGGAATGAGTATAATGATGAAAAATTTAAGATATAGCACAACAATTAAAGCAAGACCATTACTTTATTTAGAAATGAAAAAGGCTGCAACCCTTGTTGTAGAAGGGAATATATTAGAACAAGTGAAAAAATTAATACTCGAAGAAAATATCTATCAAGTGAAAACAGAAAGTAGAAAAAAGGAGTTTGCATCAATAGTGTCTAGTAGGCTTCAAGTTCTAGATGGATTTTTGATGAAACAACTTGTTTATGGTGATGTAGAAACAAGTAAGTTAATTGTACTGTATACCATCATAAAGACAGACCGTCTCTTCTACGAATTCATGGACGAAGTAATAAAAGATAAATACATGCTAAGGGATTTCTTGTTAGCAGATAAGGATTTTAATATTTTCTTCCTACGCAAACGAGAACAGTCAGACGTAGTCGCGGGGTGGAAGGATTACACCTTCTATAAGTTGCAGCAAGTATTTATTCGTATCTTATTTGAGGTTGGTATCCTCAAAAATCAAAAAGGAGAACGTGACATCAATGTTCCTTTCTTGAGTAATGATGTAAAACAACATTTAAAAGAGATTGGCGACGGTGCATTTGTCACTTTATTGGTAGGTGAGACGGTATGAGAAGTATTCAACAGCGCTTAGATATGATTCGCGAAAAGATAACAAGCTCTAATTTCCGTGAGAGTAAAGGGTTAGGAAATGAAATTGGCTATTATATCTTTGATTATGATCCACAAGATGAAATGCTTATTCGATTACAGATTAAGTACTTAAAAGAACGTATTAACACGAGCAATTCATCTGTGTACATTCGTGAATTTGATTTATATGAAATTGTATTAGAGATATTAGCTGAAAAAGGCTATTTACAAAAGAATTTTGAGATGGAAGAAAAACGTGGTAGTGAATTTGTACTGAATGCAACAAAGAAAGCATTACGTTTAACTTTATCAAGTGATTTGGTTGTGAAGTATATTTCTGAAAAAATTGAGCCAAATGATATTGTTTTCCTAACTGGCATAGGGAAAGCGTTCCCTATTATTCGTTCCCACACCATATTAAACAATTTACATAGTGCAGTAGATACAGTTCCTGTCATTATGTTTTTCCCTGGAAAATATGATGGTCAAGAATTAAAATTATTTAACGAAATTAAGGACGACAACTACTATCGTGCTTTTCAACTAATTGATAGGTAGTGAAATTTTTGGGGGAGAGATGAATCTTATGTTACTAAGAGAAATGTTTGTTAAAGATATAAATCGAGATATTAAAGGGGTAATTAAAGTTGGACAAGCAAATGAAGAGAACGTTGCACAAGAACTAGATGAGTATGTCGTAACAAATGAGTTATTACGTCACATACGAGACTTCTACGCATCCTATCAAAAAGGTATTACTGGTCATACGGATAATATGGGTGTATGGATTTCAGGGTTCTTCGGATCAGGTAAATCGCATTTCTTAAAAATCCTTTCCTATTTGTTAGATAACAAGGCGGTTATGATTGATAATGAAACGAAGAAAGCTATAGACTTCTTCCGTGAAAAAATAAGTGATCCAATGGTTCTTGCTAATATGAAACAAGCGAGTGATGTTACAACGGATGTGGTCTTATTCAATGTTGATGCAAAGAGTGAGTCCGATTCAAAGAATCAAAAAGATGCCATTGTAAAAGTATTTAATAAAGTATTTAATGAGATGCAAGGCTTTTGCGGCTCGATTCCATGGGTAGCAGAATTAGAGCGCCAAATGGTAAAGGATGATACCTATGCCAACTTTAAAGCCAAGTTCAATGAATTATCTGGCGTAACTTGGGAAGAAGCACGTTACGATATTTATTATGAAGAAGACTCTGTTGTTGGGGCATTAGCTGCTACAACAAAAATGAGCGAAGAATCAGCTCGCAATTGGTACAACAAAGCAGAAGAAAACTATTCATTGAGCGTAGACCGCTTTGCTCAAAAAGTTCGTGAATATGTAGAAAGTAAAGGCAAAAATCATCATGTTATTTTCCTGGTAGATGAAGTTGGTCAATATATCGGTGATAACTCCCAATTAATGCTTAATTTACAAACAGTAGTTGAGCAGTTAGGTGTTCAGTGTGGTGGGAAAGTATGGGTAATTGTAACAAGTCAACAAGATATTGATTCTGTTACAAAAGTAAAAGGAAATGACTTCTCACGTGTAACTGGACGTTTTAATACTCGTTTAAGTCTTTCTAGTGCAAACGTAGACGAAGTTATTAAAAAACGTATTCTAGAGAAGAATGATGTGGCAAAAGAAACATTAACGTTACTCTACAAGCAGAAAAGCTCTATTTTAAAGAACTTAATTACATTCTCAACAAACACTGCTGAAATGAAAATGTACAAAGATGAAGAAGACTTTGTTGATATTTATCCATTCTTACCATACCAATTCAATTTACTACAACACGTCTTTAACGGTATTCGTACTCATGGTGCTTCTGGAAAGAGCTTATCTGAGGGAGAACGTTCATTACTTGCTGCATTCCAAGAAACAGCAGTGAAATATGCTAATACAGAAGCAGGAGCATTAATTCCAGCAGCATCCTTCTTTGATACGGTAGAGTCTTTCTTGGACAGCAGTATTCGTGCAGTTATAATTCATGCTGAAAACAACGAGCGTTTGAACACAGAAGACATACAAGTACTAAAATTGTTGTTCCTAATTAAATATGTAAAAGAACTACCTTCTAACTTAGAAAATATTGCAACCTTAATGGTACGTCATGTTGATCAAGATAAAATTGAACTAAAGAAAGAAATTGAAAAGTCATTAAGTCGACTTGTAAAAGAAACATTGGTACAGAAGAATGGTGATGATTACATCTTCCTAACAAATGACGAACAAGATGTAAACCGTGAAATTAAAAACATGAGTATCGATTCAGGGGAACTAATTCAAAAAATTAGCGAAGTAATCTTTGAAGAAATTTATGCAGACAAAAAGTACCGTTATTCAAAACGCTACGACTTCCCGTTTAATTCTATTATCGATGATCGTACTCGGGGTGCACAAAATAACGAAATTGGCTTAAAAATCTTAACGCCATATTATGATAATGGCACAGATTTGAATTCATCAGAGCTACGTGCAATGTCTACTCGTGAAAAAAATGTAATTGTCCATCTTCCAGATGAAACATCTTATTTAGAAGAAATGGAAGAAATTATGAAGATTCACACCTACTTAAAGCAAAAAGGTGGTTCCGTATCTTCTCAAGCAATTGAAGATATTAAAACGCGTAAAAGTCGTGAAGTATCGGAACGTAAAAGTCGCTTGAAAACACAAGTAACAGAAGCTATTCGTTCATCACATATTTATGTTAATGGAACGTTACTTCCAGAAAAAGATAAAAATCCATCTGAAAAAATAAATGAAGGATTTAAGCTTTTAATTGAATCTATTTTTAACCATTTAAATGATGTGAAAAAGTTTATCGACAATCCACGTGAATTACAAGTATTACTTGATAATAGAGATTCACAAATGACCCTTGACGGTACTAGTGATGAACCTAATATTTTAGCGCATCAAGAAGTAAATAACTTCATTACTCGTTCCTATGAACGAAAGCTACAATTAACAGTTAAAATGATTACTACTCGTTTTAGTAAAGAACCATTTGGGTGGAACGAAATTGATATTATAGGTATTATTATTAAGCTATTAAAGGCACAAGACATTCGTGTAGAGCTTTCTAGTGAGACAATCTCTTTAGCAGATAAAAATATGCTGAATTACTTAACAAAGCGTGATTTCGTTGATCGTGTACGTGTAAATAAACGTATTACTACACCACCAGCGTTAATTACAAAAGCAAAAGACGTTGCAAAAGAGGTATTTGGTATTTCATCACTCCCAAATGATGAAGATGGTGTTATGAATAAGTTTAAAGAATTATCTCGTGATGAAAAGAGCACTATTGAACTGTTACTGACACATTATTCACGTCGCTACTATCCAGGTCAAGAAGTACTTAAAGATGGATTAGAACTATTCAAAGCTATTTTACTTGTTAAAGATGCTACAGTATTCTACAACAAAGTAAAAGAAATGGAAGAAGATTTCCTTGATTATGGTGAAGATGTTGGGGTTATTAAAGGTTTCTTTGAAGACCAACGTAAGGTGTATGATGACGCAGCAAGTAAAATTGATTTATTTGATAAAAGCCAAACCTACGTAACAGATCAAGAAGCAATTAAAATTATTAATGACATTAAAAGTATTTTAAAAAAATCAGAACCGTACTCAGATATTCATAAATTACCTAGCTTAGTAACGAAATTTAATGACAAGTATGTCGAGTTACTGGAGAAAGAATCAGAACCGGTTCGTTCTGTTATTAAATCGGATTTTGAAAAGGTAAAAGAAGAATTAAATAAATATGAGTTTAAAGATAAGTTACTGGGACGTGTTCAAGAAGCATTTACAGGGTTACTAACTCGCTTAGATCGTGCCAATGAATTTGCGGATGTTATTTCAAAGAAAGTGGAGAGCGACCGTATTAAAACGGTGTTTTTTAACGAAATTTCAACTGAAATAGAAAGAACAAAACCACCAGTTGTTGCTCCACCGATAGGAGGTACTCCATCAAGAACAGGTAGTACACCAACGGTCGCAGTAAAGAAAACCAAAAATGTATCGATGCAAAACCTTCTTCCAGAAACAAAAGAAATTAAAACAAAAGAAGATATTGACGATATAGTGAAGCTTATTCGTCAAAAACTTGAAAATGAGTGGAATGAAGACACGATTATTAAATTGATTTAAGAAGACGGGGGGCACAGTCCTCCCCCTCTTAATAACCTAAAGGATGGTATAACGATGGATAAATCTGCAATTAAAAACTTTGCCACCACAGCGCGGACAAAGTTAATAGAAAACGTAAAACAAAAAGCATATGGATTGGGGATTACAGAAAAAGAAATTGTTGAGCCAGAAATGTACCAAGGTGGATTTCGTATTGGGGAGCGTACATTCAAGGAGTATCAAAAGAAACACTATAACAAATTAGTTGTAAAAATCCGTGAAAAGGGATACAAGCAAGTTGTTGAAGAAGTGGCATATACGTGGTTCAACAGACTGATTGCTATTCGTTTCATGGAAGTTAATGAATATTTACCAATTGGAGTTCGAGTACTATCTTCTGCACAAGAAGGGAAAGTAGAACCAGATGTCGTTTCTCAAGTAACAACATACGTTGAAGATTTAGAGTTAGACATTAACCTTGTATATGAATTACAAGATGCGAATAATACAGAAGAACTATTCAAATATATATTAGTAAAACAATGTAACAAGTTAAATGAAATTCTGCCAGATATGTTTGAGCAAATTGAAGATTATACGGAATTACTACTTCCAGATAATTTGTTACAAGAAGGTTCTGTATTACGTGACTTAGTAACAATGGTTCCTGAAGATGATTGGAAAGAGCAAGTAGAGATTATCGGATGGTTGTACCAAGAGTATATTTCTGAGAAGAAAGCCGTTGTAGACAAGATTGTTAAAAAAGGTGGAAAGGTATCTAAAGAAAACATCCCTGCTAAAACCCAAATTTTTACGCCGGATTGGATTGTAAAGTATATGGTTGAAAATTCACTTGGTAAAATGTGGGTGGATTCGTACGCTGATACAGAAATAAAACAAACATGGAAATACTTTTTAAATGAAGCTGAACAAGATGAGAGTGTAAAAGAAAAATTAAAAGCAGCCAATAGCTTAGAATTAAGTCCGGAAGAAATAAAATTTTTAGATCCATGCATGGGTTCTGGGCATATTCTTGTGTACGCATTTGATGTGTTATTTCAAATGTATAAAGAAGCAGGATACATAGAACGAGATATTCCAAGGTATATCATTGAAAAAAATCTATACGGAATAGACATAGATGAGCGTGCAGTTCAATTGGCTTATTTCTCTATACTTATGAAAGCAAGAAGTTATAATCGCCGCATTTTTAGACATAAATTGAGGCCTAATTTAGTAGCAATTAAAGGAAGTAATACAATTTCAAATGAAGCCATGAATTACTTAATTAATGGGGGTACAACAGAAACAGTACAAGAAATTAAAAGTGATGAAGTAGAATATCTACTTCAGACCTTTAATGATGCCGAGGAATATGGCTCAATATTAGAAATAAAAGAAATTGATTTCCAAACAATAGAGAATAGGTTAGAAGAACTTAAATATAATGAAAATATTGATGATATGTTTTCGTTAAACTATCGTGATTCCATTTTAGAATATATGCCATCATTAATTAAACAAGCTAAATTGTTATGTGGTAAATATGATATTATAATCACCAATCCACCATACATGTCTAGTAGTGATATGAATTTAAAACTAGCAAAATACGTACAAGAACATTATCCTAATTCCAAAAAGGATATGAGCACGGTGTTTATGGAAAGAGCACAATCATTAAGTAAAAAAAATGGTTATTTTGGAATGATAAACATCCCAACATGGATGAATTTATCATCGTATGAAAAGCTTAGATTAGGTTTGTTAAAATCTTCATGTATCGTTAGTTTATTACATTTAGGTAGAGGTGTTTTTGGATCAGATTTTGGTTCCGTAAGCTTTGTGTTTAGGAATGAACAATGTGAAGATTATGTTAGTCATTTTGTTAAAATGTTCGAGAAAAAAAGTTCTGTTGAAAATAACGAAGAAAAACAAAAAAGGTTATTCAATTCAAATAATCATTATTTCCAAAAACAAAGTAATTTTTTCTTAATTGAAGGTGCTCCAATAGCTTATGATGCAGATCAATCCATTTTAGACATATATGAACGAGAGAAGAAAATTGGTGATATCGCTAGCCCGAAGCAAGGATTAGCAACAGGTAGTAATGATACGTTTGTTCGTCTTTGGTTTGAAGTGTGTAAAGGGAAAATTGGATTCCATAGAACTAGTAGGACGGATGCGGAAAGCTCAAAATTACGATGGTTTCCATATAATAAAGGCGGAGAATTCAGAAAGTATTATGGGAATAACTATCATGTTGTTAACTGGGAAAATGATGGTGAAGAAATAAGGAATTTTAAAAATGATAAGGGGAAACTACGGTCACGACCACAAAATATGAATTACTATTTTAAAGAATGTATCACGTGGTCAAAGGTAACAATTGGTGGTTTCTCAACTAGATACGTTCCAAACGGTTTCATTTTTGATGTGGCAGGATGTTCTATATTCTGTAAAGAAGAAGAAATATTATATTTGTTAGGTCTAACCAATAGTAAAGTTGCAGAGAAAATATTGTCATTTTTAAGTCCTACAGTTAATTATGAAGTAGGCCATATAAGTAATATTCCAATTGTGTATAGTGAGATAGAAGCAATATCTGAAATGGTTAAAGTTAATTTAGAATTAGCAAGGGAAGACTGGGACTTTGATGAATTATCATGGGATTTTAAAGAACACCCTTTTATAACATTTAAATCACAGGATTTAAAGTTGCAATCTACATTTTGTAGATGGGATGAAATATTGAAAATGAGATTTGAAAAATTTAGATTAACTCAAGAGAAACTTAATAAAGTGTTCTTAGAATTATATGGTGTTAACTCAACATCAGAATATAACGTAAATGATAGTGAAGTTACTTTAAGAAAAGCTAATTTTGATGTGGATATACATTCGTTTATTTCGTACTCTGTTGGTTGTATGTTTGGTAGATATTCTTTAGATGTTAAGGGATTAGTTAATAGTGGAGAGATAATATTGGAAGATAAATATAGCACTTTCAAATATGATGAAGATAATATTATTCCAATAACGGACGATGATTATTTTGAAGATGATATTGTTAGTAGGTTTATTGAGTTTTTAATAATTTCATTTGGAAAAGAAAGCTTGGAAGAAAATCTTGACTTTATATCAGAAGGAATTGGTAGAAAAAGTACAGAAACTTCACGTCAAGCAATCCGTCGTTATTTCATTAGCGAATTCTTTGGTAAACATGTGCAAAAATATACTATTAACACTCAGAAGCGTCCGATTTATTGGCTATTTGATAGCGGAAAGCAGGATGGATTTAAGGCACTAATCTACATGCATCGTTATGATGAGAGCACTATAGCACAAGTTCGTACTGATTATTTACATACCTTACAGCGTAAATATGAAGCTGAGATGAATCGTCAAGATATGATTATTGACGGTGATGGAAGTTCTCGTGAGAAAACTGAAGCGAAGAAGAAGAAAGAGAAGTTACAAAAGCAATTATTAGAATGTATTGAATATGATCAAGTTATTGCTCACGTTGCAAACCAGCGCATTGGCATTGATTTAGATGATGGTGTAAAAGTCAATTACATGAAGTTCCAAAATATAGAAGTGCCTCAAGGTGAAGGGAAGAAGCCGTTGAAGGCGAATTTATTGGCTAACATTAAGTTGTAGTATAATTTAAAAATGAGTTAGTCCTTTGTTGACTAACTCATTTTTTAAAGGAGTAAATAATTATGAATTTAAAAGAAATACAACGTACATTAATGGATATGTATGAACGCCCTTTGAATGATGGAAAGCATCGTCATATTGTATTTTGGTATGATGAAGCTGGAGAATTCAAGGATGACATCCATAAATTGGAATTAGATGGTATACGAGTTTGGGAAGTAACGCCCAATAATTTATTTGCTACGAAATATGAACTAGAGAAAAATGATAAAGTTTCACATTTTTTAATTTATGGAAATATGGCAAAGCCAGCGTCTCGTGAAGATTGGTTATTAGATATATACAAGTATAGTTTTGAGTTTGCGACAGACAAAGTGACTGTTATCATGCGTGATTTAGGCGTTGATAATGATGGCTTACGGGAGTTGTTTAAGAAGTATACTAAATTCTTTAATAATAAAGAACGATACAATCTATTTGTTAGTTACAAATTAGAAGAATTTAATGAGCAGACAGTTACAATTGCAATCCTTTCAGCACTATGTAAACGGACATATGTAAGTCTAGAAGAAGTGTTAAAAGTTTTATTTGAAGAAGAGTGTCATGAAAGTAATAAGTATTGGGATAACATTGTGAAGTTTGGTGATGTAGAAGCCTTTTGGACGTTGGTTGAGAAGGTATTCGGATACGCCCATTCTGATAAGTCACTGCAAGGGTTATTCACCTTCTTCTGTATTACAGATGTTGCTGAAAGTTTAAAAGGGGATGTTCCAGCAACATGGAAGCCTTTTGTAGCAAGTAATTTAACTAATAGCGTTGTGTTTATGGACCATTTTAAGAATAATCATGAAGCCTATACAACTCTTTCTGATGAAGTAGCTAAGAGAATTGATGTTAACAAATACATGAGTGAATGGGAACTGAAAGATTATGCAGCCTGCGATACTTTTAGAATCTTTGATGTAATATTAATTGATACGTTAGCTTCTTATCTAGTAGAGGACCTTCAAGATTATGAGAACTACAAAGGGATGGTAAATCAGCGTCGTAAGTCTTATTGGTACAATGAGTATCGATATGAACTAGGAGCTTTATATTGGGCAATACAGCTTTTACAGAAGGTAAAAGACCTAGAACAAACTATTGCTTATAGTGAAGCTGAAGATATGTTTAAAACCTATTATAATGAGTATCATTTCATTGATAAGTGCTATCGTAAGTTTTATGGTGCATTGGATAAAGCGAAAGAAGTACAAGCCTTATATGGTGTTCGTGATGTCATTGAGAATGTGTATACCAATTGGTATGTAAATGAATTAGCTCTTCAATGGTCTAAAGCGTTAGAAAACAATGGCGTTAATCAGTGGGAATTAAATGGTATTGAGCAACAGCATCAATTCTATGCTAATTACATTCGTAACCACGTTAACAAGAGTGAACGTGTCTTTGTTATTATTTCTGATGCATTACGTTACGAAGCTGCTAAAGACTTATGTGACTTGTTAAATGTGGATCGAAAAGGGTCAACAGAAATTAGCGCTATGCAAAGTGTATTACCATCCTATACTGATTTAGGTATGGCCTCACTATTACCACATCGTGAGCTAACGTTAGTAGGTAAAGAGGTGCACATTGATGGATTAAGAGCTTCTAGTACAGAAAACCGAAACACAGTTTTAAATAAATATGTGAGTGATTCCATTGCAGTAACGTACGAAGAAATTGCAGATTGGAATCGTCAAAAATATCGTGACATGTTTACAGGGAAGAAAGTTATTTATATTTACCATAACACTATCGATGCTCATGGGGATCAGAGCGCTACAGAACGTAAAGTATTCGATGCAGTGGACAGTACGTTTAAAGAGTTATTGGCATTGGTAAATAATTTAGTTAATCAAGTAAGTGCCTCACAAATTTACATTACAGCCGATCACGGATTCTTATACCAACGTAGCGTCTTAGAAAACCATGATAAAGTGTTAAATGACTCTCAAGAACCAATCATGAACAAACGTCGTTTCTTATTATCAAAACAACTAGAATATATTCAGGGAACACTATCCTTCTCCATGGATTATGTCTTAGGTGCGGATTGCGGCTATTATGTTACCGTTCCACGAGGGGCAGAGCGCTTCCCGAAACAAGGAAGTGGTGCGAATTATGTTCATGGTGGATCAATGTTACAAGAAGTGGTTGTTCCACTTATTAAATTTAAAAATGATCGTAGTAAAAATAGCAAAAATGAAATTAAAAAAGTTGGCGTGCAGTTAACGAGCATTACACGTAAAATTACAAACAGTATTACATACTTAGATTTCTTCCAAACAGAGGCTGTAGAAGATAAGAAAATCCCACTTCGTTTGAAAGTATACATTACAGATGAAGTAGGAGATCGTGTATCTAACGAGAATATTATCATTGGAGACAAACGTTCAGAGAACGCAGAAGAACGCATGTTTAAAGAGAAATTCGTCTTAAAGAGTATCAGTTACGATAAGACAAAGCGATACTACTTGGTAATGGAAGATGAAGAAGAAAGTGTAGAAAATATCGTTGAACGTATACCATTTACGATTGATATTACGTTTACAAACGATTTTGGCTTTTAGCGGCGAGGAGAAGTTGCGATGGAAGATTTGAATAAAAAGTTAAATGCTTATTTTGGTGGGAAAGTTGTTCGTAAAGATTTAACAAAGAAAATAAAAGCAGGGGCAAATGTCCCTGTTTATGTACTTGAATACTTACTGGGTATGTATTGTGCCACAGATGATGAAAGTAGTATTCAAGACGGCGTAGGGATAGTTAAGAAGATTCTTTCCGATAATTTTGTCCGTCCTGATGAAGCGGAGAAGATTAAATCTAAAATTCGTGAAATGGGCCAGTATACAATTATCGATAAGATAAGTGTTAAGCTAAATGAAAAAAGAGATGTGTATGAAGCTGAATTTTCAAATCTAGGTTTAAAAGGGGTACCAATAGGTGTTCATTATATTGGTAAATATGAGAAACTTCTTGCCGGTGGTATTTGGTGTATTTTAAAAATGGGGTACTACTTTGATGAAGAAGTACGTGGTGTAAGTCCATTTACCATTGAAGGTTTAGATCCTATTCAAATGCCGAATATGGACTTGGCAGATTTATTGGAGCAAAGAAAACAATTTACGAAAGATGAATGGATTGATATATTAATTCGTTCAACAGGAATGGAACCAACCCAATTAGATGATAAAGTGAAATGGCATATGCTGCTACGTTTAGTTCCGTTAGCGGAAAACAACTATAATTTATGTGAACTAGGTCCACGTGGAACAGGTAAATCACATGTGTACAAAGAAATTTCACCTAACTCTATTTTAGTATCCGGTGGGCAAACGACCGTAGCAAACCTTTTCTATAACATGGCAAGTAAACAAATTGGACTTGTTGGAATGTGGGACACAGTTGCTTTTGACGAAGTGGCTGGTATCACATTCAAAGACAAAGATGGTATTCAAATCATGAAGGATTTCATGGCATCCGGCTCTTTTGCGCGTGGTCGTGAAGAAAAGAATGCAAGTGCATCCATGGTATTTGTCGGAAATATTAATCAAAGTGTAGACGTATTACTCAAAACATCTCATTTATTTGATCCATTTCCGGATGCGATGGCAAATGATGCAGCCTTTTTCGATCGTATGCATTATTACTTACCAGGATGGGAAGTACCAAAAATGCGCCCTGAGTTCTTTACAAATGATTATGGGTTCATTACAGACTACTTAGCAGAATATTTAAGAGAGATGCGGAAACATTCCTTTACAGACGCTATTGATACCTATTTCAAACTAGGAAACAATCTAAATCAACGTGACGTAATTGCTGTTCGTAAAACGGTATCAGGTTTTATGAAACTTTTGTACCCCCATGGAGAATATACGCGTGAGGAAGTAGAAGAAGTGTTACGCTATGCGTTAGAAGGACGACGTCGTGTAAAAGAGCAGTTAAAGAAAATCGGTGGCATGGAATTCTATGATGTTCATTTCTCCTATATTGATAATGAAACGTTAAACGAAGAATTTGTTTCCGTTTCTGAACAGGGTGGAGGTAACTTAATTCCAGAAGGTATGGGTAAGTCTGGCCATGTTTATACTATTGGGCGCAGTAAATCAGGGATGATTGGTGTATACAAACTTGAAACGGAAGTTGTAAGTGGTAGTGGAAAGTTTGAACGTACAGGCCTAGGTAGCGAACGTGAGTCAAAAGAAAGTATAGACACAGCTTTCCGCTTCTTCAAAGCAAATGCCAAAAACATTAGTGGTTCCATAAGTGTTAATAATAAAGATCACTTAATGCACATTCAAGATATGCAGGGTGTTGGTTTAACTAGTGAACTATCGTTAGCAGCATTCATTGGATTGTGTTCCGGAGCAATGGGGCGACCTGTACAGGGCCAATTGGTTGTATTAGGATCTATAAGTATTAGTGGTACAATAAACAAGGTAGAAGAGCTAGCAAACGTATTGCAAGTATGCTTTGATAGTGGTGCAAAGAAAATACTTTTACCAATGACTGCAGCCATTGATATTCCAACCGTACCAGCAGAACTATTCGCTAAATTTAATATTATGTTCTATCAATCGGCTGAGGACGCTGTTTTTAAAGCGTTAGGAGTGGATTAAACGAAAAACTGTATCAGATATCCAAGGGGATAGTACGATACAGTTTTTTATATTTGAAGAAAGAGAAGTTAATGAATAATCGATATAATTATAAATTACATACCAAGTGATTCCCGTTTAAATTATTTTAAAAAGATATTCGGAAACATCTTTTTAAAATCTAAACTTACTGCGTTTTCTTTATTATTACCATTGATGGTAAGTAGATTACTTTGAAGTTGATTTTCTTCTCTATTATCTTTATATACACTTCCAGCTACAATGTCCTCATATTCTCTTAAAGTAATCGTCAGTTCTTTTATTTTGTTTTGTTGTTG
Organism: Bacillus manliponensis; assembly: GCF_000712595.1. Taxonomy (GTDB): domain Bacteria; phylum Bacillota; class Bacilli; order Bacillales; family Bacillaceae_G; genus Bacillus_A; species Bacillus_A manliponensis. The sequence continues at coordinate 149,061 of NZ_JOTN01000005.1, forward strand.
TTCAATGTTTTCTTTGTCTTGTTCAATTTTTTTTCGTGATTGTAATAGGTCATCGTAAAGGGATTGAATCACTTCATTGACGTGTTTTAAAGCACCTGACAAAGCCTTTGTATCATTACCATAACGTTCAATAATAAATTCGATATTAGGTAGTGGAAGAGGGGGTGCATCATTTTTTTTACTTAATAAAGGTGTATTTAATCGTTCGATATCTTTGCGTTTTCTTCGAGACCATACATGTCTTTTTATTCCCGTTGTATTTTCTAAGGCTGAAAAATTTATTTTTCCAGGTGTTTTTGATACATAATCTAATAAAATTTTAGTTAATTCCTCATCGGTATATTTTGGGGGTCTTCCTTTTTCTTTTTTATTCAATGTGATGTATTCTCCTTTTATTAAGTAGTTTATTTATGCAATACAATTATTCAATTGTTTTAGGTAACTTGGCATCCACAATAGCTTTTTGATTTAATAAACGATTTAATTCATTGGCACTTGAAGATAAATTTTCTTGATCAATTAAAGAGTAATTTAATTCTTCTAGATTGTAATTCATGTTTTTAGAAAGAAATGTTAACATGCTAACTTGCTCGTTAATTTTTCTTTTTAATAGTTTTGAATAGTCATTGAGCCAGGTCAGTCCTTCGTCGATTTTATCTGTCTCAGGTGAAAACAAATAATGACTACAGTGGCGACAATCCCCAGTACAATTGAAAGGATATTCGATATCAGTGCAATATCCAAAATCAACTGGTAAAAAGTTCTTTGTATCATATGTATCTTTATATAGTTTATATTTATTAATAGTGTCTCTAGTATATTGAGAGAACGCTGAGTCTGGTAAGGAAGTATTTACGTGCATTAATCTCCTATGTTTCTCAGTTAAATTATATACCCATGATTCGGTGAAATATGTAAGATGACTCCAGTAGCCTTTTTGTGTCTCTAAACGTTTATGTCCACCAATAATAGCAATGGTTAGCATATTAAAGCCTTGTAACATCATGTTGCAAAATGCTAAGTGTCGAGTATCTCCAGGAGAAATTTGTTCTATTTGATCATAATTGTACTTCTTTTTTAATATCTCGCGGTAGAACTGATCAATAAGAGAATCAAATTGTCTTAAAGGAAGAAACTCGGTATGCCTTGTACGTTCACTCCCAAAGTGTTCTTTATACATTTCATAGTATTTATAGGTAAATAAATACTGACTATTATCCTCTTTAGGTAAGAAGGATTTAAAGATTTGAACTAAATCATATATATCTTTATTAATTTGAAGTGTGTCTGTAATATCAATGTCTTTTAGTAAATTGCCTTTTTCTTTATTTCTGGGAAGGGTAATTTCATATTTATTTGTATTGTTTTTTGATTGATTTACACAATTCTTTTTAAGTTTTAGGAATTCTGTAGGGCGCATGGGTATAACAGTAGTTATTTTCCACCAAAGCACAACCGGAAAATATTTTTGTAGTTCAAACTCAGTTCCCTCAGTCAAAAATTGCTCGATCTTTTCATCAAAATATAGTATATGGCGATAATTGGGTAAATCCCTACTTTTTTGAATGTTATTAATGAAAGGAGAACAAAGATCAATAAATTTATCTGAATTAGTAATGTCGATAAAGGAAAAGAAATCAATTGTATATTTAGCTAGTTCATACCTTTTTCGATAGTTTTGTTTACTTATGTATTCTTCCAAATCAATCAGATGATTTACATTAAATGCTTTTGACATATGAATAGATTCTTTTATGGCGCGAATAACATTATGTATATGATTGATAGAAAAAAGTTGATTAATTAAATGAATGGTATAGCACTTTAAAGCGATGTTTAAATTGCTATACAGTTCTATATCAAATAAAATTCCACGGCGGTTATAGTCTTTGTCTCTTATGAACCATTTTGTATCATGAAAGGATTCATTTTCAATTATATTAGCGGTTTTCCATTTGTTGAAATTTTGTAGGAATGTTTCTATATTTTCTTTTGAGCTATGAAAACGTGTCGGCTTTATGGAGATTAAGTTAATATAGCTATCTTTATCTAAGAATTTAGTTTTATTTAGCATTTAATGAGTACCTCACTTAGTAGAAATGTGATAATTTGGATAATCGAAGAGAAAATATTTATTTGCCTCGGTAATGATATTTTCAAAAACTTCGAAGTTAATAAAGGTCTCTATATAGGATTTTCCAAATTCTGAAATAGCTTGATTAATTATATCTAAAATTAAAATAAATCTTATTGTGTCACGGTATCGAATTGTATCAAAGTTAGTACTTTTTATAGAGGTATGAATATTTTTTAATTCTTCCACAATACTAATCAATAAATAAATATTGAATATTGCATTAGGGCAGTTCAAACAAGAATCGAAGTTTGGAAAAGAGCACTGTGGATAGGTAATGCATTGTACATGTTTAGTTTTAGAAGGTTTTTCACCCTTTAAGATTTTAATAATGATCTCTATCACTTGATCTTTCGGAAGTTGCATTAATTTATCAACAATTGGTGCTCTTTCATTTTGATATTTAAGGAGTAGAAATGATATATCTTCTAATTGAGAAGGAGAATAATCATGTTTTAAAACTTGTATAATAGATGTACGATTTTCTAATAAATCAATTTCTGTAGCCTTATCCATCGCTAAATCAATGATGAAATTATAAAGCCATCCAAAAGTTCCACGGTTAAATAAGTTAAGTGAGACTACGTCTAAAGTGCCATCACGATTTGTAGACTGAACATAAGCAGTAATTGAATTTATATTTCTATGATTTCTTAAGTTTTTGGTTAATTCGTGAGATATTTCTGAATGTTTTCCGTAGTTAGTTACAGTATAGAAAAAGTGAGTGAGTAAAGAGCGATTCATAATTAAACTATTAAATTTAGGTAATTTTTTATTTTTATTAAAAAAGGTATGAAAACGTGAGTGTGAATTACTATATTTGCGTAGCGAGCCAAGTAAACGATCTTGTTTTTTATAGTTCCTACGATGTAATTCACAAATTAGCAATGATGTTGCAGCTGGCATAATCATGTCTTCATTACATAGAAATTGACCTAAAGAACCCGTTTTAGAAATGTGGATTTTCTTACATACTACATAATAATAATTTACAATACTTTGAGCTTGATCAATTGAAAGGCCATTATCTTTAAGTTGTTCTAAATTGTAAATGTTTAAGCCTTCTATTTCTTCTAAAGGTAAGTTTGGAAGTTCGGTAACTATTGTGGATTTTCTCCATCCGTTAATCATATGCATAATAACAAAAAGCCAAGTTTGAGCATATTGCTTATTCCGTTTTGCCATTGCAATATGTAGGTCAATGTTATTCGCGTATGTATAAAAAGCAAGGAATGTTTGTTTATCGTATATTTCTTTATCTCTTTTTAGTTTTTCATTATATTCAATTTTATAGGTGTTTTTAAATGTACATTGTACTTTGCTACAACAATAATTCAAAAATTGTATAAAATTTTGTTTATGAGTACGTGGGATGCTCTCGATGTTTAGAACTTCTTCAATCTCTTCGTCAGTTAATAAAATGATTTCTGTTCTTAGATTAAGAATAATGCTATTTAGAGTGTTAAATAAAGAGCGTACTTTATCTGTAAAAGACTCTTCTTGGCCTCTAGTTTGGGAAATTTTTAATAATACAAACTCATTATATAAATTTACAGTGTTCTTTAGATTTTCCTTGTAATGTAATGTGTTAATTTTTCTGTTATATAATTCAATAGCAATCGTAGAAAAATTCTTTTTCTTCTTTGCTTTAACAGAATCTATACTACCTTTAGGGATTAAAAATTTAGTATTTGAATTTAATTCGTATGAGTTAGTTTCGGAAAAAGAAGAGACATCCAACTTCTCGTTTTGAATTAGTTTGAGAAGTGTTTTTCTTGGCATTTCTAGTTCTTTGGAAGCTTGTTCTAAAGTTAAAAGATCTTCATCAGCTTTCGTTAAGCTTAAAAAAGCGAGTAGGTCTTTTTCTAATATAAATGTTTCTCCTTTAAAGTTTTTTTTAATGAATTTTAAAGTTCCGTTTTTAATCATTTGTAAAACTTCTTTTTCTGTACAAGAGAGCTTATGAGCACAATCTTTAATTGAAATGTAATCTTTGAATGTTGTTTCTCTGTTTATATAATCTGCTAGTTCTTTTTCCGGTATCAAATATCGTTTTTGAAATTTATTAAAATATGCATTAGGAAATTCATCATTATGAATAAGCGACAAAATACTACTATCATCTTTATTAAGTTTCTTACAAACGTCTTGAACGGTCATAAATCCTTCAGGTACATTGAGCATTGATTCGTAATCGACAATATCTGTTAAAGGTATATAAGCCCGTCTTTTTAAAACAATTCTATTTTGAAAGAAGGTACCATCACGGATGTATTTTTTTACAATATCAGGATGTTTTGAAATTCGTGCTGCGGTTTCTTCAACAGACATATAGTTTTCTGGAATGGTGTTCCTAGCTTTTAGGTGTTCAATATCCTCTTTAGGAATAAGCCATATATTGTTAGAATTCTGAAAAGCATTTGGGGATGTATCTGATTTAATATAGTTTAGAATAGTCCCTGGGTGAAAATTTAGTTCTTTGCTTGCTTGTTCAGTTGTAAAATAAGAGTTATTATCAATGGAAAGATAAGTATAATTTTCAATGTCTTTCTTTGGAATGAACCATCTATTTTTTAAATCCTGGAAAGCATTTGGAAACTTGTTTAAATCGATATAATGTTGGATGATCTCTGATTGAAAGTTTAATTCTTTACTTGCTTGTTCAAGGGTAAGATATGAATCATTGTCATAAAAATAGGTGTGACTTTCGATATCTTCCTTAGGGATATAATATCTTTTATCGGAAGGGAGTTTAAAAGCATTTGGGAAAATATCTCTTTTGATAAGGTCACGAACATCTGAGATAGTGATATTAAGTATTTTACTTATGCCTTCTACGGTATAGGAAGATTCTTTCTTCTGAAGTAAGTTTATAAATGAAATTATATCTTTTTTTGAAATATAATATATCTTACCTAGTTTGATTGAATTCGGAAATGTACCAAGTTTGAGCAATCTGCGTGTTTTTTCCGAGGACATATTTAATTTTTGGCTAGCTACAGATAAAGGATAGTGTGTTCTTGAAATATCATTTTCTTTAAATTTAATAATATCTTCCTCTGCAATTCGCATCTCTTTTTTTGAAATCCATTCTGCATGTAATTCTCCGTTTCTAATAAGTTTATATACAATTCCATGAGATAGGGATAATTGTTCAGCTGCCTCTTTTACTGTGAAATACTTCATGCTAAATCTCCTTAAATATTTATTCTAATTTATAGTTTTATTTCGGTATCAATATAAAGTTGATTAAGGTAATGCTCTAAATTGGTTTTCATTCGTTTTGTATTTGCCATATAGTCAAGTGAACTTGATATATTATCATCTCCGCGTAAAAGTGCGACATCTTGAGGGTTTTTTGCAACTTCTGCAAGCATGTTGGTAAAAATCCCTCTACCTATATGTGTAGACCAGTTGATATTGCTTAGGGAAATGGATGCTATTTTGTCATTTGGCTCTTGGGATTGTTTTAAATAATTTATAAAGGCTTTCTTTGCGTTAGTAAAATAGTAACGATAACTAGCACCAGTCATTGGCATGCCTTTTTTATTAAGGAAGATAGCATTAGTATTGGAGTTTTTTACATATTGTTGGTAGTGTAGTTTATATAATTGTCTTAACCAATCCCTAAACCCGAGAATTAATTGATTTCTTGGCTTTTTGACATAACTCGATCCTGATCCATCTTTAATATCAACTCGATTAATACTATTTTTAACATTTAAAAGCAAACCATCTTGACCGTAAGGACCTATGAGTTTAATATCGGATGTTCTAATATTTACTACTTCTCCAGCGCGTAAACCACCAAATATTTGCATGTAGACCCCTAATGCAATAGGATTTGCTACCTCAAATACAATTTCTAAAAATCTTAAAATATAAATATGTGGTATATCGTGTTCGATGTTGTTTTTTTCTGATGAAGGGACAATGATGCCTTCGAATTGAGTGTTAATGTAGTCTACAATAGAATTTTTAGAACTAATTAAATGTTCATTACTTGTTGATAAAGTATTGTTCAAATTATTTTTTGAAAGGTAGATAAAAAACTCTTTTATAGTACGCCGATAACTTAGAACAGTTGCTCTAGATTTTCCTTCTAAAGTCAAATTGTTTAAGAAACAAATCGCATGCTCGAAATTTAAATGTTCTAGAGAATATAGTTTGTAACTCTTTTGTTTTCTTAGAAGAAAGTTTAAGAATACTGCTAAATTTTGTGCATGTATTTTCATCGTATTGTAGCATCTATGTTTCCATTTGGAAAATAAGAAATCTGTTAGAGGGTGAATAATAACCTGTTTAGTCATAGGTATTTTTATAGCTAATGTGGCATGTTTCTTTTGTATAGGTTCCCTTTGTACATTCCTCCCAATACTAATCCATACAGGATACATAATAAACTTTATTTTCTCTGTTATATCTTCATTAAAAGGAAGAATATTATCTTCTTTAGCTATTGACTTTTTTATGAAGAACGCCTCCTATAAATGATGAATTAATTGTTCATATAGATTATAAAAAATTATCTCTATATTGAAAATAGCGAATTATTTATGTGCATAAATAATTTTTAAAATTCTGCTATATATATAATTCTGTTAGTGATTAATGTACAATATATTTAAGCTCATAATTTTTTTTATATGGTACTGAGGCGACGCGTGCAGGTATTATAACGATGCTAAAGGATCGTAAGTACATTGACGTGAAGAAAAACCAAGTGTATGCGACAGATAAAGGGAAAGTGCTCATTACTGCAATCGGGGATAAAATATTAGCTTCTCCAGAAATGACGGCAAAGTGGGAGCAGCGCCTTGCAGAAATTGGGGAAGGAAAAGCTTCTCCAGCAACATTTATGGAACAGACGAAAAAGTTATCTGCAAAAATTATTGAAGATGCGATTGAAATGTCGGAGAAATGGGATTTCACAGGGCTAAATGTACAATCAATTGAGCGAAAAGGCTCCAAATTTACAACTGGTAAAAAGGTTGGGAAATGTAAAAAGTGTGATGGTGATGTCATCGACAAATCAACGTTTTACGGTTGTTCTAACTACAACACAACAAAATGTGATTTCACCATGTCAAAAAAGATACTTGGAAAAACAATTTCACAAAAGAATGTAGCGAAGTTATTAAAAGGTGAGCAGACCGATGTAATTAAAGGTTTTACGAAAAATGATAAAACATTTGATGCGAAGTTAGAGTGGAAAGATAATAAAATGAACTTTGTGTTTGAAAAATAAATATGTCACAAGCTTTTACAGACGCTTATGCTTATGCTCATGCACGTCAAGAAACAAACAATATGATCGGGATTTTAAATATATTATTATCAAAAAATGCAGAAGAAAGGCTAGAAAAACTTCCAAACCCATAATATAAAGTTGCATGAATTGTATAGTGATGAAATCGTATAATGTTATATAATTAGCCATCTTGTTTCTCTTTTCAGAGGATGGCTACTTTATATAAAAACAAATAGGAGAAATGACATGGAGAAGAAAATGGATCATATCGGCATTGCTGTTCGTGATTTGGAGAGTAGTGTTCGGTTTTATGAAATGGTTTTAGCCGGGAAATTAATAGATCGTTACAGAAGTGATGCAAAAGGTGTAGAAAGTGAAATTGCGATTTTAGAAGTGAATGGCGATCGGATTGAATTACTTGCACCTACAAATAATACGACGTCACCAATTGCGAGGTTTATTAAACAAAAGGGTAAAGGTGTTCATCATATTGCTTACCGAGTAGATAATTTAGATGAAGCAATCGAAGAACTGAAACAGCAAGGTATTCGAATATTAGAGGACACACTTCGTATAAATAAGCACGGTAGAAGATTAGTTTACTTGAACCCTGCTGATACAGAAGGGACGATTATTGAGTACTGTGATTATCCAGAGTACAGTGAGCTAGAGAAGTAATAAAAAATAGCACTTATCACTTAATGAATAAGAGATAAGTGCTATTTTTTATTGTTTAATTTGTCATTAGTTTTATATCCCGCATTAACGAGCTGTAAGACTCCCGCCTCAAAATTCAAGAAAAAGCGAAGAAGTTTAGGTTGGAGATTAACAGCCCGTAAAAGCCCGATTGGTTCAACTAACACTCAGTAGGGGATGAAGAACCCCCCACTGAGTGAAGTTTCACTTTATTGATCTGTCTCAACCGAAAGAATCTTTCCGTCGGTTGCAGAAACATTTACCTCAGTTTCTGTACGGCCATCTTTCACTTGAACGCTGTAATACGTATTTTGTAATTCTTGCTCTATCGACCATTCTACAGCGTTTCCTTTGTTATTCATTTCTGCTAAAGCAGCTTTCATTGCTTCTTGCGGCGAGATGATTTTTTCTAAATTTAATGCTTCGTTTCGTTTCTTTTGACCATTTGCATCTTCACGGTCTAACTTCTCTTCTTTTTCTTTTAAGTCTTTTGAAGTTGCATCTACACTTATTTCATATTCTTTTGAATTATCTACACCTTCAATATCATATCTATATTCGCCAAAATCTTTATCAAAGTTAATAGATGTAATTGTTGCATTCGGATGCTTTTCTTCGAATATTTCAACCGCTTCATTTAAGCTAATTTTGAATGTTTCTTTAGAAATATCTGCTGTTGCATCGTTGTCGCATGCAGCGAGCAGTCCTACACCAGCAAGGCATACGATTCCGGTTACGATTTTTTTGTTCATATTTGCACTCTCCTTATATGTAATTAATTATATGGATGATTTTTCTACTTGCTTCATGAGTATGTAAAAAGAGAAGTGTTTCCTACTATAACATTATATAAGTGATAATAAAAGAGAAGAGTGTTAGTCTTAATTTTCGAAAATTTATTAAGTGAAACAAGTAGAGTGTATTTAGTATAATTATGGACAAGGTATAGCAACTTTGATTCACCTTTTGCAAGTATGTGTCACGATTTTTTTATAGGTTTGAACAAAGGGGAGAGGTATAGTGAATCATTCTCTACAATTATTAAATGAGCAACATATTGAACAACTGATACAGTTGTCACAATCCGTTGACTGGGATTATGATCGGTTTGAAATCGAAACAATTTTAAGCGTAGGAAAGGTTTATGGGTACATACATGAAAGTAGGAAAGTTATTGCAAGCGCAGCTATTATTCCTTATGCAGGTGAACTGGCTTCTATAGGAATGGTAATTGTTCATCCTAATTATAGGGGATTACAGCTTGGAAAAAGAGTCATGGAAGCTTGTATACAATCAGTAGGTGATGATAAACAGATTATGTTAATTACAACACCAGATGGAAAGCCAATGTATGAAAAATTAGGTTTTCAAGTGGTGAGTTCTGTTCATAAGTATTTATGCGATGAATTTATATGTGAAAGAATCACTTTTCACGAGTACGAAATTACTAATTATGAAGAAAAGGATTTCTTGCATGTAAGGAAACTTGATGAAGAAGCAAACGGGGTAGATCGCAGTGAATTTTTAAAAGTGAGGATAAAGCAAGCGAAACAAACGGTGGTTGTGAAAAATAGAAGCGGTACTATAGTAGGATTTGGCCTTAGTATCCAAACACCAGCCAACTTAATATTAGGGCCTATTGTTGCTTTTTGTGAAGAGGTTGCAGTGCTAATTATATATGAGCTATCTCATCGTCATAATGGTAGGTTGAGGATTGATACTCCAGAAAATAAAGTAGAGCTTACTTCTTTTTTACAAAAGAAAGGTTTTTATAAAGTGGCACAGCCGCCAATCATGGTACGTAATGGAAGTACGTTACTTCAGCGAAACGAAAATCTTTACGGAATTGCAGCACAAATATTTGGATGAGCTCGAAAAAGCGAGCTCATCCATGTTTTATAGGATAGGGGCCATCGTTTCCTTTAATACTTTTACAGAGTGATCAAATTGTAACTCTTCTTCTTCGCTTAAATCTACTTCTAAAATTTCGCGAACACCTTGGCGATTAATAACAGCGGGAACACCGATGTATACGTCATTTTGTCCGTATTGACCATCAAGGTAAGCCGACACAGTCAGCACGCTATTTTCATTATGTAAAATCGCTTTTGTAACCCGAAGTAGTGACATGCCAATACCATAGTATGTTGCACCTTTTCGTTCGATAATGTGATAGGCGGCATCTCGGACTTTGATGAAAATATCATCTAAATCACTTTGGTTATGGGCGTTATCTCTATCAAGGATTGTTTGGAGTTTTTGAATGCCAATAGAGACGTGGCTCCAAACAGGAAGTTCTGTATCACCGTGTTCGCCAATAATATAAGCATGTACGTTATGAGAATCAACTTCGAAATATTCACCTAATAGATAACGGAAACGAGCAGAATCAAGCGTTGTACCAGACCCGATGACACGTTCTTTCGGCAGTCCAGATTCTTTCCACGTTACATACGTTAAAATATCAACAGGATTTGTTGCAATTAAAAAGAGGCCATCAAATCCACTATCCATCACACTACGAACAATTTGTTTGAAAATTTTCGTGTTTTTTTCAACTAAGTCTAAACGAGTTTCACCTGGTTTTTGTGGTAGCCCAGCTGTAATGACAACAAGATCTGCGTCTTTACAATCATCGTAGCTTCCTTTCCAAACCTTTGTAGGTGAAGGTGCAAACGGAACGGCATGACTTAAATCCATCGCTTCACCTTCTGCTTTTGCTTCATTTACATCAACAAGTACAAATTCTTCTGCTGTACCTTGGTTAATCATACAATATGCATAACTACAGCCAACAGCTCCAGTTCCAATTAGTACGACGCGATCGATACCTTTTTTCATAATCAATCCCTCACAATTGTATTTATTGTAAATATATCCTAAAATAGTTTATTCTAGTTTGAGAAAGATATGCGGCTCTTGTCCAAAATACTTTGCACATCTGCTTTGTTTACAAATGAGAGCTCTTTTAATACAATATAAATCGGAATAGTTACGTTTTGTATTTTACATAGAAATGGACGGTTGATGACATGAAGAAAGTAGAAATTCATATATTAGGTGGATTTTTAGGAAGCGGAAAATCGACGTTACTACAAAATTTGTTGTTAGCAGAAAAAAAGAAAGAGCGAAAAGTTGCTGTGTTAATGAATGAGATTGGTGAGTTTTCTGTTGATACAAAAATTGTTGGGGAAGAGAATGTACTAAGAGAACTATTAAAAGGCTGTATTTGCTGTACGATGAAAGAGGAGCTTGAAATTCAGTTACATTCTTTATATCAGCAGGAGAGGCCTGATGTAATTTACATTGAAACAACAGGTGTCGCGCATCCAATTGAAGTGTTAGATGCATGTTTATCCCCGGTATTAGCGCCTTATGTGGAAGTGAAATCAACAATTGTTGTCGTAGATGCACCGAGATGGTTAAAGCGTCGTACGTTAAGCGCAAGTGTACAGCAACTTCTAAATGAACAAGTAAAGTATGGTAGCTATATTCTTATAAATAAAAGTGATTTACTAACAGAGGAAGAAAAGGCACAAGTTTTTGGTGAAATTGGAGAAGTAAATCATAAAGCAAAATTACAAGAAACACAGTATTGTAATATATCTTTACAGGATATAGAGGAAGTGATTGTAGAGGAAAATGAGGAATACGAATCACTGCATGTGAAACATCATTTACATATTGGAACAATGACATACCCATTTACGAAAAGTATCGATCAAGACGAGTTATATGACTGGCTTTCAAACTTACCAGAAGGTATTTATCGTGTAAAAGGGTTTGTGAAATTTCATGGTGATAAATATCCACATTTATTACAATACTCGTTTGGAGTACCGTCTTTGTTAGAGCAAGATTTTGGTTTTCCAACGAACCTTGTCATTATTGGGGAGGACTTAAATAAAGAGCAGCTAAGAGAAGGTTTGCAAGTGTTAGAATCTGAATAAAGATAAAGAAGAACCAGCATTGTTTTTATGTTGGTTCTTCTTTATCTTTATAATTAATTAAGTTCATTTGCTTACGCTCACACGTTCCTTTGCTAGTTGTAAAGATGGTGGCGTAACATTTTCTCCGTTTGGGTCCACAATTGTTGTATTTAGCAAAATTGTATCTAAACTACTTCGGAATACTCTCATATAATCTGCGCGTAACATTTGCTGTTCTTGTTTTTCAGAGTTTGTTAAACCAAATTGTTTTTCTTTTTTCGCTAACATATTAATGCGAAATAATATGTTTTTCATGTTTATCACTCCTTTTACTATAAGTTAGTTACTTACTTATGGTAATCTTAATCTTTTTTCTTTTAAATGTCAATTTTTAAAAAGGTCTATGTCGTACTTTATTCAAATAAGTACGGTTATGGAGATAAAAATGTAATAATTTGTAAAGTTAAAATAAACTGTTTCCATTGGAAGGGATTTGGAAAAAAATAGAGAATGTAGTGTTACCATAAAATTTGTAGTAATGTTCGTGTCGTGTATAAGCAAATAGTCATAATTACGAACCTTTTTTTGGCATAGTTGATTCTTTTGGGAGAGTAAAAAATGGGAGGAATCGGGGAGATGGCTAAAAAACGTAAGTGGCTAAAGGTGATGTTTACAGGGTGTGTATTAAGTTCCATGCTTGTAACAGTGGCTTGTTCAGGGGAAAAGGCGAGTACAGGTAAAGAGGAAACGGTGAAAGTAGGTGTGCTTGCTTCTTTAACTGGTCCGCTTGAAGCGTATGGGAAGCAGACGGTAACCGGTTTTGAGTTAGGACTTGATTATGCAACAGGTGGAACTGGGGAAATAGAAGGCAAAAAGATTGAATTCGTTGTAGAAGATACGGAAACGAAAGCGGATGTAGCTGTAAAAAAGGCTACGAAACTATTAGAAGAAGATAAGGTTGATTTTTTAGTGGGCTCGTCAAGTTCTAGTGATACGTTAGCTGTGCTACCACTTGCAGAAGAATATGAAAAGATTATGGTCGTTGAGCCAGCGGTGGCAGATAGTATAACGGGTAAAAACTGGAATGAATATATTTTTAGAACAGGACGAAATTCTTCACAAGACGCAGTAGCTGGTGCAGCAGCAATTGCAAAAAAAGGTGTAAAAATCGCAACGCTTGCTCCAGATAGTGCGTTTGGACGTGAAGGAATCGCAGCCTTTAAGGGTGGGGCAAAGAAATTGGGAGCGGAAATTGTAAATGAGCAATATGCTGATTTAAATTCTACTGATTTCACAGCAAATATTCAAAATATCATTAGTTCTAAACCAGATTATTTATTTGTTGTGTGGGCGGGAGCGAATTCACCATGGAAGCAGCTGAAAGATATGAATGTAGAAGGACAAGGAATTAAAATTTCCACAGGTGCTCCAGATATAGCAGCGTTAAAAACGATGAATGCATTAGTAGGTATGGAAGGATTTACAGTGTATTATCATACACTTCCAAATAATAAAGTGAACGATTGGTTAGTAAAAGAGCATAAAAAGCGTTTTGATGGAGCTGTACCAGACTTATTTACAGCTGGTGGTATGACGGCAGCAATTTCAATTGTGGAAGCGTTAAAGAAAACAAAAGGGGATACAGATGTAGATACGCTTATTAAAACGATGGAAGGAATGGAATTTGAAACACCAAAAGGAAAAATGAAATTCCGACCAGAAGATCATCAAGCTTTGCAAGCGCTTTACTCGATTGCGTTGGAAACGAAAGAAGGATTTGATTATCCAGTTCCAGTGTTAAACCGAGAATTAACAATGAAAGAGACAGCGCCAGCAATTCAAAATAAATAGGGGGAAGGAAGAAATTCCTTTTCCTTTCCTTTGTAGGGAGGATTTGTGGTGGAGAAATTGCTAGAGACAAGTAATCTGTCTATTTCTTTTGGGGAGCACCATGTTATTCAAAATGTAAATTTAACAGTGCGAAAAGGAAAGTTAACTTCTATTATCGGTCCAAATGGTGCAGGGAAAACAACTCTTTTTAATTTGTTAAGTGGTCAGCTTATGCCAACAAGTGGAGAAGTGTTTTTTAAAGGGCGGAATATTACAAAGCTCTCAATTGCAGAAAGAACCCGGCTTGGCATTGGACGTTCGTTTCAGCTGACAAATATCTTTCCACAGTTAACGGTACTGGAAAATGTTAGATTGAGTGTGCAGTCATTTAAACAAGATTATTATAGCTTTTTTCCGAATATAGGTAGGTTTAAACAACAAACAAAAGAAGCGAAAACTCTTTTAGAAACCGTCTTGCTGCATGAGAAAGAGAACGTACTAGCGAAAGATTTAGCACACGGAGAGAAAAGAAAATTAGAACTAGCGATGCTGTTAGCGCTTCAAACAGATGTTTTACTTCTTGATGAACCGACAGCTGGTATTTCCGTTGAAGAAGTTCCGACAATTTTACAAGTAATTGAAAATATAAAAAACAACAGCGATAATACGATTGTTTTAATTGAGCATAAAATGGACATGGTTGTACATTTATCGGACCATCTTATCGTATTATTCCACGGAGAATTGTTAGCTGAAGGATTGCCTGAGGATATGATGAAAGATGAACGGGTGCAAACGGCTTATTTAGGAGGATTATATCGTGACTCTATTACAGGTGGATAATATAGAAACGTATTTAGATGAATTTCACATTTTACAAGGCGTTTCATTTGGAGTGGAAAAGGGAACGATTACGGTTTTATTTGGAAGAAACGGAGCTGGAAAGACAACAACACTTCGCTCTATTATGGGATTTTATGAAGTTTCAAATGGAACGGTGCATTACGATGGTGAGAAGATAAATAGCTTACCAACACATATGATTTCACGTAAAGGAATTGGGTATGTGCCGGAAAATCAAGGGATTTTTTCTGATTTAACGGTTGAAGAGACTTTCTCTCTGGCTCAATTAAATAAAAATAAAGAAACGGATGAGAAGGTAGAGTGGATGTTAGAATTGTTTCCGGACCTCAAGCAGTTTTGGCATAAAAAGAGCGGATTATTAAGTGGTGGACAAAAGCAAATGTTAGCAATTGCAAGGGCATATATTAATAGCGATGGTTTACTTTTAATTGATGAGCCGAGCAAAGGGCTATCTCCTATCATGATTGAAAAATTGATGACATCGATTTTAAAGATGAAAGAAAAGACGACCGTGTTACTTGTGGAACAAAACTTTATGATGGCGAGTCAAATTGGTGATTATTTTTATATTATGGATAACGGAATAATTGTACATCATGGTCCAATGAACGAATTAAAAGAGGATAAAGAAGCGTGTCATAAATATTTAGGAATCTCGTAACGAAAATACGGGGAGGCATAGCGTGTGGATGTGTTCGTTAATTTATTTGTAAACGGCGTTTCGACAGGGATGTTAATTTTTTTATTAGCCTCTGGGCTCACGCTTATTTTTGGTTTAATGAGCGTTTTAAATTTTGCACATGGTGGTTTATTTGCATGGGGAGCTTTCATGGGAGTATGGTTATTTCATATAACAGGTAGTTATATAATCGCATTAATCGGTGCAATTGCCATGGGGATGCTACTTGGATGGACATTAGAAAGGTTTTTAATTCGGCCCGTATATGGAAATCATGTTCGTCAGCTTCTTGTTACGCTCGGAGGAATGCTTGTCCTGACAGAGTGCATCAAAATATTTTGGGGACCGAATCCGATTGGAGCGAAACTACCGTCTTGGCTGCAAGGGAGCTTTACATTTGATGGGATTATATTAATTAAATATCGTTTGTTTGTTATTGCTATTGGACTAATCATGTATATTGGATTATTGTTACTACTTCGTAAAACGAAAATCGGATTAATGATCCGAGCAGGTGTAATTGATAAAGAAATGGTGCAAGCGCTCGGAATTAATGTAAAGGCAATCTTTTCATTTGTATTTTTACTAGGTGCTGGTATGGCCGCATTAGGTGGCTTCTTACTTGCTCCGTATTCCGGTGTTATTTTTGCAGAGATGGGTATGCAGTACGCCATTTTAGCATTTATCGTTGTCATTATTGGAGGACTTGGAAGTATACAAGGATCCGCCATGGCATCTTTAATTGTTGGTCTTGCCGGCGCCTTTACTGCGTATTATATACCGGAGTTATCTCTTGCAGTCAATATGTTAATGCTACTGTTTGTCTTACTTGTGAAGCCAACAGGACTTGTTGCGGAAAAGGGGTGAGCTGCTCATGATGATGTCACTAAGTCGAGGGAAACTGTATTTTGGGTTAACAATTTTACTTTGTCTACTACTCTTTCCACTTGTTAATGATTCAAGAAGCATGTTAATTTTATTTTCGCAAATCTTTATTTTTGCTATTTTCGCAATGAGTTTTGACATTTTGCTCGGTTATACAGGGATTGTATCATTTGGGCATTGTATGTTTTTTGGGATTGGCGCATATTCTGTTGCGCTATTCTTTGATAGACAAGAACCATCTATATTAAACTTTTTGCTTAGTATGGTGATTGGGGTTGTTTTCTCTATTATTGTAAGTTATATCATCGGTATGCTTTCATTGCGATTAAAAAGTCATTTTTATGCGATGTTAACTCTTGCAATCTCACAATTATTTTTCGTAGTTGCTGAAAAGTGGCGTTCCGTTACACATGGAGGAGATGGATTTACATTTCGTGTGCCAGACGTGTTTCGTGATCGCTTCACATTTTATTACATTACTCTTGTATGCCTAGTTGTCATTTTTTTATTATTATGGCTGTTTACAAAATCGTCTATTGGGAAAGTGTTACAAGCAATCTCGCAAAATGAACAACGGGTGGAGGCGCTTGGATATAAAATACTCCATTATAAAGTGATTGCTAGTATAGTAGCAGGGGTTGTCGCAACAATTAGTGGGGGGCTGTTTGTAATCACGCTTCGTTTTGTCAATACAACACTATTTTCAATTGATATGACGCTGAATGCTTTATTAATGACGACAATTGGGGGAGTAGGGACATTAGTTGGAGCAATTGCCGGAGCTGGTATTATTGAATCATTAAAATATTATTTATCAGAGCTTGCATCGGAGTATCCAATCTTTGAGAGATGGACAATTATTCTTGGGATGTTATATATTATCGTACTATTAGTATTTCCGACAGGACTTGTTGGGACGATAAAGAAAATGAGGAATTGGGGTATGAAGAAAAAAGAAAAAGGTAAACAAATAGAACATAGTGCTTAGAAGGGGAGCTGTTTTACCGCTAAATGGTAAAGTAGCTTGTTTTATTTTTACAGGTTTTTCTATATGTTTATCGAATAAAGTAATAGACAGAACTGTTAAGACTGAATGCTAGCTTATAGTCTTAAATTGTGGCATACTAGACGTTGAAACTAGCAGGAAAGAAATGCTAATTTGTAAGTAGGAGGGAATGGAATGAAAAAAATAGTTTTATTTTTTATGATGATGTTATTAGCGGTAACAGGGTGCTCAGTTATTGAGGAAGGGAAAAATTCTCTTGATTATGCAAACGAAGCGGTTACATATATAGATCATGTAGGTACATTTGCTGGTGAACTAACAACTTTAGCACAAGATGCAGTAAATGATGAGGCGGCTCGTAAAGAGTTAGAAACAAAATTACAAGATCTTCAAAAAGAGAGCAAAGCATTTAATGAATTAACGCCGCCAGATTTTGCAAAAGATATTCATCAGCAAATTGTTGATTATAACAATCAATTGAATGAATTGATAGATTCTACAACAAAAAACATTGAAGAAGGAAAAGCAAATTTAGCTGATTTCCAAAACTCAGAGCTGATGCAAACAGTACAACAGTTACAAGATTTGAAGACGAAAGTTGAAAACTTAGGACAGTAACAGTTTTTATAAATAACGTAAAAAGGAGTCCGGAATAGACTCCTTTTTTCTATTTCATCCACTGTTCCATAATTTTTACAGTTTTCTTTGTGGTATCCAGTTCAACGCTTGCACCAATTGGAACTGTTAGCATTGGGTGTGTATGACAACAATCAAAGTCAGCAATGAAGGGGATCTTTCGGTCACATAGTACTTCTAACAAAATCTCATATGGTTTTCGATTACTATTAAGATCGTCAAACTGTTCATGCTTTCCAAGAATAATACCAGCAATTTTATCGAAAACACCATTTAGTTTTAGTAAGGAAAAGCTCCTTTCAATAATAGCTGCATTTTTCGCGCTATCTTCTATAAATAAAATATCCCCATCTTTTATTTCAGGCATATAGGGGCTACCAAAAATACCTTCCATCGTATTTAAATTCCCACCGATTAACCTTCCTGTCGCAATTCCTTCGTTTACACAAATCAAATCATTATTATGTTTTTCTTTTTCGTGTGTTTTCTCTTCCCAGTTACTAAATTCATCCGTCCAGTATGGTGGTTTTGGTAGTTCGTACGGAATATGTTGTTCGTCTATTAAAATGTTTTTAAAATACTTATAAGTGAAATCGACAAATGGTTTAAACTCACCGAAAGAAGAGACGAGAGCAGGTCCATAAAAAGTTGGTATGCCTGTCTTTGCATATAAGCCAAGTAAAATAGCAGTTACATCAGAATACCCAATTATGATTTTAGGATTTCTTTGAAAAGCTTCATAATCAATATAAGGTAAAAGAGCGTTTGAATTCATACCACCAATCGTTGACATAATACATTTTACGTTTTCGTCACGTATGAGAGTATTTAATTCTTCTGCGCGTTCTTGAATACTTCCAGAACGGTAAAAATCAAAACTCCCTGTTAAATTCCCTTCAACAATTTCAAATTCTTTCTGTTGGAGAAATGTTTTTGCTCGCTGAAATCGTTTTGGTGCAGTATAGGTTACAGGTGCAGATGGAGAGAATATGCCGATTGTATCTCCTTTTTGTAATCGATCAAAGTACATTATTGTATCAGTCCTTTTCATTAAGAATTTTTATATCAATATAAAAGGATGTGTTTTCTATTATTATAATACAAAGAATTTATAAGCAGGTTTGGAAAATACAATTTTTCCCTTGACGCTATTACATTTTAGTTGCTATCGTAAAAGGGAGATAATGTAATGAAGGAGTTTTGCATAGTGAAAAAAACAAGGTGGGGAAGAATTGTTATACTGTTAGCTATCATTTTTAGCGTAGTTGCAGGGTGGTTCTTTTTCCAAGAGAGAGTACTAGAAAAGAAGGAAGTAACAAAAGCTGAAGAAAAGATAGAAAAGGAAGAAAAAGAGAAGGTAGTAAAAGAACAGAAAAAAGAAGAACCTGTTCCGCAAATTCCTGAGCCAATTATGGAGGCGAAAGCAGCTGTTATTATAGATGCGAGTAACGGAAAAATGGTGTATAAACATAATGAAGCAGAAGCACTTGCACCAGCTAGTATGTCAAAAATGATGACGGCATACCTTGTATTAGAGAATGTGAAAAAAGGGAACATTCATTGGGAAGATCAAGTGCAAATGAGTGCAAAAGCAGCATATACAGTAGGGGCTAGTATTCCAGTTCAGCCAGGGAGTACGTTAACGGTGAAAGATTTGTATTACGCTTTAATGCTTCAATCAGCAAACAATGCAGCTGTTGCATTAGCTGAACATATTGCTGGTACGGAAGAAGAGTTTGTTGTATTAATGAACGGAAAAGCGAAGCAGTTAAAGTTAACTGAAGCAACAGTATTTGTAAATGCATCAGGATTACAAAATCCAGATGGAACAGAGACAAAGATGGCAGCAGCTGATGTTGGAACACTAACATATCGTCTTGCAAAAGATTATCCAGAAATATTAGAAGTGACAAAGCTTACAGAGAGTCAACTTGCGTTTCAAAATATCGTTGTGAAAAATACAAATAAAATGTTAAATACAGCAAACAGTGATGTGTATTTTGAAGGCATGGATGGGATGAAGACAGGTTTTACAGACAGTGCAGGCTATTGTTTTGCGGGAACAGCTGTACAAGGGAAGAAACGATTAATTACAGTTGTAATGGGAACGGATAGCGAATATAAGCGTTTTACGGAAACGCATAAATTGTTAACCTACGGATTTCAAATCGTTAAGTAAGTAAACAGTTTACAAATTTTAAATTCCAGTGCGTTATAATTGCAATTTCATGCGCATGTAGATATCATTCATACTATGAGAAATTTAGGAAGTAAGGAGTGTTTTTAATGGCACAATCATTACAAGGAAAAAATGTAATTATTACAGGAGCAGGAAAAGGAATTGGCCGTGCAATCGCAATTGCTTTAGCAAAAGAAGGTGTAAACGTAGGTCTTTTAGCACGTACAGAAGAAAGTTTAAAGGCTGTTGCAAAAGAAGTAGAGGCTGAAGGTGTAAAGGCTGTTATTGCAACTGCTGATGTATCTGTATGTGAAGATGTAACGAAAGCGATTGAAACATTAAAAGATGGATTAGGATCTATTGATATTTTAGTGAACAACGCTGGTATTGGTAAATTTGGTAAGTTTTTAGATTTAGATGTTGCTGAGTGGGAAGAGATTATCCGTGTAAATTTATTAGGTGTATATTACGCAACTCGTGCAGCTCTTCCAAGTATGATTGAACAACAATCAGGCGATATCATTAACATTTCATCAACTGCAGGGCAAAAAGGTGCACCGTTAACAAGTGCATATAGTGCTTCTAAATTTGGTGTACTTGGTTTAACAGAATCGTTAGCGATGGAAGTAAGAAAGCATAACATTCGTGTAACTGCATTAACACCAAGTACAGTTGCGACGGATATGGCAATTGATATCGGTTTAACAGACGGAAATCCAGAAAAGGTAATGCAAGCAGAAGATATTGCAGAGTTTGTAGTAGCGCAGCTGAAATTAAATAAACGTACTTTTATTAAATCAGCAGGGCTATGGTCTACAAATCCTTAAGAAATAGAATATGATAAAAAAACACTGTTCACAATTGAACGGTGTTTTTTTATGGATAAGAAGCATATTGACTAACAAAATTATGGTCATTCGCATATAAAAACTACATGGGTGTTTTTTATCCCGCTATTTGCGGGCTAACAATCCGTGGGGCATGACCCCGCGGATTGAAGTTTCACTTTATTTTATGGGGAGGTAGAAATATGTATCATTATTATTCTGGTAATCCGTATTATTGGAGAAATTATTATCCACAGTATACAAATTACTCACAAGCAGGATATCCAGTATATCAGCAAAATTATTCATATGAATGGCCAATGCCTACACAAACGGAAGATTTATATAGAGGATCATGGACGCCATTTCCGTGGGTGGAGAAATATGCATATGCGTTTTCTGGCCCGCATAATAAAGCGGAGGTTGCTTTGACATTTGACGATGGACCCGATGCGACATATACAGCAAAAATGTTAGATACACTAAACAAATATGGAGTGAAAGGGACGTTTTTTCTGTTAGGACAAAACGCTGAGAAGTACCCGGATCTTGTGAAACGAATGGCAGCAGAAGGGCATGTAATTGGAAATCATTCATACGACCATCCGAGCTTTGAGAAACTCAGTGATGCACAATATGAAGAGCAAATTACAAAAACAGAGAAGATTATTAAAGGGCTTGCTGGGTACGAACCAAAATTTATAAGGCCACCTTACGGAGCAATTACTGAAAAGCAAGTAGCATGGGCGACAAATCGTAAAAATATGATTGTACAGTGGACGGTGGATACGTTAGATTGGAAGACGACAAATGTTCAAGACATTGTAAATAAAGCGGTGGGAAATTCGTTTCCTGGGAGTGTGATTTTGCAACATTCTGGACCAGGTTTAAACTTACAAGCTTCTTTAGAGTCTTTAGATCAAACGATTCCACAACTTACTTCAAAAGGCGCAAGATTTGTGACATTACCACAAATGTTTAATACGGCAAAAGAAAGAAAATAATGGGACTATAGCCAACATTAGGTTAAATTGTTGGCTTTTTATATACCTTCTATAGTACAATTAATAGTTGTAAATATCAGAAAACAATCGACCTAGAATGGTCTTTTTAAGCATAAAGAATATTATTTTATATAATAATGGGGTTGTGTATATAGATTTTTAATATTGAGAAAAAAGTTGAGAAAATTATAATGGATTCCTTAGAATAAAAGAAGAATTCTGAAATAACCTCTTGAATTGAAAATGATAATCAATTAAAATCTTTAGTGATAATGATAATCAATTTCTTAGGATAATTTTTATAATAAATGTGAAAGAAACGTATTTATCTTTGTTATTGATGAACGTGTTATAGGAATTGTTATTATCGTTTGTTGTGTATATGTTTTATATAAAAAAGGATTTGTTCATTTGTGACAAGATAAAAGAGGAGGACCCAACATGCAGGATGCGAAGCATATCGCAGAACAGGCAACGATGCAAAGTTTTTTAAATTGTTATTTACGTGAGACAGGAAGTGGAGACTGGTTAGTAGATCGAGAGGAAATTGAAAAATGTCTTTCTCATGTATCGATTACTAGTTTTGCAGATATGTATTTACGTTGCCGTTTACCATTGCAAAATATTACTCTATACACTGCAGTAAAATATATGTCACCAACAGGTAGACATATATTTGGAGAACACTCCTATTATGAAGTTGGAAATGCTTCGTTTGTGAAGGCAGATTATTTAACAATCATTACATTGCTAGTGAAAGAAATGTCGTTACAACATGGAGAAAATACAAACGGTGATGAGCTCGTATTACGAGTTATCCAAAGCTGTCATAATATAAAAGAGTTTATTGAGAAACGAGCAGAAGATAAGGAATTGTTATATGGCGTTGATACGGATTTTATTGATGCAGAGCAGGCGCTTTTATTTGGGCATTTAACTCATCCAACGCCAAAAAGTAGACAAGGAATTGTAAGTTGGAAAAATTCAACATATTCACCTGAATTAAAAGGGAAGTTTCAGCTTCATTATTTTAGAGCACACAAAAGTATTGTGAAAGAAGATTCGGCTTTCTTACAAACATCTACTGAAATTATGAAGGATGAGTTAAAAACAGATTCGTCAATTCCGGCTCAGTTTATTGAAAGTTTCTGTCAGGAAGATGAATACTCATTGATTCCAATTCACCCACTTCAAGCAGAATGGTTATTACATCAGCCTCATGTGAAAAAGTGGATAGATGAAGAGGTATTGCAATATTTAGGAGCAGTTGGAAAAGAATATATGGCAACATCTTCGCTACGAACGTTATATCACCCAGATTCAAATTATATGCTGAAGTTTTCATTCCCAGTAAAAGTAACAAATTCACTTCGTGTTAATAAATTAAAAGAATTAGATAGCGGTGTAGAAGGAAAGAAACTATTAGAGACGGGAATTGGTAGAGTGAGGGAAGAGTTCCCAGGCTTCGATTTTATATGTGATCCAGCGTATATGACACTTTCATTACATAACGATATGGAATCTGGTTTTGAAGTGATTATTCGTGAAAATGTCTTTCGCGGAGAACATGCAAAAAATGCGACACTTATTGCAGCTTTAGTTCAAGATGCACTTCCTGGGGAAAAGATGCGACTTGCCAATATTATTGAGGAACTTGCGAAAAAAGAAGCACGTAGTGTTCGAGAAGTAAGTTTAGATTGGTTCCGTCGTTATTTAGATATTTCTTTGAAACCGATGGTATGGCTACATGTAACATACGGAATTGCATTAGAAGCGCATCAACAAAATAGCGTTGTTACGCTGCAAGATGGTTATCCAGCTAAGTTTTATTTTAGAGATAATCAAGGTTTTTATTTCTGTAAGTCAATGAAAGACGTACTAGATGCTGAGTTACCTGGGATCGGTGAGGAGAGCGATAATTTATACGATGATCGCATTGCAGATGAGCGTTTCCGTTATTACTTAATTTTCAACCATATGTTTGGACTTATTAATGGTTTTGGTGTAGCAGAATTAATTGATGAACGTATTCTTCTTGGAGAATTACGTAAGGCATTAGAGGGATTTGTACCATATGATCGTGAGCATTCACAATTTTTAGATGGATTATTAAAAGAAGACAAGTTAGCATGTAAAGCAAATTTACTAACACGTTTTTATGATGTAGATGAGTTAATTAGTCCGTTAGAACAAGCGATTTATGTGAAAATTGATAACCCTCTCGTTACGGAATTTGTACATAGTCGTGAAGAGGCAATTGTTCGTTAAGGTAGGCTGTTCATAAAATTTCACGTAATATGAAAATAATGGAATTCAAGCGAGGGATTGTAGTGAAAAGCATGCAACAGAAAAAAGTGATGGAAGCAATCCAATCACCACAATATGAAAAGGTGAGAAGAAGAGTTTTTCGTCAATTAATAGAGTCTCTAATTTATGAGAAATTAATTTCACCAGCAGTGATTCAAGATGGAGAAGGATGTATCTTTTACATAGAAGGACATACATGTTTTGGTGAAATGGTTACATACAAATGCCGTGGACGTAAAAGAATGACATTTGGACGTATTCGTTTGTATGATGAGCCAGTGATAAGAACAGAAAAGAATAAAAGCGAAGAAGCAACATCTATTGCTCAGTTTTTACGTGACGTTTTCGGTACAACTCAAGTAGATGAGCAAAAGTTACAATCTTTTACGAGAGAACTAGAGCAAACAATTTTTAAAGATACTATTGCTCAGCATGAAAGAGAGAAACAAAGGGAAATATTACTTGGAAAAGCATATGACGAACTAGAAAGTAGTCTTATTGATGGGCACCCATATCATCCAAGTTATAAGGCGCGCATTGGTTTCACATATGCCGATAACTTTGAATATGGCTTTGAATTCAAAAAAACGATGAAACTTGTTTGGATTGCTGTTCATCATAAATATACAGATATTGCAGCTTCTCACGATGAAGACTTTGAGCAAGTATTGCAACAGGAGCTAGGTCAGGAGAAGTTAGAGGAGTTTCGTTCTGTTCTTTGTAACATAGGTTGTAAATTAGAAGACTATACATTCATGCCAGTGCATCCATGGCAATGGGAGAATTACATTGTTTCAAACTATGTAGAGCATCTATATCATAAATATATTATTTTTGTAGGAGAATCAGAAGATGAGTATCGTCCGCAGCAATCGATGCGTACGCTCTATAATGATTCAAATCAGCATAAACCGTATATAAAGCTTTCAATGAATTTGTTAAATACATCTACACTAAGAACGTTAAAGCCACATTCGATTGTAAGTGCACCAGTTATTTCAAACTGGTTACAAAAAATTGTAGAAAGCGATTCTTATTTTAAAGAAGAAACGCGTCTTATTTTATTAAAGGAGTTTGCTGGTGTTACATATGATCCACCATCATCTTCTACATACGGATCACTCGGCTGTGTATTTCGTGAAAGCATTCACCCGTATTTACAAGGTAAGGAAGAAGCAATGCCGTTTAATGCATTGTACGGAAAAGAACTTGGCGGTGCACTTATTATTAATCCATGGCTTGAAAAGAATGGGATTGAGAATTGGCTTCGTGAGCTCATTAAAAAAGCAGTGATGCCAGTTGTTCATCTTTTAGTAGAGCATGGTATTGCACTTGAATCACATGGGCAAAATATGGTGCTGATTCATGAAAAGGGTAGACCTGTCGGGGTTGCGCTAAAAGATTTTCATGAAGGAGTAGAGTTTTACCGTGAATTTTTAAAAGATCCAGGAAGCTGTCCTGATTTTACAAAGATTCATAAAGTATATAAAAATTGGAAACTAAATGACTTCTTTGAAATGGATCGTTTAGCGTGCATGAGAGAAATGCTTTTAGATGCACTGTTCCTATTTAATTTTGGGGAACTTGCAATGATGTTAGAAGATGAGTATGGATATAACGAAGAACAGTTTTGGACTCTTGTTGTAGAACAATTAGAGGCGCATGTTGCACGTCGACCACATTTGCAGGAACGTTTGAATCAACTCGATTTATTTGTACCAACGTTCCATGCTGAACAATTAACAAAACGTCGCTTATATGTCGACGATGAAGCGCTTGTCCATGAAGTTCCAAATCCATTATATGCAGTAAAAGAACTTGTACAATCTTGAAATGGAGGGACATTATGTTAAAGGTTAATAGAGAACAATATAGTAAAGAACAATTTCAGACGCGCATAGCAATGTATGAAAAAATGGAGTGCTTTCAAAATCTAGAAGGAAAGAGATTTGCATTATGCATAGCAGACCCATTTGATGTTCTTACACTTGTATTCTTTTTAAAAGCGCATGGTGGTTCTATTTTATTAATTCATGGAGAAACACCAAAAGAAAAAGCATATAGCATGGCAGCTGATGCAAATTGTATTGGATTATTATATGGCGGAGCGGAACAGTTTCAATCCATTGAAGGTGAAGCGCTTATTGATACAACACCTTCTTTATTCCAATATAGCTCTGGTACGACAGGAGCTCCAAAGCTTATTCAAAGGGCATGGACAGATATTGATAGAGAAATAGAAGCATATAATAAAGAACTTGCGTGTGAAGTGGATGAGACACCAATTGTATTAGCACCTGTTTCACATTCATATGGTTTAATATGTGGAACGCTGTCGGCACTTGCAAGAGGTAGCGAACCAATTATTGTGACAAATAAAAACCCAAAGTTTGCGTTAAATATCATTCGTGAAGTACCGAAGCATATTGTATATGCAGTGCCACTTATGCTTCATATTATGGGAAGTTTTCCACAAGGAGTGTTCCAATTTCATAAAGTTATGACATCAGGATCGCCGCTTCCAAAAGAACTGTTTCATAAATTAAAAAAGATGACAACGTTTATGATGCAGCAGTATGGCTGTTCTGAAGCAGGTTGCATTAGTATTTGTAAAGATATGAAGTCACATTTAGATTTAGGATATCCGCTTGGACATACTGTTGTTCAGACGAGTGACAAGGAAGAGAACCCAACAGAAATAATTGTTACGATAGGGGATAAAGTTATTTATACACAAGATTTAGGATACAAAAGTGAGTGTGGTCTTCACTTTGTTGGTCGTATGGATGATGTTATTAACGTATCTGGTTTAAAAGTATTTCCGTTGGAAGTAGAAGAAACGATGTTACGTCTAGATGGGATTAAAGAAGCGGTTGTCTATCGCGGAAAACATCCAGTTATGGGTGAAATCGTAAAAGCACAAGTTGTTGCAAAAGAAGGTATGGATGCAAATGAGATTCGGGAGTGGTGTTTAGCTCAGTTACCACCATACAAAGTACCACACGAAGTTCTTTGTGTGACAGAAATACCGAAAAATGCGACAGGAAAAGTAAGTCGTAAGTTGTTAGAGATGGGAGATGTAACAGTATGAACCGAAATGAGCTAAAGGATAGTTTATTTACGATTTTAAAAGAGAAATTAGAACTAAAAAATATAACGCATATCGAAGAGGATATGCGCTTGAATCAAGATTTGTATATTGATTCTGTTATGATGCTGCAGCTTATTGTTCATATTGAAATGGATTTACAACTATGTGTTCCGGATGATGAAGTGGATCCAAAAGCGTTTGAAACAGTCGGTTCATTACTCGATTTTATGGAAAGTTTACAGCCACTGCATGTAGAAAACAACTAACATTTTATAGAACATAGGTGAGAGAACATGGAAATTAAAGTTCATTGTGTAGTCAGTTGCTTCTGTGAAATCATTAGAAGACGTAGTAAAGTAGATTATCGCCCATTTTATTTTGGCTTATGGGATGGCGATTTCGATATTACAGAAGAAGGTGTGATTTCTTATCACTCTGATAATATTAATCACGATTCCTATTTATATTGGTATGAACAACTATATGGATTAAAAGTACATAAATGGTATGATGATTCAAAAAGTAAACAAGAAAACTTAGAAACATTTTTACATTTAGTAGAAACAAAACCTGAAGATCGTTACGTGATGGTAATGGTAGATATGTCTCTATTGCCGGAGCGTGAAAATAAATTTCATCAAAAGCCATTTCCGCACTATTTAATGATATCGGAAACAGAAAATGAAAACGAATGGTTTATGTTTGATCCAGACTTCCGTTGGGAAGGGAATATGGAGAAAGAGAAAGTTATTGATTCTATTGTTAATAACCCGTTTGGTGGTGGTTTCTTTATTGATGTGCCAACGGTTCAAGAGCCAAAACAAGAAGTATTAGAGACATATTTCCTTGAAACATTCAAGAAAGATTATAATGAGTTAACAGTTAGATTGAAAGAATTAATTGTGAATATGGTAGAAAAGGATGCACTTTCTAACTTAATACCAGCAGTAAAGCAGATTCCTGTTTTAGCAATTCGAAAATATAGCTATGAACATGCATTTGCTTATTTCCAAGAAGCAATTGGATATTCTGAAGACGAATTTGAATATTGGTGCGATCGTGTCGAAGAGATTGTACAAGGATTTACGAATGTACAGTATAAAGCAATTAAAATGGCGATGACAAAAAATACAGCACTTCTGCCTTCAATTATCGAAAAGCTTGATGAAATGGATAAAGTTGAGCTGAAAATGAAAGAGGAGCTAGAGCGCCAGTTTATCCAGTGGAAAGAAATAAGAACGAAGGAACAGGTTGGCTTATAATAGCTGCCTATTATGATAAAAAGGAGCATAAATAGATGAAATATTCCTTATGTACCATTTCATTTCGTCATCAATTAATTTCTTTTACGGACATTGTTCGATTTGCGCATGCAAACGGTTTTGAAGGAATCGAACTTTGGGGTGTTCATGCCCATAATTTATATGAGCAAGATCGTCAAACAACAGAGGAGCAGCTACAAGTTTTACGGAATTATGGTATGAAAATTACAATGATTAGCGATTATTTAGATATTTCGCTAGCAGCTGATTTCGAGAAGACAATCGAGAAGGCGAATCGTTTAGTAAAACTTGCAAAATGGTTTGGTACAGATAAGATTCGTACATTTTCTGGTCAAAAGCCGAGTTTCAGTGTTACAAAAGAAGAGCGTGAAGAATATGTAAAACGATTGCGTTTTCTATGTGAATTATTTGCTCAGCACAATATAGGCTTGTTATTAGAAACGCATCCAAATACGTTAACGGATTGTCTTCATTCGACGTTACAAGTGTTAGAGGAAGTGGATCATCCGGCACTGAAAATCAATTTAGATTTCCTTCACATATGGGAATCTGGAGCCGATCCGGTTGATAGTTTTCAGCAATTAAAGCCTTGGGTGGAACACTATCATTTGAAAAATATTTCTTCAGAAAGGTTCTTGCATGTTTTTGAACCAAATAACGTATACGCTTCTGCTGGTACAAGAGAAGGTATGGTGCCTCTATTTGAAGGAGTAGTAGATTACGAGAAGATTCTTCGCGAAATTCAAGAGACTGAGCACTTCGGTTCGCTTGAATGGTTTGGTAATGATGCACTTCATGTACTTCGTGAAGATATCGCAAAGTTAAGAAGAAATGAGTTATATGTAGTAAGTTCATAACCAAAAGGGCCACGAAAAAGTGGCCCTTTTATTATTTGTACTCCGATTAAGTTGGGGTTGTCTGCTAATGAAGAGTATGTTTTATTTGTTTGGAAAAAATTAACATGAAAAATAATGTATATTCACTTCCTATGTTTCACATTTTAATTGACAAAGGAGGTGAAAAAACATGGCAAGACAAACTCGTAATTCAAATCAATACGCTACAGCAGGAGCGCAAGCAGCAATCGATCAAATGAAATATGAAATCGCAAAAGAATTTGGTGTTCAACTTGGCGGAGAAACAACATCTCGCGCAAATGGTTCAGTTGGTGGTGAAATCACAAAACGCCTTGTTGCAATGGCAGAGCAACAACTTGGTGGTGGGTACACGCACTAACATGATATAGTCATGAATGGAAGAGAGGAGTGTTCCTCTCTTTTTTTATGTTTTTTACCTTCACCTAAACGTTTTTCCTTCTATTAAGTTTTGAGGTGAGAGCCTTACAGCTCGTAAATAGCGGGATGAAAATGGTATGATGATATACATAATAATGAATTGACAGTATACAAGGAGAAGGCATGATGAAAACATACGTAATTTGTCAAGTGATTGGCGGAGAGAAATACTTAGCTGCATATGCGGAGACGAAAGAAGAAGCAATTCAAAAGGCGGAATTGTTAGGACTAAAAACAGGAGAACGTTATATTGTAGTTACAAAAGAAGAAGCAGAGGGATTACAATATCCGTAAAAAAGAGCTACCTGAGTGGGCACAAGTGCCTTCATAGGTAGCTTTTTTTAAAATTCTAATTATCCCATAAATAGAATTTTCTAAAAATATATTTTATTTTTGATTGTAAAATTGTATACTTGTATTACAAGTTTTTGAAGCGCTTACAAAAAAGAGGGGGGACAATGCGTGAAGAGGAAAAATATAAAAGTATTATTCACTGTAGTTGCTGTCGTTTTAATCGTATTAGTAGGTTTTCAGTCAGCTATGAAAAATAAAGATAAACAATTCGTATCCGTTGCGACAGCCTCAACAGGAGGGACATATTATCCAATTGGTGTGGGGATGGCCAATATTTGGAGTACGCATTTGAAGGGGGAGCATATTCAAGCAAGTGGACAATCTTCAGCAGGTTCAATTGAAAATGTTGATTTGTTAAAAAAAGGAGAAGCACAGCTTGCGATCTTACAAGGATTAATTGCGACGGATGCATATAACGGCGAAGGAGTATTTGAGAATAAACCTTATAAAGACTTACGAACGATTTCAATGCTATGGCCAAATGTTGAGCATTTTGTGTTAACGAACGACGAAATTGAAACTGGAACGATTTCAGATATAAAAGGAAACCGATTTTCAGTCGGACCGCAAGCAAGTGGGGCTGAACAATCTACATTAGTTATGATGGAAGGTTTGCAGTTAACTAAGAAAGATATTACTCCGGAATATTTAGGGTATGATGATACGATTTCTGCAATGCGTGATGGCAGGCTAGATGGGGGATCACTACCAGCTGGAATTCCAGCTTCGGCTATTACTGATATGTATGCAAGTGGGGTACCTGCTTCTGTATTAGAAGTAACGGATGAACAATTGACAGCTATTAATAAAATATCTCATTCATGGTATCGCTTTGTAATTCCGAAAGGGACGTATCCGAAAGTGAATAAAGACATTCAAACGATTGCGCAACCCAATATTTTATCTGTATCAAGTGAGTTAGATGAAAAAACGGTGTATTTACTAACAAAAACATTATACGAAAATTTAGATGAGATGCATGGAGTGCATAGTGCAGCGAAAAACATTCAATTGGAAACGGCATTAGATGGTATTTCTGTTCCGTTACATATAGGAGCTTATAAATATTTTAAAGAGGCTGGAATTGAAATTCCAGATAAGCTTGTACCACCAGAAGCGAAATAGAGGGGGATGTGTATGAACTTAGGGGCAAATGCAGTAGAAGAGTGTAAAGAGCCGATGCTAGACAAAGAAGCTGGCGGAGGAATGCGCTCCATGCAGGGGACATATAAGATTATTGTGAGTTTGTTAGCTATTACATTTTCTTTATTTGCAGTGTATACAAACGGATTTTCTACCATTCAAGAGATTTATCGAAATGTTATCTTTCTTGCTTTTATTCTATTGCTTACTTTTTTCTTATATCCAGGGAGTAGCAAAAGTAGTCGTGAGCGCTTATCTGTTAGTGATATTACTTTTATTGTTGTTACTTTAGCCGGACTAGGTTATTTGTTTTTTAACTATACTACCATTCATGTGGATCGGGCATCACAGCCGATATTGATGGATTATATGTTTGCGTGTATTACAATTGTTATTTTATTAGAAGCGGCAAGAAGAGCGATAGGTTTATTTATTCCTTGTTTAGCATTGTTTGCAATTATATATGCGTTGTTTGGGTCAATCTTTCCGGGGATTTTTGGACATGCTGGATTCTCTATTGAACGATTGCTATATCGTCTATACATGACAACAGAAGGTATTTTCGGTATCACGCTGTCAACAGCATCAACGTTCATTGTTGTTTTCATTTTATTTGGAGCTTTCTTAAATGTAAGTGGTGCAACGCAGCTCTTTAATGATTTAGCATTAGCGATTGCAGGGAGAACGAGAGGTGGTCCAGCGCAAGTCGCTGTTATTTCGAGTGCATTAACGGGCTCACTAAGTGGAAGTGCAGTAGCCAATGTTGCAACAACTGGAACATTTACGATTCCGCTAATGAGATCAATTGGTTTAAAGCCGACGTTTGCTGGTGCGGTAGAAGCGGCAGCCTCAACGGGTGGAATGATTATGCCACCAATTATGGGAGCAGCGGCATTTATTATGGCAGGTTTTCTAGGAATATCGTATACAACAATTGTATTAGCAGCAATTATTCCAAGTGTCCTATACTACGGAGCTTTAATCATTGCAATTGACTTAGAAGCGAAAAAGCAAGGGTTAAAAGGAATTAGTAAAGAGAATATCCCAAAAGTGTTAGCAGTTATGAAGGAACGAGGGATTCTTATTGTTCCAATCGTTATTGTTATCGCAACGTTATTAACAGGAAAGACACCGCTCTTTGCTGGGTTTGCAGGGATTGTAGCAGTTATTGTAGCAAGTTGGTTAACACGAAATAAAAACAATCGCATTACGATTTCTAAAGCTTTTGTTGCATTAGAAGATGCAGCGAAAGGAACAATTCAAGTTGGAATCGCTTGTGCTGCAATTGGGATTATCATTGCGGTTGTAACAATGACAGGTATTGGATCAACATTAGCATTTAACATCGTCTCCGTAACAGGGGGATCATTATGGCTAATTTTAATCGTTGTTATGATTACGTGTATCGTACTGAGTATGGGTTTACCATCAACAGCTCTTTATATTGTTGTAGCAGTAACAGCAGCTCCAGCTTTAATACAAGCGGGTGTTCATCCGTTAGCAGCTCACTTTTTCGTATTTTGGTTCGGGGCGTTATCAAACATTACCCCGCCAGTTGCTCTAGCTTCCTACACAGCAGCAGGAATTGCCGGGGCAGATGCAATGAAAACATCGTGGGAGGCACTTCGTATCTCCTTACCAGGATTTATTATCCCGTTTATGATTGCATATAATCCAATTATTTTAATGCAACCAGCAGAAAAAGGTGGGGACGTTTCTGTTCTCTCTATCATTGTTGTTCTTATTACAGCATTAATAGGCGTATTTGCATTAGCGGTTGCGTTAAATAACTTTTTCTCAGCGCCACTTTCTATTATTGAACGCATAGCATTTTTTGCCGGATCAATTTGTTTAATTAAGCCAGGGTTAATGACAGACATTGCTGGCGCAGTAGTTGTTAGTCTATTTCTTGCTTTACACATTACAAGAACAAAGAATAATAATGCTTCTAAACATGTAGAGGTATAATGAATATGTTTTGAAATAAGGAGGGAGATCATGGTTGAACCAATTGAACGAAAGAAAATATCAGAACAAGTATTATTACAATTAAAGACGCTAATTAAAGATAAAGTGTTTCCTCCTCATTCGAAATTACCGTCTGAAAACGAGTTAGCAAAAATGTTTGGAGTTAGCCGTGTTCCAGTACGAGAAGCACTTCGTGTTTTAGAAGCAGGGGGGCTCATTGAATCGAAGCAGGGCGGTGGCAGTTTTGTTAAAGATGTCCAGCTTGTTAGTATGCTAGAACCTGTTACTTTTGAAGTAGTAGAAGTCAAAGAAGTGTATGAACTGTTAGAAATGAGATCAATCATTGAAACTGAAGCAGCTGGACTAGCAGCTGTCCGTCACACTGCCGAAGATTTACAACGAATCGAAAAAGCGCTTGAAGCGTTTCGGACAACTGTAACGGATTTGCAGTTAGTAGGGGATGAAGCAGATTATTTATTCCATCAAGAAATTATTTACTCGTCTCATAATCGTTTTTTAATACAAGTTATTGAAAATATGAAAGATTTATATTTAGGGTCATTGTCATATTCTCTGAAAAAGAATCTAGGCATTCCACAAAAAAGAGAGCGAGTGTATAACGAACATGCTCGCATTTATGAGGCGATAAAATGCCGAGATGCGAAACTAGCCTCACAATATATGAAGGAACATATTACAAATACGAGGATTAAGCTAGGGGATACACGTTGTGTGAAAATGTAGCAAACTATTAGATTACGATATTTTGTAAGGAGGCATCGTAATGGTTTCAGATATAGTAAGAAACAAATTGGAAGATGTCGTGAAGGAGAAGCATCGTATTCTTACAGAAAAAGCAGATTGTTATAGTTATGCATATGATGCTTCCTTTGGTATGTATGTACCTGATGTCGTATTACAGCCTGTTTCCACAGAGGAAGTCACTGAAATTATGAAAGTTGCTCATGCAGAACGAATTCCGGTATACCCAAGAGGGAGTGGTACAAGTTTAAGTGGGGGGGCACTTCCAGTATATGGAGGGATTGTATTAGATTTCTCGCAGTGGGACGATATGCTTATCATTGACCAAGAAGATCTAGTTGCTGTCGTATCCCCAGGAGTTATTACAGCTCGCATTAATGAAGAAGCAAATAAATATGGACTGATGTATCCACCGGATCCAAGTAGTTCTCACGTCTCAACAATTGGTGGGAATTTAGCAGAAAATGCAGGTGGGCCACGGGGATTAAAGTATGGGGTAACGAAGGATTATGTATTAGGTCTTGAAGTTGTAACTGCGGAAGGAAAAGTAATACAAACGGGCGGAAGAACTGTTAAAAATGTAACAGGGTATGACATAACGAAATTAATTGTTGGATCAGAAGGGACGCTTGGGATTATTACAAAAGCAATTCTGCAGCTTGTTCCGAATCCAGTGGCTACAGGAACATTAATGGTTATCTTTGACGATATTATTGATGCTGGAAAGGCGATATCGACTGTGTTAAGTGGCGGGATCTTACCTTCTAAGATGGAAGTTATGGACCAAGCTTCTGTCATTGCGGTAGAAGAATATGAGCCACTTGGGTTACCGACAGATTTAGAAGCACTTTTGTTAATTGAGCTAGATGGACATGCGGAAGCAATTCGTGCTGAAAGTGAGCGAGTAAAAGAAATTTGTTTGCAAATTGGTGCAAGAGAAGTAAAAGTGGCACGTACATCGGAAGAAGCAGATGAGCTTTGGCGGGCAAGAAAACTTGTGTCTCCTGCTATTGTGAGGCGAAAGCCAACGAAGATTTCTGAAGATGCAACCGTACCAAGGAGTAAGATTCCAGAAATGTTTCGCCGCTTAAAAGAAATTAAAGAGCGATATGATGTGGATTTAGTTGTATTTGGACATGCTGGTGATGGGAACTTACATCCGAATATTATTGCAGATCAGCGGGATGCTGAAGAGATGAAACGAGTGGAGCAAGCAGTAGAGGCAATTTTTAAAGCTGCTGTTGACCTTGGAGGTACGTTATCAGGAGAACATGGTATAGGTGTAATGAAAGCCCCGTTTATGGAGATGGAACTTGGACAAGTGGGGATAGATATGATGAAGCGGGTGAAGCAAGCGTGGGACCCACTAAATATTTTAAATCCTGGGAAAATCTTTCCGAGCGAAGGACAAAGGTTTGGATTAACCAATGAGTAGAGAAATATTAGCATACGAAGAAACGTTTCAATGTGTCCAATGTGGTTATTGTTTACCAGTTTGTCCAACATACATAACAATGGAAAAGGAAACACATTCGCCAAGAGGAAGAATTAATTTAGTGAAAATGGTAGCAGAAGGAAAGTTATCTCTTGATGAAATTTCCAACTCTCTTGAGTTATGTTTAGGTTGCAGGGCATGTGAAACAGCCTGTCCAACAAATGTGCCTTACGGAGAGATTTTACAATCTGCAAAAGAAGCATTAGCAAAGGATAAGCGTAAATCACGATTTGGAAACTTTTTTATGAAAGAAGCGTTATCGAATAAGAAGATGATGCGAGCCGCTGGAATGGGAATTCAAGTTGCACAAAAAGCGGGATTAACGAAAATGGCGAAACAGACAGGGATGATGAGGGTTTTGCCAGAAAATTTACGGGCATTTGAGGAAGTTGCACCAAATATACAAGTTCCAAAGAAGAAGAATCGTAAGTATACTGTTTTTCCTGCGAATGGGACATGTCATTACAGAATTGGCTTTTTTGTAGGGTGTATGATGGATGTTATGTTCGCAAAGATTAATGATTTGAGTATGAAGCTACTTCAGCTTTCGGGGTGTGAAGTAACATTAATAGAGGAACAAACATGTTGTGGAGCTCTGCAACATCATGCAGGTGAAACAGAAATAGCAAAAGGGCTAGCTCAAAAAAATATTGAAGTCTTTGAAAAACATAGCTTTGATTATGTAGTCAACAGTATTGGTGGTTGCGGTGCAATGTTGGTAGAGTATCCACATTTATTTGAGAAAAATTCAGAGTGGTACGAACGGGCAGTCCGTTTTTCTAAAAGTTGTGCTGATATTAGTGTTTTATTAGCCAAATTACAACTTCCAATAGTAAAAGAAATGAAAAAGGTTGTTACTTATCAACCTTCATGCCATCTACGTAATGTGCAAAAGGTTATCAATGAACCGGTGGAACTATTACACCAAGTAAAAGGAATTACATATGTTCCACATAAACAAATGGATATGTGCTGCGGATCAGCTGGAGTATATAATATTGTTCATTTTGAAGAATCGATGGAGATTCTTGGTAAGAAGATGGAACATGTAAATGAAGTCGAACCAGATATTATTGTAACAACAAATCCAGGTTGTCATTTGCAAATGAAACTTGGTGTAAAGAGAAGTGGAAATAACAAAAAAACAGAGGTCATGCATCTTGTAGAACTATTAGCAGTAGCATGCGACATTCAATAGGGGGCAAAAAATATGTATGATTATATAATTATTGGTGGTGGCATTGTCGGGTTATCCGTGGCAATGAATTTATATAAAAAATATCCAGGTGTAAAAGTAGCGGTTATTGAAAAAGAGAGTGAGCTAGCAGCGCACCAAACGGGACATAATAGTGGTGTTATTCATTCAGGTATTTATTATAAACCAGGTAGTTTAAAAGCACGCCTAGCAAAAGAAGGAAGTGAAAGTATCGTTACATTTTGTGAACAGTACGATATTCCTTACGAAACGTGCGGGAAAGTTATTGTAGCGACAAATGAAGCAGAATTGAAATTGATGGATGACTTATATAACCGAGGATTAGAGAACGGTTTAGCGTTGCAAAAGAAATCAAAAGAAGAGTTGTTTGAAATAGAGCCGCATGTAAATGGATTAGCAGCGATTCATGTCCCGACAACAGGTATTGTAAATTACAAAGAAGTATGTAAAAAAATAGGTGAAGTGATTGAGGAGAATGGTGGAGATATTTTTTTAAACAATGCAGTTGTAAATATTGAAGAAAAGCAGGATGAAGTTGTTATTGAAACAACACAAAAAGTGATTAAAGGAAAGTTTATGCTAAATTGTGCAGGACTACACTGCGATCGTATTGCTCGTCTAGCAGGTTATCATCTAGATATGAAAATTGTACCGTTTCGCGGTGAATATTATCAATTAAATGAAGAGAAACGTCATTTAGTGAAAAATTTAATTTATCCAGTTCCAAATCCGGATTTCCCGTTTTTAGGCGTACATTTTACGAGAATGATTGATGGAAAAGTAGATGTTGGACCAAATGCTGTGTTAAGTTTAAAACGAGAAGGATATACGAAGACATCCTTTAGTTTAAGAGATTCTACCGAAGTACTTGCCTATAAAGGTTTTTGGAAATTAGCTAGCCGTTATATGAAAGAGGGAATGGGGGAAATGGCTCGTTCATTTATAAAGAAGAAATTTGTTGAAGATGTACAAAGGTTCATTCCAGCTATTACGGAAGATGATCTAGTACCAGCGCCAGCTGGTGTGCGTGCACAAGCGCTTCGTAGCGATGGTGCACTTGTCGATGACTTTTATATTGTAAATGGGAAACGTTCCATTCATGTATGTAATGCCCCTTCTCCAGCAGCAACTGCTTCATTAGAGATTGGCAAAGAAATTGTCAAAATGGTACCTTCTTTTCAGAAGATATTAGTTTAGAAAAAATCTTGAGGAAAAGATGCAGCTAAGTATCGCGCTGCGTCTTTTCCTCAAATCGTTTATATTGACTAGTTTCTTCTTTGTTTTTATCCCGCATTAACAGCCAGTAAAAGCCCGATTGGTCGGACTAACACTCAGTGGGGGATGGAGAACCCCCACTGAGTGTTAGTTGAACCTTATAGAGAATATTCCTTTCACAAAGTAAGAAAGCACGAGAATATCGTGCTTTCTTACTCATAGTTAGTAGTGTTTACTTAGCAGCTGAAGCCGCCCCAGCAGCTAGCTCCGATGATGATTAACAGAATGAATAGAACGATTAATAAAGCAAAACCGCCATATCCTCCGCAACCGTAACCATATCCGTAACCCATGTGGAATTCCTCCTTATAAAATGAATTGAGATTAAACAAAATGAAAACTACGGAAGTTTACTGTAAGGAATTATGAGATATCATGTTTGTAGGAACACTGTATATTATGCGATGTTATGCGGTTTGGAGTATAATGGATAAGCCTGTTTTTTATAATGAGCAAGATCATCGTTTTGATATGTTATGATTAGTATGAAAATATGAAGTAAGGAGTTACCTATGACAAGGGAAATTGAAGCTTTAATTGAAAAACACAGTTTAACACATATAAAAGAGAAGCTATTAGCGCATGTATTTCAGTGCGTGAAGGTCATACCAACGCCAATCACCAATTTACCAATTGGTTCTTCTAAAATGGGTGGTGTACCTGATGTGTCAGTTACTTTTGAATATCCGACATATGAAGGGGAGCCGCTTAGTTTTATTGCACAATTTAATTTAGTTGACTTACATAAAACAGGAATGAAAAATGATTTGCCGGCGAGCGGAATGTTATATTTCTTTTATTTTGATAATGAAAATTATGAAGGTTTCCATGAGGTATACGGAAATGAATATAAAAGAGGAAGCTGGCGCGTAATGTATGATGATGCTGAGCAATTACAGCAAATAGAAGGTATTGATGCAAAGTATCCGCAGTGCTGTTTAACTTTCCAAGTGGTCGAGAAGCTTCCGGAGCTATTTATTGAAGACGAAGACGATTCAGATCGTTTCCTACAATTGTTAGAAGAATTAATGCCTGATCAATATGATAATCATCAAATCTTTGGAGAGCCGTTCTCTGTGCAAAATGAAGTGTTTGAGGAAATGCAGGAGCATGTAGGGGCACACCATAGTGACATTACCCTTTTGTTCCAAGTAGATTCTGATGAGAAAAATTGTCATATGGCATGGGGCGATATGGGCATGCTTTATTTCTGTATGGCCAATGAAGATATAAAATTACGTCGCTTTGATAAGGCGTGTTGTTTACTACAATCGTGTTAATATAATAAAGCTGTTAAGTGGAAACTTGACAGCTTTATTTGTTTTTTTTTTTTTTTTTTTTGGTGTAAATATGAATTTTAGAAAAGAGAAATTTTTTTTATTACATAGTATTGACCCTAACGTTACGTTATACATTATTGTATAAATAGAAGGGAGGATAATTGAATGCTAAAGGTAAAAGAAGTTGCAAATTTAGTTGGGATTAGTGTACGTACCTTGCACCACTATGATGAAATTGGATTGTTAGTTCCAGAGAAAACAACCGACTCTGGGTATCGAATGTATTCGGAAGAAAATTTAGAAGTGCTACAGCAAATTTTGTTTTTTAAGGAGCTCGGTCTTCCTTTGCAAAAAATTAAAGAAATTATTTATAGTCCTACGTTTGATAAAAAAGAAGCACTTATGTTACACAAAAATATGTTACTTGAAAAGCGTGAAAGACTAGATAAGATGATCGCGATGCTTGATAAGACAATAAAGCATGTGAAAGGAGAAATTGAGATGACGATGGAAGAAAAGTTTGAAGGATTTGATTTTAGTAAAAATCCTTATGAGCAAGAAGCACGTGAACGCTGGGGGGATGAGGCGGTTGATGCGTCAAATCATAAAATAAAAAGGATGTCAAAAGAGGAACAAAAAGGGATGTCAGAAGAATTTGATCGTATTTATAGAAACTTGGCAAGTCTTAGAGACGAATCCCCACAATCAGAAGAAGCACAAATAGCAATTAAAGAATGGTACGATATGTTAAATGAGAATTTTGGAAATTATTCATTGGAAGTGTTTAAAGGATTAGGAAAAATGTATGTTGATGATCCGCGCTTTACAAAAAATATTGATAAGTATGGTGAAGGATTAGCGCAATTTATGTGTGATGCAATGGAGTATTTTGCAGATCATTATCAAGAGTAAGGTAGGCGGTATCGCCTACCTTACTTTTTTTATTTCCACCAATCATCAAACATAGAAGCTGGGACTTGTCGTTTATGTTCGCTTCTTATGTAACGTGTTTCAATCTTTTCTGCTACCTCTTGAGGAACGGACTTTCCTTCTAAATAGTCATCTAATTGGTCGTATGTAATTCCTAGTTCTGTTTCATCTGCTTGACCAGGTTTTTGATCTAATAAATCAGCTGTTGGTAACTTTAAATATAAACGTTCATCTGCACCTAATTCTTGCAGTAGTGAACGACCTTGACGTTTTGTAAGACCTGTAAGTGGTAAAAGGTCAGCACCACCGTCGCCATATTTAGTGAAGAAGCCAGTAACAGCTTCAGCTGCATGATCAGTTCCAATGACAAGTAATCCTTGTTGACCACCAATGGCATATTGCGTTACCATGCGTAGACGTGCTTTTACATTTCCTTTATTAAAGTCTGTTAATTCCTCTTTTAAAACCGCACTATATTGTTTTGAAAATTCATCTACAGATGGAGCGATATTAAAAGCTACTGCTTTATCAGGTTGAATGAACTGTAATGCTAGTTGTGCGTCATCTTCATCTTGTTGAACGCCGTAAGGAAGACGAACAGCAATAAAGGTTGCTTCAGTTCCTTCTTGACGCAGTTCTTCAGTTGCAAGTTGTGCCAGTCTACCTGCTAATGTGGAGTCTTGTCCGCCGCTAATACCAAGTACAAATCCTTTTGCACCTGTTTTATTAAGGTAGTCTTTTAAGAAATCAATGCGTTTTCGAATTTCTTCTTTTGGTTCAATGGTAGGTTGAACGTGTAATGCTGTCATAATT
Organism: Bacillus manliponensis; assembly: GCF_000712595.1. Classification (GTDB taxonomy): domain Bacteria; phylum Bacillota; class Bacilli; order Bacillales; family Bacillaceae_G; genus Bacillus_A; species Bacillus_A manliponensis. Next base: position 190,193 of record NZ_JOTN01000005.1, read on the forward strand.
TGCTGTTGTAATGTCATTTTATTTACTCCTTTTTATTAAGTTTATATGACATATAAGCCTGTATTTTTGTAGGTTTTTCATGTATACGTACGTATGATCTGAAATGAAAAGATAATCGTATGGTAGTTATTATAATGAAGAAGCAGCTTTCAAGCAATTTTTGTATTGTTTTTATGTTATATTTCTTCGAGAAAGGAAGTTGAAACGTGGTTTTTTGACAGTTATATGGTTTAGATATTAATAAAATTTTATAAATATAATATAGGAATGCTGTGTTTTGAAATACCTTCGTAACAGTATTGTAATGTTCTCTTTTGTGAATTTGACTTGGAATATACGGGAGTTATTGGTAAAATTACTTATGCAATTCTATATTTTACATAATGCGACTTTAAAAGACATAATTTTATACATAATAAATTAATAAGTTAATAGATAGATAAATGAATAGATTATAAAAAATAGAAAAAGGATTTGATATGAATGAAGGGGAAGACAATAAAAACGACACTTTTTGCAGCTGGTGTTTTATTAATGAGTACACCGTTGGTAGCAGCTGCTGATACTGAAGGACAGGTTCAAGAGCAAGTACAAGAACAGGCAGCGGATCAAATACAAGTTGTAGAAGAAAATAAAGTAGGATGGGTTCAAACGGAAGATGGTTCGTGGGAGTATTATTTAGAGAATAATCAAGGGCGTGTCGTTGATACGTGGCGTAACATCGAGGGTGTTTATTATCAATTCGATAGCAATGGCTATTTAGTGAACAAAACAGGATGGGAATATACGGATAATAATTGGAGATATTACGAAGGAACAAGAGGTGTAGCAACAAATAGTTGGAGATATATCGATGGAAAATGGTACGAATTCAACGTTGATGGTTATTTAGTAAATAAAACAGGATGGGAATATGTAAATGGCCAGTGGATGTACTATGAAGGGAAAAATGGTGTAGCGACAAATGGTTGGCGCTATATTAATGGGAAATGGTACGAATTTAACAATAATGGTTATTTAGTAAATAAAACAGGATGGGAATATGTAAATGGTCAGTGGATGTATTATGAAGGAACAAGTGGTGTAGCGACAAATGGCTGGCGTGCTATTAAAGGAACGTGGTATGAATTTAATAATGAAGGTTACCTAGTAAATAAAACCGGTTGGGTGCAATCAAATGGAAAGTGGATGTATTATGAAGGGACAGGCGGTGTAGCAACAAATGCCTGGAGATATATCGACGGAAGATGGCACCAATTTGACAGTAGTGGTTACTGGATTGATAAAAGTAAAGGTGTTATAGATTTAGCGAAAAAGATGATTGGTGTACCGTATAGATGGGGTGGCTCTTCTCCTTCTGGATTTGATTGCAGTGGCTTCATTTATTATGTGTATAGTCGCAATGGCTATTCTATTACAAGAACGGATGTGGCTTCTTATTGGGCTAAAGCTAGTAAAGTGAAAAACCCACAACCAGGGGATTTAGTATTTTTACAAAATACATATAAGGCTGGGCCTTCTCATCTAGGAATTTATATCGGAAATGGTCAGTATATTCATGCTGGTAATAATGGTGTAACGACGACAAGTGTGAACAGTTCTTATACTCGTAAACATTTCTTAGGATATGGTAGTTTTTAATGTAGAAAGAAAGCAAGCTTAATAGCGTGCTTTCTTTTTTTATAGTATATTTTGTTTGAATATTCAATTAAAAAAGTGGACTTTTATGTTTGTATTTCATATAATGAAAGTAATTCAATATAGAACGGAGTGATGTATTATGGTGAGCATTGATATGGTTTATAAAACAAATGGTAATACGGAAGGAAAGGTTAGTATTTCGTAAAGAATAACAGTTTCCTTCCATAGTAGAGAGTGTTGGGGAGGATAAAAATAGTGAATAATAAAAATTTAAATATGTTCGGATGGGATTCTTACTACGAGGAACGATTAGGAGGGCAGTATGAAGCAGCCCGTGTATTGCTTGAACATAAACATATGTATCGTGTTATGTGTGAAGATGGTGAATATATAGCAGAACTATCAGGGAAATTTCGATATGAAACTTTAGCAAAAGGCGATTACCCAGCTGTAGGGGATTGGGTTGCGGTTACGAAATTACCAAATGAAAAAAAAGTAATCATTCAACAAGTATTGCCTAGGAAAAGTTCTTTTTCTCGGAAGGTTGCAGGGGAGAAAACAGAGGAACAAATTGTAGCAGCAAATGTAGATTATCTTTTTTTAGTGAATGCGTTAAATGCGGATTTTAATATAAGGCGAATTGAACGTTATTTATTACTGGCTTATGAAAGTGGTGCGACACCTGTTATTGTGCTAACGAAAAGTGATTTATGTTTGGATGTAGAGCAGAGGGGTATAGAAGTAGAATCTGTTGCAATTGGCGTTCCTATATTTGTAGTAGATAGTTTGCATAAAATTGGTGTAGAAGAACTGCAAAGTTTTGTAGAGCAAGGGAAGACAATTGCACTTATCGGGTCTTCTGGGGCAGGAAAATCAACATTATTAAATGCACTAATGGGAATGGATGCGGCAAAAACAGGTGATATTCGCGAAAGTGATAGTAAAGGGCGTCATACAACAACGCATCGAGAATTATTTAAATTGCCAAATGGTGGATTAGTAATTGATACACCTGGTATGCGTGAGTTACAGCTTTGGGAAGGAAGCGGGGCAATTTATGCAACATTTTCTGATATAGAAGAAGCAGCTCAAAAATGTAAATTTCGAGATTGTAAGCATGAAAAAGAGCCAGGGTGTGCGGTTTGGTGTGCTATAGAAGAAGGTGTATTGACAGAAGGAAGATTGCTTAATTATAAGAAGTTACAAAAAGAAATTGCTTATGCAATGAGAAGGCAAGATCCTGTGCTTGCTAGAGCGGAACGAGAAAAGTGGAAGAAAGTTGTGAAACAACATAAAAAGAAAAAGTAACAAGGGAAATGAGAGAAGTATTCTTATAATATGTATTCAAAAAAAGACTTCGGTTATAATATCGAAGTCTTTTTTTGTTACATTAAAAAGAGTAAGATTATTAATCGTAATTAATTAAAATCTATATATAGACAAATAACGATTAATTATATAAAATTTACAAAGTGTAAGTCGGAATCTGTCGCATAATGTCTGCAATTAAAGGGTATACAATTTGTAAACGTAGCAGAGTTTCCGGTTATAGAAAAGAGAAAAGATATGTTTTAGCAAAGTCTGATACATGTCATGAGGAGAGAAACAAGTTTTACTAACTTGATGCTTTCATCTTAAAAGTATAGAGGAGGAAATTTGGTGTCACGTATGTGGGGAGTATTTAAAAATATGAATGTAGCTAAAAAACTTTTATTATCATTTTTTATTATTTTGTTAGCTACAGTTTCTACAATTGGTAGTATGTCATATGAAACGGCTAGAGAGAATTTTGATAAGCAAATTACACGTAGTGCTCATGAAAATATTAAAGTGTTAGATAATTTAATTAATGAAATGATAAGTGAAAAGTTTACAGAGATTGAATATTTTGCGAAAAAAGTGAATCAAGATTCTTATCAAGAAGGAAATGTTGATGCTTTACGTGGGATGTTATCACAGTATGCACAGTTGCGTCCAGAAATTGAACAAATTTATATTGGGGCAAATGATGGATTGTTTATTCAAGAGCCACATGTAGATTTAGGTTCTGCATATAATCCAACAGAAAGGCCATGGTATATTGATGCGGTAAAAAAGAATGGCGGTATTATCCTTACGAAACCATATAAAGAAAAAAGTAATGGACATATGGTTGTTACGATTGCAAAACAATTAGAGGATGGTAGCGGTGTTGTAGGATTAGATTTAAATATACAAAAATTATTGGATACAACAGGTATGATTAAAATTGGTCAGAAAGGGTATGCTTTTATTTTAGATAATCAACAAACAATTATTGCGCACCCGGAAGAAAAATCTGGTGAAAAGGCTGCGGATAGTTGGGCGAAATCATTATATGAAACGAACCACGGTACATTTTCTTATTCATACGGAGGAAGTGAAAAGAAAATGGTGTTTGCAACAAATGCAAAAACAGGTTGGAGAGTTGGTGGCACAATGTATGCAGATGAAATAACAGAAGCAGCGGCGCCAGTTCTTTATACAACGTTAGTCATTGCAGTGATTGCATTTCTGGTGGGGGGAGCACTTATTTATGTGATTACCTTGTTTATCACAAGACCGTTAAAGAGCTTAGTGGAATCGTCTCAAAAAATTAGTGAAGGTGATTTAACAGAAGTGATTGAAGTGCGTTCCAGTGATGAAATTGGTCAACTTGGTAAAGGATTTAACGACATGGCTGAGTCACTCCGTACATTAATTTCTCGTATTCATTCTTCAGCGGGACATGTAGCAGGTGCATCAGAAGAACTAACAGCAAGTGTAAAACAAGCAAGTGAGGCAACCGAGCAAATTACATTGGCAATGGATGAAGTTTCAAGCAGTGCGGAAGTACAAACAAAAGGTGTAGAACAAGGAGCTATGTTATTGTTTAACGTAACGGAAGGAATTCAAGCTGTAAAAAAGAATTCTTCTTCTATTTCTGATTCTTCTGCTTATACGCGTCAAAAAGCAGAAGATGGTGGAAGATTAGTAGAACAAACTGTGAATCAAATGCAGTCTATTCATCAATCTGTCTCACAGTCAGATGAAGTAATCCAACTGTTAAATAGTAAGTCAGAAGAAATTGGTAACATACTAGAAGTGATCCAAACGATTTCAGATCAAACAAATTTATTAGCGTTAAATGCAGCAATTGAGGCAGCGAGAGCTGGAGAACATGGCCGAGGATTCGCAATCGTGGCGGATGAAGTACGGAAATTAGCAGAACAGTCCAGAGAATCTTCTACTGAAATTGGAAAATTGATTGCTGAAATACAAGAAGATGTATATGAAACAGTAAGTTCAATGAAGCAAGTAAATACTGAAGTACAGTCAGGACTTACGATTGCAAATGAAACCAAAAATAGTTTTAGTGAGATTTTACATTCGACAAATGCTATTGCAAAACAAATTCAAACAATGGTTGCAACGGTTGAAAGTATGTCAAGTGGAGCAGATCAAGTGTCAGTAGCTGTTGGTGAGATAGCAGTTGCAGCTCAAAATAATGCGTCTAGCACGCAAAGTGTTGCCACATCTGCAGAAGAGCAACTAGCTTCTATGGAAGAGATTAGTTCTGCGGCTGGAACATTATCACAAATGGCAGAAGAACTACAACTTTTAATTACAAAATTCAAATTATAAATTGTTTTTTTTGTTAGTCAAGAGAAGTATTAATTGTATAGTATTTACATTTTTTGTATGTAGTAAGTGTGAAAAGAGGGAGTATTTCTCTGAACTAGATAAGAGCTGTCAAGAAAGTTAGTATTACCTTAACTTTTTTGGCAGCTCTTTTTATCCCGCTATTTGCAGGCTATAAGACTCCCACCTCAAAACTCGAGAGAAGCAAAGAAGTTTAAGGAAGATGAGAAACTTGTAAAATCTCGACTGATCAGGCTAACAAGCAGGGGAGTAAAGGCCCCTTATTACTTAACGTTTCACCTATTTGTTTATGACCTCGATAAAGGAGGCTGTTCCGTTTTCTCTTAATGTAGAGTGGAAGTGCTTATTTTCTAATGTTTTTGCGATGTTTGTTAACATATTTTTATCATTATGATGAACAAGTAAGCTATCGACACCACTCTGTTCAATATGTACATGTTCAAATTGCTGGATGGCTTCTTGAACGGATTTGGAAAATTCTGATTTCAATTTAAGTATCCTCCTTAAGGTATGGTTGTATTTATCCCGCATTAACGGGCTATAAGGCTCCCACCTCAAAACTTGAGAAAACGCGAAGAAGTTTAGGTGGGAGATAAACAGCCCGTAAATGCCCGATTGGTTCAACTAACACTCAGTGGGGGATGAAGAAAACCCCCACTGAGTGAAGTTTCACTTTATAGTATTCCCATGTTTATTACCACTAATCGAAAGGAGAATACAACTTTTGTACGATGCATGAGAATATAGTTGAATAGGTATTTATGGTAAAATAACTGTATGGAATAATTGTATTGTGATGAGTAAGAGAGGAGTTATTGTATGTGGTGTGAAGCAATTACATCGTTCTTTCAAATACCCCCTCAAACAGATGGAAGAAGTGGGTGGAAATATTATATTGAAGAAAGAAAAGGAGCGTATTCCATTGTAGATACGCTATCAACTACAAATAAAAGTATTGAACTTTGGTTCAATGAAGATAATGAGATGCGAGTAACACTGTACGATAAGGAGAATCCTATTGTAACAGTGCAGCGTATCGCAGTTCAAAAAGTTGATTTGATAATAGAAGATGATGAAATAAGTATTCAATTTGTGCTAGATCGTATGCCAAGTCGCATGATTAGATTACAAATGAAGCCGTTTTTAGCTATTGAAATGGGATTGTATTGGGAGACATGTGATGAGTGCGATTAAAAAAACATCCGCTGTGTGCGGATGTTTTTTTATCCCGTTATTTGTAGGCTGTAAAACTCCATATCAAAACTTGAGGAGTGCGGAGAAGTTTAGGCGGGGAATCAACAGCCCGTAAAATCCCCGCTGATTAAAGTTTTACTTTATATTTTGTTTTGTTGTTTAAAAGCGATAATTGGTAAGAAAATTAATCCAATCCAGCCGATAGTAGGGTATAGTACATGAATGAAGTCGCTGTATCCGACATAACTAAAGCAATAGCTCACAAGTAAGATGAAATAAATAATAAAGTGATTCTTCCAGCCAGTAATGGATTGCATTTGTTTTGTCATACCAAATATGTTACCAATAAGGGTTGTAAATACTTCTCCAAAAATAATTAATACAAAGAAGAAGTGAAATGTAGCGTTGAAGCGGCGTACAACTTCAGCCATTGGAATGTTGTATTGATAAAATTGTTCTACAGATAAAATGGCGAGATGGCCGCAAAGTAAGATTAAACAAAGGCCAGCCCCACCTAAAATACCTCCCCATTTAATGGCATTCCGGTCCTTTGCCTCACTTGCTAATGGAACTAAAACACTTTGGGCGAGTGAAAGATTAAGTGCAACGTATGTGAGAGGACTTGTAATCCATTTTATGTTCCAGCTTTCGGAAGGAGTTTTCATAGTAAAAGATGATGGGTCATGCCAAAATGTTGTAATAGCTATACCAATAATGAAAATCATCATAATTGGTACGACGAGAGAATTGACTTCAAATACACCTTGTAAGCCTCGGCTGCCTATGACAATACAAGCGAAGATTGTAATAAAGATGCCGAGTTGTCTCGGGAGGCGTAGCTGTTCTTCAAATACAGCACCAGCTCCTGAAAGCATCACGCTTGTGACTCCAAATAGTACAAGTAACAATAGGATATTTACAACGCTGCCAAATACATCTCCAAATAAATATTTATTAAATTCTTGAGCAGAAAAGGCATTAATTTCTGAAGAGAGAATCATCATCTTTGTTCCGAGCCAAATAAAAAAGAATCCGCTCACTAAAATGCCGATTGTTCCGTATGTACCATGGATGGTGAAAAACTCTACAATTTCTCGTCCAGTTGCGAAGCCAGCACCGACAACAGTTCCGATATAAGTAGCGGCGATTTTCTTAGCTAATTGCCATTGCTGATTATCCATGCGATCCCTCTTTCTTACGTAATAAGCTTGACCTATTACATACATATGAAGGTGCTTGGACGATTAGACATAGGAAAGGTGTTTGTACATGGATTTTTACGAACATGGAAAGGATATGAAAGATGTTAAAACTTTGTTACATATACATATATCATTTGGACAAGCTAGTTAAGTATGTTAGAATGCAATTGAATTATAAAAAATAATTTCGAAAAATAAAAGGAGTGGACTGGAATGAGTACGAAAGCAAATATTGTTGGAGTATTAAATAAACAGGTGGCCAATTGGAATGTATTATATGTAAAATTACATAACTATCATTGGTATGTTACAGGACCTCACTTTTTTACGTTACATGAAAAATTTGAAGAGTTTTACGGTGAAGCAGCAACTTACATTGATGAATTGGCAGAGCGAATTTTAGCACTTGAAGGCAAACCGTTAGCAACAATGAAAGAGTACTTGGAAGTATCAACTGTACAAGAAGGTACGAGCAAGGAAAGTGCAGAAGAGATGGTACAATCATTAATAAATGATTATTCTGCGATAATTCAAGAGTTAAAAGAAGGCATGGAAGTAGCAGAAGAATCTGATGATCAAACATCAGCAGATATGTTACTTGCGATTCACACGACGCTAGAACAACATGTTTGGATGTTAAGTGCATTCTTAAAATAGAATAAAACTTTAATCAGTGTGGTTTCTCCATCCAAAACTGATTGTTAAATTGAACGATTGGATTATTTACGGGCTTTCCGTCTCTTATTCAAACTCCTTTGCTATTCTTAAGTATGAAGGAAGGAGTCTGTAGCCTGTAAATAGTGAGATAAAATATAGAAAACGTCATTGCATATAATTTCAATGGCGTTTTTTAATGGTTGTACTTATGAGTTGTGGTATAATGAAAAAAAAGGGGGGGGACATGTGTTTCGTTTTGTTAAGAAGGGCAAAGAAGAGAGAATGGTTACGAAAGATGAATTAGAGCTCGGAATAGCGAAATTTCTTGAGATGAACGAAAATATTGTATACACCGTATTAGTGAATGATGATTATACAGTGAATTATGATTTGTTGAAACCCTTTTTACCAGCTTTTCCTACAAATTCGTTCATTATAACGAAAGAGACACTTGAGGTATTTGAAGATACGAAAGAAAATCTAGAGTTAGTGAAAGAGATTGATGAAGTACAAAAAGCCGTTGATCAATATGTGACGGAAAAAGAAAGATTTCCAATTGTTGAAGGTGAAACTAATTACATGATTTCCTCAACTAAATTAGCCCCATACTTGAATAAACCTTTAAAACATAAGCTATATATTTCTGAAAAACATTATTTAGTATCGAGTCAACCAGAAACAACAAATAGAATATAGGATAACAATGCCATGTATGAATAGTAGAAAAGAAGGAAGCGGATACGCTTCCTTCTTTTTTTGAGGAAATGTCACTGAGGCATCCCTCGCTCAAAATGATTCATGTCTACTAAAGTTAAAATATATTCGTAGTTATCAATTTCTCGTTTGATTTGAAGGCGTTCAGTTTCTGTTAAAGTTGTATTCAACAACTTTTTACATAGCTGCTGTTTTTTATTTTCTAACTGTTTTTTTGTTTCATGATAGTTGTAAGTGCGTTTCCCCATAATATTCCTCTCCTCACATATGTTATCTTTTTGATCCCGCATTAACGGGCTGTAAGACTCCCACCTCAAAGCTTGAGGGAAGTGAAGAAGTTTAGGTGGGAGATAAGCAGCCCGTAAATGCCCGATTGGTTCAACTAACAATCAGTGGGGGATGGAGAAAACCCCCGCTGATTGAAGTTTTACTTTATTATACGAAGGGATTTGGAGAAAATTTCATAGTAACGTGATCTTTTCATGAATGATATGTGAAGTTATGTGGTGTGATTATAAGGAATATAATGCAGTAGCTTGCTATTTTTGTATTTTTACACAAGAGGCGGGGTGTTGTCATGAGAATGAATTCCCCTTTTTCAACAAAGGATATGTTGCAAATTATTGAGAATGGATTACCAAAAACAAACGATCGTAAAAATATTATTATTATCGGTGCAGGTATGGCTGGTTTAGTTTCCGGTTCATTATTAAAAGAAGCGGGGCATAACGTGAAGATTTTAGAAGCGAATCACCGCATAGGTGGAAGAATTGAAACAGTAAGAATGAAAGATACAGGTTTATATTTAGATGTTGGTGCGATGCGGATTCCACATACGCATGAGCTAACGATTGCATATATTAAAAAGTTTGGTTTGAAATTGCAAACATTTATTAATCGAAATGAAACGGATATTTTATATGCTAACGGTAGAAAGACAACTTTACGACAATATGAACAAAATCCGAGTATTTTACGCTATCCGGTTACAATGAATGAAGAAGGGAAGACGTCGGAACAATTATTATTGCTTGCGGTGCAGCCTATTATTGATTTTATTAACATGAATCCCGAAAAAAATTGGGATATTGTTGAGAGGGATTTTGGAAGGTATTCCACAGCTGAATTTTTTAAAGAGTATCCCTATCAATATAAAACGTATTTTTCACCTGCAGCAATTGAAATGATAGGCGTGTTACTTGATTTAGAAGGTTTTTTAGAACGAGCATTTGTGGAAACGCTGAGGTTTATTTCTATTCTTCAGCAACCGCAAGGATTTTATGAAATTGAAGGTGGAAATGATGCATTGCCATATTCGTTTTTGCCACAGCTACAAGAAGATATTGTCTATCGGCAAAAACTTATGAAATTACAGCAACATGAAACAGGTGTTACTGCTTATTGCAGGAATGAAGAAAATTATGAATATAGTAGTATAACAGGGGATTTGGTTATTGTAACAATACCATTTACGACAATGAGATTTGTAGAAATTGATCCGTATGATTCCGTTTCACATGAAAAATGGAAAGCGATTCGAGAGTTGCATTATATGCCAGCTACAAAGATTGGTGTACAGTTTAAAAGTCGCTTTTGGGAGGAGCAAGGGCAGCTTGGAGGGAGGATTATTACTGATTTACCAATTCGTTATGCATATTATCCAAGTCATAACATTGGTTCAAAAGGCCCGGGTATGATGCTTGGAAGTTACACATGGTCATATGATGCGCTGTTATGGGATGGTTTACCTGAAAATGAGCGCATATATTATACATTACAAAATTTAGCGACAATACTTGGCGGGCAAGTATATGATGAATTTATTTCTGGTATATCGAAAAGTTGGGTGCTTGATCCGTATGCATTAGGAGGTTTTGCTCTTTTTCAGGCTGGTCAAGAAAGTGCGCTGCAACCATATATTAAGAAGCCGGAGGGAAAAATATTTTTTGCTGGAGATCATACAACGCTATATCATGGGTGGATACAGGGGGCAATTGAATCAGGGATACGTGTAGCGGCAGAAATAAATGATTTATCCCGCATTAACGGGCTGTAAGACTCCCATCTCAAAACTTAGAGAAGCGAAAAAGTTTAGGTGGGAGATTAATAGCCTGTAAAAGCCCGATTGGTCGGGCTAACAATCAGTGGGGGATGGAGAAAAACCCCACTGATTGAAGTCTCACTTTATCATGATTATTCAGAAAATATTTACAACAGTGATCATCTTCTATATTATTATATTTAAAAAAGGAAGTGTAGATGATGAATCCACTGTTGTTAGATTTCCCCTCCGAATTTTCTACTGAAAGACTTATTATTCGAATACCAAAGCCCGGCGATGGAAAATTTGTTTTTCAAGCAATTGAAGCATCTATTCATGAATTAAAGCCATGGTTATCATTTGCACAGCGAAAACAAACGGAAGAAGAAGTAGAGATTAGTATAAGGAAGTCGTATTATGAGTTTTTGCAACGCGAAGACTTACGATTTCTTGTCTTCTTAAAAGATACTGGTGAATTTGTTGCTTCTTCTGGATTACATCGTATTGATTGGAGTGTTCCAAAGTTTGAAATTGGTTACTGGATTGATTCTCGTTTTAGTGGAAAAGGATATATGACAGAAGCAGTAGAAGGTATTACAAATTTTGCTTTTACAGAGCTAAAAGCAAACCGGATAGAAATTCGCTGTGATTCTCAAAATATAAAAAGTCGTGTAATTCCAGAAAAATTAGGTTTTAAATTAGAAGGGATTTTAGAATGTGACGGCGTTAGTATAGATGGAAGTAGACTAAAAGATACATGTATATTTGCGAAAACAAGAAAGCACAAACTTTAGAAAATGAGTTTGTGCTTTTTCATAATTCTTACGGCACTGGATGACCATTCGAACTTTCAAATATAGTAAACCACTGCTCACGGTCTAGTTTGAGTTTTGTTGCTTCAACAGCAATTTGAATGCGCTCTAATTTACTTGAACCAACGATTGGCATCATGTTTGCAGGGTGTGCCAATAACCAAGCGTATAAAATAGAGTCAATGTGATCTGTACCCATATTATTTGCAATCTTTTGAAGCGTCGTTCTTAATCCGATAGCACGTTCGCTGTTCCCCGTAAAGATTTCTCCTCCAGCAAGCGGTGACCAAATCATTGGAGCAATCCGCTTTTCGTGACACAAATCAATGGTACCATATTTAAAATGCTCGAGCTGCATAGCGGATACTTCAATTTGATTCGTAAGTAAAGGGAAATCTAAATAAGAGCTTAACATATTGAATTGTGATGGTAAAAAGTTAGATACACCAAAATAACGTACTTTTCCATCGTTTTTTAAACGTGAGAATGCTTCTGCCACCTCAGCTGGATTCATAAACGGATCAGGACGATGAATAAGCAGAACATCGATATAATCTGTATGTAAATTTTTCAGAGACTGTTCAGCACTTTTTATAATATGGTTGGTACTTGTATTATAATGTGCGACATAACGCTCTGGAAATTTTGTAGATGGAGGTGCAATGCCGCACTTTGTAACAATTTCGATATTATCACGTAAAGAAGGCTGTAATCGCAATGCGTCTCCAAATAATGATTCACACGTATAATTTCCGTAAATATCAGCATGATCAAAGGTTGTAATCCCCATCTCCACGCACGATTGAATAAAAGTAAATAATTGTTGATTGGACATATTCCAATCTGCTAAACGCCAAAAGCCTTGTATAATTCGAGAAAATTGTAAATCGCTCGCCATTTGAATTCGTTCCATGTTGAAATCCCCTTTTTGAGAACGTGTATTATATATGAAAAGGTTTTCATACAGCTGTATTATATAATGAATTAAGTATGCTTACAATGAATTAAGTATGCTTACAATGAATTAGGTTTGTATTATGATATAATGTAGCAATATACAAGTTGTAAGGAGCTGTAATGATGATTCCAGTAACAATTGTGACGGGTTTTCTTGGTTCTGGGAAAACAACGTTATTAAATCGTATTTTGTCTGAAAATCATGGTGAAAAATTGGCCGTGATTGTAAATGAGATTGGACAAATCGGTATTGATAATCAATTAATTATGAATGTGAAAGAAGAAATATTAGAGATGACGAACGGCTGTCTATGTTGTACAGTACGTGAAGATTTACTTGTCGCTTTAAAAAAATTATTGGATGCAAAGCAAGAAGGTAAGCATGATTTTGAAGGACTTATTATTGAGACAACAGGTTTGGCAAATCCTGGACCAATTATTCAAACTTTCTTTTTAGATCCCGTGATTCAGTCGGCTTATCAAATCAATGGCGTCATTACTGTAGTGGATAGTTATCATATACAGAAACATTTTGAAAAAGGTTTAGAAGCGAAAGAGCAAGTCGCATTTGCTGATGTTGTGTTGGTGAACAAAGTAGATTTAATTGGAGACGAAGAGAAAGATAGCTTACTTGCTGAACTGCAAAGTATTAATCCAACCGCAAAAATGATAGAAACATTAAATTGTGAAGTAAATATTCCTTCTTTACTTGAGATTCAAACGTTTAAAACACGCGATTGTCTAGAGATTTATCCACATACAGAAGGGAATCACTTAGAAGGGGTAAAATCATTTGTGTTACGCACAGAGCGTCCGTTAGATTTACAAAAGATAAATGGATGGATGTCAGCGGTTGTACAAGAATTAGGAGAAAACTTATATCGTTATAAAGGTATTTTATCTGTTGCAGATGTAGAGAGACGTATTGTATTTCAAGGTGTTCATACATTATTTGCAGCTTCCTATGATCGCCCATGGAGCGAAGGAGAAACGCGCATGAGTGAAGTTGTTTTTATTGGAAAAGATATTAATAAAGAATGGTTTGAAACACACTTTCTTGATTGTATAAAATAAGCCTGCATCCGCAGGCTTATTTGTATATGGTTATTGCATATGTAACTCCATAATGACACCAACAACTGGACCGCTATCGTCAATTTTATCGGTTAGATGGAAACCAAAGGATTGATATAATTGTACAGCAACTTTGTTTTCAGGGTGAAGACTTAAGTAAATTGTTTTACAATCATATTTTTTCTTTAAGTAATCAATCATCACTTGTAGGAATCGTTTTGCATAACCTTTTCCTTGAAAATTCTCGTCAATCATAAAGCGATCGAGCCATACACTTTCTTTTTCCTCACAGTACCAGCCGTACATCGCATAGCCAACTAACGTTTCTTCATCATATAAACCAACTGATATTCCATTTCCTTCATATAATGATTCTGCTAATGAAAATGCGTTACTTTCAATGAAGTGTTCCTGGTCTTTTGCTACATGTAATGCGGCGATTGAACGCCAATTTGACGCTGTTACTTCACAAATGTGAAGGTTCATAGTTCCAACTCACTTTCTAACTCAGGATATGTTTTGTAGGAATATGGATAATTTTACTTGCAATTCTATATAAGTCAAGCTAAAAGCTAGATTTTTGTTACTAACAATTCATTCATGTTGAAAAATAGAAGAGAGAAAAAGACTGCTGAAAAAATTCAGCAGTCTTTTTTTAATTTGTAGCTTTTTTTAATGTATTGATGTTTTCTTCCATCAATGTGAAGTAGTCTTTCTTTTGTTTTATATCGTCTTCAGCAACAGTAGCAAGGTGATGTAATCGTAAAATTTCGGTTCCTGTTTCTTTTTGAATCACTTCTGCTACTTTTGGAGTTGAAAATGTTTCAAATAAAATGTATTGTAAACCATGCTCCTTTGCAGTCTTTGAAATAGAAGCTAATTCCTTTTGAGATGGTTCTTCAGAGGAAGAAATACCTGCAATTGGAATTTGTTTAAATCCGTAGCGTTCTTCCCAATATCCATAAGCAGCATGAGAAACTAAAATTTCTTTTGTCTTTGCATTGTTACTTACTTCTTTAAACTGTTCATCTAAATCAGTAAATTTTGTTTGAAGCGTAGCAAAGTTTTTTTCGAATTCGTCTTTATGTTCTGGTTGTAATTCTACAAGTGCATCTTTAATCTTTTCTGCTTGTTGCATTGCAAGTGTTGGGTCTAACCAAACGTGTGGATCTTGATCATGATGATGTCCGTCTTCTCCGTGGTCATGTTCGTGATTATGTCCTTCTTCATCTTCATGATGTTCTTCAGAAGTAGGAAGCTGTAAATCTGCTGATGCATTAACAATTTTTACATTTTCTTTTTCTAATGTTTTCTCCATTTTTTTAGCGAAAGGCTCTAATTCTAAGCCGTTATATATAAATAAATCTGCTTTTGCCACTTGTACTGTTTGTTTTTGACTCGGTTCATAATTATGAGAATCTGCACCTGGTGGATAAATTGTTTCCACATTTACATAGTCACCGCCAATTTTTTGTGTAAAGTCAGCTAATGGGAAAATGGTTGTGTAAACGGATAACTTTCCATCTTGCTCTTTCGTCGTTTTTTCATTGTTAGAACATCCAGTAAAAATTAACGTTAAAATAAGTACAAACGAAAATAAAATCCCTCTTTTTTTCATGTGTTTCTCCTTCTTGTTTCTCTAATATATTTTTCCCGAAATGTAGATAAAATATGATTCTTTTTACAAAACGGAATAATTACGTTTTAGTTTGCTAGCCTAGTATAATACATTTTTGAAGATGATGCAATAAATAATAATCATTACGATTTACATTTTGTTATAAAATTGTCACAAATTTTAGTTTTACTTATTAATTTTTTGCATATATGTACAATTTGTTCATATATTTTAGGGTGAGGGTACGTAAAGGGGGATGGGCGTGGCGTATATATGGGAAGCAATTCTGATCATACTAGCAGTTGTTTTTCCATTATCATGTGTGCTTATTTTTTTAAAAGAGCTTATTCATAGTTTGGGGGATTCGAGCATAATTACAGATATTCCTGAGAGAGAAGGAGGATAAAGGAAGCGCGAGCATATTGCATCGTGCTTTTCTTATGGTAAAATGGGATATTATGAGATAAAGAGGATAAATAGAATGAAGAAACGAAAAGCATTAGTGCTTGGTGCAAGTGGTTTAGTTGGGCAAGAACTGACAGACTTGTTGTTACAATCAGATTCTTATGATTCAGTTACGATTTTGGTTAGAAAACCTCTATCATTTGAACATGAAAAATTAAAGCAAAAGCAAGTGGATTTTTCTCTATTAGAGACGTACAAAGAGTACTTCGCTGTAGATGATGTATTTAATTGTCTTGGAACAACAATTAAGAAGGCGAAAACGAAAGAGAACTTTAAGAAAGTGGATTATGAGTATACGTTACGTGCAGCATGTATGGCTGAGGAGCAAGGTGTACAAAACTTTCTTGTTATTTCTTCTATTGGTGCAAATGCGAAGTCCATCTTTTTTTATTCACAGGTGAAAGGGAGAATGGAAGAAGAAATTAAAAAATTAGCAATAGAAGGCATTCATATTTTTAGGCCGTCCCTTTTAGTTGGAGAACGAGAAGAATTCCGATTTGGAGAAAGAATGGGCGAGAAACTATTTGGAGTGATGCCGTTTCTGTTTAAAGGATCTTTAAGTAAATATAAACCAATATCAGTAGAGCAAGTTGCAAAAGCAATGTATACAATAGCATTACGAGATGTAGCTGGTGTTCATACATATGAATCTTCGGAAATGATGGATATAAAGTGAAACTTCACTCAGTGGAGGGCTTCATCTCTACTGAGTGTTAGCCCGACCAATCGGGCTTTTACAGACTGTTAATGCGGGATAAAATAAAAACGAAAGGAGAGACCTCTCGTTTTTATTTTGAAGCATTTTTGATTTTTCCAGGAGCGCGGTTATACTGAATAGGTTCTTGTAATTCAAATCCAAGTTCATTCGCAGCTGTTCTAGGGAAGTATGGATTGCGTAGCAGTTCTCTACCAATGAAAATTAAATCAGCGTCGCCGTTTGTTAAAATTTCTTCTGCTTGTATACCGCTCGTAATAAGCCCGACAGCACCTGTAGGGATATGAGCATGTTCTTTTACATATTTTGCGTATTGTACTTGATAGCCAGGATATGCATCAATATGTGCTGGTACAACTGCGCCAGAGCTGCAATCAACAAGGTGTATGCCATCTTCTTTCATCCACTTTGCAAAAAGAGCATAGTCTTCTTTTGTTAAACCATCAGGGTGGTAATCATGAGCAGAAATGCGGACGAATAAAGGGCCATCCCAAACGTCTTTTACAGCATGAATAATATTTTGTAAAAAGCGGTAACGATTTTCAGCTGTTCCGCCATATTCATCAGTTCGTTTGTTTGTAAGTGGAGATAAAAACTCATTAATAAGATAGCCATGTGCACCGTGCAGTTCAATTATATCAAAGCCAGCTTGTTTTGCACGAAGAGCACCTATTTGGAATGCTACAATTGTTTCGTGAATTTGTGCTGTGCTCATTTCAATTGGTGTTTTCATAGAATGATCAAATGGGATTTGGGAAGGCGCAATTGGTTCTGTGTGTAAAACGGCTTTTCTACCGGCATGAGCGAGCTGAATGGCAGCTTTTGAACCATATTCATGTATAAGTTTTACCGTTTGCTGTAACCCAGCGATATGTTCATCTTTCCAAATCCCTAAGTCTTTATTTGAAATGCGTCCTTCTGGTGTAACTGCAGTTGCTTCTAGCATAATAAGTCCGACTTGACCTGCAGCTCTTGACGCATAATGTATAAGATGAAAATTTGTGACTTTACCGTCCTCTTCAGAAGAATACATACACATTGGTGACATTACAATGCGATTTTTTAAAGTGACGTTTTGAATGGTGTAAGGTGAAAATAAGTGAGAATTCATAATCTTCCCTCCTCTTTGTTTTTCTTATTGTATCATTTGCGATTTTTGTTCCATAATAATATGCTTAGCCATGTTACAATTCATATAAAGAAAAAGTGTAAAGTGATATAAACGTGAAGAAAATATGTTTGGAGGAGTTAGAAATGTACCGAGGCTATTATAAAAGTGAACTTGGCTGGATTGAAGTAACAGCTAATGAGGAAGCTGTTACATCTGTATTTTTTGTTGAAGAACGGAAAGAAGAGAACGTAAATGAAATTGTTCAGCAATGTTTACTACAATTAGATGAATATTTTAATAAGAAACGAACGACGTTTTCATTGCCATTACAAGCTTTAGGAACACAATTTCAAACAACGGTGTGGGATGCACTTTGTACAGTTCCATATGGGACAAGCGCTTCGTATCTTGATATTGCGACAAAGATTGGAAACGAAAAAGCAGTTCGTGCAATTGGGGGAGCCAATAGCCGTAATCCAATTTCTATCATTGTTCCGTGTCATCGTATTATTGGAAAGAATGGAAAACTAGTTGGATATGAAGGTGGATTGTGGCGAAAAGAATGGTTGTTAAAGCATGAAGGTGTACTACAGTAATAAAAAGTGGGGAGGTCCACTTTTTTATTTTATTTTTTAATAGACTATTTTAAATTATCAGAATGTTTTGTATAATACATTCATAAATGTTTGGACAATGGTTACATAGAAAAAGGGGGCTAAAGAAGTATGAAGAAGAAAGTATCAGTAATTACGGCACTTGCATTATCAACAAGTGTACTTATGGCAGGTTGTGCAGGTGGTGAAAAAACAACAACGAAAGAAAAGGGAGAGAAAGCAGCGAACGATAAGCAAGTGTTGAACTTGTTAGAAACAGCAGAAATTCCTTCAATGGATACATCAAAATCAACAGATACTGTATCATTTCGTGTCTTTGTCAATGCGATGGAAGGACTATATCGTTTAGATAAGGATAATAAACCGACGCCAGGTATGGCAAAAGAAGTGAAAATTAGTGAAGATAAGAAAACGTATACATTCCATTTACGTGATGCAAAGTGGTCAAATGGTGAACCGGTAACAGCTAATGATTTCGTGTATGCGTGGCAACGTGCCGTTGACCCAAATACAGCAGCTGAATATGCTTTTATTTTGTTTGATGTGAAAAACGCACAAAAAATAAATAAGGGGGAATTGCCTTTAGATCAATTAGGGATTAAGGCAGAAGATGAAAAAACGCTTGTAGTTGAGTTAGAACAACCTGCCCCTTACTTTTTAGAGCTTACTTCATTCCCAACCTTCTATCCATTAAATGAGAAGTTTGTGAAAGAACAAGGGGAAAACTATGCTTTAGAAGCAGAGAACTTACTATATAACGGTCCGTTTACGATGAGTGAATGGAAGCATGAAGAAAGCTATCAATTGAAGAAAAATCCTGACTACTGGGATAAAGAGGCTGTGAAGCTTGAAGAAATCAATGTAAGTGTTGTAAAAGAAACGTCAACAGGGGTAAATTTATATGAAAGTAATGAAGTTGATCGTGTGATTTTAAGTTCAGAGTTTGTAGATAAATATAGTAAGAGTGAAGAGTTTAAATCTGAAATTGATCCGCGTATGTACTTTATGCGCTTCAATCAGAAAAATCCAGTGTTTGCAAATGAAAAAGTGCGTAAAGCAATTGATTTAGCATACGACAAAAAAGGAATTGCGAATACGATTTTAAATGATGGCTCATTACCAGCTTATTATTTAGTGCCGAAAGACTTTGCAAAAGGACCAGATGGGAAAGATTTCCGTGATGGAAACAAAAATTTCCGTGACGGTAAAGATAATATAGATCAGGCGAAAAAGTTATGGGAAGAAGCAAAGAAAGAGCTTGGGCAAGATGAAATTACAGTTGAAATGTTGAACTATGACAAAGATAATTTGAAAAAGGTTGGAGAATATATTAAATCTGAGTTAGAGAAAAACTTACCTGGATTAAAAATAAATATTAAACAGCAGCCGTTTAAACAGAAATTAGAATTAGAAAAAACATTACAATATGAATTCTCCTTATCTGCATGGAGCCCAGATTATCCAGATCCGATGACATACATTGATATGTTTATTACAGATAGTGCATTTAATGAAATGCAATATTCAAATCCAAAATACGATGAATTAGTAGCGAAATCCAAAGGTGAATTACTATCAGATGAGAAAGCACGTTGGGAAGCATTGCTAGAAGCAGAACGTATTTTAATTGAAGAGGATGCAGCGATATCACCTGTATATCAACAAAGCATAGCGCTCCTTGAAAAGCCATATGTAAAAGATGTGGTAAAACATACATTTGGTGGAGACTTTAGTTACAAATGGGCGTATATTGAGAAAAAATAGTACGATGAAGATGCGTGAATGTTTGCGCATCTTTTTGTTTTGGAGAAAGGAGATATTCATGATACAAGGGATTAATCATTTATGTTTTTCTGTTTCAAACTTAGAAAAATCAATCCATTTTTATGAAGAAATTTTAGAAGGGAAATTGCTTGTAAAAGGGAGAAAGCTCGCTTATTTTGATGTGTGTGGTATATGGCTTGCGTTGAATGAAGAAGAACATATCGCTCGAAATGAAATTCACGAATCTTATACGCATATTGCTTTCTCTGTTAGGTGTGAAGATTTACATAGGTTGTTAGAGCGACTTCAAGAGAATGAAGTAAACATTTTAAGTGGAAGAAAAAGAGATGTTAGAGATTGTGAATCCATTTACTTTACAGATCCTGACGGGCATAAATTTGAATTTCACTGTGGTACATTGCAAGATCGACTACAGTATTATAAAGAGGAAAAATTACATATGGAATTTTATGAAAGGGAGGGAAGATAAAGAAATGCACATTTTATCCCACATTAACGGGCTGATGGAAGTTTCACGTTATTAGGTGAAATAAAGAATGTTCTTTATGAGAAGTAAAACATCCCCCTTTGGTGGAAACCAAGGGGGATGTTTTAGTTGTGTAAGATGAATAGATACGTATGAAAGGTGATTAAGAACGATTAGACCAATCAGGATATTTTTTTGCCCAGCTTGGATGCTTTTCAGCCCATTTTAAACATTCTTCAGCCCATTTATTACGCTTGCTCTCTAAGTCTCTATGTTTTTTAAAATGGTCAGAGCACTTCACGCTTCCTGTATGGTATTTACCAGAACTATCTAATTCTTTTTTTTTGCGTGGACGAGAGTCTTCATAATGCTTCTCAAATCGTTTTTCAGATTGTTTTTCGCGATCATAATATTTTTTTGAATGTTCTTCACGTTTGCTAGATCGTTTTTCGCGATCATAATATTTTTTTGAACGTCCTTCACGTTTACTAGATCGTTTTTCACGATCATAATATTTTTTTGAACGTTTTTCACGTTTGCTAGATCGTTTTTCGCGATCATAATATTTTTTTGAACGTTTTTCACGTTTGCTGGAGCGTTTCTCACGATCATAATATTTCTTTGAGCGTTTTTTAGTAAGACGTTTGCTTTTTTTGGAGTCTTCTTTATGAGAAACTGGATATTCGTGTAAAAACTCTTCGATTCCAGCTGCTTTTAGTTCTTCCACAGCTTGCCTAATGTTGTGTTCCATTTACAAATCCTCCTTTGATATTGTAATAAAAAAAGGCGTTTTTCCTTTTACATTACTACGATATGATAAGGGGATTTGTAGTGCTTGGGACAAGAGTTGAAGTTTTGAAAAAATAGGTGGTGTATGTATCAAGAGAAGTGGGAAAGTCATACATTGGTTGTAGAGGATTGAGGAAAGGAAGGGAAAAATGATACCTTCATACGATTTCTTTATTCACCCAATGTATATAGTAGAGCTTAGAAACGATGTTTGGTGTGACGATCCTGTTCCTGCTAAACTCACTTATGGGAATAAGAAATATGATATTGATATTGTGTATCGTGGCTCGCACATTCGTGAGTTTGAAAAGAAATCTTATCATGTGATGTTTTATAAACCGAAATTATTTCAGGGTGTACGAGAAATTCATTTAAATGCAGAATTTAATGATCCATCTCTTATTCGAAATAAGTTGTCTTTAGATTTTTTTCATGATATTGGAACATTATCACCAAAGTCGCAGCATGTGTTTGTAAAAATTAACAATCAAATACAAGGTGTGTACTTACAACTTGAATCTGTAGATCATCTTTTTCTACAAAGTCGTAATTTACCGAATGGATCTATTTATTATGCAATAGATGATGATGCGAATTTTTCGTTGCTAAGTGAATTGAAAAATGATGTGAAAAAGAATTTATCAGTCGGCTATGAATTGAAGTATGGAAATGAGCAAAGTGAAAGATATTTAAGTGAATTTATATATAATCTGAATATTATCTCACGAGCAGAATATGAAAAAGAAATTGTAAAATATGTAGATGTAGATAAATATTTGCGCTGGTTAGCAGGAGTAGTATGTACGCAAAATTTTGACGGATTTGTACACAATTATGCACTTTATCAAAACGGAGAAACGAACCTTTTTGAGGTTATTCCATGGGATTATGATGCGACGTGGGGAAGAGATGTACAAGGGAAAACGATGGATCATGATTATGTACGAATTCAAGGTTATAATACGTTGAGCGCACGTTTACTAGATGTTCCTGCATTTCGAAAACAATATAGAAATATAATAGAAGAAATTTTATCCAAGCAATTTACAGTTGAATATATAAAGAGGAAAATAGAGAACATGCATACAGTTATTCGGCCGTATATATTACAAGATCCATACTTGAAAGAGAGAATTGATATTTTTGATGAGGAACAAACCGTAATTTTGGAGTACGTGAAAAAGAGACGTGGATTTCTACAAAACCATTTGAAAGAACTTCAATAATAGAGGGGAAAAAGAAGATTGAATGTCAAATCAGTCTCTTTTTCTCATTATATAATAGAAGTATTCTACGTAAGGATGGTGAGAAGATGAAGTGGATTGAATGGGTGAAACAAATACAAGCAATCGCACAAGCAGGATTAACGTACTCAAAAGATGTGTATGATATTGAACGTTTTCAACAATTGCGCAATATTTCGATTGAAATGATGTCTCACTATACGAGAACAGACTGGGAAGTTGTTGAGCATTTATTTGCGAGTGAAACAGGCTATCAAACACCAAAAGTAGATATTCGTGCTGTTATGTTTCAAAATGAGGAAATGTTATTTGTTAAGGAAAAAAGTGATGGGAAGTGGGCGCTTCCAGGAGGATGGGCTGATATTGGACTTGCACCGACAGAAGTTGCGGCAAAAGAAGTATGGGAAGAAGCCGGATATAAAGTCGACAACTTTAGATTGCTAGCTATTTTTGACAAATCAAAACATGATTTCTCACCAACAACCTCCCATGTTTACAAAATTTTCATTGGCTGTGAGATTGTTGGGGGAGAGAAGCAAGTTGGGATTGAAACAGATGATGTGCAGTTTTTTGGGAAGATGAATATTCCAGATCTGTCCCTTAGTAGAAATACAAGGTGGCAAATTGAACAGATGTTTACATACATGAATGATTCAAAACAAATACCAATTATTGATTAAGGAATAGAAACGAAGCTCATATGCTTCGTTTCTATTTTTTTTATAGCCTTTTTTTCAATGAAATTTTTGGTTATCCTTTTTCATCTGTGTAAGTACCAATAACATCGAATCTTTGTTTTATCCCGCATTAACGGGCTGTAAGACTCTCACCTCAAAACTTAAGGGTAGCGAAGAAGTCTAGGTGGGAGATTAATAGTCCGTAAAAGCCCGATTGGTTCAACTAACACTCAGTGGGGGATGGAGAAAACCACCACTGAGTGAAGTTTCACTTTATCCCTCTTAGAATTGATTCGGCAGTTGTATGAAAGAGTTCTTTGTGCAAGGTGATTAAGTTTTCGAGTTGTTTTTCTTCTTGAGGAAGGTGCTTTAATACGATATATTGCATTCGTCACTCCTCCTTTATATACATGTTTTCTCTTACCTCGGCATAGTATTATGATAGCTTGTATACAAAAGGTAGGGAAGTGTAGAGATGAGTAAAGGAGATAAGGAGGACAGATGTTAGCGAATATAGTTGAGCAGTTGCTGCATTTTTTTGCGAGTTTAGGTTATTTTGGGATTGCATTAGGGCTTATGATTGAGGTAATTCCAAGCGAAATTGTATTATCTTATGCAGGGTATTTGGTGATGCAAGGAGAAATCAATTTTACGCAAGCGGTCATTGCTGGTACGATAGGTGGCACATTGGCACAAGTATTTTTATATTGGCTCGGGTATTACGGTGGTCGTCCAATTATTGAAAAGTACGGTAAATATTTATTGGTTCAAAAGAAGCATTTAGATGTTGCGGAGGAGTGGTTTCATAAGTACGGTACAGGTGTTATTTTCTTCGCACGGTTTATACCGGTCGTACGCCATGCAATTTCGATACCAGCCGGATTAGCTCAAATGTCGTTAACTCGCTTTACGGTGTATACTGTATTAGCAATTATTCCGTGGTCTATCTTTTTTATTTATTTAGGAGAACAATTGGGTGGGAATTGGCGACATATTAAAGCGTATGCGGCCGACTATACACATTATTTTATAATTGGAGCGGTCATACTTGGTTCATTATATATGGGAATAAAGTTTCTGCAAAAAAAGTAATTATCAAGAGTCAATGTTTGGCATTGGCTTTTTCTATAGCAGTTCTAAAATAGAGAGGTTGTCTATATAGTGTAGTAAAATGGATAGAGGAGGTACGGGATGAAAGGATCACAGTTTTTACGTGGAACGTTATTTTTAACGATGGGAACAATGATTTCAAAAATGCTTGGCTTTTTATATGTCATCCCGTTCACCGCGATGGTTGGGACGAGCGGGTATGTACTGTATACATATGCTTATCGTCCTTATACCATTATGTTAAGCATTGCGACAATGGGATTACCGTTAGCTGTATCAAAAATGGTTTCGAAATATAATGAACTGAATGATTATCATACGGTAAAACGTGTTTTAAAAAGCGGTCTCATTTTTATGATTTTTATGGGAGTGCTTTCGTTTCTTTTATTATATTCTTTAGCACCGCAACTTGCAAAACTAGTTATTGATGGTAGTGACTCTACAGGAAATAGTATTACAGCTGTTACACACAATATTCAAATTGTTAGTTTTGCTTTATTAATTGTACCATGTATGAGTTTATTAAGGGGGTTCTTTCAAGGGTTTCAATCGATGGGGCCTTCTGCTTCTAGTGTTGTTATCGAACAGTTTTTCCGTGTAATCACGATTTTGATTGGAAGTTTTGTTGTTCTTCATATATACAAAGGTCCTATTTCATTGGCGGTTGGTGTTTCGACGTTTGGGGCATTTGTTGGAGCGGTAGCTGGCTTATCTATTCTTACGGGCTATTATATAAAGCGTAGAAAACATTTGAAGAAAAAAGAAGAGCAGAGTATACCGCAAACGACGAAATCTTTTTTTTCTTTATATAAAGAGCTATTTACATACTCAATTCCATTTGTGATTGTTGGGCTTGCTGTTCCTTTGTATCAGACAATGGATACGTTTACGATTAATAAGTTGCTAATTGGAATGGGATATTTACAAAAGGAAGCAGAAACAATCAATGCAGTAATCGGACTTGTACAGATGGTTGTCTTAATACCGGTGTCTGTTGCAACTGCTTTTAGTATGTCCCTTGTTCCTGAAATGACCAAAGCATATACTGCACGTAATCACGCCTTATTATATAAACATTTTACGAGAACGAATTTGCTTGTTGTATGTATTACAATTCCGGCAGCGCTTGGAATGATGTTGCTGGCAAAACCGGTTTATATATTGTTGTTTGGAGCTGGAAATAATCCTGATCTTGGAAGCGCAATATTACAGTACTATGCGCCAGCGTGCATATTATTTTCTTTGTTTGCAGTGACAGCAGCGATGCTTCAAGGGATTAATCAGCAGCGGAAAACAGTTTTTGGATTGTTACTCGGTCTTATCTTAAAAATTGTTTTAAATATTGTCTTGTTACCATACTTTGATTATATTAGTTTTATTATTTCGACATATGTTGGTTATACTGTTTCTGTTTTCTTTAACTTGTGGATGCTTTCTAAATATGTTATAAAAACAACATAAGGTACGATAGAACGGTTATAATTCGTAGTGTTTCACTTACTTAGAAAAGACAGGGTGAATTCTGTCTTTTTTTCTCGTTTTAAGGAATTTATATAAAAAAGCGTTTTCGAAATAATTTACTATTGAAATCTTAACATTTGTTTTTTATGCTGAAAATGGTGGTTTATTAAAAAGTCATTATATAACAGCGAGATTAATTCTTACATGTAAAAAGAATCGGGGTGATAGTATGTTAAATATTTATTTAACAGACCGAAACGGAAAACTACAAGAAATCGAAGAGATTGCAAAAGGCTGTTGGATTAATGTACTTCATCCAACTGAGGAAGAAATCCAGTTTCTTGTGCAGACGTTAAATGTAGATTTGGATTTTATTAAAGACCCTCTTGATGATGAAGAACGTTCCCGTATTGAAAAGGAAGATGACAATGCCTTAATTATCGTCGATATTCCAACAGTGAGGCACGATGAAGAAGGAAACTCGATATATGATACGATTCCAATTGGTATGATTGTAACACCAGATTGTTTTGTTACAATTTGCTTGGAAGAAAATCCGATTTTTGAAAGATTTATTAATCAGCGTATTAAAGAGTTTTATACGTTTAAAAAGACACGCTTTGCACTGCAGCTTTTATATACAATTTCTACTTACTATTTACGTTATTTAAAACAGATTAATCGAAAAACGACAGACCTTGAGCAAGAACTGAATAAATCGATGAAAAACAAAGAGATTTTTACGTTATTAGCTCTTGAGAAAAGTTTAGTGTATTTTACAACATCTCTAAAAGCCAATAAAATTGTAATTCAGAAACTAATGCGCAATAATACGTTCTTAAAAATGTATGAAGATGATCAAGATTTATTAGAAGATGTGTTAATTGAAAATAAGCAGGCTATTGAAATGTCAGAAATCTATAGTAACATTTTAAGTGGTATGATGAATACGTTTAGTTCGGTTATTTCAAATAACTTAAATAGTGTTATGAAACTGTTAACTTCAATTACAATTATTTTATCATTACCAACGATGGTCTCAAGTTTCTTTGGAATGAACGTTACTATTCCTCTTGGTGAAAATCCCCATGGATTTTTTATTGTGATGATTATATGTGCGACGTTAGCATCGACATTAGCATTTATTTTTTGGAAGAAGCGTTATTTTTAATATATACGAGGGCTGTTCTAAATGGAATTTTACTTTTTAGGCCAGTTTTGATCAACATAAAAAGCGGGAGCCTCACATGAGGCTCCCGCTTTTATAGTTTTTCGTTTGCCTACAGTTGATGATCAGTTAGCAAAAACAAGCAGCACCAACGATCACTAAGAGGATAAATAATACGACAAGTAAGGCAAACCCATTGTTACATCCAAACCCATAGCCCATTTCTTTTTCCTCCTTTTTCTAGTTTCATAATACACTATGCAACTCGGACATCATTTGATAAGGGTATATATCATGAGTGGAGAATTTTTGTATGCGCATGCTGAAAATGGGAAATCTATAATGATAAAGTAAAACTTTAATTATTGGGATGTTTTTCGCCTTCAGTGATGATAAGACAATAAGTAACGAGATAAAATTAGATGTAGAAGTGGAGAGAATGCAGGTGAGGGAATATACAATCTCACAAGTGCGATATGGGAATTTTCAGTTATATGTAGATGGGCATGAACTGTACGAGCAGTTATTCCATGATATAAGACAAGCAAAGCAATTTGTTTATATTCACTTTTACATTGTAAGGAAAGATGAGATAAGTCGGCAGTTTTTACAGTTGTTACAAGAGAAAGCCTTAGAAGGGGTAACGGTAAAGTTATCAATAGATCGCCTTGGCGGATATAAAGTGAAGAAAAAATTTATTCAAGAACTAAAGAAGCATGGTGTGCAATTTACGTTCAGTAATACACCGCAGTTAAAGAACTTTTTCAAGACATTACATCATCGTAATCATCGCCGCATTGCAGTCATTGATGGGAAACTATGTTATATTGGCGGATTTAATATCGGGAAGGAATATTTAGGGAAAGATTCACATCTTGGTGTGTGGCGTGATTATCAAATGCGTATTGAAGGTGATGGAGCAGAAGATATGGAGGAGCAATTTGTGAAAGATTGGTATGCAGATACGAATGAAAAGCTCTCCTTACATCACATTTTTGTAGAAAAAGGAGCATCTGCTTATCGATACATATTTACGGATGGGGTTGGTTTATGGGAGCAATATGATCAATTGTTTGCACAGGCGAAGCAGTCGATTGTAATTGCTACTCCGTATTTTATTCCAAGCAAAGAAATGATGAACCGGATACAATTTGCAGTGCAAAAGGGAATACAGGTGAAAATTCTGATTCCCAAAAAAAGTGATGTCCTCCTTTTCAAGCAAGCAGCTTATCCGTATTTACAGCAACTACTTGAGTTTGGTGCGGAAATATATCGGTATGAAGGTGGTTTCTTTCATGGAAAAGTAATGCTCATTGATAATGATATTGTGATAACGGGGACGACCAATTTTGATAATCGGAGCTTTTACTTAAATGCAGAATCAAATTGCTTTATTTATGATAAGCAAGTTGTACGTGATGTGCAGGAGAAGCTACAAGAAGACTTTGAAAAAGCAATAAAGCTTTCCGCACAAGATTTTGTAAACATTAGTAAATGGGATTGGGTTATAGCAAGAATTGCAAACGTTATTTCTTTCTATTTGTAAACATATACATAAAGAAAGGAGGAGGATTTATGAAGTGTATGGAAGAACTAATGAATTATAGTTATGAGATTATTCATGTGATTGGTGAATATATGAAAGAAATAGAAGAACAACAATTAAAGGAAATATTTCAAGAACATTTGCCGTATTTACTGCAAGCGTATAATGAACAAGTGAATTTTCAAGAAGGCGAGAATATACAACAAGTTGTTTCTGAATATCATATTGTTTCAGAATTTCCAAAAGCAGATAGATGTAGAAATGGGGATATAGAAATCGCTTTTGCTTATATTTCATATTTGAAGCGACTGGCTCTTGTGTATGCACAAGTCGCGGTAGAAGTCGCAAACCCAGAGTTTCGCTCTTTTTTAGAAAAGGGATTTTTGAAAATGAACAACTATGCATATCATGTATGGAAATACGCTGTGAAAAAAGAATATCGAATAGATTACATTCAAAATGATGAGAGGTATGCGTAAGTAATGAGACGCATACCTTTTTATATTTTAGTTATTAATTTACTTTAAATTTACAAATTTCTAATATTGACTTAAAAAAAGAGAGCTATTATAAACATGTACATATTCTATCAAAAAGGAGGATAAGCAAATGAATAAATGGTTTAAATCTTTAGCTGTTATTGGACTTGCGAGCTCTTTGTTTATGGTAGGTTGTGGAAATGGTGAGGAAGAGCAAAAAGAAGAGGATACAATGCAACAAGAGGACACAGAAACAAACGATGAAGTAAAAGACGATAAGTC
Source organism: Bacillus manliponensis (assembly GCF_000712595.1). Lineage (GTDB taxonomy): Bacteria > Bacillota > Bacilli > Bacillales > Bacillaceae_G > Bacillus_A > Bacillus_A manliponensis. Next base: position 219,675 of record NZ_JOTN01000005.1, read on the forward strand.
TTCTGAATCTGAAGAAAAATAATTGTATAGATGTCATATAAAAAACTTCCCTGTTATTAGGGAAGTTTTTTTATAATTAAAACATGATATAACATACAAAAATAATAATCATAATGATTTGTACAATTGCTTTTGCGACTGTACTACTTAAAAAGCCGATAACAGTGGCTAATCCAATCATAAACGCTTCTTTTACATTCTTCTTTTGCATAAGCTCTGTAGCAAATACAGAAAGGAATGGAATAATAATAAGTCCGAACGGAGGGAAGAAGAAGGATCCGATAATAATGGAGACCATTCCAATCCGTTCGCCCCATTTTGTACTGCCATACTTTTTCAAGAAATAACTGTTCGCAATAAAATCAGCGATGAAGATTAATGCTGTAAATAAAATTTGCATAATCCAAAAGAAGGTTGTTAATTCTCCATCGTTAATTCCAAAGTGATAAATTAGAAATCCTCCCCATAAACCGAGTATTCCAGGAATGACCGGGAATATAAAAGCAAGAAAGGATACGAGGAAGCAAGCGATAATACAAATTGTTAATAAAGTTGTCACAATATAGCTCCTTTTACTATTCAATTTCTTCTATTATATAAATAGATTCTCTATCTTTATGATAAATGCATACGAAAATATTTGTCAAAGGGGAATCGATAATAGTAGCTTTCTTGCTCAACTATTTGTGGATTCTGTTTCCGATTGTAAACTTTTATAGTGAGTACTTGTTGTGATAATAGTCTGCAGAACTGTGAAAAACATATAAGACAGATATAAAAATAACAATCCTATTGCAAGGAATGTAGGAGATGCTACACTGTATTGAACGATGAATTGTAATAAACCATCTACGTGAAAAATACATTCCATATAAAAAAAGGAAATGGTTATGTAAGCAAATAGAAAATTACGGTTTGCAAGAGAATATGTGTATAGCGTACTTAATAAAAATAAGAAGTTGTTTATATGTTCTTTCTCCTTTTTATACAAAAAGGGGAGCCATTGTTTCATTGCTTGAATGATAAGGACAGTACATGTACTAATAACAATGATGAAGGAAGAGAAAAAAGGAAGTTTTACATGTGTTGCCAATGATATACACATTAATATAATGACGCATTGTATAATAACGGTAGTAAGTGAATCAGGAAGCCAACATAATAACGTTGTGATATGCTTTTGCCTCGTCTTTGATAGTTGTAAAAACAACTTCCCGATGAGGAGGCTAATTGCTAGACCGAGTAAAATTGTGAGGAAAAATCGAAACATAGATAGAATATATAAGTACCATATGAAAGAGACTCCCAAAGGTGTCTTGTTTTCTGCATAAGTAGTTGTATTGTCATTTGATGTTTGTGTAGTGAGTAAAATGTTTTCGGTAGTCCAATCTACTTTCATGATAGAGATATGATTTATATTCCGTAAATCATTTACCATGTTCATTAAGCTGTTCCAATAAGATAGTTCATTATCTCGTAACACAGAAGGTAGGGGGCTCAATATACAAATGATAATCAAAGTAATAAAAAAACGACGCACATGAAAATAGGATATTAACTGCATAATAATCACCACATTTTTAAAAATTCAGAAAATTTATTTTAATTGTAACCGCTTGGTTAAAAAGTTACAATCTTTTTTGGAATGATATTTGTGCAGCGATAAGAAAAAGAATAGTATTTTCTAAAAATTTTTTATAAAAAATATGTTTTTATTTTTTGACTAGTGTGTTACTATATGTGTGAGAAGAACATAAGAAGTCAGACAAGATCTACTCCATAGCATATTAATTTGTTTGGTTTGAATATTCAGAAAAATCAAAAATAATTATATCAAGGAATTAAGTAGAATTTTAGAGGGGAAATTATGGAGAAGAAAAGCATCTAGTCATATCATAAGCAGAGAGGAGGAATGCATAACAGCTTTTCAATAAATATAGAGAGAAAAGAGTTATGCGAAATGAAGTATGAAAGGAAAACTTAGTACAGGAGATACGTTAGCAATTGGATTAATGCTTTTTGCACTATTTTTAGGAGCAGGGAATTTAATCTTTCCACCAATATTAGGGCAACAAGCTGGTGAAAATGTATGGATGGCCACAATTGGATTTTTAGTAACAGGGGTTGGTTTACCGTTATTAGCAGTAAGTGCTGTGGCAACTGTAGATGGCGACTTGAAAGCGCTATCATCTAGAGTGCACCCGATATTTGGTTTTATATTCCCACTTATCAGCTATTTAGCAATTGGTCCGTTTTTTGCGATACCACGTACCGGTGCAGTTTCATTTGAAATGGGAATGAAACCATTTGTACCAGAGGCAATCGCGACGGAATGGTATGTGTTATTACCGTATACAGTTGTATTCTTTGCAGTTACGTTATATTTATCTTTAAACCCATCACAATTAATTGATTGGTTTGGAAAAATCATTACACCAGCTCTTGCAATTATTGTAGCGGTTATTGTTGGAAAAGCATTAATCGATCCAATTGGTGCACCAGCTGAACCGTTTGAAGCGTATAAAGAAAATGCTTTCTTTAGTGGATTTATTCAAGGGTATTCTACTATGGATGCACTAAGTGCCCTTGTATTTGGAATTGTTGTTGTACAAGTTATTCGTTCGAAAGGGATTAAAGAAAGTGGACAAGTTGCGAGGGTCACTATTATTTCAGGAGTTATTGCAGCAATTGGATTAACACTTATTTATTTCGCCCTTGCTTATCTTGGGTCTACAAGCTCATCACTTGGCGTTTCTGATAACGGTGGTTTAATTTTAACAAATGTTGTGAATGAGCTGTTTGGAACAACGGGTAAAATACTCCTTGCATTTGTTATTACATTTGCATGTTTAACAACTTCAGTAGGATTAACATCAGCATGTGGTGGATTCTTCACGAAATTATTTCCACAGCTATCCTACAAAGCTGTTGTCATTATTGTTTCTGTATTTAGTTTAGTTGTAGCGAACTTAGGTTTAACACAACTTATTGAAATTACATTGCCGGTATTAATTATCATTTATCCAGTAGCCATTGTTCTTGTTGTATTATCGTATGCGCATTCCTTTATTGGGCAACGAAATACTGTATATATTGGAGCGATTTCTGGAGCGTTTATTATCAGTTTATTAAATGGGTTAGAAAGTGTAGGAATGAATTTTGGGCCTGTATCAGAAGCGTTGCAATTCCTTCCATTATATAAACAGGGAATTGGCTGGTTAGTTCCATCAATTATTGGTGGGGTACTTGGATTCTTTTTCTACAAGCCAAAAGCAAGTCAACAAGTGCAAAAGAAAGGTGCATAAACCTTTTATATATTGTTAGCAAGAGAGGATACTGTATAGTATCCTCTTGTTTTTTATATAGCGAAGTGCAAAGGGAATTATCATTTTATGTCTAATTATATTGGTGTGGAGGTGTTATAAATGGCGACTTTTGAAGATTTTTTAAAACTAGATATTAGAATTGGTACAATTCGGCATGCAGAACCACTTGAAAAAGCAAAAATACCAGCAATTAAGCTAGAAATTGACTTTGGAGAGTTAGGTGTAAAGCAATCTAGTGCACAAATTACGAAGCGTTATACACCAGAAGTGCTTATTGGGAAACAAGTTGTAGCAATTGTGAATTTCCCGCCAAAACGTGTTGCTGGTTTTAAGTCAGAAGTACTTGTTCTTGGAGGTGTGCCAGAAGAAGGAGATGTAATATTACTTCAGCCTAATATAGAAGTTGCGAATGGTACATTAATTCGTTAATAAAGGAGATAAACAAATGAATGTTGCAAAAGCATACTTACAATGTGCACTGGAAAATTTAGAAGAAGTCCGAAAGCAAGGAGATAAAACGCTTGCACAAGTATCCTACGAACAAATGTGTTGGGCGCCTAATGAGGAAACAAATAGCATTGCAATTATTGTGAAACATTTACGAGGTAATATGCGTTCAAGGTGGACAGATTTTTTAATAGCGGATGGAGAGAAAGATGATCGTAATAGAGACGAAGAATTTGAAGGTAGCTACTCTTCAAAAGAAGAAGTATTAAAAGCGTGGGATGAAGGGTGGGAATTTGTATTTTTAGCTGTAAGGGCATTAACCGCTGATGATATTGGAAAAAGGGTGTATATTCGTGGTGAAGCACATACAGTTATGCAAGCAATTGAGCGGCAAGTTTCTCATTATGCATCTCATATTGGACAGATGATTTATATTGGTAAAATGCTAAATGATAAAGGTTGGAATTGCTTAAGTATTCCGCGTGGACAATCAGAAACTTTTTTTAAAAGTAACGTTCAATCTTCCAATAGGAAATAAGACGATATAGAAAAGGAAAGAAGAAGATGCTCCATATAATAGAAGGTTCTGTTATGAGTAAAATGATACCGATGCAGAATGTATAACATGTGAATAGTGTGCCAAACAATGTATTGATAGGAAAAATGTTTGAAAAAGGATATTTGAACTTTAGTAATTGTTTTTCAAAACAATAGCCATGAAAAACACGTAAATCTAGAAATAATGCAGTTGTAACAAGATTACGTTTTTCTTCAATATATTTTTTGCAAAAGTAACATTTTAAGTGTCGTTTCATAAAATCACCTTGTTATATGTATGTTTTTGAAAAGCTCTTTTGTAGTAAAAGGTATAATATGTATATACCGATGTAAGTGCTGGTTATAAGAAAAAAAGGATTTAATAAAATTTTATGGATGGTCGTCATAAATACCTTGTCCTGTATGAGTACATCGTATACAGTAAATGCGACAATGGTACTAAGTCCATACATAGAAAGATAAGCGCATATGTTTAAAATAAAGCGAAATGTTTTATGCATAGAAAATAAGAAAAAGATGTAAGACAATAAAATCGGGAGTATAGCAATTATCAATTTCAAATTGTGTCACCTCATTGACAATATAGCCTAAAGTTTCTTAGTCTATTCTTGTCAGTTCGTATATTCGCCGAAGAAATTGAAAGGCTTATTCGGAAAGAAAGATGGTTAAACGTGGGCATTAGTGCTCACGTTTTTTCGTCGAAATTTATTCTGGTGTCTTTCTTATTAAAGACAGGAATTGACAGTCGTTTTAGAGAATTTGTATTTCATGGAGAATATTTAGAAGAAAAATAAAACCCCTGTTGCAGCAAATATTCACTATGTAACGAAAAAGAAGCGGTTTAGTGGAATGTATGAATGGACAAGATGGTATGGTGTATAGCAATAAAATTCATAGTCATATTGTTTTCTGATTGTAGATGGTATGGGACGGGAATACATGACCAAACTTTTCAGATAAGAGGTACAATATGAAAAAAAGATGGATAGTATGTAGCTTAATTATTATGATAGCACTCATGGCTGTTATAGGGACGAAGTATGTACAACGGAACAAAAAGAGTAAGGAAGTGAATAGTGGGGTAGTTTTTCCGGCAGAAATGGAGACAATCGCAAACAAAGAAGGAGATGTGGCGGTTGTAAATAATCCGAATTCTACTCTTGTGCTCGTCAATAAAAAAAGAAGCCTACCAGACGCTTATAAACCGAAAGATTTAGTCATTCCAAATGTTCGCTTCTCTTACAAAGGGTATGATGAAAAAAAGAAAATGCGAAAAGAAGCTGCTGCGGCTTTAGAAGAAATGTTTCAACAAGCAGAAAAGGATCGTATTTTTTTATTTGCGGTATCTGGTTTTCGCTCATTTCATCGTCAAAAGGCATTACACACGATGTATACACATCAAGATGGGCAGGCGCAAACAGCAATGTCTAGTGCGGTTCCAGGGACAAGTGAACATCAAACGGGACTTGCGATGGATATAACGTCACAGTCGGCAAAGTTTCAGTTAGATGATTCGTTTGGAAATACGAAAGAAGGAAAGTGGCTTGCTCAAAATGCGCATAAGTTTGGGTTTATTATCCGATATGAAGAAGAGAAAAAACATGTAACAGGTTACACATATGAGCCGTGGCATGTTCGTTACGTTGGAAATCCACATGCTACGTATTTATATGAAAATCAGCTCACATTAGAAGAAGTTGTGAAATGAACATAGTAGAGAGGGGAAATGAAGGATGACGACGTTATATAAAAAGAAAGTATATGCATATATTACAAGAGAGAAAGATGGTCTGATGCAGCTACTTGTTCATACACACCGTGATATTCCAGAAGCAGGAGTTCAAGTACCAGGAGGTACAGTAGATGAGGGAGAAACATTAGAAGGAGCAGTATTGCGGGAAGTATTTGAAGAGTCAGGGCTTCGGGATTTATTTATTGAGCGATTTGTTGGTGACTGTATCATGTATGTGAAAGAAAAACAAGAATATCAAAAACGTCATTTCTTCCATATGACATTACTTCAAAATACAAATGATAGCTGGGATCACACAGTAAGTGCAGGGGAAGAGGATGAAGGTCTTGTTTTTTCATACAAATGGATCGACATTGAAAAGTGTCCTTCTTTGATAGCGAGGCAAGATGAATTTTTACATGTAGTAGAAGGTATGCGTGTGTAACAAAGAAAACGGTGTTTCCCTTTAAAGGGAAACACCGTTTTCTTTGTTTTGTTGTTTTAATAGTGTAAAGGAAAGAGTTGCTGATAATAGAATGAGGATAGATGCGACGATATAGACGGTACGTGCTCCAAATAAATCAGCAATCATTCCAACGCCTAACATAGATATACCGGACATCGCCGAAACTAATGTATGATGTGCTGCGTAGACGTTTGATAATAATGATGGTGCGACGCTCGTTTGTAAAACGGTCGTTTGGGCAATATCACGAAATTGGTAGGCAGGACCCATGAAGACACATAATAATAAAGCGATGAAACCACTACTATTAATTCCATATAAGAAAGTAAGAATGCTAAATAGAAGAGAACCAAAGGCCATGCTTCGAATTAAGTTGTTTTGAATATATGTACTAAAGCGCCATGCTAGTAGTCCTCCTAAAATTGTGCCGATATAGTAGCTTGTATTAATGTACCCCCACCACTCTGCTCCTTTTTGAAGTACAGTTGTTACAAAGGCCATTGTTACAGCTCCAATCCAAATAGTACCTGCTAATGACTCAATCATATCCATAATCGTAACCATTCTAAGTGACGGATGCTGAAATAATAATGACCAACTTTTCTTTAGTGTGTTTGTTTTTATAGATTGTTCTTCACCTGTTTGTAACTTGCGTGTAACGATAAATAAAGCGATACAACTTAGTATCATGCAAACATTATTGATCATCATAGTGAATGGTACACTAATCATAATAACGATGATGCTAGTAAATGTATAAGCGGCAGCTTGTACAATTTGTGAGGAAGATGTGAAGATACTGTTCACTTTTGCTAATTGATTTTCTTCTGCTAAGCGAGGGATAATTGTGTATAGTAAAGGGCGACTCCAACCTTCGCATAAAGAAATAATCGCGACAAATATAAATAGCGTGAAAATATTTGGTGAGAGAATCGGAAATAGGACTGTTAACGTGATTAAAAAGGTTGTTTTTATAAGTTGCAGTCTGATGAGTAATGTCGATGATGGAAAGCGATTTGTTAACGATGATACTGACATATTCGCAAAAACATTCATAATAATTTTTAATAAAGGAAATAGGGCAGCGATAGTCGCTGATTTTGTGAAAAGGTATATATGAGTCGTAATAATCATAATGTACATGACATCGGCTAAAGAGATACACATGTTAGCAAACCAATATGTAGAAAGTGTTCGATTCATTCCATCTCTCCATTTTTTGTGTTTTTTACATTATAATACCTTTACATTATAATACCTATTATAATGTAAAGGTATTTTTTTGAAAACTTTTGTTTTAATCTATTTTATTAGAATGATAATTCTTGAGGTGTGAAGCCCTTCAAGAATTGAAGTTTCATTTTATCCCGCATTAACTGGCTGTAAGACTTTCACCTCAAAACTTAGAGGATTCAGAGAAGTTTAGGTGGGAGATTAACAGCCAGTAAAAGATCGATTGGTCAGGCTGATTGAAGTTTCACTTTATTATTTTTCACAAAAGAAGGATTTTCATATATAATAAAGAATATATTAATATAGCGTTTTGTTAGTAATAAAAAGGATAAACATTGCTATTCATCATATATATTTTATATAAGGCAAATGAGAAAGCGAGGGGTACGTATGGCGAGCTGGGTTGTTTGGTTTATTATTGCAGGGCTATTATTTGTTGCTGAGATGCTTACGATTACCTTTTACTTATTATGGCTTGGAATTGGGGCAGTTGTCGGTGGAATAATTGCTTTGTTTCTACCAGACTCTTTGTTGTTACAAGTTATAATTGGGGCAGTTGTTAGTTTAATTCTTACTGTCTTTACAAAACGTATTTCTAAAAATTTTAAAGAGGCAAAAGGTTATACCGATGCAGTTGATCAATTAATCGGTAAGAGAGGAGTTATGACACGATCGATTACAGAAAGTGAGAATGGAATTGTGAAAGTAGATGGTGATACGTGGACTGCTGCTGCAAATGAACCGATATTAGAAGGGGAACGGGTAGTAGTGATAAAAAGAAACAGTACTGTTGTACATGTTGAAAGGGAGTGTGAGATAGAATGACTAGTTTAATTTTATCTATTGTTTTAGCCGTAATTGTAATTGTATTTATTGCATTAACAATAAAAATTATTCCACAGCAAAGAGTAGGTGTTGTAGAGCGACTTGGTAAGTTTCAACGGATAATGCAACCAGGTTTAAATATCCTTATTCCAATTATTGATCGTGTGCGCATTTATCATGATTTACGTATTCAACAAACAAATGTACCACCGCAAAAAGTAATTACAAGAGATAACGTTCAGGTTGAAATTGATACGATAATTTTCTATCAAATTGTTGATCCAGAACTTGCAACATATGGAATTTCAAATTATGAATATGGTGTCCGTAATATTACATCTGCAACGATGCGCCAAATTATCGGGAAAATGGAACTAGATGAAACGCTATCAGGGCGTGAAAAGATTTCAACAGAAATTCGCTTAGCTCTGGATGAAGCGACAGAAAAGTGGGGCGTTCGTATCGAACGTGTTGAAGTGGTAGATATTAATCCACCAAAAGATGTGCAAGAAGCGATGGAAAAGCAAATGAAAGCAGAGCGAAACAAACGTGCAATTATTTTAGAAGCAGAAGCGGCAAGGCAAGATAAAGTTCTTCGTGCAGAAGGGGAAAAACAAAGTAAAATCCTAATAGCAGAAGGAGATAAAGAAGCCCGTATTCGCGAAGCAGAAGGTCTTCGTGAAGCGAAGGAATTAGAAGCTCAGGGTGAAGCAAAAGCAATTGAAACGATTGCGAAAGCAGAACAAAACCGAATTGAATTATTAAATGCGGCGAATTTAGATGAGCGCGTTCTTGCATACAAATCATTTGAATCATTAGCAGAAGTTGCAAAAGGACCGGCAAACAAAGTGTTTATCCCATCAAATGCAATTGAAACACTTGGAACGCTCGGGGCAATTGGAGAAATCTTTAAAGAGAAAAAAGAGAAATGATTCGTCATTTCTCTTTTTTTTGATTGTTTTTTTATCTCGAAGGTTATTCGGCTATTTTTAGTGCTTTATCAGCTATTTTTGAAGGTTATTCGGCCATTTTCAGTGATTTATCGGCCATTCTGCATTCTTCGATAAATTTCGCAGTATTTCTAAGCTCCCATTAGAATAAAAATATCAGATGTATATTGTAGAGGGCTTGTACATATGTATGTACGGAGAGGGTGATACGGTGAAAAAGTATGCAACTCACGTACGTGGAGAAAAGGTGATTGTTTTCATATTATCATATGTATTCGTTATGTTAGTGGCGGCAGCGCTTATGACGACATTATTTTATACAATGAAGTCTTACTATGTAAATCAATGGTTTGGGAAAGTTTCGATTCATGGGTTTATGCAAGTACTAGAAAGTGGGAATCGTTATTTTTCTTCTGATTTTTTTCAAAAAGAAAGGCGTATTTCTCCAGGGAAACTATTATTCTCAGCAGCGACTGATATACAATTAGAGGATATAAGAACTTTAGTTGGGAAGGAAGTTCCTGGAATGTCAAGCTATTATTCTGAAATTCTTGTAGCTGGGGAAGGAACTGATTTTACAAATATTCCAAATGAATCGAGTGTACCGATAGATGAAGTGACAAAAAAACGTGAAGTAGCAGAAGAAAAAGTGAAAGAGGCAGAGAAAAATCATCCAGTTAAGGAAAAGGGAAAGAATGTGCAAGGGAAAAATGCAGTATTTATTTATCACTCACATAGTTGGGAGTCATTTTTTCCATTGTTACCAGGAGCTAAAAGTGCATCAAGTCCAGATGTAAATATTTCACTTTTAGGAGAGCGTTTTAAAGAGCAACTAGAGGCAGAGGGAATACCAACTTTACACGATAAAACGAATATGGGAGACTTATTGGCGGAAAAAAATTGGGAGTGGTATAAGTCATACGATGCATCGCGAGGAATTGTAAAAGAAGCGATTGCGCAAAATGAGAATATTACATTCCCGGTTGATATTCATCGTGATAGTGCAACGAAGGAAAAAACGACAAAAGTTATTAATGGAAAGCCATATGCGAGGCTATATTTTATTATTGGTATGGAGAATGCGGGGCGTAATGAGAATATAAAAATTACGAAAGAAATTAATAGTTATTTGGAAAAAAATTATCCAGGGATTAGTAGAGGGGTTTTTAATAAAGATCGCAGGGAAGGTAATGGTGTATACAATCAAGATTTATCTCCAAACTCTATTTTAGTAGAGATTGGCGGTGTAGATAACACCTTAGAGGAGTTATATAATACCGTTGATGTGTTAACAGAAGCATTTAGTGAGTACTATTGGGAGGCAGAAAAAGTGAATGGATAGAACATTACTGTTTCAGTAAACTTTGATCCCGTATTAACAGGCTATAAGGCTCCCATCCTCAAAACTTAAGGGAAGCGAAAATAACATAGAGTAGAAAAAGGTCCTAATCATATGCATCGAGTAACTTGTTCTCCTATTAAAAAGGATAGTTTTTAACATTTATATGTTATAAAGTATCTTAACTAAATATTGCGTCTGTTTTTTCTCAAAGTTGTTGTAAAAATAAGGTGATACAATCATATTTGTAAGTCCCTTTTCAATGCCTTGTTCCCATTAGACATACGAAGCAAAAAAATCACTCTGTTATGAGTGATTTTTTTGTGTAGTTATTCAAACAGCGGTATGTGTAGATCGCGAATATGCTCTGTTAAAAGTGTATGTAACTGCGCACGATGATGGTAAAAATGTGCAACGATTTGCAGGAGCCACTCAAAACGTGTATATGAAACACCCCAGTAAGATTGATTAATTTCCTTTAGTTCTGTAATAGAGTAACTTTGAAATGTTTCACGAAGAAAGTGGAAGCTTTCTAGTAACGTTTTTTGAATATCTTGGGTAGTAGAAAAGGTGTAACGATTGTAAAATCTATCTAACTCTTCTTTTGAAGCCCCATTTGCAATTAATAAATCAGCATGTGGTATAAGTGCCATATGTGTACAAATGTTAAAAAGTGAGCGTTTATTATGTATTGGTTGTAATTGTAGTTCTTCATAAGAAACGTGCTGTAGTATTTGTATCATCGATTTTACACCAACTTCCAATTGATGTAGGGCAGCTGTTGTAAACATTGAAAATCCCCTCGCATTCGTTTATAATTAATTGTTGAGAATATTATACCATGTTTAAAATTTTGAAAATTCTTGTAGTTTGACTGAGAAACCGAAACGTATTATAGTGTTAAAGGTTATAGAGAACGAAAATAGAGTGGATAGCAATTGCTGAGTTAGGAGTTTATATATATGAGTTCGAGATATGGAAGAGATACAGTCATCGAAATTAATTTAAATGCAATCAAGCATAATATAAATGAATTTAAAAATCATGTAAACGATGAAAATATTGCAATAATGGCAGCTGTAAAAGCAAATGGATATGGACATGGGGCAGTTGGGGTAGCTAAAGCGGCCGTTGCTGCTGGAGTGAGTCACCTTGCTGTTGCTTTTATAGACGAAGGAATCGAACTGCGTGAAGCAGGAATTACGGTGCCGGTTTTAGTATTAGGGTATACACCAAAAGAAGCGGCTATAGATGCGATTGAATATGATATTATGATGACAGTATATCGTTTGGAAGATGTGCGGTATATGAATGAAGCTGCTAAACAAATTGGAAAAAAAGCACGTATTCAAATTAAAATCGATACTGGAATGAGCCGAATCGGTTTACAAGAGGAAGAAGTAAAGCCATTTTTAGAAGAAGTAAAAGAAATGCAGTATGTAAAAGTAGAGGGAATATTTACTCATTATTCTACTGCTGATGAAATAGATAAAGCATATACGATCATGCAAACAGAGTTGTTTGAGAAAGCGGTAAGTATGGCAGCCGAAGTTGGGTTAGATATTCCACTTATTCATAGCTCAAATAGTGCAGGAACGATGGAAATGCAGCATACATTTCAAAATATGGTTCGTGTTGGTATCGGAATGTACGGTATGTATCCGTCTAAAGAAGTTGATAAGACTACCGTTTCGTTACAACCAGCATTAACGTTAAAATCCAGGATAGCTCATATCAAGCGTGCCAAAGCAAACCGTGGTGTGAGTTACGGAAACACGTATGTAACAACTGGAGAAGAATGGATTGCGACAGTGCCAATTGGTTATGCAGATGGTTTTAGTCGTCAATTATCTAGCAAAGGTCATGCATTGATTAATGGTGTTCGTGTACCAGTTATCGGAAGAGTATGTATGGATCAGCTTATGCTTGATGTCACGAAAGCGATGCCTGTTCAAGTTGGAGATGAAGTTGTTTTTTACGGAAAGCAAAATACGGAAGAAATTTCAGTAGAAGAAGTAGCAGATTTATTAGGGACAATTAATTATGAAGTAACTTGTATGTTAGACCGTAGAATTCCGCGTATCTATAAAGAAAATGGTGAAGTTGTTGCTGTTGTAAATACATTAAGAAAATAAAAAGAAGAATGGGCTGCCATTCTTCTTTTTATTTTTTATCTACTCAATGGGCTATGCCCTTCACGTTCCTTGAAAAAGGAGTATTCTTGGCTAAATAGATAAAAAGTGTACATGTAAACATCCCTCAAACAGTGTAGCGACGAGTCCACCTTTTATTTCTTACTGTTAAACAAATGTTTTCGAAAGGCGTATTTTCTTGTGATGGGATTTGTTGTTTACTAAATACAATTAATTGTTCGCAAATATATTTGCTATCTGTTTCGATCCACTCATTATGTATTTGCACAACTATTACTCTTTTTGAAATTTGATATGTATTATACAACAAGAGAAGGGAGAGTATGTTAAAAATATGACAATATACGTTTTGAATTTGCATAATAAGTCGCTTTCTTTGTAGTTTTCGTAAATGTTTTATATAATAAATATAAGAAAATATATATGTTTTGGGGGGATTGAATGAAAAAGGTATTAGAATATGTAATGTTAACGGTTGGATCCATCATTGTAGCTGGAGCGTTAGAATTAATTTTAGCGCCAAATGGTTTAGTAGACGGTGGGGTTACGGCGATTGCGATTATGGCAAATAAAGTAGCTGGCTTGCCACTATATGGCGTGTTTTTAGGAATTAACATTCCAATATTGCTATTTACAGCAAAAGTAATGGGAAAGAAATTTTTCATTCGTACAGCGTATGCAAATATTATTACAACAATTGGATTAGTATATTTAAAGCCTTTTCCAGCAATTACAACATCTGAATTGCTAATTGTTTTATATGGTGGTGTATTGTTTGGGGTCGGTGTAGGAATTGTTGTAAAGATGGGCGGGGCCATTGACGGGTCAGAAATGTTAGCCGTTTGGATGAATAAACATTTTAAAGTTCCAATTAGTACATTTTTAATGGCAGTAAATGCTGTGATTTTTGTATTTGTAGCAATTTTATTTTCCGTTGAACAAGCGATGTTTTCATTGGCGATCTTTTATATCGTAACAAAAATGATTGATTTCATTTTAGATGGTATTAATCAAGGTAAGAGTGTCATGATTATATCAAATAAAAGTGAAGAAATTGGTCAGTTATTGATGAAAGAGTTTGAACTCTCTGTTACGTATCTACATGGAGAAGGTGGTTTTTTAGGAGAACAACGAAAGATCATTTATTGTATTACAAACCGATTTATGTATCCAAAAATGAAAGATCTCGTTCTCTCTGTAGATCCAAGTGCGATATTAGAAGCTTCGTTTTCAACAGAAACAACTGGTGTGAAGCGAAAAGGTGCAGTTTCTCGTTCAGCTAAATAAAATGTAAAAAGAGTCGCTCAAAATTTTGAGACGACTCTTTTTTGTTTATCCCGCATTACCGGGCTGTAAGACTTCTATCTCAAAACTTGAGGAAAGCGAAGAAGTTTAGGTAAGAGATAAACAGCCTGTAAAAGTCTGATTGGTCGGGCTAACACTCAGTGAGGTATGGAGAAAACCCCCGCTGAGTAAAGTTTTACTTTAGGACCATGCTTCTTTTAATAATGTAATGGCATTAGAGATTTCATCTTCCTGGATTCCTCCAAATCCAAGTAACACATAAGATTCCTTTTGTAAATGACCAGTGATGTCATAAAGAGAAAGGGGATATACCTTTACATTCTTTTTAGCTGAAGACTGAACCAGCTCTTTTTCGGTCATGCCGTTATGAACTTGCAAAACGATATGTAGGCCAGATTGAGAGCCGATAATCCGGACGAATTGTCCGAGTTCGTCTTCAATGGCTGAAATTAAACGCTGGTGTTTTCTTTTATATACTGTGCGAATACGATTTAAATGACGCTCCCAATACCCATGCTTCATAAATTCAGAAAAGGCAAGTTGCTGTATTTTTGGTACTGTTTGTTTAATAATTATGCCGCGCTCCTTATAAATGCATAGTAAATCGCTAGGTAAAACGAGATAGCTCATCCGGATAGACGGCAAAAATGATTTTGAAAATGTTCCGGCGTATATAACACGATTGTTTCGATCTAATCCTTGTAAGGAAGGAATCGGTTTCCCAACGTAACGAAACTCCCCATCATAGTCATCCTCTATAATATAACCTTGTGTTTCATTTGCCCACTTTAATAGCTTCATTCTTTCAGAAAGTGGCATAATCATTCCAAATGGGAATTGGTGAGAAGGTGTTACATACACAATATTTGCTCCACTTTTATATAAATCTGTAATACAAATCCCTTTATCGTGTAAAGGAATTGGATGGATGGGTAAGTTGTAACTCTCTAGCACCGCCCTCACGCGGTGAAACCCCGGGTTCTCCATTCCATATTTATAATTATTAGGAAACAATTGTACTAATAGAGAAAGTAATTGCTGCGTACCAGCTCCAATAATGATTTGTTCTGGAGTAGAGCAAACACCACGGGATTTATATAAGTATTGTGAAATTTCATTTCGAAGCTGCCACTCACCTTGAGGGTCTTCGTTCGTAAATAACTCACTTTCATATTGTAAGAATGAATGTGACATGATTTTTCGCCAAGTTGATAAAGGGAATGAATTTGTATCAATACTACCGTGATGAAAATCATAACGAAATGTTTCTGTAGGCATTGGTACAATTGTAGTTTGTCCCGCGTTGTTCTCATTTTGCTGTACACTATAATCTACACGGGAAACAAATAAACCACGTTTTGGTTTACTTTCTGCATAGCCTTCCGCAATGAGTTGTTGATAGGCACACTCTACCGTATTTCTGCTTACGCCAAGTTGTAAAGATAAGTTACGGTGAGAGGGGAGGCGGCTACCTACTTTGATATTTCCATTCCAAATTTCTTGTTTAATATGCTGATAAATTTGCATGTACAATGGTATTTTACTTGTTGTTTGTAACGAAATAGCGAGCTCCATTGTTATGTCCCTCCTAAACTGGCACTATAAAAAAGTTATGAACTGTCACTTTCGGAAAAGGCAGAATCTTTTTACTATGAGTATAGAACATCTTGAATATTTTATAAACTATAGGAGGGAAATATGATGTATGTACAAGAGGTAAAAACCGTAAAGCAGTTTGAAGAGGTATTTCCAGTTTTAAAGCAATTACGAACGAATCTTTCAGAAGAAGAAGCGCTTTCGCTTTGGGATAGGATGAAAGAAGAGAGGTACCAATTATTTGCGATGTATAATGAACAGAAGGAAGTTGTCACACTTGCAGGGATAGGGATTTGCATAAATTTTTATCATGAAAAACATGTTTTTTTATATGACCTTATTACAGCGGAAGCCCATCGTTCAAAAGGATATGGAGAGAAAATGCTATCACACATTGAAGTATGGGGAAGAGAGCATGGTTGTTCATCTGTTGTGTTAACTTCAGCATTTCCAAGAATAGACGCTCATCGCTTTTATGAAAGAGAAGGGTATGAAAAAGCAAGCTACTCATTTAGGAAACAAATTTAAAGGTAAATAAAGTGAAAATTCAATCAGCGGGAGGGTTCTCCATCCCCCGCAAATAGCGGGATAAAAAGGTAATCTTGCGTTGGAGATTGCCTTTTTATTTTATGTAGAAATAGAAGAACGTTTTCTATCATTTTGAGCATGTACATATGTAACAGAATTTTGTTCATTTATCATATTTTTTATGAGACGTACTCGTATCATATGTCCAGAGCGTAATCCCTTGCTATATGCGACTTCAATACATTGTTTGTTATGTTCCTCCTTTATATAATCATCATTCAAAGTATTTGCAGGGTAGATAGTATTGATAAACAAGCAATAGGAAATAAATATACTCGTTTTTCATTTGTAAATAAAGGTGGGAGTGTCCATCATATGAGTAGTGTAAATACTGTGATGATTGCTTGTAATAATGAAAAAAGTAGTTTTTTAGCATAATATATCCTGAATGTTGTTTACAATATTATACAATATCTTCGGGATTTATTTTCAGAAAAGTTAAAAACTTATTAGGTTTTTCAGGCGAAAAAGTTAGATTTAGCAGTTATTATTTTTCTATTACGATATTATGAATATCCAATATATAGGATTTATTTAGAAAAAGATGTAATTTTTGTTTTAATTTTTGGTACTTATTGCTATAATTATGTCGTGAAATTGAAAAATATTTTACGATTTTATTAAATTGATAGGGGGAAATAAAAAATGGCTGGACAAATTCGTATGAGCCCAGAAGAATTAAAGGACAAAGCGAGACGTTATGGAGATGGTTCACAAAAGGTGCGCGATGTTCTTCAAGATTTAAAGAGACTACAAAATGATTTGAGAACGCAGTGGGAAGGTCAAGCGTTTGATGGATTCGATCGTCAGTTCACTGATTTAGAGCCAAAGGTAAATAACTTTGCACAACTATTAGAAGATATTCAAACGCAGTTAACGAAAACTGCAGATGCTGTTGCAGCACATGACCAAGAGCTATCTAAAAACTTCGGTCTTAACTAATTAAAAGACAAGCTATGAAAGATATACGCATCAGCCATACGACCTTAGGTTGCATGGCTGATTTCTTCTTTAAAGAAATATTAACAATAGACAATGAATTTTTTCATTGCAGGAGTGATACAACTTGAAAAAAATGAAGTGGAGTATCCTGTTATTTATTATTTTGGCTCTTGCATTGTCAGCAGGAACTTCTTATTTAGCTTTAACTGAAAAGTTTAAAAGGGAAGATATACAACGTACATCAAAAATGGCTATCGCTTTAGTCAATGAAGACGCAGGAGCATTGTTTGAAGGTGAAAAGATTTCATTTGGAGATCAGTTTGTTAAAAGTGTAGGAAAAGATAATAAACATCAGTGGAATGTAGTGAGTCGCGGAGTTGCAGAAAATGGCTTGAAGAATAATAGTTATAACTTAATGATTGTTATTCCGAATGATTTTTCTAGTAAAGCAGTCTCCATTCATTCAGAATATCCAGAAAAAGTAACACTGAATTATAAAATTAATGCAAGCGGAAACGATGATTTGAAACTAGAAGCCGAAAAAGCGGCTGCTGCGATTGTGGAAGATGTCAATAGCCGTGTTATAGATGTATATTTTGCAAGTATTATAGGGCAATTGCAAACTGCGCAAAATAATATTGGTACGATTATCAAAAAAGAACAAGAACATATGAATGCGTATCAAAAAGATGTACATAATCCGCTAGCTAGTTATACAAATCAATTCCAGTCTGTACAAAACTATACGGATGGTTTGGTCAATAATTTTGGTGGATTTCAAGATGTTTTAAAAACCTTTGATCAAACAATTGATGGCAGTTCACAGTCAAATGCTTCTCTTGTAGACAACTTCGGTAATCTCCAAAAGACAAAAGAAGCTGGGGATGTAGTAACCGGTGGATTTACAAATAAATTAAATGACTTTACGACTAGTATGAGTGCAGAAGATGTTTTAAAACACTTATCTGTACTAGAGTCTACAAATAAAATGATAGCTAGCCAGTTTGACTCTACAAATGAGCAAGCAAATATTTTGTCTGATTCATTAGCTGTACAGCAATATTTAAAAGATGTAAACAGCAAAATTAATGATTATGATGTAGAGTTAGCAGAAAAATTAAATTCAGATATTCAAGAGGTTTTATATGAGAAATTGAAAAAAACACTCTCGAATGATAATGAAAAAGAAATATATGTAAGTAATTTTATGCAACAGCCGAATAACCAGATAAAGAAGCATATTGAAGAAGCGATAAAAAAGCTCCCAAGTGTGGATTTAGAAGAGATGGATGAACTTGAAGTTTCAGCAGAGACAAAAGTTCAATTAAAGAATGTTATTGAAGTTACAAAGAAGTATGGAAAAGAGAACGATTTTGATTATGAGAAAGACGGAGATATACCAATTGGGGAATCGGTTGAGCGTATAAAAGAGAAGTTAGCAAATGATGGGATTGTTTTTAAGTCAGCAGAGACAATACAAAAAATGAACTCACCACAAACGTTCCAATTATATCTTCCAGATTATTTTGGCTTGCATTGGAGTTCAGGGTCTTTAACCATTAATGGAAAAGATTATACAACGGAGTTTTTAAATAACGGCTATGTAACACTTCCGGCACAAGAGGCAGGAAAATTAAAAGTACATGCTAGGGTAAAATTACTTGATGTAAAGGCAAATATAGATGTACTTGCCCCTGTAACATGGAAGTGGAGTTTAACCCATAGTGATGAACAAGTTGTTACATCTACAACGTCTGAAACTAATCAAGTAAATGAAGCAGTACAGAAAGAACAAGTAAGTACAAATGTAGAAGATGAATCAAGCGGTAATGTAACGAATGAAGAAAGAAAAGAAGAAAATGCAACTACTGGTGCAGATGAAACGGTTCAACAAGAAGCTGCAAATGAAAAAGATGTAGAGCAGCCGAAAAAAGAACAACAAACGGTCGTGCAAACAAATGTTGAAAAACAAACGATTGAACGAACAAACAACAAAATTATTTTTGAAAAAGAAGAGCGGTTGTATAGTAACTCATCGGAAGAAGAGGTAAGCGACCTGCAGTATTATCAACAGCTATTGAGTCTTTATGGATTATACTACGGTTTTGATATGCAGTCTCCAAATTTAACAAGTCAGTTAGAAGCAGGAACATTACATGATATTGCAACAACAGACTCGTTATACCACATGTTAATAAAACAAGATGTTATTGAACTATTAGCTGGTGTTGTTTCTTCTGAAATTCATGCTGAAGTAACAGCTGATACGAAAGCTTTAAAGCAAAAAGTAGAAGAATATAAAAAACTGGTAGATGAAGCGGATAAAAATTCAGAACATTTAACGCAAGTATTAAATGAAACAACAGCACAAGCAAAAAGTATGAATGAAAGTTTAAGCGAATATTTAAAAGCGTTAGCTACTTGGCGTGAGAGTAGTTTAGATTTAATGAAAGAACAGCAAAATGTTGTAAGTAGCAGGCAAGAAGAACAAACAGCAGTGTTGCAGTTAAATAGTGAAGCAAGCTCATTATTTACGCAAAGTCAAGCGTTAGCTCAGCAATCTGAACGAAGCCTTTCTAATTCTGAAAGTGTATATGATACTTTCGATAGAATTAATAATCAAGCAAAAGAAATTGAAAGTAGTGGCGTAACGATTGTATCGAAGGCAGATACATTACTGAAAAACTTAACAAAGAAACTAGACGATGATCAGAAATTTTCTAAAAACTTTACAAAAGTATTAGCAAATAGCCGTATTGGGGATCGTCCGAATGAAAATTTATATCAATTTTTAGCAAATCCGATTGAAAAACAAAATGCAGGTATTATTGTTGCAGGAGATGCATTTACACCATATTTAATTGTATTAGTTTGCTTTATTGTTGCGTTATTTACAGCGTATGTTATTGCAAATTATGATAAGCAGCGTAAACAAACGGATGATTTTGAAGAAGAATTGTCTTTAATAGCAATGAATTTCCCAATTACAGCTGTAGCGTTTGGGATTAGTATTGTTGAAGGTGTTATAATCGGCCTTGTTTCAGCGCATCTATTAGAATTCGGAAACTCGCAAACGTTAATTTGGATATCATTTATAACAACGGTTATGGCATCGTTTATTTTCATAGCATCATATTTATTACGTCAAGCGAAAATGATCGGGATGTTTATTTTATTACTTTGTTTCAGTATGTACTTGTTCTTAACAGATGCAGTTGGAAATGCAACAACTAAAGTATCTTCTATTGGAAAATGGCAACAGTTCTCACCACTTCAATATGTAGAAGAATTCTTTAATGACTTTATGAGTGGTAAGACTGGTGATCATATGATCTTTATTAGCATTCTTGTTATCGCAATCGTTGGATTTATTGCGAATTTACTTGTTTTGCGTAAAGAAAAGAAAGAAGTTGAGTTAGATGAACAAACAATGGAAATTAGTGGTTAAGCTATCGTTTGTGTTGTTTGTATGCTTATTTGTCGCGCTCCCGATAAGGGGCGCGGCAGAAAGCTATTTAAATGATAGCGGACAATTGGAATTTAAAGTGGATCGAATCGAGAAAACAGATGAAGAAAAAAGAAATCCAGAGCAAAAAGAAACAGAGCTTGATAAGCGAGCGATTGATTTGTTTTCTGAAGAAACAACGAGTTTGATGGAAGATAGGAAACGACAAGAAACACAAGAGAAAGAAGAGTTGTATTCTTCTTTGTTTTTAGATGAACAAATAGTTAATCCTCTGAAGAGTACATTGCAAACTTTATTTCACTCAGATTATGCAGTGAAGTTAGAAGGAAAGGAAATGAATCAAGGGGATAAAATGAATGGAGAGTCAATCAGTAATGTGGTTACAGGTTTACTAATTGCTGTCATTGCTCTTATTTGCATTGGTATTTATATCATCCTTCGAAAAAGCTGGAGGTAAGAACAGAATGGCTATTCAAACACATATTAATGTTACCGTAGATTTTCAGAAGTGGAATGGAAGCGTATATGATTTACGCATTCCGAATCATCAATCTGTTAAATATTTAATTAGAAACTTAATAGAAACATTAAAAATTGAAAATTATGACCAAACACATTATGTGATAAAGGTTACAAATAAATTGATTGTTATAACAGATGACGATCGCCTTGTAGATTATAAAATAACAGATGGAGATATATTACAAGTATTGTAAATAGCTAGAGTGGTGTTCTGTAATTTTGCGTAGTACTAGTTAGAGAACACGTATGTATCGAAGTGGAAAAGGAGAAAGAGAGAACATGACAGAGGAGAAAATTGTGATGGGCGAAACAGAATATCAATTCGAAATAGATGGAGATAAATGGAGTTTGGAAGTCGCTAAATCACAAACATATGTAAAAGATTTTCGACAACTGCAATTATTTATGGAGCCATCGACAGTTTTTGTACCGGCAACAGTGAAGGAAGATGATAGTACATATACATTTATGTATGTAGTCGATAAAAAATATAAGAAATGGAAAGATGTAAAAGAACTAGAAAGAAACGAAAAACTACGATTACTTCGAAATATAGCTCGCTTTAAAATGTATTTACACAAACGAGTTACTTTCTTTATGCACCCTGACAATATTGTGTTTGATGATAATTTTATACCTTATATTGTCCATCGAGGTATTCGCGATATTGTTCCCCCTAAACCATTATCAGATGAACAATTTTTAACCCAGTATAAATGTCTCATTGTTGCGTTATTTTCAAAAAAATATACTTACGATGATTTATACGGCGGATTGCTAGAGAGTCAGCAAGAAACTGCATTTGAACAAAATGTTGCTAGTATTAACGATTATGATGAGCTTATTCAGCTTTTGAATAAAAGTTTTGAAAAAGAACAAACAACAGCCGAAAAAAGTATGCAACTTGTACCGAAAAAACGCTTTAAGCTATTTAAATATTTATCGTATTCATTCATAGCAGCAACAGTTGTCTTACTTATGCCGCTTATATATTTACTTTTTATGAAAGTACCGTATCAAAATACATTATTAGCAGCGAATACAAGTTTTATTGCAGATAATTATGATGAAGTGATTCAGCACTTGCAAGATGAAGAAGTAGAATCATTACCAACAACAGCAAAATATGAGCTAGCATACTCTTACATTAGAGTTGAAAGATTAGCGGATAAACAAAAAGAAACAATTATGAAAAATGTAAGTTTAAAAAGTGATGAAAAATACTTAATGTACTGGATTTATAATGGTAAAGGAGACTTCGATAAGTCGCTAGATTTAGGAAGACAACTTGGTGACGCACAGCTTATTATGTACGGGCTAATTCAGAAAATTGAAGCTTTGAAAAATGACAAAGAGTTGTCAGGTAAAGAGCGAGATGATCAGTTAAAGAAATACGAACAACAGTTAAAAGATTATGAGAAAGAATATAGTGAAATCATGAAAGATGAAAAATTAGAAGATACATCAAGTGAAGAAATGAACCAAAATGCAGGGCAAACAACAGAAGGAGAAGGTGGAGCGGCAAATACAGAGCAAACAACACCAACTCAAGGAGATGCGACACCAAGTACAGAGCAAACAACTCCAGCGGAAGCTACAACAAGTGCAGAGTAGCAGCGGTGTTCTTGACATTAGAGTGAAGAAGGAGAAAAGTTATGGAGCAACAACTATTACTAGTAAGCTATAAAAACAGACTACATAAGTGTGGTTTGAATCCGTATGAACATCCAGAGGTAACAGTTGGTGGAGAGTGGACCAACAACATTACGAATCTTGAATTGAAAGAGTCATTTCCGCTAACTTGGGACGAACATATTAACGCATGGAAAATAAAAGATACAGTTATACCTTATCAAAAAGAATATACAATGAAATTACATTCTCATGAAATAGTAAAGGTTTGGATTACGAATATAGAAGAAGTAATGATGCTTGATACTGGTATGAAGTATTCCATTATGATTAGTAACAACAATGATGATGAAATTTCCATTGCAGATACAAAAGCTGATATTGTTTTACTACGTGAATCGCTATATGAGCCTTTTCAAATTCATGTTCATAACGGTGATGTGTATCATAATTACTGTAAAGTTGAAGGGACAACTACCATTCAAGAAGGAGACCATCTGTACGTTGATGGTGTAATGATCGAAATGGGGAAAGAGCACATTCAGCTTTACACTTCTCATAACTATGTACAATCTACGCTCCCTCGCTTAATAGAAGGGGACAACAATATGTATGGAGAAGACTATCCGGACTATCATCGCTCACCACGTATTATTTATCGTGAGCCTGTTGAGAAAATGACGATAGCAAAACCGTCTAGTGAGCCGACTAAGCCAACAGAACAACTTTGGAAACTTATTGCGCCATCACTTGTGATGATTTTTGTAACAGTTATGTTAGCGCTTTTCATGCGATACGGTGCATTTATCATTGCATCTTTAGCAATGACAATTGTAACAATTATTGTCTCTGTGACAACTTATATTAACAATGTAAGGCAATATAAAATTGACATGGAAGAGCGGGATACAAGCTATCGTGAGTACATAAAGCAAAAAACAAAAGATTTACATGAAGAACGTGAAAAACAACGCCATGCTCTTTACTATCATTATCCTAGTGTAGTGGAAGTTCGTGATATGGCAGTGCAAATGAACCATCGTATTTATGAGAAAACAATGCTACACCATGATTTCTTAACATACCGTGTTGGTACTGGTCGTACTGATATGAGCTTTGAAATTCAGTTTAGTGATGAAGAATTTAGCCAAAAGAAAGATGAACTTGTTGAATTAGGAAGGGAATTACGAAGACGTTATCTTTCGCTTGACGATGTTCCAATTACAACAGACTTAATGAATGGACCAGTTGGATATATCGGACAGCGCTCTTTAGTAATAGAACAGCTACAATTATTAGTTGCGCAAACATCTTTATTCCATAGTTATTATGATTTACAATTCATTACTATCTTCCCAGAAGAGGAGAAGCAACAGTGGGATTGGATGCGTTGGTTACCACATGCAAGCGTTCGGGACATTAATGTACGTGGATTTGTCTATCACGAACGTAGCCGAGACCAAGTATTAAATAGTTTGTATCAAATTTTAAAAGATCGAAAATTAAAGGTAGAAGAAAAAGCTTCTTCAAATGAGAAAATATATTTCGCACCGCATTATGTTGTACTTATCACGGACGAAAAGTTGATTTTAGATCACACTATTATGGAGCTCTTTAACGAAGATCCAACAGAATTAGGCGTATCACTTATTTTTGTACAAGATGTAATGCAAAGCTTACCAGAGCATGTGAAGACAGTTATTGATATAAGAGATTCGAAGCAAGGAAATATTATTTTGGAGCAAGGGGAACTTGTAAATCGTAAATTTAAATTAGATCGTTTCCCAGAAGGATTCCAAAAAGAAGAAATTACGAGAGCGCTAGCGCCTTTAAATCATCTGCAAAATTTAAAAAATAGTATTCCAGAGAGTGTAACATTTTTAGAAATGTACGGTGTTGAAAAAATCCACGAACTAAATGTTATGGGACGCTGGGCAAAAAATGCAGCGCATAAATCGTTAGCTGTACCGCTTGGTCTGCGTGGAAAAGAAGATATCGTTAATTTAAACTTGCATGAAAAAGCACATGGACCACACGGTTTAATTGCCGGTACAACAGGGTCAGGTAAATCTGAAATTATTCAGTCGTACATTTTATCACTAGCAGTAAACTTCCACCCGCATGAAGTCGCATTTCTACTAATCGACTATAAGGGCGGAGGAATGGCAAATCTATTTAAAAATTTACCGCATTTATTAGGAACAATCACAAACTTAGACGGTGCTCAAAGTATGCGTGCCTTAGCGTCAATTAAAGCGGAACTACAAAAAAGGCAGCGCATATTTGGTGAAAATGACGTTAACCATATTAATCAATATCACAAACTATATAAAGAAGGTTCCGTACAAGAGCCAATGCCGCACTTATTCTTAATTAGTGATGAGTTCGCGGAATTAAAAGCAGAACAACCAGAATTTATGAAAGAACTTGTTTCAACAGCACGTATTGGACGTTCACTAGGTATTCATTTAATACTTGCGACGCAAAAACCAAGCGGTGTTGTTGACGACCAAATTTGGAGTAACTCGAAATTTAAGTTGGCACTAAAAGTACAAAACGTAGCTGATAGTAACGAGATTTTAAAAACACCAGATGCGGCAGAAATTACCCTGCCAGGACGTTCTTACTTACAAGTCGGAAACAACGAGATTTATGAACTATTCCAATCTGCATGGAGTGGTGCGGACTATGTAGAAGACAAAGAAGATCAAGAACAACTAGATGCAACAATTTATGCAATTAACGATCTCGGACAGTATGAAATCTTAAGTGAAGACTTAAGTGGACTTGGTCATAAGAGCCCAGTTACAACTGTACCGACAGAACTAGATGCAGTTATTGATTACATTCATGATTACACGGAGCAGGCAGGGATTGCGCAGCTGGCAAGGCCGTGGTTACCGCCGCTTCCTGAAAAGTTATTCTTACAGGACTTACATCCGGTTCACTTTAAAGAAGCATGGGCAGAAAAGAAGAAACCGTTACAAGCAACAATTGGTTTACTAGACCAACCAGAGTTACAATCTCAATCACCGCTTACATTAAATATAAGTAAAGATGGACACGTTGCGGTTTATTCAAGCCCAGGATACGGAAAGTCAACGTTCTTACAAACGGTAGTTATGGACTTAGCTCGTCAGCATAACCCAGAACATTTACACATGTATTTAGTTGACCTTGGAACGAATGGATTACTTCCATTAAAAGGACTACCTCATGTAGCTGATACAATTACAGTTGATGAAACAGAGAAATGCTTGAAATTAATAGAGAGATTAACGCAAGAAATGAAGACGCGTAAAAGGATGTTAAGTCAACACGATGTTGCTAGCTTAGAAATGTACGAAAAAGCAAGTGGAAATGAAGTACCAAGTATTATTGTCGCAATAGATAATTATGATGCGGTAAAAGAAGCTGGCTTCTATGAAGCATTTGAAATGCTCATTATGCAAATCGTTAGGGAAGGCGCAAGTGTGGGAATACATGCTGTAATTAGTGCTGGAAGACAAAACGCATTACGTATGCAGATTTACAACAATATTAAACTACAAACTTGTCTGTATATGATTGACTATACGGAAGTATCAAGTATTGTGGGAAGAACAAGTTTAAGGGTAGAAGAAATAGCAGGCAGGGCGATTATAAAAATAGAATCACCTACAATATTCCAAGCGGCATTACCGACGATGGCAGAAGATGCATTGCAACAAATTCAGCTATTACAGCAAGAAGCGAAAGAGATGGATAGTGAATGGCAAGGAGAACGTCCAAAAGCAATTCCAATGATGCCAGAAGTTATCGACCTAGCAACATATCGTATGAATAGACAAGTAGGAAGAGCGCTAAAGCAAGGACATATTCCAATTGGCTTAGACTTCAAAGATGTAGAAGTCATCGCTCATGACGTTGCCGTTAACGATCATCTTATGATTTATGGTGTAGATGATAGTTTAAGAAAACGAATTGTCGCTAGCATCGTTGCTCAAGTAAACAAAGACTACTTCGAAAGCGTCACGCTTATCGATACAGCGGAATACAGCTTCGTTGAACAAAAAGAAGAGGTTACACACTACTTAGTAGGAGAAGAAGAAACGCGAAGCCACGTTACAAATTGGATAGCAACAATCCATGAACGCTCGCAAGAACTATCAAATGCAAGACAAGAAGGAAGAGAAGCACCTGTATTTCCAAAGCAGCTAATTATCGTTTCGAATGTAGAAGAATTTAACAAATTCATGCAAATTGAAGATGATGATGCAACAACGTTAGTAGACTTATCTCGAGCGGTAGGAATCTACTTCGTCTTTGCAGGACACCACGACTATATATACCGAAACCGAGAAGCGCTGCCAATGAAAATTCGTGGCAAACTAACAGCCGCTATTGTAGCAATGCCGTTAAACGACCAAAGTATCTTCAGTGTGAAATATATTAGTAACGAGCCAGCTCTAGGAAAAGATGAAGTGTATTACTACGTAAAAGGAAACATCATAAAAATCAAAATGCCGAGAGTATTAACTGGGGTGACAGTATGAAACAAAAGCTAATGATAAAACTAACAGCAGTAGTGACAACAGTAGCAACTTTATTAGGAGGATGTGGAATCGTGGGAGAAACAAAAATAGCGTATGAACCGTTTGAAAAAGCATTAGATGAAGGTGATATGGCGAAGGTGATGTCAGCTGGGGAAGATGGGTATGCGCATGTGGGTGAACAAGTGATTTTTAGTACGCGAGAAGCTAAGGAAGATGGTAAGCATATTAAAACCATCTATCAAACGACGAATGGAGTTTATAATTCGACAGAAAAGAAATTATATGGAAGTACGACACAAAAAATCGCTACAAAGATTAAGAGTAAGGAAGACCCTACATCCGTTGAAAATTATAAAAGCGAACATATTTATGATGCCGATATTATGTATGCGGATGGAAAGGTAACAAGTGTGAATCCCGATGTGGATATTTCTCATGTTTCATTTCTTCTTGATCAGTTACAAGGAATTGGTAAACTGACACCAGATGAAGATACACAAGGAGGAAGTGAGCCGAACTCTGTTGGGTATGATCTAACAGAAGAGCGATTCCAAGAGTTAATTAACAATAAGTTGAACATTAATTATGATGAGTTTGAGGACGGGTCTATTGTATTAGATTTTAACTCTACTAAAGGATCTAGTACTTTACCCATGGCATTATTGGAAATCGGGATAGTTGTAAGGTTTAAGAAAAAGAATGATGAAGGGAGTCTAGTAAATCATAGTTTGCAAATATACTACAGTTTTAATGATAAGAAAGGTAATGAAAAAGCCAAGGCAGTTTACATGGACTATGAAAATAAGTACAAAAATAAATAAATAAAAGGAGGGGAAAGCAAAAATGAATGAAGAGAAGTTTAACCTATCCTCTGATCGAGGAAAGTTACAATTAGCTAGTGATGATATTTATAAATTTGATGGGGGTAAAAAACCATATAATTCTTCAACGGAGAGTAATATTCTAGACTTAGAAGAGAAATTTAATGCAACGATTAAATATCCTGAGACAGATCCTAAAACAGGGTTTTCAGGATATACATTTGAAACTGATACTGGGGAAATAGTAATAGCGTATGTAGGAACACAAACAGATAAGGATTTAGCATTTAATATTGGTACGGTAGATGCAAAGGATGTTAAAGAGGATGCAAAAATTGGTTGGAATAATATATTTAACACAAACATCCCAGTAGATAACTATGATAAGTCAGATGAATATTATAAAATGATAAGAGAAAAGTATCCTGATAAGAAAATTACAGTAATCGGTCATTCATTAGCAGGAGGAAGTGCGAATACTGTTGTAGTAAGAAATCCAGGAGATAATGTTGAATCGTTAACTTACAATCCAGCTCCAATTTTAGATTCGGATTTTGAAAAGTATGGAAGTATGCTGGATGAAAGGAATATTCGCAATGCAATTAATGAATATGACCCTTTATATCAAGGGGTAAAAGCTATGGATTTTATTATTCCAGGGCAAAAATTTATTATAGAAAATGGTGCGGGACACTCTAACGCACTTAAAGATAATGATTTTGATACAAATAGCGACCTAATAAGGTTTAAAACATTACCAAATAATGATGAAACAGGCGTAGATACTACTCCTAGCATTTTGGAACTTGTAAAAGCGAGTGGGGCACTTTATGCGGGGATTACATATGATGGAAAAGAAGTCTCCGCTGCAGAAAAAATAATAGGTGGTGGAGTAGTAAGGAGTATTATGAGGGCTCCAGGGATTTCTCATTTGCTAGTAAGTTTGAGTTTCGCTGCAGATATTGGAGAGGCAGAAGAAATAGTAAAAAAAGTTAAAGCACAAATTGAAGAAAATATGTCTAAGCTAAACGGGATATATGAAGGTGCAAAATCAAAAGTTATTGCAGAAGCTATAAAGTTTAGTATAGTAGTTTCTACGGAAATTAATAGTACAATTGATGAAGCTGTTGACTGGATTGAGACAAATTTAGCACGTTGCAAAGAACTTGTTATGAAAGTACTAGAGTCTGTTTTTGATCATGCAGTAGACTTTTTAGCTGGATGCATTGCAGTGTATTTAACATTAGGGGAAATTCAGGAGATTGCTACAGAAATAGCCGCCTCACTTGTACAAGATATATTAGACTTGTTTGAAGGAGATTTTGTTCTTGATACAAGTATTACCGCAATTGTTGGTGATCATATCCGCAGTAATCGAAATGCGTTAACGAATTTATTTATGAATGATAGTAGAAGAGGTATTGATCGTTCATTGTTGAATGAGGTCGCAAAAGATATAAAAGAGTTTTCAGAAGAGCTAAAGGAATTTAAGGAAGATGTTTCATCTGCAGTTGTTTCTATGATGGCAAAAGATGAAGAACTTTATGCAGTTAAGTATCACTAAGTTTTGAAAGAAATAAAATTTGATAGATTATATGGATGAGGAGAATCAAGATGAACTTGCATTTGATTATGAGTAGAATCCATAGTACATTTCCTGATAATGGTGGACAGGCTGAAATTACGAGTGTAGTCAATAAGCTTGAGAAAGCTGCTGTTGCTTTAAAAGCTGATGTGAAAAAATTAGAAAGTAGTATTGATACACACATGCAAGGTAAAACACGAGATGCTTTTATTGATCGAATCGATAAGTTAGAAAAAAAGAGACGTAAAATAGAAGAGAAAATTACGGTATTGAAAGGGACGATTAATTAACATGAAAGACTACATGGAGAATGTGTTGCCACTAGGAAGTGTTGTACGAGTCAACTTTGACGAAAAAGTAGAGTATGTCATTACAACACGCGGCGTTTTACTAGATGATGAAACATTTTATGACTATGGGGGAGTGTTACACCCAGTAGGGTTAACAGCAGAAAGTTATAAGTTATTTAATCACTCGGATATTGTAGAAGTAAAATTTGAAGGGTATAAAAATAAAATTGAAACTCAATTTGCGGCTAAGTTTAAAGTATGGCGTAATGAGTTCGTTGAGAAAGTAATTGAAAAAAACAAAGAAGAGAAAGAAGAGCAACTAGTAGAAGGATGAGATTCATAATTTATGTGAGGCCATCAGGTTTATCGATGAAATAGAATATAATTTGCCTTTACAAAATGAATAGATTTCATAAGTATCCTTAATAGATAGTTGAAGTAATTAAAGATGGGTTCGGGAAATCGAACCCATCTTTTTTGTTTAGTAAGTGAATGTATACAAAAGTTCAGGAATGAAAATACATGGATGGTTAAAGAAAATAAAATATGAACTGGAGTAAAAATATGAAACGAAAGTTGATGATAAGGTTTGTAGTAGTAACAATAGTAGCAACTTTATTAGGAGGATGTGGAATCGTGGGAGAAATAAAAATAGAGTACGAAAGACTTGTAAAAGCATTAGATGAAGGTGATATGGCGACGGTGATGTCGGCTGGGGAAGATGGGTATGCGTATGTGGAAGAAAGGGGGATATATAGTATTCTTGAAGAGAAGGAAGATGGTGAACATAGCAAGACAGTGTATCAAACGACAGAGGGTATCTATAATACAAAAGAAAAAATTTTATACGGGGATACAACACAAGAGATTGTTACAGATATTGAGAAGGAAGAGAATCTAATATCACGTGAAAATTATAAAGATGAACACATTTATGATGCCAATATTATGTATACCGATGGAAAGGTAACGAGTGCGAATCCAAATGTAGATGTTTCTTACATTAAAATGATTATTGATAGTTTACAGGGAATTGCTGAGTTAGAACCAACTAATGATACAAAAGGTGGGAGCGAACCAAATACAGTAGGTTATACCTTAACAGAAGCGCAATTTCAGGAAATAGTAAATGCCAAATTGAAAATAGAGTATGACGAGTTTAAACATGCGACTATTACTTTAGATTTTGATTCGGCTAAAGATTCTAGTACATCGCCAATGGATTTGGTAAAAGTTGGGATAGTGGTGAGTTTCAATAAAAAGAATGAAGAAGGCCAGAGTCTGTATCATCAGTATCAAACTTATTATAGTTTCAATAGTAAAAAAGATAATGAGGAGGCCGAATCAAAAGAAGATTATAAGGATTATAAAGAGGAGTACCTAAATAGATAGATTAAGGAGTGGAAAATTAATGACTAATAATAAAGTTAAATTGTCTTCTGATAGAGGAAAATTACAATTGGCCGGCGATGATATTTATAAGTTTGATGAGGGGAAGCCACCATATGATGACCCTGATAAAAAAATATAAAGAAATTAGAAGCCAATTTTAATGCGGAAGTTAAATATCCTGAGACAGACCCTAATACAGGATTTTCAGCATATACATTTAAAACTAAAGATACTAAGGTAGTCATAATGGAGAGAATAAGAAAAGGCAGATTTGGTGTTCACGCTGGTAAAGAATATAAAATATATGAAAATGATAATGGGAGTTATGATTTGGTTTCCAGTGATATAACAGATTTAAAGAATGGTTTTGTTGAAGAATATCCATCCACTTTTGATCAATAATTGTAGAAAAGTAGTGTTACTTACTGTCCTAAGCATAATGAGTAGAAGGATAAAAATTAAAAAAGGTAAATGTGGAGGACTTCAGTATTAATCTGAAGCCCTTTTTTATAGAATTCATGTAGTACAATACAGGTAGACTAGTAGGGAAACTTAGTTATAGTAAAAGCAGCAGATACCGCATTAACGAAAGTTGAAAATGCCGTGCTAAACATAGCAAAAAAGACGAATACAGCTATTACAAAAGAAAAAGTCTTGTTCCGGATGTGGAAGCAGCTGGGGTTGGTAGAGTAGCGGCAGAATCCCCCATGCAATTGAGAAGAAAACGGCACAGTTTTTTGAGAAAGGTTGTGTTTATAGAGAAAGTTGGAAAATAAAAATTTAGATATGGTAGTATATGGATTTATAGATAATAACATCTAGTACATATTAGAAAGAAGGCATAGTAGATGGAAGGAATTAAAGAAGAAAACTTAAATCGTTTTCAAAGTATAAATGACGGTCGCTTAAGTCCAGGGAGGGGTCGGCATTTTTTATTTGGGACTTTCGTTTATACGTCATTAATTATGGGATTATTGTTTTATGGATTTTTAAAAGAAGGAAAAGATGTTTTTTTAACGCCATTTGAAGAGATAGTGTCTCTTATTGAAACCGTATTATATATTTTTCAATGTGTATTAATACTTCCGAATATATTTGTGAAAAGTGCGTTTAAATTTCAAAAGTTACAAGCATTAGCGATTGTATTTTTTGCATTTCAATTAGCTACTTTACCTTTTATGTTTATAGTAGTGGAAGGGGTATTTGAAGTCCCTTCTAGTGGTAAAACAATATTTTATATTGGGGTACTTATATTAGGAGCTATTATTACTCATATGATAGCTGTCAAGAGAGTCTTTGGAGAAGCTGCTAGTGGAGAATATATCCCTGAAGGAGTACAAATTTCATTTTTTGAAAAGGGACAAATACGCCAATCTCTTATAGGAGCCATTGTTGTAATTATTATATTGGTATTAGCGGTTTTTAGTATCAATTTTGATTCTAATGGAACGGTATTTCTTATTATTCAAACAGTTGTGTTGTATGGGATGGCAATTGGAGCAGCCGACTTTGTATTACTAGCTTATTGTAGATTTGAGTTTCCAAGTTTTAATCGTTCATGGAGAGATTATATGAACGAAAGAGAAGTTTTCTTAGCATATAGAAACAGAGAAAAACAAAAGGGAAAATATAAAAACAATAAATAGAATACGGTGACAGTATGAAACAAAACTTGATGATAAAACTGATAGCAGTAATAATGATAACAACTCTACTCGGAGCATGCAGTTTCTTAGGCAAAACAAAAATAGAGTATGAAAGACTTGTAAAAGCGTTAGATGAAAGAGATATGCCGACCGTGATGTCAGCAGGGAAAGATGGGTATGCAAGTATTTATGAAAGAGGAATATATAGTACATATGAAGAGAAGGGGGATGGTGAACATAGTAAGAACATCTATCAAACAACAGAAGGAATTTATAATACAAAAGAAAGAGATTTATATGGAAGTACAGTTCAGAGTGTAGTTACTTATATTGAAAATGAGAAAGATCCAACGTCACGTGAAAGTTATAAAAAAGAGGTCATAAGTTTAGTATGACCTCTTTTGACATTTTGTACTATATTTGTTCAGTGGTGAATGTGGGCTCTGCTTCTTTTTCTGGCATTGTTAAGAAAATGACAGCAACGACGATACATACACCGCCTAGTAATTGATATGCCCCAAAAGATTCTTTTAGCCAAACGATAGAAATAATAGCTGCTACAAGAGGTTCAATACTGGATAAAATACTGGTCTCTGTTGGTGATAAATATTTTAGACTACCAATGTAAAGAAGAAAAGAAAGTGTTCCACTTATAATAATTAAAATCAGCATAGAGAATGTTAGCAATGTAAAGGTTTGTGAAAGCTGTTTCCATTCAAAAGAGCGATTGTAAATGAATAGTGCAATTCCTCCGATTAACATACCCCAGCCAATAATAAGAGTCGTTCCCCATTGTTTAATAAGAGAAGCTGGGTGAAGTGTGTAAAAGGCAAACCCAATAGCTGTTAAGAGACCAAACAAAATCGCTTCTTTCGATAAAACAATGTTTTGGACAGATCCATTGGTAATGATAAAGTATGTGCCTGTTAGGGCAGCAACAATTGCTAATACTTGCATAGTGGAAGGGAGTTTTTTATATTGCATTGCAACATAAATAGTAATGAGAACCGGCCCTAAAAATTGGAATAGAGTAGCTGTAACAGCGTTGCTAATATGCACTGTTTCAATAAAAGCATACTGAGCTCCAAGCATTCCGAGAATCGAGAAAATAATCAGTTGCAAAAGATGGCGTGGTTGTTGCCAAATACGGAATATATGTTGTTTTCTTATAAGTAAGAAAGATAAAATAAAGACCCCAGCAAGTAATAGACGAATGACTAAAAAGTCGATAGATGATACTTTCGTATGTTGAAAAAGCCACTGAATCATCGGACCTGATAATCCCCATAAAGTAGCTCCTGTAATAATCATAATGAGGCCAAGTCGTCTGTTATTGTTCATTATCATGATGCTCCTTTCTAAGATTGATTTTTAAAAATTTACGTGATAAAAGGAATTATATATAACTTCTGGTACTATAAAAAGTATCAATAATGAATTTTTTAAAGGGGTCAGAATTTATGATAGAATTAACGCCAAATTTGAATGTAGAGAAAAAAATCCCACTGTATGTACAGTTATATGAGTATATAAAAGCAGAAATAAGAAGTGGAAAAATCCCTCCTTTGACCAAGCTCCCAGCAAAAAGAAAGTTAGCAGTACATTTAGAAGTAAGTAAAAACACGGTGGAATCGGCATATGAACAGCTTCTTGCAGAAGGATATATTGAATCAGTGTCGCGTAAGGGCTATTTTGTATGTGAAATAGAACAAATGATACATACAGTGAAAAAAAAGGAACTCGTGAAGGAAGTATCGTACAGGGAGCCAAAATATAAATATGATTTTACACAAACTGGTGTAGATGCAAATTCATTTCCATTTTCAGTATATCGGAAGATTTCAAACGAGGTATGGCAACTAGAAAATAAGGATCTACTCTTTCTTGGTCATCCTCAAGGTGAATTGAGTTTACGTGAGGAGATGGCGAAATATTTATATGAATCAAGAGGCGTGAGGTGTTCAGCAAGTCAAATTGTCATAGGAGCCGGGACTCAGTTTTTAATAAGAATGTTATTTCAGTTACTAAATGGAAGTCATTTTGCAGTTGAAAATCCAGGTTATCACCGGAAATTAGTTGCTTTTGAGAAAGGGGACGACAATGTTCAGATGCTCTCGCTTGATGAGGATGGGATTTGTATTTCGGATTTAGAAGGTGGTAAGGCAAATGTTGTGTTCGTTACCCCATCTCATCAATTTCCATGTGGAATGATTATGCCAATTAAAAGAAGGATGCAACTACTGCAATGGGCACAAGAACAGCGTGGGCGTTATATTATTGAAGATGATTATGATAGTGAGTTTCGTTACTCTGGAAAGCCGATTCCCGCATTGCAAGGACTTGATACAGAGGGGAATGTAATTTACATGGGAACACTTTCAAAAGCATTGCTTCCATCATTACGGATGAGCTATATGGTGCTACCAAAACAGCTAATTGAGCTGTATCAAACACAGTATTTATTTTATACACAAAGTGTTTCCAGAATCGACCAAGAAATCATTAGAAGATTTTTAAACGAGGGACATTGGGAAAAGCATATTCATAAAATGCGAGTGGTTTATCGAAAAAAGAGAGATGCTCTCGTCTCAGCAATAGAAAGGTACTTTTCTACTCAGGTGGAAGTGATAGGAGAAGATTCTGGTTTACATATTTTATTAAAGGTTCGCAATGAAATGTTAGAAGAAGAATTAATTAAAAGAGCAGCTGAAAACAGCATAAAAGTATATCCAGTTTCTATGTATTATAAAGAAGGGACTACTCCCAAAAATCCAGTTTTACTTGGGTTTGCCGTTTTATCAGAGGAAGAAATTGAAGAGGCCACTCAATTGCTATATCAGGCCTGGTTTTTAGGAAAATAGGAGCAGTTTGGTGAAAGAAGTTATAGGGGATAAAAGAATACAAAATATCATTATGATTGCTGGATTAATAAGCATATTACTAGGACTAGAGAAGTTAAATATATATACTGGGATTTTGTATGGGTTATACTGACAATTATTGTATATATTTCGAGTTATGTGTATCTAGAGCCAATGTGGGAAGGTTGCTCTATTCAGTAAGCTCAGTATTAATACTAGCTGTTCTTTATCCCGTATTAACTGGCTGTAAGACTCCCACCTCAAAACTTAGAGGATTCAGAGAAGTTTAGGTGGGAGATTAACAGCCAGTAAAAGCCCGATTGGTCGGGCTGACACTCAGTGGGGGATGGAGAAAACCCCCACTGAGTGAAGTTTCACTTTATGGAATATTTGCGATTTTTTCAGCGGTTCATTATATAGTGGTTATGATTATCATTGGAGTAGTATGTTTACATATTTTGTTAGGGAATGAAAAACATCCTCATACATGCATGTGAGGATGTTTTTATTATTTCTTTTCATCTCAAACATAAGTATTCTGACATTGATATACTTTGCTTGTTCGCCAATCACCGTTACTTCAAAGATAAAAGTTGGTAACCCCAGTGCTGACAATTACATAATACTCTAGTTATTTATTCCCTTGTTCTATAGTATGAAATATGTCATATCTTCTTTAGATTTTTATCACTATTAAATCAAACTAATTCTTTTTATGTAATAGAACCGCAAATAATACTTTTGGATGAAACAAATGAGTCGGTTTACAAAGTAAATGTATCACCTTCGCCAAACGAGAATAGACCTCTTCATTAGTTGCAGCAACTTCGTATACTTTTTTTGTGTACCACTGTTGAAACTTCTGTTTTACAGATAAATCACCTCTTAACTCTGGGTGGCGAAAGATTTCTGTTGTTGTCATCTCCCAAGGTATATCTACAATCTTTGCTATACTAGCATAAAAGATTTGAGTAAACTTTTTATCTATTTTATTCAACTGTTGCAAACATTTCTGTAGTTCTATAGATTCCATAGCCGCAATTGTCATTCCTTGTCCATATATAGGATCAAATCGAGTGTGTGCGTCTCCCATTACTAAAAAGCCAGCTGGCACGTTTTTAGTTTTCTCAAATTGTTTTCTTACTTGATAAGGCACTTTGTACATACTTATATCGGAAATCGCCTCAGCATGTTGTAAAAACTCTAATATATCTGGAAGAGCCATTTTTTTCGAAAAATCATAAAATCCTTCCTCGTTTTTCGGTAATCTTTCATTTGCATACCCAATATATGTTAAGAAGTATTTGTTTTTTTCAAGCTTCTGGATGATTGCGCCATAAGGAATTTCAGGCAATTTAGGTGTTACATATATAACCTTACCATCTATACAATAATTCTCTTTTAAACGAAACATTCTTGTTGAATAAGATAAATCTATCTTTATCTTTTCTTCTTTTACATTGATTTTATGTTCTTGTAACCAAGATATATTTTTAGAATGAAATCCACTTGCATCAACTACTAAATCTGCATACATATTTTCCTGTATCCCTGTTTCCAAACATTTTACTGTTATCCCACATACCTTAATCCTTTGATCGTCCATAATCAATTTTTCTACTACTTTACCATTTTGAATGATAATATTCGAAATCGCTTCAGTTCTATATTGAATATGTTGTTCTAACATAAGACGACTTTGTTGAATTATATTAATATCACCTTTGAAACGATGTTTTAGTTCGCCGAAGTGATACCATTTTATATCTTGGGTTACATTACTTGTTATACTACCTAGTTCAATTAATTCATTTTTAATATTTGGGAATAGTTTCTCAAGTTCTTCCGCTCCAGTTGCTAATAATACATGTATATGATTACTTTGGGGCACTTGTTTCCTTGCACTTTCTTCTTTTCGCTGCTCACCAGCTTCTAATATCACTACTTCTTTAAAAAAGTCAGACAAAGCTTTTGCTGCTAATTTACCTGCAATACTTCCTCCAATTACAATTGCTTTATTTCTCACAGTCTCACTCCTAAATAATAATTTCTACGCCTATCTTTATAACTATTTTCCTTAAGATATAGTTTAAACAACATCTTATGACTATCCTTCTCCAGTAGTTAAATAACAAAGATGCATCTTTGTTTCAAGCCAACAACGGGACATATTATGGAAGTAGCTAATAAATTATGAAGCTTTGAGATATTGAAAATGAATCATACAGATTTAAATTACAGATAATTGACAAAAATCAAACGGAGGTATAAAATCAAAATTGTTTACTAGTGAACAATTTTGATTTTATATTACATATAGAACTTGAAAGAAAGGTTGTATCGCTATGATTAATTCCACAAAACAGACAATATACGATAACTATTTGCAGTTATTACACCTCAATGAACAAAAAGCAGATCAAGATATACAAGCATTTTTTAAGCAAGCAGTAGAGGAAGAAATACAGTATGTACCTACAAATATGACAAGTATACATGTCATTGCATGTATTGGTGAAAATCAACCGATTAATCATACTACAATTGCAAGGAAAATGAATTTGTCTAAAGCGAACATTACAAAAATTAATAAGAAATTAATGCAGGAAAATTTAATTACTCGTTTTCAATCATCTGATAATAAGAAAGAGGTATATTTCGAGTTAACTCCTAAAGGATATTCTTTGTTTCAATTACACGAAAAAATCCATAATCAAAAAGAAGAAGAGTTTTATCAGTTTATTGGTACATTTTCTAATCTAGAACAAGAAGTTATTCTAAGGTTTTTACAAAAAATGAACAAGAAAATCATAGAGAACGAAAAGTCTTTTTAATGATGAAGGTAGCTTTTTACACAGGATGCGCATGCTTAATGTTTGTATAGGAGGGTTAATATGAATCGCGTTAAATCAAAAGCTTCTTTTGTTTTATATTTGGTTTGCATTAGTGCTTTTTTTGCATCTTTACATCAAAATATTTATTCTCCAGTCCTTCCTTTAATTAGAGATTCATTTCATGTTTCCATCACAATGGTAAACTTATCGGTTTCAATATTTATCTTTGTGACAGCTATTATGCAAATTGTTTTTGGATCGTTAATTGATTTTAAAGGAATGAGGTCCATTCTTATTCCTAGTATCATATTAATGGTTGTAGCTAGTATAGGCTGTGCGGTTACCAATAACTTTACAGTCTTTTTTATTTGTAGAATTTTACAAGCGATAGGAACAGCTGCGATCCCTATCGTTGCAGTAACTACAATTGCATCTTTGTTTCAAGGGAATCAAAGGGGAAGTGCAATGGGAACATATCAAATGTTGTTATCAATTGCTCCAGCTATCGCACCTGTACTAGGTGGCTTCATTGGTGAACAATATAATCATCGTGGTGTTTTTTGGTTTCTTGTAGGGGCATCAGTCATTCTGCTTTTTATCAACTGGTTGTATTTTCCTAAAGATCATATAGGTTGTAAAAAGGAAATCAACTTTAAAACATTCATGCTACACAACGCTGCTATCTTCAGCAATAAAGTAGGAAGCTCCATTTTAACTTTAAGTTTTTGTATATTCTTTCTCTATTTTTCAATCATTGTATATTTACCAATTTTGTTAACAGATCACTATCATTTAAGTCTAAAAGTAGTAGGACTACTTTATTTACCGATGGCTTTAAGTCTAATCATTGGAAGTATTGTATTTAAATCTATTCAAGCGAAAATCTCACTTCAAAAATTATTTGTATTTGGAAATGTAATGGTATCTTTAAGTGTTATTTTATTCGCTGTTACTCATTCGTACAGTTTAATAGGCATGTCTATTACTTTAGTTATGTACGGGATAGCTATAGGTATTTTAACGCCCCTATATGCTACTATGATAACGAATGAATTTGAGAGTAACAGGGCAAGCGCAATGGGAATGTTCAATTTTATTAGATATATAGGTATGGCTATGGGACCAGTAATTTTTAGTTTATTACTGACTGTAGCACACTCTACAGTTATATTTGGAGTGTTAGGTGTATTTTTTTCTTTATTAAGTTTTTGGATGTTATTACGAATGAACAAGAAAACGAATAGCGTTATACAGCATGGGGGATTTTTAAAATAATATCAATATTCTTTTATGTGTAGAGAGAAAGATTTGTTAAGAAGTTTAATCCGCTTTGGAATTATATTATTCTGAAGCGGATTTTTATATAGAAATATATATGGAAAAGTGTACAAGATTTCATAATGTGAAATAAGCAGGTCGTTTTCATAAATAAACATTTTATAATGATGTAAAATTCTTTCGTTTTGAGAGGGGGAAGTATATTTTACAGTTTGTTTTTAAAATCTTGAAAACGCATACAATGGAGGGGTTGTAAATGGGGATTCGAACAGGTGCCGAGTATATTGAAGGGTTACGAGCGAGGAATCCAGAGATTTGGGTTGGCGGGAGAAGAGTAACGGATGTGATGGATGAAGATGTGTTTCGGGAGCCGATTTTACAAATTGCAAAATTATATGATATGCAGCATGATCCAGCTTACAAAGATAAAATTACGCATATTTGTGAAGAAACAGGAGAACGTGTTTCAAATGCATTTTTAGTTCCAAAAAACTATGAGGATTTGAGAGCACGCCGTGAGTTGTTTGAAGTATGGGCGAAAGCTACGTTTGGCTTAATGGGAAGAACACCAGATTTTTTAAATGTTACTGTTACATCAATGGCAAGCAATGCGTGGTTCTTTGAAGAGTTTGATGTACAGTGGGGAGAAAATATTAAAAACTATTATAGACATATTCGCAATCAAGATTTGTTTTTAACACATGCGATTATTAATCCGCAAAATGATAGAAGTAAAGCATCTCATCAACAAGAAGATGAGACGATGCATTTAGGTGTTGTGAAAGAAACGGAGGAAGGGATGTATGTGAGCGGTGCGAAGATGTTAGCTACGCTTGCACCAATTACTGATGAAGTCATTATTTATTCTTATCCGAGTTTCAAGCCAGGTGATGAACGTCATGCGATTTCTTTTGCGGTGCCGATTGATGCACCTGGGTTACGAATTCTATGTCGTGAACCGATGCAAGATGGCAAACGCTCTTTATTTGATCATCCGCTTGCATCAAAGTTTGAAGAAATGGATGCATTGTTAGTGTTCCATAATGTCTTTATACCGTGGGATAAAGTATTTATTTATAAAAGTGTAGACGCGGGAAATCAACTGTATCCAAGAACAGGGATTGGACATCAACCAGCCCATCAGTCGGGGGTAAGAGGTCTTGTGAAGTTATCATTTGCCGCAGAAGTTGTCATGAAGTTAGCGGATTCAATTGGAGTAGATGGCTTCTTAAATGTACAAAATCAGTTAGCTGAGCTCATGCAAGATGTAGAAACGATTCGAGCGCTGTTACAAGTCGCTGAATATGAGTATGAGACAACTGCTTACGGTGAAGTGGTACCGGCGAGATTACCACTTGATACAATTCGTAGTTTATTACCAAAGATGTATCCACGTGCAATTGAAATTATGCAAACAATTGGTGCAGGTGGATTGTTAATGTCGCCAACAGAAGCGGACTTTATGCACCCGGAAATTCGAGACGATATGAATAAATATTATATTGGCCGAGAAGGAGTTTCTTCAGAAGAGCGCGTTCGCTTATTTAAGTTAGCTTGGGATTTATGTGGTGAAGCGTTTGGACAACGTTTAGTACAGTATGAGCGTTATTATTCAGGTGATCCTGTCCGGAAAATGGGGATGTTTTATCATGCATATAAGAAAAAACAAACATTTTCATTAGTAGAGGAAGCTTTGCGCAAAGCGGTTTCATCTGAAAAGTCATAAATACTGCATGTAGAATATGGAATGAAAGACAGGAGAGGTAAGGGGAAACAAAGAATTTTACTGTTAGGATGAGAAGCTTCTTTTGCATTTTAGCTATGTATCAACAGGTTGTATATGTAACTGAAATAGAGGAGGTACTGTATTGTGATCGCGTCCATCAGTAAAATTTGCAAAATTTTAAATTGTTTTACAAATGATGAGCCGGTATTAGGGAACGCTGAAATTGCTGAAAAGTTAAATATGAATGCTAGTACAGTTCATCATCTTGTTCGCACGTTATGCGAAGAGGGAATGTTAATTCGAGATGAGCGAAGGAAATATCGTCTTGGTTGGAAACTGTTAGAGTGGGGTAACCAAGTGATGTTCCAGCAAGAGATTTATAGTGGTGCCATTCCAATTGTCGAAGAACTTGTTCGGAAGTTTAATGGGACAGTTCACATTGGGATGTTTGACCGAGGAGATGTTGTATTTATTTTAAAAGTATCATCAAAAGACTCCATTCAAGTTTCAACGCATGTTGGATCTAGAACACCCGCATATTGTACAAGTACAGGAAAAGTACTTCTTTCGTTTAATCCATCTTCTTTAGCATCCGCAATAGAGCGCGGGCTACCACCGAGGGCACCAAATACAATTACTTGTATGAGGAAATTTCAAGAAGAGTTACAACAAATTCGTAAGCAAGGATATTCTGTTAGTAATAATGAAAATGAATA
Organism: Bacillus manliponensis; assembly: GCF_000712595.1. GTDB lineage: Bacteria > Bacillota > Bacilli > Bacillales > Bacillaceae_G > Bacillus_A > Bacillus_A manliponensis. The sequence goes on from NZ_JOTN01000005.1 coordinate 262,439, forward strand.
CGGTTTATACGGAATTGCAGCGCCAATTCGCTCTTATACAGGCAAGACGATTGCAGCATTAAATATTGTAGGGCCAATAGCTTATATGGAAGAAACAAATCAAGAAGCAATTGTGCGTCATGTGATGCATACAGCTAATTTAATTTCAAGGGAATTTGGTTATTTAGAAATATAACTGTTAGTTTGAACAATAAATAGAGGAGGTGTTCTTCATTTATATACATGATAACTGTGTGCCACAGTTACAAAACTCTATCGTTTCGATAGGTGCATTTGATGGGGTGCATAAAGGACATCAAGCTGTTATCCAACGTGCGGTAGAGAAGTCGAGAAAACTTGGCGTTCCAAACGTCGTGTATACATTTGATCCACCGCCACGTTCCTACTTTCAAGGAGCACGGGAATTAACGGCAATTTCAGAAAAGTTGAAGCGATTTAAGGGGTTAGGAGTAGAGTATGTCATTGTCATGCATTTTAATGACTCGTATGTGACGAGGCGGGCTGTTTGTTTTATACAAGAATTGCAGCGTTTACAACCAAATGAAATATATGTAGGAGAAGATTTTCGGTTTGGGAATAATCGTGAAGGTAACGTTCAACTGCTTAAAAAGCATTTTCCTGTTTCGATTATAGAGGATGTTTGCTGTGAGGGTGGTGAGCGCATTTCATCAACAAGAATTCGAGAATATATGTTTCAAGGAGAATTGCAGCGGTCACATTCTTTGTTAGGATGGCCACTTGAACCGATGGAAGTATGAATACAAATGAGGAGGAATTAATATGGTAAAAACATTACAATCTTTTAATTTATTAAAATGGATTGATGAAAATAGAGAGCTATTAAAGCCACCGGTAAATAACAAAGTCATTTGGCAAGATTCGGAGTTTATTGCAATGATTTTGGGTGGGCCAAATAAAAGACGTGATTTTCACGTGGATCCTTCAGATGAATTTTTTTATCAAATAAAAGGTGACTGTTATGTAGAGTGCATTACAGAGGAGGGGAAACGTGAAGTTGTGACGGTGAAAGAGGGAGATGTATTTATGTTGCCAGCGATGATTCCACATTCTCCGCATCGCGTTGCAAACACGTACGGATTAGTCATTGAGCGAAAGCGCAAACAAGGTGAACTAGAAGATTTTGTTTGGTTTTGTGATGAGTGTAACCACGAGATGCACCGCGTAAGGGTACAACTAGAGGATATTGAAAGACAAGTGAAAGAAGCAATTCATAGTTTTAATTCCAATAAGGAAGTGCGTTGTTGTAAAAACTGCGGTTATATCATGCCTGAAGAAGTGGAGGAATGGAAGTGCGAATAGATTTTCACACACATATTATTCCTGAAACGTTTCCTAATTTTGAAGAGCAGTTTGGCGGTGAAAAGTGGCCTATATTACAGCGCACTTGCACGTGCGGGGCTTCCATTATGGTTGGTGGTAAGAATTTTCGAGATGTGACGGATCAAGTATGGTGCCCGGAAAAACGAATTGAAGATATGGACCGAGAAGGTGTAGATATTCAAGTACTGTCGCCTATCCCAGTTACGTTTTCTTATTGGGCAAAGCCAGAAGAAGCAGAAAAAATGGCTCGTATTCAAAATGACTTTATTGCGGAAACAGTTGCGGCATATCCTGATCGATTTGTTGGGCTAGGTACAGTGCCGATGCAAGATAGTGAAACGGCAACCCGAGAGATGGAGCGTTGTATAACAGAGCTACAGTTAAATGGCATTGAGATTGGGACAAATGTGAATGGTAAAAACTTAGATGATCCATCTTTTATTGAGTTTTTTAAAATGGCTGAAGCATGGCAAGTTCCAATTTTTATTCATCCGTGGGAAACGTTAGGACGTGAGAGAATGCAGCGCCATAACTTCATGTACACAATTGGTATGCCAAGTGAAACGGCACTTGCAGCTGCTACGCTTATATGGAGCGGTATCATGGAAAAGTTTCCGAAGTTAAAAATTTGTTTTGCACATGGTGGCGGGTCGTTACCGTACATTCTTCCGCGTTTAGATCAAGGATGGCAAGTGTGGCCGCATTTAAGATTGACAACGTATCCACCTAGTTATTATGCAAAGAAGTTTTATTTCGATTCACTCAACTACGACCCAATTAATCTGAAATATATGATTGAACGATTCGGACACGAAAAGATTTTTATGGGATCTGACTATCCATTTTTACTGAGAGAAGTATATCCGGGAAAGGTGATTGACGAGACGTTAGATGTAACAGAAAAACAGAAAGAAGATATGCTCGGTAGAAATGCAGCAAAGTTTTTAAACCTTGATATGAGAAAAAGAGGTGTTGTATATGCAGAAAGTGCAAACGCCGGAGAGTAGATTAGTAGAAATGGGGATAACATTACCAGCAATTCGTCCGGCTGTTGGTAATTATGTAAGTTGTGTAAGAGTTGGGGATTTACTTTTTACTGCTGGGCAAGGCGTTGACGAGTATCACGGGAAATTAGGAAAAGAGATATCGGTAGAGGATGGTTATAAAGCGGCAAGACAATCAATGTTGAACTTATTAAGTGTTGTGAAACAAGAACTTGGAGAATTGTCTAAAGTAAAACGGATTGTGAAAATTTTAGGATTTGTAAATAGCACAGAACAATTTACCGAGCAGCCGAAAGTAATGAATGGGGCTTCGGACTTATTAGTAGAAGTGTTTGGTGAAAAGGGAAAACATGCGCGTTCGGCTGTTGGAATGGCACAGCTTCCAAATAATACAACAATTGAGATTGAAATGATTGTAGAAATTGCAGAGTAGGAGGGCTTGAAGTGAATAAAGTAGTAGCAGAAAAAAGAAAAGTACAAGATGCGAAATTATTTATTGATGGACAATATGTCGATGCGATTTCCGGTGAGACATTTCAGACGTTTAATCCAGCTACAAACTTAAAGTTAGCTTCTGTTGCACAGGCGAGTATAGAAGATGCGAAGCGAGCAATTGATGTCGCACAGCGTACTTTTGCAAGTGGTGTATGGAGTAAGATGCCAGTCGAAGAACGATCGGATATTTTATGCAAAATGTCGGATTTAATTATGGAGCGAGTAGATGAGTTAGCATATGTAGAAACACTTGACGTTGGAAAACCAATAAAAGAAAGTCTTGGATTTGATATCCCACGTGCTGCTCAAAATTTTCGCTTTTTTGCTGAAATGGCAAAGTATATGGTGCATGAACATTACGATAAGCATAACTTTATGTCTTATGCAAAGTATGCACCAGCTGGTGTCACAAGTTTAATTATTCCTTGGAACTTGCCATTTATGCAAATGACGTGGAAGGCTTCGGCAGCACTAGCTGCGGGAAATACAGTTGTTGTGAAACCGGCATCTTATACACCGCTTAGCGCAATGATGTTAGGTGAAATTGCAAATGAAGCAGGTTTACCTCCAGGTGCTCTTAATATTATTACAGGTCCGGGAAGTACAGTTGGAACAGAAATGACAAGAAATCCTTTCGTAAGGCGGATTTCCTTTGTGGGAGAGAGCAATACGGGGAAAACGGTAATGCGAAATGCTTCGGAACATTTAATTCCTGTTTCACTTGAATTAGGAGGGAAGTCAGCGAATATTGTATTTGCTGATGCTGACTTAGACGAAGCGGTACAAGGATCAATTGAAGCAATTTACCGAAATCAAGGAGAAATTTGTTTAGCTGGTTCAAGATTACTTGTACAAGAGGAGATATATGAAGAATTTCTTTCTAAGTTTGTTGAAGAAGTAAAAAAGATAAAAGTTGGAGATCCGTTAGACAAAGAAACTGATATGGGAGCATTGGTTTCAGAGTCGCATCTAGAGACGGTTGATAAATATGTGGAAATTGGTGTTTCTGAAGGGGCGAAATTAGCGTACGGCGGGAAACGAGTTGCTCATTTATCACAAGGTAATTTTTATGAGCCAACTGTATTATATGATGTTGATAATTGTATGCGTGTAGCCCAAGAAGAAATTTTCGGCCCTGTGTTAGTTGTCATTCCATTTCAAACAGAAGAAGATGCCATTCGCATCGCAAATGAATCAATCTACGGTTTAGCGGGTGTTGTTTGGACAAATGATTTAAGACGGGCGCAGCGCGTTGTAGCACAAATTGACTCTGGACTATTATGGGTAAACTGTTGGTATGTTCGTGATTTACGTACACCATTTGGTGGATCAAAAGCAAGCGGGATTGGTAGAGAAGGTGGGCGTCATAGTTTTGAGTTTTATACAGAAGCGAAGACAATTACGATGAAATTGTAATGTTCCATATGCACCAGTGATTGTGCTTACGTACTGGTGCATATTTGTAATAGAAAATATTAAAAAATGAGGTGAACATAAATGCAAGTCGTAATCAAAAAGTTAGCGGATGAACTCATGCAAGCAGAAAAGTTATGTCAATCTGTTTCCCCAATTACAGAAAGGCATCCGGAATTATCTGTAGTAGATTCCTATGCAATTCAATTAGAAGTAGTCGAAAGAAAACGAAAAGAAGGAAAGAAAGTAATTGGTAAAAAGGTAGGGCTTACAAGTAAAGTAATGCAACAAATGCTAGGTGTGAATGAACCAGACTATGGTCACTTATTAGATGATATGAAACTAGAGAGTGGTAGTACAGTTTCTATCCATTCATTTGTATCTCCAAAAGTTGAGGCAGAGATAGGGTTTGTTTTATCAGAAGACTTGTGTGGTCCTCATATTACATATGTAGATGTCATGATGGCGACAAAATATGTCGTTCCAACAATTGAAATTATTGACAGTCGCGTTGCTGACTGGAAAATAAAATTAATTGATACAGTTGCAGATAATGGCTCATCTGCAAAAGTAGTAGTAGGTAATAAATTATCGTGTATTTCAGAGGTAGATTTACGTACGGCAGGTATGTCTCTTTGTAAAAATAATAACTTAGTTGCTACTGGCGCTGGAGCAGCTGCATTAGGGCATCCTGCTCAGGCAATTGCTTGGTTAGCAAATAAATTAAGTGAATTTCACATTTCATTAAAAGCGGGAGAGTTAATTTTACCTGGTGCGCTCTCTGGAGCAATTGCAGTAGAACGTGGTGATAAGATTCGGGCAGACTTTGGCTCTTTAGGGGCAGTTTCGGTGAATTTTTCATAATGAAGAAAGGCGGTAGGGCATGAAGAAAGTAAGTGCAGCAATTATAGGTTCCGGTAATATTGGCACAGATTTAATGTATAAACTGCAAAGAAGTAATGTTATTTCCTTAAAAGCAATGATTGGTATTGATTCTGAATCAGATGGGTTGAAGCGAGCGAAAGAAGAAGGTTATGTTACTTTTGATAACGGAATACAAGCATTAGTAGAGAATCCTAACTTAGCAGAAATTATTTTTGATGCAACGTCAGCAAAAGCACATATTCGTCACGCACAGATTGTAAAGGAACTAGATAAAGTTGTAATCGACTTAACTCCAGCAGCATGTGGACCTTTTATTTGTCCGGCAGTAAAAAATGAAGTACATGAAGATGTGAAAAATGTAAATATGATTACATGTGGTGGGCAAGCAACAATACCGATTGTTTATGCAATTAATGAAGTAGCGGACGTTACGTATGCAGAAATTGTTGCGACGATTGCTAGTTTAAGTGCAGGACCTGGTACAAGGTCAAATATTGATGAATTTACATTTACGACAAAGCGTGGAATTGAAGAGGTAGGCGGAGCCGACCTTGGTAAGGCAATTATTTTATTGAATCCTGCCGATCCACCTATTTTGATGAGGGATACTGTCTATTGTGAAGTAAAACATATGAATGAGATTTCTATTAAACAAGCGATATATAGAATGGTTGAAATTGTTCAATTGTATGTCCCAGGATATTCATTAAAACAAGAACCGATGTTTGATGGGAATCGTGTAACAGTATTTTTAGAAGTTGAAGGGGCTGGCGATTATTTTCCGTCATATGCAGGGAATTTAGATATTATGACAGCGTCAGCAGTGAAAGTAGGAGAAGAGTATGCAACACGTATCATTAGAGAGCAGGAACGGGGTGTGATGAATGAAACGAAATAGTAGTATGCCAGTGAAAGTAACAGAGGTTTGCTTACGTGATGGAAGCCATGTCATGAAGCATCAATTTACAGAAGAGCAAGTTCGTTCTGTTACGCGAGCTTTAGATAAAGCAGGCATGCATTATATTGAAGTGAGTCACGGAGATGGATTAGGAGGATCGACGTTACAATACGGGAAGTCACTAGTAAACGAAATGAAACTAATTGAAGCTGCAGTAGAAGAATGCGATCAAGCAAAGATAGCAGTATTACTCATTCCGGGGATTGGAACGGTTCATGAATTAAAGAAAGCAGAAGGTATTGGGGCAAGGCTTGTCCGCGTTGCAACCCATGTAACAGAAGCTGATGTTTCAGCGCAGCACATTTATATGGCTCGTCAATTAGGAATGGAAGTGTGCGGGTTCTTAATGATGGCACACTCGGCACCAGTTGAAAAATTAGTAGAGCAAGCGAAGCTGATGGAAAGCTACGGAGCGGAAGCGGTGTATGTAACAGATTCAGCGGGTGCTTTATTGCCGCATGAAGTACGTGAACGAATCCAGGCACTTCGCCAATCGTTGCATATAGAAATTGGTTTTCACGGTCATAATAATTTGTCTATGGCGGTTGCTAATACGGTAGCAGCAATTGAAGAAGGAGCGACACGTATTGACGGGAGTATACGTTGCCTTGGAGCGGGTGCTGGTAATGCGCAAACAGAAGTATTGCTTACCGTATTAGAACGGATGGGCCTACATGTGGGGATAGATTTATATAAGATGATGGATGTAGCAGAGGAAATTGTTGCACCGATTATGCCAAACTCACAAGAAATTCAAAGGGGAAGTCTTGTTATGGGATATGCGGGTGTATACTCTAGCTTCCTATTACATGCAGAAAAGGCAGCGGAGCGGTTTGGGTTAGATGCAAAGGATATTTTATTAGAACTTGGTAAGCGGAAAGTCGTAGGCGGACAAGAGGATATGATATTAGATGTAGCATCTGAGTTAGCGAAACAAAAAACGGGGGTGTAAGAGATGGCATTTGTAAAAGGAGTGAACCAAGAAATTATTGAATACTTGCTTGAGGCAGAGCGAGAGAGAAAAGAAGTTGTGAAGGTGACAGATCAGCATCCAAATTTAACGGTGGAAGATGCCTATGTACTACAAAAACAATTAATACAACAAAAAATAGATGCAGGTTCAAAACGAATTGGTATAAAGCTTGGATTAACAAGTGAAGCAAAACAAAAGATGATGGGAATTCATGAAGCAATTTACGGCTATTTAGTAGAGGATATGTTAGCATTCGAGTGGGAACCATTGCAATATAACACGTTTATTCATCCGAAAATAGAACCGGAGATTGCATTTTTAATAGGAGAAGATTTAAATGGTACAAACATTACTACCGATGATGTTTTGAAAGCAACGAAATATGTTGCACCAGCTCTAGAAATTATTGATAGTCGCTATGAAAACTTTCGATTTACATTGCCTGATGTGATTGCTGATAACTGCTCCTCTGCTAAGTTTGTATTAGGAAGTAAGTGGTTGAATCCAAAAGACATAGATTTAAGTAATGTTGGCATGGTAATGATGAAAAACGGTAAAACAGAAACGGTAGGTAGTGGTGCAGCTGTCCTTGGGCATCCAGCTGCTGCAATTGCTTGGGCAGTTAATAAGCTTGGTATGCAAAATGAGGGTTTAAAAAAGGGTGATGTTGTGCTTAGTGGTGCATTATCAGAAGCAATTGCATTTCAAAGCGGAGATGCAATTATTGCACAGTTTGAAGGGATGGGTAGTGTATCAATGTTTTGTGAATGAACTGTAAAGTGAGTGATGCGGTATGCCAATTATACAAATTCAAGTGATTGAAGGTAGGGAGAAAGAGACAATTGAGCATCTTATTTCCAACGTTACAAACGCAGTATCGGAAAGCTTACATGTAGATAAGGAGCGAGTACGAGTATTAGTACAAGAGATTCCAGGCTCTCACTGGGGGGGAGGCGGTAAGGTAAAAGGCGATTTTGTGAAGTGATAGTGATTATAGACGAGCTATTCTTATTGTAGAAATGAGAGTAGCTCTTTAATTTTGATTTTTCTGTAAATTTATATTAAGATAATAAAGTGAAACTTCATTCAGTGGGGGGCTTCATCCACCGCTGAGTGTCAGCCCGATCGATTGGGCTTTTACATTCAAAAGCGAAGACGACTGTTCAAGTACGAAAAGCACAAGATAAGCCTTGGCATGGCGAAGTTTGCCACAGAAAGGATTAGCTTGTGGCTCGAGTGCTTAGGAGTCGTAGCTAGATTCGGGCTATTAATCTCCTATCCAAATTTCTTCGTTTTTTTTAAGTTTTGAGGTGGGAGTCTTAAAGCCCGCAAATAGCGGGATAAAAGTATAAAAGTTTGTTTTACATTATAGGAGGATTATATGGAACAAGTGTATATACAAGGTGAAAAAATTGTAATGAGAATGATTCAAGAGAAAGATATGTATCCGTTATGGCAACAAATATACAAAGATGAGAAACCGGAGTGGAAAAAGTGGGACGCACCGTATTTTCCATTCGTACGACAAGAATTTTCTGTTTTTAAAGAAAATTTGAGCGTAAAATTAAAGAAAGACCCATACTCACAGCTTCTTTTTCAGGTGGATGGCGATATCGTTGGGTCGGTTGGTTACTACTGGGAACATGAACCATCACGTTGGCTAGAGATTGGAATTACAATTTATGATCCTTCCTATTGGAATGGTGGTTATGGCACAGAGGCACTGCAGCTATATGTAGATCTTTTATTTAAAAATATGGAGATTGGAAGGGTTGGTTTAACAACATGGTCCGGTAATGAACGAATGATGAAAGTGGCCGAGAAAATTGGTATGAAATTAGAAGGAAGAATGAGAAAGTGCCGTTATTATAACGGGGAGTATTATGATTCTATTCGTATGGGGATGATTCGTGAGGAATGGGAAGTCTTGCGTAATGTACAGGGGTGAGGGAAAATGTATGCAGTAATTGCAACATTTGATGAGAAAACGACAAATCGAGTAAAAGAGATTTGGAAGCAGATTGAAAAATTTACTGGTGTAAGTATGGAAGGATTAGATCCACATATCACATTTGCAGATTACCATCATATAGATGAAAAATCATATTTACAAAAGTTAAAGCAATTTACAAAACGTACAAGTGCATTTTCTGTTGTTTTTTCGTCTATTGGTATGTTTCCGAGTACAGGTACTATATTTTTAGCACCAGTAGTGACAAAGGAATTACAAGATGTTCATCGCTCGTTTCACGAATATTTTGGAGATTTCCTAGATAATGAACAGTCATATTATGTACCGGATCAATGGGTACCGCATTGCACAATTGCCAGCCGTTTAGACAAAAATCAATCTCTTCGGATTTTGGAGCATATGTATGGTAAGTTTCGAGTAGAACAAGCAGCATTGCAAACGATAAAAGTAATAAAGGTAACATATGAGAATAATGAGCCGGCTATATTTGAGACAATCGGAGAATACTCACTAAAGGAGAAGGGGTAAGATATGACATTTACAATTAAACATATGAACGAAGATGACATTGCTGCGGTACAAGAAGTGGCAATAATATGCTGGCATGACACATATGAGGGGATTTTACCAAAAGAAGTACGAGAAGCGTTTTTAGAGCAGTTATACTCACATGAAATGATGAAACGCCGTCTGGAACAATCACATTTGTTTGTCGCAGAAGTAGAAGATAAAGTTGTTGGGTTTGCAAACTTTTCGTCTATTAAGTATGGCGGTGAAGCGGAGTTAGGTGCAATTTACATATTGCCGCAGCATCAAGGAACGGGGATTGGAACGGCATTACTGCAAAAAGGCATTTTGTACTTAGAGAGTGTGAAGAAACTTTATGTTTGCGTAGAAGCGGAAAATGATAAAGGAAAATCTTTTTATAAAGCAAAAGGGTTTTCAGAATTAGAGAGATTTGAAGAAGACTTTGAAGGGCATACATTACAAACGATGCGTATGGTACTACATATATAAATAAAGGGCTGCTGATCTCTCAGCAGCTTTTTTAGCGATACATCGTCCACGTACCGATATCTTTAAATCCTAGTCTTTTGTAAATGCGCCCAGCAGCAGGGTTATCGTAAAATAGGCAAAGTGAACGGCCTTCAGCAGTGAAATCTTCTATCATTTTGCTTAATAGTTGTGAGGCATAGCCTTTTCCGCGGTAATTGTCATGTGTACATACACCAACAACCATCGCTGATAAAGAATTTTCTGCGGAAGTAGATGCGCAAGCAACCATTTCTCCATCCTTTTCAATATAATAAGTACGGCCTGTATTTGTTTCGATTGCTTGGCGAAGCAGCTTTTCAGATTCATCACCGAGTGTGAATTCAACAATTTGTTTTCGTAACTTCATGATATTTGGGACATCATCGATTGTGGCGATTTTAATATTCTCTTCGTTTTTTCTAAAATCTAGTTCATTGTCATTTGTACATTCAGCAAAGTGTAGGCGTCTCTTTTCACCGAGTGTAAGTGTAGGAATTGCTTCAAATTGCTCAACAACTTCAGATTTTCCAGAGATTTTGATAGGACTGTTACTATCAATTTTACTAGCAAATTCTTCGAGCGAGAACGATTCTGCTGCATATGGAATGAAAGAATCATGAAAACGTAATAATACACCTCTTAATTCATTGTCTTCTGTAAATTGTCCCCACAACTCTTGGAAATCTGTATCATATCCAAATGCTTCAATATCACCAATTAAAAATAAATTCATAGCAGTTTCTCTTTTTAAATAAGATAAGACTTGTTGATTATCTTGATTTGTTAACTTTCGAATCAAAGGTGACAGCTCCTTTTGTTCATTTTTCTAAATATTATCATTTATCATTCTTTTTATCGATAGAAATTTTATGTTTAGTTCACGAGGTTTCGGAAAAACTAGGAAAGATATGAAAAAGGAGGTATGTAAGGTGGAACATCCAATTCAAGGATTAATGAAGGCGGCCATGGAAAACTTAAAAGAAATGGTCGATGTGAATACAATTGTTGGGGAACCAGTTCCAACAGCAGATGGTGGAGTTGTATTAACGGTATCAAAAGTAGCATTTGGATTTGGAGCTGGAGGATCGGATTTTGAAGTAAGTAACAGCCAGCAATCAAATGGAAATCCTGCATTTGGTGGTGGTAGCGCAGGAGGTGTTTCTATTACACCAGTAGCTTTTTTAGTTGTTAATAAAGACGGTGTGAACATTCTTCATTTACAAAATGCGACTCATTTAGCAGAGAAAATAATTGAAATGGCGCCGCAAACGATTGATAAAATACAATCGATGTTTCAGAAAAATAATCAACAAAGTGGTCAACAAAACAATCAGCAAAGCAGCAATTATTCGCCGCAAACTCCAGATGATATTATGTAAAAAAGCCTGTTTTGAATCAGGCTTTTTTTCTTGTAATCGTAGTGTAATAAAACTCATGAAATTTTAAATACTTTTTGCAGTTTTTTCTATGTTTCTAAAAATTTTCATGATAAAATATCCTATAGAATTACACATATAAAACGAAGGTGGCTAGGTGCTTTGTCGGGAGGATCTGACCAAATAAAAAATATGATTTATATTAATGGTAATCGTCGTAACCATTGTTTCATTACAGCGGGCATCACATTCGAGGAATTTGCAAGCAACATTCCTTCACCAATTCATCAAGTATTGCTTTTGAAGCATAACTTTGAGTGGGCAGATTTTCATTATCATACCTTATTCGAATATGTTGAGGAAGAGAATATGAATAAATTAATCACAGCAGATATTGATGAATTTCATGATTTTTGCTGGGTTGATTTTGATGATGTGAGCGACTTGGATGAATTAGAGCCAAAGGAGATTGCAGAATTGCTTTATTTGGCTCATAAAAAAGAACCGCTAGGAAGAGCGTTCTTCCCACTCTTGAAAAATAGATTTGCTTATTTTTCTCATGATGACGGTTGGTACAGTAAAGTGTATTATCGCAGAATGCTAGATTTTGTTGGAATGCTGAGCAAAGTAATTCCATATAAACTTGGTTCTTTTGGGAAAAAACGTTTCTCTTTATTTCAAAAATCGAAAATTTATCCAGCAATTTCAAAAGAAGTGATTTTAGAGCTTGTTCCTCTTATGGAAGATGGCTTGTATTTCGATCTTGCTGGGAAGATTGAGTCAAGGCGTGGTTTAGATATTCCTGTTTATGTCATTGGTTCGTATGAAAGTACGGATGAAGTATTAGACAATTTAGCAGAGTTAAAACGTGGCGCTTCTCAAACAGGATGGCTTATTTTTGATAAAAAAGAACAAGAGTGGCAATGGATGATGGACTAAGAGAACTTGACGATATATGTCAAGTTTTCTTTCTTTTTTGAAAGGAGAAAAAATGAAGAAATATTATGCAGCAATGGGTATTGGGAGTATCGTATTTGTAGCGGTGTTATTATTAACGTGTCCACGAGAGACAGACTTCCAAAACGTTTTAGAAGAGAAATTTGGGATTGTTTGCAGTAACGTAAGTTTTAGCTGTGAACAAAAAATTGATGGGAAAGAACAGAGTTTAACGTTTGTGGATAGCCATGCTCGAAATGGTGTATTTTTTATAAAAGTAAAGCAAACTTTTGAAACAGAGGCAGGAAAGAAAAAAGAATATAGTGGGATTGGTATGTTCGGAAAATTTTTTGCCGTCTCAGAAAAGGCTTTCTAAATTGGAAGGTCTTTTTTTTATGCCTTAATTCATATAGTTATGATAAGACAAGCTAAGGAGGGATTGAAATGAAAAAGACATGTATTGTATGTGGAGGAGATGATTTTATATCATCTACTTTATACGCTCGTACAAAGCAAGAGATGAGCTATGCTCCTAACATGTATCGATTTGAAAAAGTATTTATGCAAGAGCGAGATGAAGAGAATTATCCAATTTTCCAAGAGATTATTGGATATCATTGCCGTGAATGTGGGCATGTGATGTTATTTCACGCATAAAACACACCAAGTTCTATCTTGGTGTGTTTTATAATGCACCTACGGCGAGTGGATAAAAGATTGTGAATAAAACAGAAAAAGCTCCAAATCCTATTGCTGTATAACCAAGTGTTTTTGCACCGAGAAATACAGCGATAAGACCAAGTATAACGGAAGTAATGCCAAATGTAAGTGGATAAAATGCGATAGAAAATAATGCAAGAAATAGTGCGAGATAGCCAATTATTGTACCAGTACTACTTCGACTATTTTCTTCTTGTGCTAGCAAATCCCGTCTTCGTTTAGTAGGAAGGCGCTGTGCATAGATTTCAGCTGCATATTCCTCATCGTGAATATTTTTATGCTGATTTGTTTTTTTATGTTGTTTGTATTTTTTAGACAATTGATTTCCCTCTTTTCTATAGAAGAGTACTATTAGTATTTTAGATATGAAAAGAAACATGTGCATGAGTTCTATCCAACTTTGGGGAAAAATGGTGGTTGTAATAAGTAAAAAAATGAAAAGGTTCTGGAATAGATATCATAATTGTCTAAAAACTTTAAATAATATAGAATAATTAAGGGATGTAATATGATTTTCGTTTGCAAAGAACCTTCCTGAATGTGAGATAGATTAAAATATGAAGGTGGAGAAGAGATGGAAAATTTTAATTGGCACGAAGCAGCGCAACAAAAGTGGGATAATAATGCAGATTTTTGGAATCAAAATAGTGAAGAAATGTGGGATAGTGGAAGTAGAAGTAAAATCTTACCGTTCTTTGAGCAATATGTAGAACAAGGTGCCAAAATTGTAGATGTAGGCTGCGGGGATGGATATGGTACATATAAAGCGAGTGAAGCAGGGTATTTAGCCTACGGTGTAGATTTATCGAAAGAAATGATTCGCATTGCAAAAGAACGTGGTGAAAACGAAAGGTTATCGTTTGTAGAAGGAGACCTCATTGCACTTCCGTTTTCAGATGAAGAATTTGATGCGGTATTGGCGGTGAATTCATTAGAATGGACAGAACAGCCACTTCTTGCTTTAGAGGAAATTAAACGTGTTTTACAGCCAGGTGGCTTTGCTTGCATTGCAATTTTAGGACCAACAGCAGCACCGCGCCAAAATAGTTTCCCGCGCCTATACGGAAAAGAAGCGGTTTGTAATACGATGATGCCGTGGGAGTTTGAGCATCTTGCACTGCAGGAAGGGTTTAAGATGGTTGATGGCATTGGTGTATATAAACGAGGCGTGAATGAAAAAATGATTGGCCAACTTTCAGTAGAATTACGTCAAGCATTAACATTCATGTGGGTGTTTATGCTGAAAAAAGCCTAGTGCATAAGCCTATAGGATGGTGAAATAAGTGCAGAAAATACCAAAAACTGATACAATATCATCAGAGCCAAATAAAGGGGGACTAAATAATATGACAACAACTACTACAGTTAAATCTGATATTGAAATCGCACAAGAAGCAAGCATGAAAAAAATTCAAAAAATTGCAGCTGAATTAGATATTTTAGAAGAAGAATTAGAACCTTATGGCCACTATAAAGGTAAGTTATCTCTTGATATATTTAAGCGTTTACAACATAAAGAAGACGGAAAAGTGATTCTTGTAACAGCAATTAACCCAACGCCAGCAGGGGAAGGGAAATCAACGGTTACAGTAGGACTTGGACAAGCATTTCATACAATTGGTAAAAAAGCGGTAATTGCACTGCGTGAGCCATCTCTTGGACCAACGATGGGAATTAAAGGTGGTGCAGCAGGTGGAGGTTATTCACAAGTTGTTCCAATGGAGGATATTAACCTTCATTTTACTGGTGACCTTCATGCGATCACAACAGCAAATAATGCACTTGCAGCATTTATTGATAATCACATTCAACAAGGAAATGAATTGCGCATTGATACGCGTAAAATTGTTTGGAAGCGCTGCGTAGATTTAAATGACCGTGCACTTCGTAATGTTGTTATTGGTCTTGGTGGTCCAGTACAAGGTGTACCGCGCGAAGACGGTTTTGATATTACAGTTGCTTCTGAAATTATGGCTGTATTTTGCTTAGCGACAGATGTACAAGATTTAAAGGCGCGTTTATCTCGCATTGTTGTTGCTTACAACATGGATAACGAACCAGTGACAGTAAAAGACTTAGGTGTAGAAGGTGCATTAACACTTCTTTTAAAAGATGCATTAAAGCCAAACTTAGTCCAAACATTAGAGAATACACCAGCGATTATTCATGGTGGTCCTTTTGCAAACATTGCGCATGGTTGTAATAGTGTTATTGCAACAACGATGGCAGCGAAGCTTGGTGATTATGTAATTACAGAGTCTGGATTTGGTGCAGATTTAGGTGCTGAGAAATTTTTAAATATTAAAGCACGCGCAGCAGGTATTAAGCCAGAGGCGGTTGTTATCGTTGCGACAATTCGTGCTCTGAAAATGCATGGCGGCGTAGCAAAAGATATGTTAAAAGAAGAGAATGTAGATGCGTTAGCAAAAGGAATGGAAAATCTACAAAAACATGTAGAAACTATTCAAGCATTTGGCGTTCCATTTGTTATTGCAATTAATAAATTCATTACAGATACAGATGAAGAAGTGCAATACTTACAAAACTGGTGCAGCGAGCGTGGCTATGAAGTATCCTTAACAGAAGTTTGGGAAAAAGGTGGTCAAGGCGGTGCTGACCTTGCTAAGAAAGTATTAAAAGTAATTGAAAATGGCGATAATCAATATGCACCACTATACGATTTAGATCTTCCGTTAGAAGAAAAGATTCGTACAATCGCTCAAAAAGTATACGGTGCAAAAGATATTGAATTCGCACCGAAAGCACGCAAGCAATTAACGCAGTTTGAAGGAGAAGGCTGGAGTAAATTACCGGTTTGTATGGCGAAAACGCAATATTCTCTTTCTGATGATGCAACAAAATTAGGCCGACCATCTGACTTTGTTGTAACAATTCGTGAGTTAAAACCATCCATTGGTGCAGGATTTATCGTAGCGTTAACAGGAACAATGTTAACAATGCCGGGCCTTCCGAAAAAGCCTGCTGCACTACAAATGGATGTAAATGAAGATGGAAAAGCAGTTGGTTTGTTCTAAAAGGTTGTATTTCTTCACTTTTATTTGTACACTATATATACATCACAAAGCGCCTTTCAAATGAAAGGCGCTCGTTTTTTGGAGGAAATTATGTTTGATCCAACAGCTTTTGAAAATTTAAAAGTTATCGTCGAAGGTGCTATATATGATTTGGACTTACACGGTGATATTTTAGTAACGGACCGAAAAGATATGGTGGATTTAGCGTCATTAGGTCGTATATATAATATATCGTTTCAACTGACTGAACAGAATCCATTAGTAGAAGCTACATTTTCTTTGGCAGTTGATGCGAAGAATTTATCTGGCGAAATATTAGAAGTACCACAGTTCGTACCAGGATGTGAAATGAAACTGTTTTTCACATTTTTACTGAAGCATCCAGAAAAAGATTGTCAACATATTGAACCGTTGCTACAATCCATATGGGGAACAAAGCGAATGATTACGCAACAAATTTCATATGAATATAATGAGGGAGCGCTTTCATATCATAACAAGGTAAGTATCTCATTCCAAAAAGCAATTACAGAAGATCACGTTGATGATTTGTTAGCGGTTATTTCTCATGTGATAGAAACAATGAGAAACTTGCAACATTTTCTTCAAAAATAGAGAAAAAGGAGAAACATAAATGATTAAAGATATGCAACCATTTTTGCAAGATGCTTGGGAGAAAGCTGGTTTTAAAGAATTAACAGAAATTCAGCAGCAAGCGATTCCTTCCATCGTAGAGGGACAAGATATAATTGCCGAATCACCAACAGGTACAGGGAAAACATTAGCATACCTATTACCACTCTTACATAAAATCAACCTCGAAGTAAAGCAGCCACAAGTTGTTATTATGGCACCAACACGTGAGCTTGTAATGCAAATTCATGAGGAAGCACAAAAGTTTACCGCAGGAACGGAAATTTCAAGTGCGTCATTAGTGGGCGGAGCTGATATTAAACGTCAAGTTGAGAAATTAAAGAAGCATCCAAGAATTGTAGTTGGATCACCAGGGCGAATTTTAGAATTAATTCGTATGAAGAAACTGAAAATGCATGAAGTAAAAACGATTGTATTTGATGAATTCGACCAAATTGTGAAGCAAAAAATGACAGGCGCTGTATCTGATGTTATTAAATCGACGATGCGTGATCGTCAATTAGTATTCTTCTCTGCAACGATGACGAAAGATGCAGAAGATGTAGCGCGTAACTGTGCAAATGAACCAAAGCTTGTTCGTGTTAAGCGTACGGAAACGAAAAACATTGTTGAACATATGTATATTGTATGTGAACGCCGTGAGAAAACAGAATATGTACGCCGCATTATGCATAGCGGTAATGTGAAGGCGGTAGCCTTTATGAATGATCCATTCCGCTTAGATGAAATGACAGAAAAGCTAAAGTATCGCAAACTAAAAGCCGCTGCTTTACATGCTGAGGCGAAAAAGCAGGAGCGTGAAGCGACGCTGCGAACGTTCCGTCAAGGAAAAGTAGAAATTTTACTGGCAACTGATGTGGCAGCGCGTGGTTTAGATATTCAAGATTTAACACACGTTATTCATTTAGATTTACCAGATACACTTGATCAGTATATTCATCGCTCTGGCCGTACAGGACGTATGGGAAAAGAGGGAACGGTTATTTCCTTAGTGACACCTCAAGAAGAGCGCAAACTATTACAATTTGCAAAAAAATTAGGTATTCAATTCAACAAGCAAGAAATGTTTAAAGGTTCGTTTGTAGAATCAAAACCAAAGGCACCAAAGAAAAAGAAACCATCGTTTACTGGGAAGAAGAAGCCTAGATAAATAAAAAACGTACCAGCTTATCGTAAAGCTGGTACGTTTTTTATATATAATATTCCTTTATGAACAGATGTTTCAATGTAACCGATGATTTGCTGAAGGGTAAATACTTGCAAAGGTGTTTGTAAATCCTTTTCACTATATAGCATATCATCTCGTACAAATTGTTTAAAAGTACATATATTCTCTATTGTTACTTCTTCAATATCAACAAAATTGGCTTCTCGGTCTAGAAGGGATAAGAGGTTTTTCTTTGAATCGTAATGGTATAAAAGTTTTCCATTTAGCAGTTTAAAGTCATTATGGTAAGCGTTTAATACCGTTGAATCCGCCTCGATTCGATTTTTTAACCAGGGGAGATAAAAGCCTTTGAGCCATAAATCATCGGCGATAAGATGGGTATAATAGCCTAAAATAAACGGTGAATTTTGATGTCTCTCATATTTGTTCAAAAACCTTTCAAAGTCAATTGACTTTGAGTAGTCATTGTAGTTACCGCTATAAAAGTGTGACGTTATTTTGTCCTCTCCGCTGTTTACTGCATCTGCTGCAATGCCTCCAAGTAAAAAGGAAACTTTATCTTCAATTTTTAAAGTATCTGCAATCTTATTTGCGATTATAAAATGCATAATTCTTGAGCCCAAATTTTGTCACCTCATTGAATTTCTTCTATTTGTAATATAGCCTTTCCGACACTTTTTCTACTTTCGACCCATTTGTGAGCTTTTCCTGCATCTTATAGTGGAAATCGCTTACCAATCTTAATTTGTAAAGAAGCGCTTTGCAAATAATAAAAAACTTTCTCTGCTGTATGACGAAGTAGGTGCGATCTTCTTTTACAGATTCTCCGAGCGTGAAACCCCAACTCCTTTAGGGGGGATGACAGCGAGGTCGGGATAGGGCGTGGCTTTTGCCACATCAAAGCCCGAAATTCAACTGTTTTGCGCGTGCCTTTTTGTGATTTTTTGTAATTGTTATGTTATACATACATGTATAAAGTGAGGTATAATTCATGTATA
>NZ_JOTN01000006.1 GCF_000712595.1 Bacillus manliponensis
ACTTCAAACAGTCCGTAAGGGTGTTAAGTGGGGGGGAGTTCAAGCAAATAAGAAATATAAAAGAAGAAGATTATATACATATTCACGCTGTTATTAACGATTGGTGGGGCGGAAGAAATATGGCAAATATGCTCCCGAAATTGTTTTTTGTCCATTTTCAAGATACAGGCTTCATTGTAGAACGAGATGGTGAGATTGCAGGGTTTTTATGTGGATTTCTTTCGCAAACTTACAAAGATGAAGCATATGTACATTTCATAGGGGTGAATCCAAAATACCGGAGAGAAGGGATTGCTCAGCTATTGTATGCAAGATTTTTTGAAGTTGCACAGCAAAATAAACGAAGTATCGTAAAAGCAATTACCTCGCCAGTGAATAAAACATCGATTCAGTTTCATACGAGTATTGGATTTGAAGTTGAAATAGGCGATGATGATATAGAGAGTGTATCTGTACATACAAATTATGATGGTGAAGGTGGAAGCCGGGTGTTGTTTGTAAAGTATTTATAAGAATACAGCAGTATGTTCTATATACAGGTCTATAGAAAAAACACCTTTCCATAAAACGGAAAGGTGTTTTTTCTATTAATGAATATCACGTTTGTTGAAGTTTCCGCCCTTTACTTCTGCTACGTCATACACTGTAACAAAGGCTTTTTCATCAATGTCTTGAATGATTTCTTTCATTTTGCTTTCTTCTAAACGGTTAATAACACAAGTAATTTCTTTAAATTGTTCCTTTGAATAGCCACCATACACTTCATTATATGTTGCACTTCGGCCTAGACGCTCTCGAATTGTCTCGACCATTAATTCAGGTTCCTTTGTAATAATTTTAAACGTTTTAGAACCACTTAAACCAACTTCGACGATATGAATGACTTTAGAAGCGATAAAGTAAGCAAGCGCCGAAAGGATTGCTCCTTGAAAACCAAATACTGTTGCAACAAAGATAAAGACAAACGTATTTAAAAACAAGATGAGATCACTTGTTCCAAACGGTAACTTACGAGAAAGTAATACAGCTAACATATCAATTCCGTCTAATGCACCACCATTACGTAGTGCGAGTCCCATACCAAAACCGATAATAATACCACCAACAACGGTAACTAGTAATGTATCACCTTCAATAATAGTGGGTACTTCGTGCATAAGGACAGTACCAATCGCTAGTGAAGCAATACCAATAACGGAATAAATCGCAAAGGATTTACCGATTTGTTTATATCCTAACCAAACAAATGGGATATTCATAATAGCAATGAGAACACCTAACGGCAATCCAAGTAGCTGTGAGGTAACGATACTTACACCTGTTACTCCACCGTCAGATACATTGTTTGGGATTAAGACTGACTCTAGTCCATACGCTGTTATAAATGCACCAATGATAATCATCAATGCCCGTAACACGATTTTTAGTGTATTAGGTTTTTGTTGTTTATTTGTAACCATACATACTCCTTACTTTAAAATATTTTTTCATTTCATCACGATACATATGTAATGAGTTAGATTTATTTCCAGTCACTATTCTAACATATTATCGTTAGGATGGTTATTAGAAATATTTTTTGGAGATCTTTAAGTGGCTATACAAACTCCTTTGCCATCTCTACAAGTTTTAGAACATATTGATTATCTTGGGTTACAGGTTGTTGCGTAATATATATTTGTCTATAGTGTTTCCCTGGAAGGGAATGGAGCTTGATATCATCAAACGATTGTAAAAATAGTTTTGGACCAATGGAGATACCGAGTTGTAAATCAATCATTTTTCCAATTGTATTGCAGTCGCTAATGTAAGAATGTACATGATAGTTTATTTTGTTTGTATGAAAAAAGGATTCAATCTGTTTTCGATATGGCGCTGTTGGCATAATGATTTTATTTGTTTCGAAAAATTGATTTAAAGAAGAAGCATTGAATTCAGCTTCCATCTGGTTAGAGGTTGCAACCATCAGTTCATCTTGTAAAAAGGGTTTACATATAAATGTTGGATGTTCATTAACGGTAAAGCCGATATCGATTACGCCTTCTATCACCCACGCATCTATTTCATCATACGTTCCTTCAAAAACAACAATTTTCACAAATGGATATAAAGCGTTAAATTGCTGAATTACTTTAGGTAACAGGTGCTTACTAATACTTGCGAAAGCGCCAACTTTAATTGTTGTTGGTAAGTTTGACGGGTTTGTAAAATCTATGTTTAAAAGCTTCCGGTTTAATACGAGAATTTCATAAATATATTCATAGGCTTTCGCTCCGCTTTTTGTTAGTTGAATACTACGGGGTTCACGTATGAATAAAGTAATCCCTAACTCCTTTTCTAAGCTAGCGATGGCGCGACTCACAGCCGATTGTGTCATATTTAATTGTTCAGCAGCTTTTGTGAAGCTTCCTGTTTTTATAACTTCTTCAAATACTTCATATTTAATGATACTCATGAGTTTTTTTCATCCTTTGCATGAATATTATTCGTTTTATTTCGTTATGTTGTTTTCATATACTAACAGTAACATCGATGGGAAAAAGAAGTTGTCGTTTAACTTTGAAGGATATTAATAATATTTTAGCATTATATAAAAACATATTGCTAATATTTAAGAGGTGTATGATGAGAAATGTTATATTACTAGCAATTGGAATGTTTGCTTTAGGATTGGATGCTTATGTTGTGGCAGGGTTAGTACCTGGAATAAGTGAAACGTATCAAAAAAGTGCTTCGCAAGTAGGGCAGGCGGTAAGTATATTTACGTTGTTTTACGCAATATCTGCTCCTTTATTTGCGTCTATACTTTCCGGAAAATCAATAAAGAAAGTATTGTTAGTTTCTATGTTCATTTTTGGTGTTGCTAACGCTATAAGTGCAGTAGCACCTGATTTTTCTATATTTCTTATTTCAAGGGCGATTGCGGGAGTAGGGGCAGGTTTGTTCTCGCCGTTAGCAGTTGCAGGATCCACTTTATTAGTCCCAGGAAATAAGAAGGGAAGAGCGCTTAGTGTAACAATTGGAGGTATGAGCATGGGAACGGTGCTAGGTGTACCGGTTGGCTTGTACATTGCAACAGTTTTAAATTGGCAAGCTGTTATGTGGGGAATTGCTGTACTGAGCTGTATTGCGTTTGTCACTATTTATAAGATGTTACCGAAAATACCTGTAACGGCACCACCTACGATGAAAGAAAGACTAGCAATGTTTGTTGATAAAAAGGTTACTGTAACAGTATCTATAACATTTTTTGCAAGTATTGCAAGCTTAGGATTATATACATATATTTCGCCGTTTTTAGAAGAATTTACTGCTGCACAAGATGTAACGATATACTTATGGGCTTGGGGGCTAGGTGGACTATTTGGAAGTTTTATAATCGGATACGTTATTGATTACTTTAAGAAACTAAAAATCATTACATTAAGTATTTTAATTATATTAACAGTTGCAGTTGCTTGTATTCCTCTTGCAATATACATACCAATTATTCAATATATGCCTTTCTTTGTTTGGGGAGCAATGGGGTGGGCTGCACAAGCACCGCAGCAACAAATTTTAATGGAATATCAGCCGAATCAAGGAAGTGCAGCAGTTGCTTTAAATAGTTCAGTAAACTATTTAGGGAGTTCGGTAGGTGCGATGTTAGGTGGAGTAGTATTATCGCTTGGGAAAGGATCCTTGTTATTAATTTACTTTGCGATTTTGGCCATGGTGGTTTCATTAGTTTTGCAGTTGTATAGTATGAGAAGTAGCTTTGTTGTTTCAAAAACTTCTGGGATTCAGAAATGAAAAACAGCCTCCATACTTCTCCTACTTATCAAGATCTAAGATAAAAGTCTTTACATTCAAACCTAGTAACATATTAGATGTATCTAATATGTTACTAGGTTTTTCTTTCTATTACCTAAAACATTTTATCAGTTCTTTCAAACGCTGTAGCAGCCTTTTATAATTTTTTTAGATAAAAAGTAAAATGATGAAGCATGGTATAATGATAAAGAAAAGAATGATTTGAAACGCAAAGGTTTATTTAAGAGAGGAGCTTCACAATGTATTCTAATCTAGAACAATTAACAAAGCATCCTGTATTTTATCATTTTGCAGAAATTTCAAAGATTCCAAGAGGATCTGGAAATGAAAAAGAAATTAGTGATTTCTTAGTGGGATTTGCAAAAAATCGTAATTTAGAAGTAGTGCAAGATGAAGCTTTAAACGTAATTATTAAAAAACCAGCAACTGACGGTTATGAAAATGTTCCAGCAATTATTATCCAAGGTCATATGGATATGGTTTGTGAAAAGAATCAAGCAACCGTACATGATTTTGAAAAGGATCCAATCGAGTTACGAATTGTTGGGGACATGCTGTATGCAAATCAAACGACTTTAGGTGCAGATAATGGTATTGCGGTTGCATATGCATTAGCACTATTAGATTCGGCTGATATTCCGCATCCAGCTCTTGAAGTTGTAATTACAACAGAAGAAGAAACGACGATGGGCGGGGCTTTTGCAGTTGATGCAAAGCACTTTGACGGGAAAATATTTATTAATATCGACTCTGAAGAAGATCATAAATTATTAGTGAGCAGTGCAGGCGGAGCGAAAGCAGTTGAAACGATTTCTGTAGTTTGGGAAGAAGCTCCTGCTGAATTAGAAGCATACCGTTTATATGTTGGAGGACTAAAAGGTGGTCATTCTGGTATGGAAATTGATAAACAGCGGGGAAATGCTAATAAAGCTTTAGGGCGTATTCTGCATGATTTATCAAATGACATCTCTTTTAGCATAAGTGATATTCATGGTGGATTAAAAACCAATGCAATTCCGCGTGAAAGTGTTGCAACAATTTTATTGTCGGTAAATGATGTACAAAAGGTAGAAGAAAAAGTCGTAGAATGGACACGTATTTTCCAAGAAGAACTACGTGCTGTAGATCCTGATGTACATATTTCTCTTACAAAATTAGAAGAAAAAGTAGAAAAAGTATTTGCTAAAACAACACAAAGTCAGCTTATTTCTTCTTTATTCCTAATTCCAAACGGTATTCAAAGCATGAGCATGGATATTAAAGGGCTAGTAGAAACTTCAACAAATTTAGGCGTTATTGAAACACTACATAATGAAATTAAATTACGAAATGAAGTAAGAAGTTCTGTAAGTAGTTTAAAACAGCACATTATAAATGAGATTAAGCATATTGCAGAATTGGTTGGAGCAGAGTTCGAGAGGGAATCAGAGTATCCAGAATGGCCGTATAATCCGAACTCACCAATTCGTGATTTATTTGAAAAAGTGCATAAAGAAAAATATAACAAAGACGTTGAAATCTTTGCAGTACACGCCGGTATTGAATGTAGTGTATTTGTTCAAAAAATGCCTGAGTTAGATGCGATTTCATTTGGACCCGATATTTTCAACGTTCATACACCAGATGAGCACATTAGTATTTCATCAGTTATAAATAACTGGGGATTCTTTGTTGATGTAATGAGTGAAACGAAATCATTAGCTCAGTAAATATTTGTATAAAAACAGTCGTAAACCACCATTCAAACCACGTATATAAAAAAGCAGCACCTCTTAGTATGATAAACATACCCATTTAAGGAGGTGCTGTTTTTTATATGCCACCACAAAAGTTAACAATTGTCCTCGTTATATTACACGTCGAAAACTTTCTAAAAAAATGCATTATTTAATGGTTCTTCTTTTTTGTTGCCTCTGTCACTTTGAAATAAAGTCGTACCGTTAATGCCGATTGGTTTAACTAACAATTAGTGGGGATGGAGAAAACCCCCACTGATTGAAGTTTCACTTTATTAGAGAGTAATGAGGCTGTTTTTACCTATCTTTTTTTTGCTTTTTTCTGATATGCATACAATTTATTCACTTCACTTTTAAATTTTTTTAAAAGTGAAGTATTCTCCTCATTTGCATACCTTGTAGCATGATAGGTATCTACAAGAATATCCCAATTAATATCGGTATCTTCATATTGCTGCAGACGATCCATCCATGCTTCAAAAGTTTCACCACGTTCCCGGTTAAACGGTGGCTTTAACTTTTTCTCTAACTTAAAAATTTCTTTTCGGATTGCATTGTTAGGTGGCCCAAGTAAACGATTTCGTTTTTGCATAGTCGTATATTCTGGTGCTACAGTCGCTTCAGAAAAAACAAAAGGACTAAATTTGATCGAAGGGCGTTTTTTGTATAGTTTCCAAATGATATACGCAGTGATTAGAAATATGATAATGATTGTAATTACTTGTAATACGAGTGGATTATATTCCTTTTGATCAGGAAGTGGAGGGGTTTCACCATATCCAAGTTTACTTACGTATTCATCTGCCTTAGAACGATCCATTCCTAGTAAAATTTCTAAAATAGGATTTAGCACATAACCAAAACCAAATGCAACCCAATAGAGAATATACGAAAGAATTGTTCGCATGTATGGTAATAACGGTATGATTAGGAAACTAGCTACTCCAATTGCCGTAATAGAAATAACACGTAGCATTTGCTGGTTGCGGTTAAGGCTTGTAATCCATAATGTAAGCAAAATATGTAATGCAAATAGACCAGCTTCAAATAATGACGGGAATTTTGAATTAAGAAAAATAGAAAAGCAAAACCATATAAACCCTCCGCCAAGTTTTTGATATGGTGATGTATCTTCTTTTATATATAGTAGTAAGAAGAAAAATGGCAGCAACACCGAGCCGATTGTTGAAAATAGTGATAGTGTAAAGCAAGCAAATATTTGCAGTGCAAATAATAGTACGATATATAGTTTCTTATTTTGTTTTGCTTTCTGCATTGGTATGAAACAGATGTAGCTCGCAATTAAAAATAAGAAAATGTTAATTGTTTCTCCTTTTTCTGTTATGAGACAGAGAAAAAGAAGAAGTACGAAATCATTAACGTAACGTAGCCATGTTTTCAAGTCGTTCCACCATCCCTTCGTCGCGGACGAGATAAGTCGGCTGCATCGTATTTGGAAGTTCTTCTTTCGGAACGCCAACAAACAACATCGTTGAAGAACGTTCTCGTTGTCTCATTACGTAATGAAGAAAACTTTCCCGAGGTAACAACGTACTATCTTCTGAAATACGCGCTAGCTCTTCTAGTGCTTGTGTGTATTGCATTGTTCCATCATTTAAAGACAAATGCAGAGGACCACTTTCTGAAAAGACGCTAATAAATAGTTCAAACGGAATTTTCTTTTCTGTTGCGATTTGACATATATGCGTCGTATAAGAAATCATATCTTCAACGTTTTCCCTCCAGCCAAATCCTTTATTTGCTGCGAGTGATAAACAAATCGTCCAGCTATAATTTTTTACAGCTTCATATTGTTTTGCTTGCAGTGTTTGCATTTTTGCTGACGCTTTCCAATGAATAGAACGAAATGATTCTCTTTCGTATTGTTTCACACCAACAATAGATGTTTCATCATGAAAAAAAGAGAAGTTTGTTCTATAGGAACCAATTTGTAACTGCTGTATTTCTTGTAAGCCAACGACTTGTTTTGGAGAAGGGTAGACGATAATTTCTGATTTTAATTTGTGTATAACAGGTAAATGAACTTGAACGATATTAAAAGGGTCACTAATCACACATTCAAATTGTTCAAGCTGAAAGACGCCTCGTTTTGCTGCTGTAAATGTAAAATCCCACTTTTGTCTTGAACGAGCTTGTTGCATGAATGGAAAAGAAACGAAAGTTTTAGAGATTTGATCTATACCCGTCATTTTATGCATCGTTAAACTTGGATTTGTATGAAAAAAACATTGCCCATTTACAAGTGGCAATTTCGCATCGTTTTGTAGCGAAATTGATAACTTACCATCTTCTTCTGGAAATAAACGCGTCGTTTTCTTTTCGTTTATAATGTGAAAGTTCTCCTCGATGTAAGTAACGTAACGAAAAATAAAGAAAGCAAGCATATAATAAACAAGCAACGGATATAACAGAAGTGGTTGCGGCATGTAAAATGTAAATAATAATGCAACTGGAATTGTTAGTTTAATAATATGATTCTCAAATATTAATGGCACAGATACGATTCGTTGACTGTTCATGCTTGTTCAATCTCCACCGGTACATCAACAGTTGTTAAAATTGTTCCCATCAAGTCCCTTTTTGTTGTTCGAAGCGCACCTTCCATCGATAAAATAATGCGATGTGTCCATATGTAAGGGAGTAAAAATTGCACATCTTCAGGCGTACAAAAATTACGACCGCGCAGCAAGGCAAGAGCTTGAATGGCACGAATTAATGCTAACGTACCACGCGGACTAACTCCGTTTGCGATATAGTCATGGTTACGAGTTGCGTTTGCAAGCTGGATCACATATTCTTCTAATGCTTCTGAAACGTAAATGTTTTTTACATGTTGCTGAGTTTCCAGGATGTCATCTAGTGAAATGACTGCTTTTAGTTCATCTAACGGCCTATCTTTTCGAAAACGCCTCATCATTTGCAATTCTTCTTCCGGAGACGGATAACCAATAGCAATCGTCATTAAAAAGCGGTCGAGCTGTGCATCAGGAAGTGGGAAAGTACCTTGTGACTCAATTGGATTTTGCGTTGCGATGACAAAGAATGGCTTCGGTAATGGTGTTGATTGTTTTTCTAATGTCACTTGTCTTTCTTCCATCGCTTCTAATAAACTTGACTGTGTACGTGGCATCGCCCGGTTAATTTCATCAGCTAACAATAAATTTGTCATAACAGGTCCAAGGCGTAGTTCAAACTCACTTGTCTTTGGATTAAAGTATTCAATACCAGTTATATCACTAGGCAGTACATCTGGTGTAAATTGGACACGAGAAAATTGTCCGCCAATACTTTTCGCAATCGTTTTTGCAAGCAATGTTTTTCCTGTTCCAGGGACATCTTCTAGTAATACGTGTCCATCTGCTAAAAGAGACACTAATAGAAGGTCAACTACATTTTCTTTTCCAACAAAAACAGAAGCTATATTTTCTTTTAATTTATGTATCATATGAACCTTCCTCTCTAGGAAAACAGTATATCTCTATATTTTAGCAAAATATTTCGAAAAATTTAATTAATTTTACCTTAATTTTGGAAATGGAGATTAGAAAAGGCTATAACATAACAAAAACGGTTATCAAAGACGATGACCGTTTTTGTTTTAGAGCTATTACGAAAAAGATTGATTTTGAGCGGGTTTAATAAATTGCTCTGGATTTTCAACGAGTCCGCATGCACCGCATTGTACACGATATGTAGGACCTTGATAAGCTAAGTGAAACGCACTCAAATTATCATTTGTATATTCTTCTTCAACTTGACCTGATTGAGGATTTAGTTTCACTGGTTTCGCATTTTGCTCAATAATGTTAAAGCGCGTTCGATTTGTTTTACAGCTTGGACAAAGCATGGGTTCCATTATGACACACCTCCATTTGTAGCATTTGTGAAGAGAAGAAATTTTATTCAGTAAAGGAATAAAAGGGAAAAAGCATTCTCTTATTGAAATATATTAGGATATTGTATGGAAAAGGGAGAGGTATCGTATGGAGAAATTTCCAACATTAGAAACAGAACGTTTACAGTTACAAGAAATTACATTGTTAGATGCGGAATCAATGTTTCATTATTTTTCAAAAGACTCCGTACTTCGCTATTTTGGAATGGAACCATTTCATCATGTGGAAGAAGTAGAAAATATCATTCGTCACTTTCATACGAAATATGAAGAAGGTGCTACGTTTCGCTGGGGTATCGTTTTAAAGGGGACGAATACATTTATCGGATCATGTGGCTTTCATCTTATTAATTCCCGTCATAAAAAGGCTGAAATTGGCTACGAATTAGACGATGCATATTGGGGAAAAGGTTATGCAGCAGAAGCACTGCAAGCAATTTTAACGTATGGATTTGAAACGCTCGATTTTGAAAGAGTCGCAGCAATTGTTTACACAGAAAATGAAGCTTCACACAAATTGCTGAAAAAGTTTGGATTCCAAGAAGAAGGGTTGCTTCGAAAAAATATGATTCAAAGTGGTATCGCGTATGACACGGTTTTACATGCGTTGTTAAAAGAAGAGTGGAGGGAGAGAGCTTAGAGAGTTTCTAAGCTCTTTTTCAATGTTCATACTGTTGTAGTATTACCTTCTCCCATCGATTACAAGATTTACCCTTTCATTCGGCCGATGTTCTTTTACATACATATCTTCAGCAACCATCCAGTTGTCTACCCACATAGAACGTGCTTCTTCGCCATCTCTTTCTAATCCTCTTAACAGTCGTATATTTCTTGGACAATCGACCCAAATTGTAAAATCATAGTAGTTGGCTAGTTCGTTTCGGGTGGCATAGATACCTTCGATAACGACAATTCCACCTGTTTTGACAGTATGATATTCAGCTAAAGTATCGGTTTCCCAATCGTATCTTGCATAGTAACCATCCTGTTCATTATGAAGTGGTTCAATCACTTGGGAAAGTAGACGTTGCCAATCAAAATCTGCACCAATTAGTTTTTCAGCTGGAGGTACTGGCTTAATTTGTGAAGAGGGTAAATAGAAATCATCCATATGTACAATTGTTACATCTTCACAACAGTGTTGTAACTGCTTAGCAATCGTACTTTTTCCAGAGCCGCCACAACCATCTATACCAATAAGTAAAGTAGACTGCTTTCTTGGAGTGTTTTCGATAGATTTTATAAATTGTGCGAGCGTTTGATTCATAATGGCACCACCTTCTTGTTTGTTACGTCATAGTTCTATTTTAGAAGAGAAGAGTCCTTTTTGGTTATAAAATTCTAAAAATATTGAATTTTATATTTTATAAATATAGAATGAAAATAAAGATATGTGAAGGAGTGATGAAATGGATGTTTTGAATATAACAAGTAGGAAAAGAGAGTCATACAAAGTGCAAATCAAGTATTCGTTACTATGGGAATGTGCACTAGGTATCGCAGCAATTACAAATAAGAGGTTCATTACTACACTTGAAAAGCAACAAGCGGAGTGGGAAGAAATAAGGGAATCTTTTGATGGGGATATGTTGGAGCAATTGAACTTGGTGGAGAAACATAATACGTGGAAAGCGCTATTACAGTTGTTGTATGAGAAAGACTTTGCAGAGTTGTCTCATTTTATTCGTTATATACGTGAGCTTTCAGGAAGCCAATTGAAATATATTTGCATTCCTTATACTGGGGTTCAGCAACAAGAGATAAGAAGAAGGGCAGCAGATGGAGAAGAAGATGCGATTGAGCAGTTGAAGGAGATAACAAATAATAATCCTTTTTTTCCTACTTACATTGAGTATATATGTAAAATTCATGAAAATGATTTAAAAGAACACTTAATCGCGGTAATGTCGGGTTGGTATAAGGTAGTGATTGAGTCAGAAGCTGAAATGTTATGTGAAATTTTAAAAGTAGATTATGAAACAAAGGAGAAAATGAAAGACAAAATGGCCCCTGAAGAGTTTGTAGAATGGGTAACGGGTGGTATCTCCTATATGCCAGAACCGAGTGTGCACAGTGTATTGCTTATTCCGCAGTATACATATCGGCCATGGAATATTGAAGCGGATATTGAAGGGACGAAAGTGTTTCATTATCCAGTAGCAAATGAAAGTATAGCGCCCAATGACCCTTATAAGCCAAATTACTTTGTCGTGCAAAAATATAAAGCGCTAGGAGACGAAGTGAGACTTCGGATTGTGAAACTATTATATGAACAGGACCGAACATTGCAACAACTAACAGACAAGCTAGATGTTGGAAAATCAACAATTCATCATCATTTAAAAATTTTAAGGGCAGCAAAATTAGTTGATATTGGGGAATCAAAATACATATTGAAAAAGAAAGCGTTACAGTCTTTAGGGAAAGAATTAGATCTTTTTATTAATAGATAAATTGGATGTAAAGCGCACCATAGAGAAGCATAGGGAAAATAAAAGAGAAGTTGGTGCTACAGTGAATGAAACAGTACTAAAAAACCGTTCTTTTCTATTCATGTGGATTGGAAGTGCAATCTCAGAATTAGGTGGTGCGTTCGGAACTTTTTGTAATTCAATTCTCATATATCAACTTACAGGATCGAAGCTAGCACTAAGTAGTATGTGGTTACTATATTTCATCCCGTCA
Source organism: Bacillus manliponensis (assembly GCF_000712595.1). Classification (GTDB taxonomy): domain Bacteria; phylum Bacillota; class Bacilli; order Bacillales; family Bacillaceae_G; genus Bacillus_A; species Bacillus_A manliponensis. Next base: position 12,151 of record NZ_JOTN01000006.1, read on the forward strand.
CTTATTTTACAGTTAGTTGCAGGACCTTTTATTGATAGATGGAGTAGAAAGTGGATTATGATTGTTTCCCAATGGACACGAGGCTTCGTTTTTTTGCTACCGCTTATTATGTTAATTACAGATAATATGCAGACGTATTACATTTTTATCGTCCAGATAATTGTCGGTCTTATTACACCATTTTATGTACCAGCTAATCAAGCCATTTTGCCAACAGTTGTGCCGAAAGAGCAATTGCAAGAAGCAAATGCTTATGTAGACGGCACAGTTCGCCTCATGATGTTTCTTGCCCCCGTTTTAGGCGGGATGATGATAGAACTAGCAGGAGTTCCATTTACTTTGTCTCTTGTTTGTGTATTTCTATTTGTAAGTGGAAGTTTACTTCTATTTATAAAGGAAAATAGAATGGTAGAAACAATTCGGAAAAGCTGGTTACATCAGTTTATGGAAGGTTGGGCGTACTTTTTTAAGCAGCCAATCATTGTTTGGCTCGGTTTCTTTCTAGCATTTGTCCAATTTGGAGTAGGAGTAACGATGGTTACTAATTTACCTTACGTACAAGATGAATTAGGTGCAAGTTATGCAGCATATGGATATTTCATGGCTGGATTTCCGCTTGGTTATGTAATTGGATCTATCATTGTAGGGAAAATGCAATATGAAAGCCGGCGCACTATCATGCTTGGTGCGTTAGTAATCGGCGGTTTGACATATATTTCATTAGGGTTAAATGAGAATATTTATATAGCAATTTTCATAGAAATAATCGCTGGAATCTCTTTAGTTTTTTTCAATGTTCATAGCATGACAATCCACCAGCAAATAGTTCCAAATGAATTGATGGGAAAAATATTTTCAGTACGCTTGTTCATTATAAGAAGTTCGATGCCTCTAGGTATATTAATTGGAGGTATATGTAGTGAGCAGTTTGGGGTTAGGGTGTTATATATGATAATTGGAATTATCATTTGTACTGTTTCCGTGTTAGGTATCGTATTACCATATTTTAAATTTCTTGATCAACCCGTTCAAAATAATTTCGAAAAAACAAAATTTTAATTGAAAATAATTATCATATTCATTTATAATGAAAGACAAGTAGAATAACTTGCGACTAAGGGGAGTTGAAATAGATGTTCATTGAAACAAAAACATTTACAGTAAAAGAAGGTACTTCTGATCTTGTTGTACAACATTTCACAGGTGAAGGAATCATTGAAAAGTTTGATGGATTTATTGACTTAAGTGTTCTTGTGAAGAAAGTAAGAAGAGGCGATGAAGAAGTTATCGTTATGATTCGCTGGGAGTCAGAACAAGACTGGAAAAACTGGGAGACAAGCGAAGAGCACTTAGCTGGTCATAGAGCGAGCAGAGGAAAACCAACTCCAGATCATATTATCAACGTAACGCACGGTGTTTATTATGTGAAATCTTCAAAAGGTGCTTATCAAAAATCATAAATAAATAGAATCTGCGGGACAGTCATCCAGTTGGATTTTTAAATTAACTGTAACTAAACGGGTCATCTTTTTTGTATGCACAAAAGATGACCCGTTTTATTTTAAATTCATCGTAAAAAACGGTTGTTTTTGATAGAATATAATGGTTGGTTTTTTTCAGGTATAAAAAATATATAAGTCTATAATGTATCCGTGTTAGAAAACAGAAGGTGAAGATTAATCCAAAGGGTGTGAAGCAGTCAATTGTTTGCAGTATTATTTTTTATTATTAGTGTTTCAGCAATATTTTTTACGATAGTACTATCATTTGTACAGCTATTCAATAAAAAAGAACAAGAGTGGAAGGCATTTTATCAATCACTTCCAATTCTTTCATTCTTACTAGTTATGTATATATTTAACGTGTTGTTTGGGCAAGGTGAAACTATAGTTTACATACTTTTAGCGATGCTAGTAGTCCCAGCTTTTTATATGATACACGCCGTTCTCGGGATAATTGGTTTGTGTATCTCTATAAAGAAAGGGAATGTATTATCAATGAAAGAAGGATATCCGTTACTATTTGTCACTTCAGTATTAACATTTGTATCATTTATAGTACCTATTGTGATATTCCTTTCATTCTTACTATCCTGTTCAATAATAGTAATGAACAAAATGAAAGCGAAAGCAAAATGAAGACCAAAAGAGCAAGAAAGAATGCTCTTTTGGTCTTCATTTTATTATTATTTATTAATTAAAGGAAAGGGAGTTTAGAATCAGCCTTCTTAATTTTCTTTATTTCTAATGTCATTATATAACTCCAATCCCTCTTTCACATTATAACTCTTCTTTACAATACTATGGATCGCTTGAATCATCGCAGCTGGGTGTTCGGATTGCCAAATGTTTCGGCCCATATCAACGCCAATCGCACCTTCTTGCATCGCTTGATACGTAATCGTTAGCGCATCTTCAATGGAGTCTAGCTTTGGTCCACCAGCAATGACGATAGGGGCAGGGCATGTGCTTGTGACTTTTTCAAAGTTTTCACAGTAATAGGTCTTCACAATATCAGCACCCATTTCAACACAGACGCGTGAGGCAAGTGCTAAAAAGCGGGCTTCTCGTTTTTGTAATTCTTTCGCGACTGCAGTAATGCCGAGTACTGGTAATCCGTAGTCATGTGCTTCGGATACGACATTTGCGAGGTTTGATATCGTTTGTGTTTCATAGTTAGAACCAACAAATACAGAAACACCAACGCCAACAACATTATGTCTAATTGCTTCTTTAATAGGAGTAACAATTGTTTCATTGGCAAGGTCGGCACCAACAACTGTTGGTCCGCCAGATACACGGAGAACCATCGGTGTTTTGCAATCTTCTGGAATACATGACTGCAAAACACCGCGCGTTAAATAGAGAGAATCTGTATAGGGAAGTAAGTGCTTCACTGTTTCACCTGGCTTTTCTAATCCGTGAATGGGCCCTAAAAAGTAACCGTGATCAATGGCTAACATAACCGCTTTTCCATCTGGTAAAATCGTATTTAATCGATTTTGAAATCCCCAACTCATTATCTATCACTCCTTATTTGGATTTTCTGTTTGCACCGTATCTTTTTTTTGTAAGTGTGGTGACTTAATAAATAACGCTTTAAAGATTTTATTAGAACGATTAATGAGGTAATGAGATTCATGTGGACGCACTTGTAATACATCACCTTGTTTAATCGGAACTCTTTCGTTGTTAACATAAAAATCAATTTCACCTTCTAACGCATAAAAAACTTCTTCACAAGTTGTATGGTAATGGTTTTGAAAGTCTTGACCAGGTTTAATGACAACGACACCAACATCAACGTTAGGTCCTTGTATTAAATACTTTGGTCCATTGTCACCAAAACGATAGGAAAAGTCATTTTCATTCACTTTTAACATTATTTCACTCCTTTCTATGTAACAAGTTACAGTGCACCAGGAGCAATCCACATATGTGATGTGAATCTGTTATCGGCTAATGCTAGTTGTTTTTCATATACAATGCGCCAGTTTTCATATAGTTGCTTATAAGTGTTATAGTTTTCTCGATTTGGTACATAAGTTGTTTCCCACTGTACAAATTCTTCGGCAGCTTCTTCCATTGAGTGAAAGAGACCAGCGCCAACTCCAGCTATAATAGCTGTTCCTAATGCAGCAGCTTCTTTCACAACAGGGACTTTTACTGGTACACCGAGAACATCGGCAACAATTTGTGACCAAAGTGTCCCTTTTGAAGCACCGCCAGCAAAGACAACTTCTGAAGGGAATGTTCCGGTTAATTCTTCAATTAACTTCAAATTTCCTAAAGTTACAAACGCTGCGTTTTCTTCAATTGCTCGAAATAACTCTTTCTTTCCACATTTCTCAGCATCTAAGCTTAAGTTTAAAAAAGAAGGTGCAGCGTGTCGCCATGATATATAGTTCATCGTATTTGAAAAGGTTGGGATAATTCCATATGATCCGGCAGGGACATGTTTTGCTTGTTCTTCTAACAGCGTATATGCATCTGTTCCAAGTTTTTTTGCTAACTGTTTTTCTTCTTGGCAAAACGCATCGCGAAACCAACGCATAACAAGACCGGGGAAGAAAGCGATTGTTTCATATTGCCAAAGGCTTGGAACTACGTGGCAGTTTACGCGAATTTTTGCGCTTGGATCCGTTTTTGGCGTTGTAACATTTACTTCTTGCTGCCAAAAGCTCCCGCCTGAAATAAAAGTTTGCCCACCTTTCACGATTCCAGATCCAAGCGAAGCCATTTGCGCGTCACCACCGCCAGTAATGACAGGGGTTCCCTCATATAAGCCAGTTTCTTCGCTCGCCTTTTTTGTTATAGAGCCAATGACTGTCCCGGCTTCATTGACTTTCGGTGAAAATGGAACGTATAAGTTACATTGTTTTGCAAGTTCTCCGTCCCACTGGCGCTTATTTAAATTGAAAATACCTGCCGTACAGCCGTTAGACGGATCAATTTGTAACTCTCCGCACAGTTTATATAAAATCCAATCGTTTAACATCGTCATGTAACGCGTTTTTTCATAAATATGAGGTTTATGTTTTTGAATCCAAAGTAACCGTGGTAATGCTCCTAGCGCAAATGTTTGCCCTGAAGTGCTATATAAATCTTTCTCAAGGTTTTCCCGTATTTGTTTTAGTTCGCTTACTTCAGCTGAAGCGCGTCCATCAACATTGGCGCATGCCCATAGTTCTTGTTTGTTTTTATCATATAAAACGAAACCTTCGCGCATGCTTGTTGCACTAATTCCTTTAATCGCCGATGATGTGAGGTTGCTTATTTGAAGAACTTCTTTTGTACACTCTTGTATAAGTTTCCAGTTTTGCATTACATCAAAATTCATAGAGCCAGGGTAACGAGAGTCTGTTTGATGAATCCATTCTCTTTGACTTACAGCGAGCTGATTTCCATTCAAGTCAAAGAGGACAGCCCGAATACTACCAGTACCAGCATCGTAAGCTAATAGTGCACTCAATTATGTGTCACCTTCCTTTCTTAATAACGAAAGTGCGGTTATTTCGTCTGTAATTAACGTATGAATGTAGCCACCTTTAAGAGCTCCATATATTGCGTCTACTTTTTCCAATCCTCCAGCAACGCCAACAACATGTTTCATACTTTGCAAGGATGAAAGTGAAATGCCGATTAACCGGTCGTGATGGGGGATGTGTAACTTGTTGCCGCTTTCATTGTAAAACTGTCCAAGAATGTCACCGGCTCCAGATTGACTACGAATGTAAGTCATTTCGCCGAGCGTCATTTTTTCTTCTTTTATAATGGTTGCTTCTTCTGACAAGCCACCAATTCCAACAACCGCAATATTTGCGAGTGAAGCGAGATGAAGCATTTCTTTAACGGATGGTTCCGCATGAATACTATCAGCCATTTCGGTTGTAGAGGTTAAAAAAGGTGCGGGAATAATGTGTAGTTGTCCTTGTACATGATTTAAATAGCTTTGTTTCGTAGGGAAATAATGATTAACTCCCCCAGTGAGCGTTGCGACAGAAATTTGCATAGAAGGATCGAGATTTAAGTTTTCTAGTACTTTTGAAATTGTTTCGCCCCAGCCAATTCCAAGCAGCTCTCCTTGTTTTAAATGAGATTGTAAATACTGAGCAGCTGCTTTCCCTAATGAATCGGAAAAACTTGTTTTTGGAGTAGGAATAATAAAGGAGTCCATGAGGTGAAAGGCTTTTATTAATTCACGTTCAATACTTAAACAATGGAGACCAGCTCCTTTAATATGAAAGGAAACAATCCCTTCAGCACGAGCTTTATCTAATAAACGGACAACTTTATTTCGTGAAATATGAAGCAATGAAGCAATTTCTTGCTGCGTTAGTTGATCTTTATAGTAATACCAAGCAACTTTTGTTAATAAATTTTCTTCAAAATTGAGCTGTACCATGCTCTTCATTCCTTTCAACATTTGACCGTTGCTTAAACATATGTGTACATTTTTTTCTTTATGCTGTAATTTTGTTGAGAAAAATCAGTTCTAGATATGAAAAAAGAGATATACAATGCTACAAAACAAGTAGAACAAAAAATCAATTCTTGAAAATTTGTTCCGAAAAGAGAGGTGATCGCATATGGAAGCACCGCTACTGCAAGTGAAAGGGATAACAAAATCATTCTCAAAGCAGCCTGTATTAAAAGGAATTTCGCTTTGTGTAGAAGCGGGTGAAGTCTTTGCATTAGTAGGAGGGAACGGTGCAGGAAAGTCCACGCTTATGAAAATTTTAATGGGGCTATATATGTACGATGAAGGTGAAATGCTTGTAAAAGGAAACCCAGTTCGGTTTTCCAAACCAGTAGAGGCGCACCGACAAGGGATTTATTTAATTCCACAAGAGCCGCTTATTTTTGCAAATATGACAATTGAAGAAAACGTATGCATTGGAATCAAAAAGAATAAACAAGAACTTCGATTAAAGCTTCGTGATTTAATAGAAGAGCTTGGATGGGACTTACAACTGCATATACGAGCGAGTACTTTATCGATCGCCCAGCAACAGTTAGTGGAAATATTAAGAGGACTTATAAGAGAAGCAGAGATTCTTATTTTAGATGAACCGACATCGACATTGACGGCGCATGAAATTAAGAGTCTCTTTACTGTGATAGAAAAGTTAAAAGAAAAAGGAATAGGCATGATTTATATTACTCATCGTTTTTCGGAGATTTTTACAATTGCGGATACAGTGGCAGTGTTGAGAGATGGCATTATTTCAAGTCAAGGAAATGTGAGTGATTATACGTATGACATGTTAGTCGCCGGGTTATTACCACAAGGGTATGAACAACCAATGTATAAAAAAAGCGAGCATACTGAATCCTTCACCCACAAAAGAATACTAGCGGTAAATGGATTATCTAGTCATCTCTTTCAAGATGTTTCACTCCATGTGCAAAGCGGGGAAGTAGTTGGGCTTGCTGGTGTTATTGGAGCTGGCCGAACAGAAGTAGCCGAAGTGTTATATGGGATGATGAATGCAGAGAAGGGAAACGTACAATTAGAAGAAGAGGATATTACGAATTGGTCGATAAAAAAGAGGGTGGACGCAGGAGTTGTTTACGTACCAGAGGACCGAGCTGGGCACGGTATATTTTCCATTGCCTCTGTTATGCAAAATATAAGCTCTGTTTCTTTATATAAACTTAGTACATTCTTTTTAAGTAAGAAAAAAGAAAGCGCTTTAATAGATGAATATATAAAGAGATTTTCGATTGTTGTTCACAATCCAAACGATGAAATCTCTTCTTTATCAGGTGGAAATCAACAAAAAGTTGTATTAGGAAAGTACCTTGCTAGCAATCCGAAGTTTATCATTCTCGATGAGCCAACGCGCGGCATTGATGCAAAAGCGAGATTGGAAGTGTATGAAGTAATCGAGGAGTTAAAACGAGCAGGATTAGCGATTTTACTGATTTCTTCTGATACAGAAGAAGTGATTCGGCTCGCAGATCGTATATATGTGATGAGAAATGGTAACATTGTATCGCATTTAGAAGGGGAGCAAATGACTCTTGATAAAATTACACGTCTTGCGTACGACGGTGAAGAGGGAGAAGAGATATGAAATACATTACATACATCCTAAAAGTGCGCGAGTTTTCTATTATTGGCCTACTCATTCTTTATATGTTATTTGTCAGTACGATAAACCCAGCCTTTTTCAAGTTTGATTCTCTTGCTCTCATTATGAAATCGAGCTTAATATTAGTTATTTTAGCAATTGGCCAATCTTTCGTTTTATTTACAAGAAATATTGATGTATCAGTCGGATCTACGATGGGGTTAAGTGCAGCTGTTTGCGGAATGCTTTTAACTGAGCAATATAGTGTAGCGAGTACGATTATTTTTGTGCTGCTAGTAGGCGCTGGAATTGGATTGATTAATGGAATAGGTGTAACGAAATTTCGTGTACCTTCTATTATTATGACACTTGGTATGTTAGGTGTTATTAGAGGCCTTATGCTTATTTATACAGATGGGAAGTGGATTGAAGATATTCCGAATTCTTATAAGAAACTATCATCCGTTACTTTATTTGGATTACCAGTAATGGTGTGGATTGTAATTATCATATTATTCATTGCTTATTGTGTCCTTACAAAAGTACCGTTTGGCCGATATTTTTATGCAGTAGGAGATAATGAGGATGGTGCTAGGTTAATCGGTATACCAGTAAATAGAGTGAAGATATTAGCATTTATCCTCTCTGGTGTAAGCGGGGCAATTGCAGGTTGCCTGTTTGTTATGAATGTTGGCTTTGTTCCAAATCAGACAGGAACAGGAATTGAACTGCAAGTTATCGCAGCTGCTGTTCTTGGTGGTATTCATTTGAAAGGTGGCGTTGGTTCTGTTTTTGGGGCAGCTCTTGGTGCGATCTTTTTAGAAACGATTAGTAGTTCACTAGTGTATTTAAAAGTACCTGCGTTTTGGAACAGTGCGATATCAGGATTTTTACTACTTCTTATTATTATATTAGATAGTTCTTTACAAAAGTGGAACGAGCGAGAGCGCTTGAAGCAGCGGGGGGTGAAAGGATGAAGCATGCGAGCATTTTATTTCGGTGGGAAGGTGTATTGCTCTTATTACTAATAATAGAATTTTTCTTATTCAGTTTTTTGAATCCGGATTTTTTTAATATCGAAAATATATTGTTTAGTATGAATGACTTTATTTTTATTACAATCGCTGCTATTCCGATGACACTTGTCATTGTAACAGGCGGAATTGATGTTTCCGTTGGTTCTATTATGGGACTCACTTCTATTATTATCGGTGTACTTTGGATGAACGGGATTCCTATATTGTTAGCTGTTATTATCGCGTTGTGTATGAGTACATTAGCAGGTCTTTTAAATGGACTTATTATTCAATTAACCGGTGTGGAAGCACTCGTTGTAACGCTTGGCACGATGTTTTTATATGCCGGAGTAGCTCTCGTTATTTCAGGGGGATCTAATGCAACAGGATATGAAGGGATTAGCGGATTACCAGACTCGTTTGTACAGCTCGCAAATGGAACGTTTTTAGGGGTTCCGAATTTACTTTGGATCCTTGTTGTATTAACGGTATTATTTTCTATTTTATTACACCAAACAAAATACGGAAGATATGTCATGTTAACTGGTGTCAATGAAAAAGCAGCGAAATATTCCGGCATTGGAACGAAAAAAGTAATTGTATTGGCGTATGTACTTTCTGGGTTAGGAGGTGGATTAGGGGGAACGTTTTTAACCGCGTACTTTGGTTCGGCGCGGTCGGACTTAGGAAATGAAGCAATCTTACCAGTTATTACAGCAGTTGTGTTAGGTGGAGCGCTCATTACAGGTGGAAAAGGGAGCATTATTGGAACGGTTCTTGCGAGTATTTTTATTGGAATTATGCAGTATGGACTGCAAATGTCGGGACTTACAAATGAACAATCAAACGTAGCGGTAGGTGTTGTTTTAATCCTTTCTGTCATTATGAGACATGTAAAGTTAGGGGATAGATTTGAAAGAAGAAAATGGGGACTATATGAGGGGGAAAAGCAATGAAGAGAAAATTGAGTATCGTAATTGTAATGCTGATGTGCCTTGTATCGTTCATGGCCTGCTCGAATAAGGAAAGTTCAAAAGAGAAAGAAGCAAAAGAAGCAAAATTTGCATTTATTCCAAAATTAACGGGAGTTGGTTTCTTTACATCAGGTGGTGAGGGAGCAACTGAAATGGGCAATAAACTTGGCGTAAAAGTAAAATATGACGGTCCTTCAGAAGCAAGTGTATCCGGGCAAGTAAAATATATTAATAACTTTATTAACCAAAACTATGATGCAATTATGGTATCATCAACTTCCGTTGATGGACTATCACAATCGTTACAGCGTGCGAAGAAAAAAGGAATTACCGTATTAACGTGGGATTCTGACGTAAACCCGAAAGACCGTTCGTTTTATATTAGTCAAGGAACACCAGATCAACTTGCAAATTTATTAATTGAGATGACATCTTCACAAATTGGTGACACTGGTAAAGTGGCATTCTTCTATTCTAGCCCAACTGTAACAGATCAAAATCAATGGGTAACAAAAGCAAAAGAGATTATCGCAAAGAAATATCCAGGATGGGAAATTGTGACGACGCAGTACGGGGAAAATAATGCCCAAAAGTCATTGTCAGTTGGAGAGAGTATTTTAAAAACATATCCAGACATTGACGCTGTCATTTGTCCAGATGCAACAGCCTTACCAGCAATGGCGCAAGCTGCTGAAAACTTAGGCGTAAATCAAAAAGTTGTTGTAACAGGATTTTCAACGCCAAATGTGATGCGTGATTACGTGAAGCGTGGTACGGTAGAGCAATTTGGATTATGGGATGTGAAACAACAAGGGGCACTTGCGACATATGTAGCAAACGAAATGGTTGTAAAAGGGAAGAAACTAAAGGTTGGCGATAGCTTTGAAGTGCCAGGAATCGGGCAAGTAAAAGTAGAGCCAAACGCAATTCAAGGCTATGACTATGAAGCAGAAGGAAATGGAATTATCGTTTTACCAGAGCGCGTTGTCTTCACGAAAGACAATATTGATAATTACGATTTTTAATACTTTTTGATTGAACTCGTCTATGATGTAGGCGAGTTTTTGTTTTATAATTTTTAGTACAAAGATAAGAAAGAGGGTATTGATATATGATTTACCGTAGAAAAACGTATAAAGTGGATCATAGCATTGTGGCTGAATTTAATCGGCATTTTAACGAAAACTTATTGCCAACACAAGTAAAGTACGGGGCAAGATTAGTAGGAAGATGGATGAGAAAAGAAAGCGATGAAGTAACTGAGATTTTTGCAATGTGGGAATATGACAGTCATGAACAGTATGAAGAAATTGAAGCGAAAGTTAGGAGTGATGAAGCACATATGAAACGTGTGCAAGCTTGGTATGAGAAAATCGGTAGAGGAAATATAAAACATCTTTTTAAGGAAATAAAAAAAGAAGAGTTTTTTGAGAATACAGTGATACGAAAGTAGTATATGTATGTCATTCTTTCTATAGAGGTACAGTACCTCTTTCTTTCATATAATAAGTTTAATATTATATATGAAAGGTAGATGGGAAATGCTATTTCACTATCATTTTTGGACTCCTTATGTAGAAGAGACAGAAGGATTTTATAAAAGCTGTGGATTTCATACTTCAAAAAGAATTGGAAAATATAACGGAGAATTTCAAACGTTTCATCCACCGCTAACGTGGGATGACTTTCGGGATAAGAATATTGTATTTCGTATCATTGAAGTAAGAAAAGGAAATGTAAATATTACGTTTGGTTATGGAAAACGTGTTAAGTTTGATCACATTGGCTTCCTAATTTCAAAAGAAGAATATCACAGTATTTGTGAACGGGCGGGACAATTGCAGTGGAAAGTCAACATCGGTGAGCGAAGAACTTTTATTCAGACTGCTTACGGTTTTCGTATTGAACTGCAAACACATTTTGATGTGATAGATGATAATGAAGATATAACAAAATTACACCAGCTTGTGATCGTAACAAAGAAAACAGGATTAAAAGATGACCTTACATTATTATTTGAGAAGGAAATTCCGGAGATTCAACATAGACTTGGTGATAAAGTGACGATTAAACAGGCAACCTTAAATAAAGATGCTACCACTTTTATAACGGATCCTAATGAAGTGGCAGTATTTTTATAATCAAAATAGATGAAAGATTCCTATTTTTGTAATAAAATAAATCTGAATAATCAGTCTTGTTTGAGGGGGAATTTGCATGCTAACGAAATCTGCAATATCAACTCTATTTCGTAACTTTTCAGTTAGGGAATGTAAAGGATCTAGTGAGTTATATGAGCATTTGGCGCTGAAAATTTCAGAAGATGAGACATTACTTCAGTTAGCCTCTTATTCGAAACCGGGACAACCAGCACCAAATCTACTATTTGGTGCGGTACATTATTTGTTATTGAAAGGACATGATCATCCGTTAAATAGATATTATGAGAGTGTTACAGAAAATGCGGAGAAAAATATGAACGATACTTTCGAACATTTTAAAGATTTTTGTCAAATTCATCGAAGTGAAATCATTACGATTTTGCAGACAAAGTTAGTACAAACAAATGAAGTGAGGCGCTGTGCTTATTTGTATCCGAGCTTTTGTTACATATACAGCAAAGTAAAAAGGCCGCTAGCTTTAATTGAAATCGGGACAAGTGCTGGTTTACAGCTGTTTTGGGACGAATATCATTATTCATATGGAACGGAGGAAATGTATGGCAATAAGGATGGAAATGTTCATTTACAAAGTGAAGTAAAAGGGGAAGAAATGCCATCATTTTCACAAACAATCCCACCTGTTATCGAGCGAATTGGACTTGATTTACACGTTAATGATTTACGCGACGAAGAAGATTACTTTTGGTTACGTTCGCTCATTTGGCCAGAGCATAAAGAAAGATTGCAGATGTTTGATCGTGCTGCAGCACATGTAAAAGATAAGGAGTTTACGTTAGTAGAAGGTGATGGTGTTGCTTTGCTTCCGGAAGTCGCAAAACATATTCCAACAGAAGCGGTTATTTGCATTTTCCATACACATGTCGCTAATCAAATCCCCGAAGATGTAAAACAAAAGTTAGTAGAACAAGTAAAGGCAATTGGTGCGCAGCGTGATGTATGCCACTTATATAATAATATGTGGGATAGAGATCTCCATCTTGATTCCTTTATAGATGGGCAGGAATATAACGAAACAGTTGCAGAAACAGATGGCCATGCGCGTTGGTTCCATTGGAAGGTAGCAGGGGAATCATTCTGTTAAATAGAGGACATTCGGAAATGAATGTCCTTTTTCATGAAAAGTGAGGGGGAACAATGTTGTTTCAATCAGGAAAAATAAGTGTGCAACATGTAACACTTCAAGATGCTGAGAGGCTATCAAACTGGTTAACAAATCCTGAAGTGTTAGCATTTTATGAAGGGCGAGATAAACCGCAGTCTTTAGAGCAAGTTCGTGCGCATTACATACATGATGATAAGAGTCATGAGCATAGATGTATTGTAGAGTACGAAGGAAATGCAATTGGCTATATACAACTGTATCCAGTTGATGAAGAGTGGAAAGCATTGTATGGATACGAAAAGGAAGAACATGTATGGGGAATGGATCAATTCATCGGTGACGTAACGTATTGGAATAAAGGGATTGGTACAAAACTTGTGGAAGCGACTATTACGTATGTAATAGAAGAGATAGGTGCAGAAGCAATTGCGATGGATCCGAGAGTGAGCAATGAACGGGCGATTCGTTGCTATGAAAAGTGTGGGTTTCAAAAGATAAAAATATTAAAAGAACACGAGCTGCATGAAGGGACGTTAGAAGATTGTTGGATGATGGAATATCGGAAGAGGTGACGTATGAAAGCGCTACTCGTTTTAGATATGCAAAAAGGTTTGTTAAATCAAAAGGAGGGAGTATGAAATGAAAAAAGCACTTATCGTGATTGATGTACAAGAAGCGATGTACACATTCCCAGTATATAATGGAGAAGTTTTACTTGAAAATTTGCAATATGCAATTGAGCAATGCCGAACGCATAATATTCCAGTTATATTTGTTCAGCATAATGGAGAAGAAGGACATCCGCTTGAAAAAGGAACAGACGGGTGGGAAATTCATCCTCGTATTGCTCCTTTACAAAATGAAACAATTGTGGAAAAAACAACGCCAGATTCTTTCCGTAAAACAAGTCTTGGAGATGTATTACGTGAACAAGAGATTGAACATCTTATCATTTGCGGTATGCAAACAGAGTACTGCGTAGATACAACAGTTCGCAGAGCGTTTAGTGAAGGATTTAAAGTCACGCTTATTCGTGATGGACATAGTACATTTGACGGTGATCATCTGCAAGCGGGTGATATTGTGGCACATCATAATAGAGTGCTAGCTTCGTTTGCGGATACAGAAAATGTAAAAGAGGTACAGTTTCGTTAATATATCGGGGAATGAAGCGGAAGTAAAAAGAGCATTTGCAAAGGATTATTTTATTCATACACCAGAAGCACTATTTCGTGAATGGTTTTCCATAAATGGTGGGGAAACATTTGGGTATAGTAGATTAGGCTACTATATAGGTGATTTGTTATTTCAACATGAAGTAGAGCGTGTTGGAGGAAAGAATGCAATCATCGCATGGAAGAATGGTGGTTTTGAAGCACGTGCTATGGATTAGTTATACGATAGTGAACATGCATTTAGAGGAGGCTAATGATGAAGTCATTCAGCATATGGTCATTAAGGTGTATTGCTTTAGGGACACTTCTCTTTGGAGTGAATTGGATAATAGAGGGATATGTTGAACCCATTGTTTTTATTGGGATTATTTGTTTGGTAGCAGGGAGCATATTGAGTTTTATCGCAATCGCCAAACAGGAAGAAGGAAGGTTAAAGTTTGTTTCACCCTTATTTTTTTTCCTTGCTCTGTTTTTTATAACTTGGTATGAACCTTTCCAAATCATTCGCATTGTGACTTGGCTTAAAAATCTAGGTTGAATTCATAGCTGTAATCATGAACAATAAAGGGTTTCACAAGCAAGAGGTCCTTTGTATTGACAAAAGCTTGGAGCGTTTCTCCAAGCTTTTGTTATGTCAAAGAAGAAATTTATTTTATCCTCTTGTTCATTCCACTTACTTCTCATCTTTTTCGTCTTTTTTAATATGCTGCTCTTCCGCAAACTCTGTTCCGTAAGCTAATTTTTGCTTAAATAGTATTTGCTTTCTTGCATTTGTATGTCTCATGAAAAGTTGGGTTAGTACATAGCGATGAACAAAAACTTCAGCTAATGTGAAAATCATTGCCGATAAAATACTGCCCCAAGCAATTTGCATATAATTGTTTAGAAGAATGTTTCCGAAAATCCATACGCTTGAGTATGTGAGTAGGAAGTCAACCATTAAAGCTGTTCTCATCCCTGTTCGAGGTAAAACGACGCGGTCTACAAGCATATAAGAGACAACCGTGACAAATAAGCTGAAGGAAAATACTTGTGTAATTGTCGCGTCAAAAAATAAATCTAGTCCAACTGCAAAGGCAATTAAAGCAGCTACAAATTTCGTTAAAAATATCAAGATGTTGTTCATGGTCAAAACCTCTTTTTTCTATTTAGTGTAAACAAGAAAAAAGAAATATATACATAGGCGCGGGATAAGTAAGGCAGTTTCTCAATTTCATATCTGATGTCTAAAAATTAAAAAAATGTTATAGTAGTAAGTGAATAACTTACATTTTTAGGTAAGGAGGGCTTGGAATGTGGATCACTTCAGAAGTAGAAGTACCAGATGAACTATTTGATAAGCTAGAGCAGAGAAAACTTGTACTATTTGTCGGTGCTGGAGTGTCTATGCAAGGGAATTCGAACTTACCAAACTTTGATGATTTAGTAGATGGTATTGCACATACTTTATATGTAGAAAAACGCGATATAACAGAACCGCATGATTATTATCTCGGGAAAATAGCGAAGGTGAAGGATGTACATCAAGCTGCAAAAGATTTTGTTGATGTGGAAAGTTCGAAGCCAAATCCGTTGCATCGTTCCGTTATTGAATTGTTTTCGAATGATAATGATATACGTGTTGTGACAACGAACTTTGATAAACATTTTACAACGTTGCTTCAAGATATAGAGAAAGATGTAAATATATATTACGCCCCGGCACTTCCAACGGGTAGAGCATTTAAAGGATTAGCGTATATACATGGAAATGTAGAACAGGAAAAAGAGCACCTTATTTTAACTGACGGTGATTTTGGAAGGGCTTACTTAACGGAAGGATGGGCAAGGAGATTTTTAGTCGATTTATTTTCTAACTATACCGTTTTATTTATTGGATATAGTCATAATGACCCAGTTATGAAATATTTAGCAACGGGTTTACCACCAAGCACGCAACGCTATGCGTTTGTAGCAGAGGGGGATAATACATATCATTGGGAGCACTTAGGAATTAAACCGATTGTATATCCAAATAAAACAAAAAACCACCATTCATTGGCAAAAGCGATGGAAAGATGGGCGGAACTTATGGGAGATAATTATATTACGAAACGGACACGTATTCGTGATATTGTTACCGCACCACCATCTTTAGAGCAAGAGCAACTTTCGTATATTAAACAGTCTGTGAAAAAAATTGAAACCCTTCGTTATTTCGTTGAATTTGCAAAAGATTATGAGTGGGTAGAATGGCTTGAGAAAGATGGGCAACTGCGCAGTTTGTTTGTAACAAATTATGAACATAATGAAAAGGAACAAATATTGGCTGATTGGCTTGTTACACATTTTTTAATCACCCATCAAAAAGAGTTTTTTCAACTTATTTATAAAAATAACTCTCATCTATCCCCCTTGTTATGGCATACGATTTGTGCATATGTAACGGACTTAGATGAATCAATGAAAGATGATACGTTTGCAAAGTGGGCGTTATTATTATTGGAAACGGCTGAAAAAACAGCTCCTTTTATTGAAAAGCTTTCAAAGTTACTGAGTCAGTGTATGTATCCGAAACATAAAGAGATTAGTATATTACTATTAAATTTTATTGTAGATGGAAAGTTAAAGCTGAGAAAAATTCGAAGATGGGAAAATGATCGTCAAGACGCGGTGGAGCTTGAAGAAATGAGTTATATATCTCCTGACATGTTTGCCTATGTGCAAAATGTTTGGGAGCAAAATATGAAACCATATCTTTCTTATTTTGCTCTTCCTATTTTGCAAATGGGGTTAGAGAAATTAAACATATTTATGATGAAACAACGTATTTTACGAAAGAAAAGTGAATATACGTCCTCTGATTATATGCGCAATAAACATGAGATTGGCTTATTGATGGGGATTGTAAAAGACTGCCTTGCTTATATATGCGCACATGATGAACAACAAGCAAATTATTATATTTCTAGCCTCATCCATTTTGACGAACCATTGCACAAACAGCTTGCGGTATATGGGATGAACCAGAGTTGTTTTACGAAAGTGTATGTGAAGTACGAATGGTTAATGAAGCATCGTTTATTCTTTGATCAATCATGTAAGTATGAAGTGTTTCAACTGGTGCAAAATCATTATAAAACATTAGCAGAAGCCGAAAAAGAAACGATTGTTCAGTATGTGTTAAAGCAACTAGACACGGAAGATGATGAAGTTTGTTATGTATTAGAATGGATGCATAAGTGTGATGAACATAGTGCATGTACAAAAGAAGCATATATGATGATGAAAGAAAGGTGTCCGCAATTTTCTTCAGAGCAATATAATTCATCTGGAGAGAAACAAGCGATGCATCATATTATATGTGATGTAACACCCGATGGGTTGTTACATATGAAGGAAGAAGCAGTATTGCAACAAATTTTAACATATACAAAAGAAAATATGGCTGAGAAAGATCACTTTTTAGAGATGCTTACGAAAGCTTGTAAAACAAATATAGATTGGAGTATTTCTCTCGCATATGAGTGTATGAAATATAGTGAGGTAAATAAAGAAGTGTGGTTTGTTTTTATTCGGCAATGGCGTAATAATCGGCAGTTAACAAGTGAACAGTTACAGAAAGTTTTACCGTTATTACAGCAGTTTGTAAGAGTACCGTCCTATCACTGGTTATTAAGCACATTCCTTTACGAAGTTAGCAATCGCATCGAAGAGTTTACAGCGGAAGTGATTCGAGCAGTAAAACTGCTTAGTTTTTCTGTATTCCCAAACATTATGAAAACTGAGGAGGGAAATCGTGAAGAGCAGATGGATTACTATACCGAAGCGATGGGGCACTCAGTGGGGAAAATTACATCTGCTTTATTAAAGCTGCTAGCATACGATCATTTATATGACCGTAACATTCATGCGTATTTATATTTGTTTGATGAGCAAATGAAAAAAAAGTCTTATTATACGAATCTACTAATTGCACGGCTTACGGCGGATTTAACGTTCTTATATCATATTGAAAAACAATGGTGTAGAAAACATTTGCTTCCGCATTTAGATTTGCAAAAAGGAACAGACGAAATGAAATATGCGTGGTCAGGATTTGTGCACACGCAAATTAATTTACCGTTATTTATGCAAACGAAGCACTATATTGCTTATGCAGTGCAGCATTTGTCATTATTACATGACCATACGAAAACAATATTTTTAAAGTGGGCTAGTTTCCTCTTTTTAAAATGTATTTTATATTGGGAGAAAGAAACAGGCTGGGTATATCCTTTGTTTGTAGCAGATAATGAAGAGGATAAACTTACTTTTATGACATGTATACGTGATTATGGAAAAACGTTAAGTGAAAGAGAACAGCATAAACTTTGGAGGGATTGGCTGGCGGAATTTTTAATTGAACGACCGAAAATAGGAGCTGTATCTGGAAAAGAATACATGATGTTTCTTCGTTTTGTTTTTTGTATGAAGGCCATTACATTAGACGGAATTCAATTGATATTAGAGTATTTACCATTACAAGTTATGCAAGTAGAGCAGGAAGATATTAAGCAGTTATTTACTGATATATTATATAAAAAAGATGAATTCCCTGACCATAGCAAAGTTTATGCAAGGTTACTTTTAATGTTATTAACAACTTTACAGGATGGTCGTTTTTACGAGGAAGAAGTTGTTACATTAAAACAACTGTTATATGAATATAATTTGGAGAGTGGCATGTTAGAAGCAATTCAAAACGAAATGATTCGTATTGGAATTGTAACTTCTCATTCAAGTGAAACAAATTAATTTTTTGTTGGAATTAAAATTCTGAAATTTCTAAAGAAAACAATTGACATTTTTTAACGGAGCATTTTATAATACAAATCATATTAAGGGAAATGCAGAGAAGGGATCACAGTAGTATTTTTTCTTCTGTATACAGAGAGCTGATGGTTGGTGTGAATCAGCACAAGAAGAAATACGAATTTCAATCCTGGAGCACCTTTTTCGAACGGTTTTGTAGGAAAAGGCGGTCATATGATCGTTAACAAAAAGAGAGGTAGACATATATGTCTGCAACTAGGGTGGTACCGCGATACTTATCGTCCCTACTGATTCGATCAGTAGGGACTTTTTGTATATATAGGGCAATGAACAGAGAACTGGTAAGGTGTGAGAGCCAGTATACAAATGAGAAATCGTTACCATATTTTCAAGAAAGAACAAAGGGGGATTATGGAAAATGGCGAATCACGAGTTAGATCAATTACGAAAACAAGTAGATGACATTAACTTGCAGTTATTACAATTATTAAATAAGCGTGCAAAAGTGGTGCAACAAATTGGAGAACAAAAGAAGCTGCAAGGAACAAAACGATTTGATCCTGTGCGTGAACGTGAAGTGTTAAATATGATTGCAGACAATAATGAAGGACCATTTGAAACATCAACGCTGCAGTATATTTTCAAAACGATTTTTAAAGCGAGCTTAGAATTGCAAGAAGATGATCACCGAAAAGCATTGTTAGTCTCTCGTAAAAAGAAACAGGAAAATACAGTTGTTGAAGTAAAAGGGGAGTTGTTAGGAAACGGTGTACAAACGTTTATTATGGGGCCTTGTGCAGTAGAAAGTTTAGAACAAGTTCGCCAAGTTGCAGAGGCGATGAAAAAACAAGGTTTAAAACTAATGCGAGGCGGAGCATTTAAACCGAGAACATCTCCGTATGATTTCCAAGGGCTAGGTGTGGAAGGGTTACACATTTTAAGGCAAGTAGCTGATGAACTTGACTTAGCTGTTATTAGTGAAATTTTAAATCCAAATGATGTGGAAATGGCACTTGATTATGTTGATGTCATTCAAATAGGTGCGCGCAATATGCAAAACTTTGAATTATTACGTGCCGTTGGAAAAGTAAACAAACCAGTGTTATTAAAGCGTGGATTATCAGCAACGATTGAAGAGTTTATGAATGCAGCAGAATACATTATTGCACAGGGCAATGATCAAATTATTTTATGTGAGCGCGGTATTCGCACATATGAAAAAGCGACGCGTAATACGCTAGATATTTCAGCAGTACCGATTTTAAAGAAAGAAACACATTTACCAGTTGTTGTTGATGTCACGCATTCAACAGGGCGCCGGGATTTATTATTACCAACTGCAAAAGCAGCACTTGCAATTGGAGCAGATGCAGTCATGGCAGAAGTGCATCCAGACCCAGCAGTTGCTTTATCAGATTCGGCGCAGCAAATGGATATCCCACAGTTCCATGCATTTATGGAGGAATTGAAAGCTTTTACAAATAAGGTGAAATTATAATATGTGTGAGAAATGGTTTATATTTATTGTCCCTGCTGGTAAAACCAGTGGGGATTTTTATTGAAGGCACATGAAGTAAGACTAAAAGTGATTAGAAATATTTGCCGAAGGAGAGCCTTTAAGGTTATTATAGACATATTAAGTCTTTAATTAAAGTGACCCGCATATCATAAAGTATGCAAAATTTGCAATTAGGGGGTTAGTGAGTATGGTAAATACATGGCATGAACGTTTTAAGTGTAAAGAATATTGGTATGGCGAGGAAGCGAATATTTTCATTCAGCAACAAGCTTCTCAATTAGAAAAATCCCAAAATGTAATTGCCTTTGCAGAAGGAGAAGGAAGAAATGCTGTTTTTCTAGCAACACGAGGTCATGAGGTAACAGCAATTGATTATGCAGAAAGTGGTTTGCAAAAAACAAAAACGTTAGCGCAAAAGCATGACGTCGACGTGCATACAAAAAAGATCGATTTGTTAGCGGATAACGTACCACATGAAGAATATGAAGCAGCAATAATGGTGTTTGGACATTTTCATAAAGATGACCAAAAAACGGTTTTCGATAAGATGAAGCATGCTGTAAAGCCTGGTGGAATGATTATGCTTGAAGTGTACTCTGAAAATCAAATGGATTACGGTACAGGTGGCCCAAAAGATATTGATATGCTTTATGATCCAAGCGACATTCTTACTTGGTGTGAAGGGCATAAAGTAATCCATTTCTTCTACGGAGAACAAGAGCGAGTGGAAGGAAAAGGACACACTGGATTAGCTCATGTTATTCAGCTTGTGTTAACGAAATAAAGTCTTCTGCACCATAGATAGAAAAAGAACTAGCAAAAGTAACGTGTTTGGTTCAGAGGAAGAAAATATTAAATAGCAACACAATGGGAGGTAAAGATCGTAAATGATTTGGTACCTCCTTTTTTATTGTTATATCAATGTTTCTTTCGCTTTAGCCTTGGAATTAGCATATAAATTCGTACATCAATTAGCAAAAGTACAAAAATTATGTGCCTTTGCTAATTTTTGTGCTAAATGCAGTACTAATTGGCTGGACAGTATTTAGTTAACAGGATTTGATAAGGAATAATAAGTGGGGAACAATATTCGGAAATGTAAATAAGAGGTGAACTTATTGGTTAAACATTATTTTATCTTAGTTGGATTTTTATTATCTGTTATTACTCCTTTCCAAACAGTTAGCGCAGAAAAGGTTTCAAAATGGGAAGATTGGTATGTAACAACAGAGAATATCGTTTCAGATATTGTATTTCCTGCCATTGATAAAAGGGTAATAGAAGAATATGGAGGAAAAGAATCTTCTGGTTTTGGTTGGCGTTGGGAAAGAATAGTTGGTATCACTTATAATAGTAATCATTCTTATGATGTTGCTGTAAAAATCCAAGTTTCTTCTGATAATAAATCATTTAGCTATGCAGAGGACTTAGTGAAAGTAAGAGTGTATCCATCTTGTGACAGCCCTAAAATTGGTTGCAAACACGATTTTAAAGTAGAAATATTAGATTACAAGCATTTGTCTCAATAAGAGATTTTTTGAAATATACGATACCTATATGATAAAAGGGTAGCTAAATCGCTATCCCTTTGGTTTACTATTTGTTTTACTTTTTGCTGTTTTCTCTCTATCAATTGAACCTGTTATTAGAAAAGGTGAGTTCTTTTTGTTTGTTGTAAACTATAAAAGTTTGAATTTTTCATGTATTTAGATTATGTGTGATATAGTAAGTATGATATATACGGTTTTGAAAAGGTTTATAGGGGGAAGAGGAAATGACGGTCATTCGTTTAGCAGAAGCGCATTATAAAGAAGCAGTCCATTTATCTGAATATGCGTTTCAGAATAAAGTCTCAGCAGAAGAGGTTGAAAGACGCAAGGAACATTATAAAAAATATCATGAGCTGTTTGGAATATTAGATGAACAGAAGCTTGCGGCGAAGTTACATCTCGTTCCGCTAGAAGTATATATTGGGGAACAAAAGTATAAAATGGGCGGAATTGCAGGAGTTGCAACATATCCAGAGTATAGAAGAAAAGGATATGTAAAAGAACTATTACAACATACACTGAAAACGATGAAAGATGAAGGTTACAGTATGTCCATGCTGTATCCATTTTCTGTATCATTTTACCGTAAGTACGGCTGGGAGCTATATACAGATCGCCACGTATACACGCTAACAAAACATGATTTAATGAAACATGCAGATGTAAAAGGAACAGTGAGACGTTTTCAAAAAGAAACACATCACGAAGACATTGAGCTTGTATATGAACAGTTTGCAAAGCGCTATGAAGGAATGTTAGTACGAAGTAAAGATTGGTGGATGCATTCAGTATATGATGATCTTCACGCAGCAATTTATTATACAAAGCAAAATGAACCAATTGGTTACATATTATATGAAATAAAAGACTACAAAATGAA
This sequence comes from Bacillus manliponensis, assembly GCF_000712595.1. Lineage (GTDB taxonomy): Bacteria > Bacillota > Bacilli > Bacillales > Bacillaceae_G > Bacillus_A > Bacillus_A manliponensis. The sequence goes on from NZ_JOTN01000006.1 coordinate 34,920, forward strand.
AGTAGAGGAATTTGTACCATTAAGTCGTGAAGCAAGAAGTGGATTATGGAACTTTATATGTCAACACGACTCTATGCTAAATGAAGTAGAGATGATTGTTCATGAAAAGGAACCATTACCATATACATTACAAGAGCCGCGTATTAAAGCAGAAAAGAAGCCATACTTCATGGCACGTATTGTTGATGTAGAGAGGTTTTTACAGCAATATTCCTTCGAAAGTGGAAGTGAAGGAACAGAAGTGATTTTACATATTACAGATTCATTTGCAGACTGGAACAACAAAACAGTTATATGTAAAAACGGAGAAGTTGTTGTGTTACATGAAGACGAAGCCAAGCAGTTACAAGATAAAGGGTTACATGTAAACATTAATACATTATCAACAATGCTGCTTGGCTACAAACGCCCGTTAGAACTTTATGAAATTGGAGCTATTGTAGGGGAAGAGGAAATTGTTCAACAGTTAGAGAGTCTTATTGCGCTGCGTCAGCCGTTTTTATATGACTTCTTTTAAAACGAGAGAGACCTTTATTCGAAGGTCTCTCTTATTTTATGTATTTTTCTTTCGGTAAAACTGTTTTGCTCGTATGAAAGTGTTTGAGAAATATATAATCTAAGGTTGTTTTAGTCTTGAGTTTTGTTTATCGAAATATAATAGAGATGGAACAACGAAGTAAATAAGGAATGATTAATGACGTGTGAATGACGATATTTAAAGGGGATGTTCATGTGCACTCATATGTAGTTCGTTTTAAAGAAATCGATAAAACAAAGCTCATCGAAGTTGGTGGGAAAGGTTTAAACTTAGGAGAATTATCGAGAGTTGAAGGAATAGCGGTACCAGATGGGTTTTGTGTCACTACTCATGCATACAAAAGTGTGATTAAGGATAACGAGGCGTTTCATATATTGCTGGAGGAGCTCTTACATCTAAAGGTGGAAGAGCGAGAGCGTATCAGTGAAATTAGTAGCAAAATTCGTAATGTAATTGAAGCGGTAGAAATTGATCCACATATTGCGGAAGAGGTCTCTTCTTATCACTCGCAGCTTGGTGAGCATCATGCTTATGCTGTACGTTCCAGCGCCACAGCTGAGGATTTACCGCAAGCTTCTTTTGCTGGTCAACAGGATACGTATTTGAATATTATCGGAAAAGAGGCGATTTTACATCATATCCGTAAATGCTGGGCATCGCTATTTACAGATAGAGCCGTCATCTATCGTATACAAAACGGATTTGATCATAGGCATGTATACTTGTCTGTTGTCATCCAGCGCATGGTATTTCCACAAGCTTCTGGAATCATGTTTACTGCCGATCCGGTTACCTCCAACAGAAAGACATTGTCCATCGATGCTAGCTTTGGACTAGGAGAGGCACTCGTCTCTGGCTTAGTGTCTGCTGATAACTATAAGGTGCGAGAAGGAAACATTGTGAATAAAACAATTTCTACTAAGAGGATAGCCATCTATGCATTACAAGCAGGTGGTACAGAGGAACGGGAAGTGGCGCCAAATCAGCAAACGAAGCAGACCTTAACGGAGGAGCAGATTTTGGAGCTGGAGCAAATGGGGAGAAAGATCGAGAAGTTTTTTTCCTATCCTCAAGACATTGAATGGTGTCTTGTTGATGATACACTTTATATTGTGCAGAGCCGTCCAATCACTACTTTATTTCCAATTCCGAATGCATACGACGATAAGAATCGTATCTATGCATCTTTAGGTCATCAGCAGATGATGATAGAGCCTATTAGGCCGTTAGGGATGTCATTCTTTCAGGCTTTATCAGGTGAAATTCCACTTTATAAAGCCGGTGGAAGGCTGTTTATTGATTACACACATGATTTGGCTACACCTGTTAGTCGGAAAATTTTGCTCAATACGATAGGGAAGAGCGATCCTTTAATGCAGAATGCTTTCAAGAGTTTAATAGAGCGAAAGGATTTTATAAGATTTTTGCCACGTGGTAAGAAAGTGCTTAGTATGCGTAAAGAAGGGCTATCTTGGGGAATATTTTTTCAGGCTATCAAGATTTGTTACAAAAACGATCCAACAATCGTTCAGCAATTCATTTCTCGCCACGAGACTTCTATAAGGGATATGAAGCAAAATATTGCCAAGGTAGCTGGTGATGAGGTGTTTACCTTTATTGTAGAGGACATAAAGCAATTAAAAAAAGACATATTTGATTCGCGTGGCATGGGATCAATTATGGCAGGGATATATGCAAGGAGCTGGATTAACAAGAAAATGGAAAAATGGTTGGGTGAAAAGAATGCAGCTGACGTGCTTTCCCAATCAGTAGAAAACAACGTCACATCTGAAATGGGGCTTGCGCTTCTTGATGTCGCAGATGTAGTTCGGCAATATCCAGAGGTAATAGAATATTTTCATAATGTCCAGTCTGAGAATGTAAAGCATGAGGATTTTTTTGAGAAGTTAGTTCAATTGGAAGGCGGCAATGCTGTTAGTAGCGCTATAGAGATGTACCTTGAGAAATATGGCATGCGCTGTACAGGAGAGATTGATATTACTAGAACGCGGTGGAGCGAACAGCCGACTGTACTTATTCCTATGATTCTCAGTAATATTAAAAATTTTGAACCTCATGCAAGTAGCATGAAATTTGAACAAGGACGTCAAGAGGCAGAGGAAATGGAACAGAAGCTTTTAAACCGGTTGCAGCAATTACGAGGAGGCTTACGAAAGGTCAAAAAAACAAAGAAGATGATTAGCGTCTTACGTAATTTTATCGGATATCGAGAATATCCGAAATATGCCTTCATTAATCGGTACTACATTTATAAGCAAGCCTTACTGAAAGAGGCTGAAGGGCTTGTGCAAAAGGGTATCATACGGGAGAAGGAAGATATTTATTATCTCACCTTTGAAGAGCTTCAAGAGGTCGTATGTACAAATAAGTTGAATAACAGTATCATTACGGAGCGAAAAGAGGAATATGAGGTTTATGAGAAGTTGACCCCGCCGCGGGTAATAACATCAGAGGGAGAGTGCGTTGTTGGAAAAGTCAATACCGACAATTTCCCTCCAGGTTCCTTAGCAGGTATTGCAGTTTCATCCGGCATTGTCGAGGGCCGCGCACGTGTCATTTCAAAAATGGAGGAAGCTAACTTAGAAGAAGGGGATATCCTAGTTACTGCTTTCACCGATCCTAGCTGGACACCGCTATTTGTATCTATTAAAGGTTTAATAACAGAAGTTGGAGGTGTAATGACGCACGGAGCTGTTATCGCCCGGGAATATGGCCTTCCAGCAGTTGTTGGTGTGGATCATGCAACGAAAGAGATTAAAGATGGGCAGCGGATTCGAGTGAATGGTACGGAAGGGTATATTGAGATATTATGAGATTTCTATACTAAATAAATTATGAATCAACCTAAATTTCAGGTGATAATATAGAAGTACGAGAGGGAGAGGTATATGAGAAACCGTGATGAAAATGATAATTTGATTGATCAGATCATCAAAAATTCTAATATCGATGAAGAAATAAAGAAAAACCCTGGATACGGAAAACCACTTCCGAAAAATCTCTTTAACGGAGATGTATATAGTAATTTTTTAAACACAGCCAAAGATGCAGGTTATTTACCCATTTGGATAAGTTTACAAAAGGAAATACGGGAGAAAATTTCTTTAACATTGAAAATGATTGAGAAAGGTATTATAGCATCCAATATAAAAAGCTCAATTGATGAAATAAATGAGAAAATAAAAAAATATAATGGTTCTTGTCCACCAAATATGCAGCGAAGCAAGGTAAGTTTAGAAAATATCAGGGGACAATATAAATTTTGGGAATAGAGGGATTGTTATGGATTTATTCATCGGTATTGCATTAGTTCTTATCATTTTCTTTTCAACTCATATGATTGAAAAACATTTGAAAAGTATAAAAGAGCAAAACGATACAATTATAAAGTTGTTAACAGAAATTAACAAAAAGAAAAGTTAGTTATTGGATAAAAAACCCTACCTAGTATAGGCGGGGTTTTTTATCTATTATATCCTTCGGCACTTCTCGCTCACCCACCACATCAGCTTTGACTTCTCCGTTTTCCATATAAATACGCTCAATGATGGGGATCGTGACTGTATCGTTCTTCTCTTTACGTTTTTCTTCTAGATTAATAATGTTGCTCATGTTATCCCTCCTTTGTTAATTATACAAAAGATAGATACGTTTTTACTATTTATTCATTAACCATAAAAGACAAGAGACAGCTATTACTGGTAGAATAAATGGTCTTACTATATAAGAAATAGCATTTCTTATCTCCTCTACTGCGAATGATAATAAGGCTAATGCACCCACGATTACAAAAGCTAAAATCAACCATATTGGCTCGATACTTCCTAATCCAGGGAATAAATCTATGTGAAAATCCATAATCTTATCTTCTCTAAATCTCCTCATCTTTATAATTCGTTATATTTTTGGATAAAAAAACACCCTCCCGAGTGCTCCCGTTGACTTGAAACCACCAGTAATATGTATGATTCGTTGAGATTATATTAGGAAAGTGTTTAGTGATATGTCTTTTCATCCAACTCATAAAGAATTCATCTTCCTTATAATCTGTATTAGTCATAATAGGGGTACCGTCACATGCCCATCAAGCTAAAATTTTATAGTACCCCTAGAACGAAATTTTGTACTAACTTGTAACAAAAAAGCTCATTTTTTCGTTTGGGGGTATTTACTTTTCTTAACTTGATGGCGATGTGACGCTATCCCATTATGTAAAAGATAAAATGAAAAATAATAATTCCTTGTTCAACTAACTCATGCATTAGTTGAATAACCTAAGGCTGCTTCGGTAGCCATTTTTTTGTGCCAGCTGGCAGTTTAGTTTTCAATATGTGAAAAGGGGTTTCTAAGTGATTAATTGAATATATATTTATTGTTTACTAATTTTGGGGAGGTAAACTTTACTGTATTGCTGTATATCAAGTTCTTAATGAAGATAGACTAGGAGCTTCGCACGGTTCTATAATAACTTGTAGTGATGCTGTGACGGGATCTCCTGTTAGTGAGATAGGGTATTATAGTAACGTGCCTGAAGAGGTTGATATGGTGACATATCAACAAACTGAGGTGGTACCACGAAATTGCAACTCTCGTCCTCAAGAATTATTTCTTTGGGGTGAAAGTTTTTAATTATATAAGTTTCATTCTGTCATAATTTAAAGTTTTCGAGAGGAGAAATTATATGCATCCTATTTTATTAGATGTTCCGTTACAAATAGAAACAGAAAGACTAATTCTTCGAGCACCACTTCAAGCTGGTGACGGGAATGTAGTATACCAAGCTATTAAAGATTCAATTAATGAGTTAAAACAATGGTTGCTTTTATTCCAGTCAATTCCTACTGTTGAAGAAACGGAAATCATCCTGAGAAATGCATATATAGATTTTTTGAAAAGAGAAAGTTTTCGTTATCTTATCTATCATAAGGGCACTAATGATTTTATTGGAACTGCTAGCCTTCACAGAATTAATTGGAAAATTTCTAAATGTGAAATTGGATACTGGATTAACACGCAATTTAGTGGCAATGGATATATGACAGAAGCAGTAAGTGAGTTAACAAACCTTGGATTTCAGTTACTCAAATTTAGAAGGATTGAAATACGATGTGAATCTAATAACACTAAAAGTCGTACGATCCCTGAAAAACTAGGTTTTGAGCTTGAAGGGATATTACGTAATGAAGATCTTTCAGCTGATGGTAAAAAACTAACTGATACCTGTATCTATGCAAAGATAAATTAGATTAAAATTTAAAAATTCCTTGTACAACTAAAACATGCGATAGTTGTACAAATATCTTAAGGTCGGTTTCCAAATTTGGAAGGTGGCTTTTTTGATTTTTTATAACGAACGCTTTCATAGCTTTTAAGGGGGCACACGGCCCAAAAAAGAAAATTGTACGTAAATACAGTAATTGTAACTGAAATGTGAATAAAAATGGATGCTTTTAATCGTGAATTTATTAGCGTTGTCATCATTGAGTTGCTAAATTATCAGTTAGCGATGGGAACACTGAAACAAGCAATGAAAGGAAGAGAAGTAAAAGGTGTCATGCTTCATTCTGACTAAGGAAGTATCTATATAGGGGAGGAACTGCAAGCTTATAATAAAGAAAAAGGCATTGTCACAAGTATGTCTCAGAGAGGAAACTACTATGATAATGCCGTAATTAGATATTGATTTAGAAAGTGCATTTAGAAAAAAGCACGAGATAAACAAGGAGAGGATTTTGAGTTAGTAAATTATAATAAAAAGAGCATGTGAGCTTTGTTCGATATTCAAATAAGCGATATATTAAAAGGCTGTATTATGCGAGGCGGAAATCAATGTAATGTCGTTTATGAATTATGGAAATTTGATTTAGTATTAATAGAATGTAGACTAGTAAACAAGCCATTTTTTGTTTTTGACCATAGAATATGATGAATCCTTTTATAGAGAGGAGGCAATCATATCTATGAGAAATGGTTGTTGTTTCAACGGTAGATTCTGGGATGATTTAATGTTCTGTAGACGTAGACATACATGTTTTGATGGATGCCATTGTAGACACAGACATCACTGTAATTGTAGACATCGTCATCGCCAGCACAATCATAAGCATGAACATAATGGCTGTCCAAATTGGTAAGTTTTTTGAAAGAGTGCTTTGAAGAAGAGCACTCTTTTTTGTTCGTCAAAAATGTGATACATCCTGTCATAGGGAAAATAAGAATTCAACATATTTTATGCCTATGCATATTCAAAAAATTATTAATAAAGCTTCTAATAAAATGAAATATTCCCCAGATACAGTGCGTGCGATTTTTGGAATTATTAATGTGTCATTATGGTAAAAAGGTTACTTTGAATTACTTTAATAGTATTTGTTCTAACTCAGTATAAAACTTTGCTCATCTCTTTACTTATTCGTCCCTTATAAGTACATTAATAATAGCTCGTGCATGATCCCTTACTTTTTTATCCCTATTATTATAAGTTATTAATGCCTTCCACAGCGCCCAACCTTTAGCACGATTCCAAGTTTCTTTATCCAAATCCATATTTTGAATAAATACTTGTCTACTGTCCTTATCAAAAAATGTCCACGCCATAGCTAAATCACAAGAGGGATCACCAATACCTAAAATGCCAAAGTCAATCACACCTGATAAATGTCCATTTTGAACCAGTAAGTTCCCAGGAGCGATATCACCATGTACCCATACAGACTCTTTTTCCCATTTACTTGAAAGTGCTCGTTGCCAAATCGATTTACATTTTTTTATATCAACTTTTCCTTTAAGCTCATTAAAAGCTTCTTTTGTTTCATAATCATAGACAGATAATTCCCCTCCGCGATAAAAGTTATGAGAGCCTGCAATCGGTCCGTTTGAAGCATCAATACTTTCAAACTCCTTTAAAAAGTTTGTTAATTCCTTTGCGAAAACATATAAATCAATATTATTTTGAGTAACCGTTTCTCCTGGTAACCATTTATTAATTGACCAAGCGTAAGGATAAGTAGGGGTTGGCCTTCCTTCGGCTAATGGCTCAGTAATTGGAAGGGATAAGCTTTTAGCTAGAATAGGCAACCATTCGGCCTCTTTCTTTACTTGCGGCTCATATACCTTTTCGCTAGGTAATCTAACGGTCATACTATCTCCTAAATGAAAAGTACGATTATCATGCCCACCATTTTTAACAGGTTCAATTAATAATTCTTTCCATTCGGGGAACTGTTCTGAAATTAATTTTTTTACTAGCTCTACATTGATATTCATAAATCCTCCTATAAAATATTTTATTATTACTATTTATATCCTAATAAACTTAATGGCTATATCAGTTCCATTATATGAAGTCCTTTTATTAAATTAATCTCTTTAAAAAGTTAAAATTTTTTCAAAGCGGTACGCATTTTTTATGAACAGTACAACTTTTTTAGAATCTAAAACTTAGGCGGCGTGTCGCTTTTTTTGCGTTCTTTATGTCGAAAAATGTAGTACAAACTAATTAGAAATGAATAATTTGAGGATTATACGTTTACGTATGTAATGACAGAATATATAGTAATCACTTGATGGATAATATAAAGTTGTTTTTCGTTAAGGCATTACGATATAATGGGTATATCCTAAAATACGTGAGTCGCAAGATACATGTTTCGTATAAAAAGGTGAGAAAAAGCTGAAAGCAGCGGTATTACTAGGAGGAACTACATGATTACAGTAAGTAACGTAAGTTTACGTTTTGCAGATCGTAAGCTTTTTGAAGATGTTAACATAAAATTTACGCCAGGTAACTGCTATGGTTTAATTGGTGCGAACGGTGCAGGTAAGTCTACATTTTTAAAGATTTTATCTGGTGAAATTGATGCGTCAACTGGTGATATTAGTATTACACCAGGTGAGCGTTTAGCGGTTTTAAAGCAGAACCACTTCGAATATGAAGAGTTTGCAGTGTTAGAAACTGTTATTATGGGTCATACACGCTTATATGAAGTTATGCAAGAGAAAAATGCAATTTACATGAAAGAAGATTTTAGCGATGAAGATGGTATGCGCGCTGCAGAATTAGAAGGCGAGTTTGCTGAACTGAACGGTTGGGAAGCTGAATCTGAAGCGGCAATCCTTTTAAAAGGTTTAGGTATTGGTGAAGATCTTCATGATAAGAAAATGTCCGAATTAACAGGTGCGGAAAAAGTAAAAGTATTACTTGCACAAGCACTATTTGGTCAACCAGACATTCTTTTATTAGATGAGCCTACCAACCACTTAGACTTAAAAGCGATTCAATGGTTAGAAAACTTCTTAATGAACTTTGAAAATACAGTTATCGTTGTATCCCATGACCGTCACTTCTTAAATACAGTATGTACGCATATGGCAGACCTTGACTTCGGTAAAATTCAACTTTACGTTGGTAACTATGACTTCTGGTATGAGTCTAGCCAGTTAGCGCTGAAGTTAACGCAAGATGCAAACAAGAAGAAAGAAGAGAAAGTAAAAGAGTTACAAAACTTTATCGCACGCTTTAGCTCGAACGCATCAAAAGCGAAGCAAGCAACTTCTCGTAAAAAGTTATTAGATAAAATTACATTAGATGATATTAAACCATCTTCTCGTCGTTATCCATTCGTTGGCTTCACACCTGAGCGTGAAGTTGGAAATGATTTATTAACAGTACAAGGTCTTTCTAAAACAATCGATGGTGAAAAAGTATTAGATAATGTAAGTTTCACTTTAAATAAAGGTGATAAAGTTGCATTTATCGGACGTAACGATATTGCGATGACAACATTATTCAAAATTTTAATGGGTGAGATGGAGCCAGATAGCGGTTCATTCAAATGGGGTGTAACAACATCTCAAGCATACTTCCCAAGAGATAACTCTCAGTACTTTGAAAATAGTGAGTACAACTTAGTGGAGTGGTTACGTCAATTCTCTCCACAAGACGAGTCTGAAAGCTTCTTACGTGGATTCTTAGGTCGTATGTTATTCTCTGGTGAAGAGGTTAAGAAAAACGTTTCTGTTCTTTCTGGAGGAGAGAAAGTACGTTGTATGTTATCAAAAATGATGTTAAGCGGTGCAAACGTATTAACACTTGATGATCCAACAAACCACTTAGACCTTGAGTCAATTACAGCATTAAACAACGGTTTAATGGCATTTAAAGGTACACTTCTGTTCACATCACATGACCATCAGTTCGTAGAAACAATTGCGAACCGTATCATTGAAGTAACGCCAAATGGTATCATCGATAAAGAAACAACATACGATGAGTACTTAGAAAATGCAGATATTCAAAAACAAGTTGCAGAAATGTACAATAAAGGTAACTAATGTTGAAGGCAAAAAACTTTTCTTATGATGAGAAAAGTTTTTTGCTTTTCTTTATACTTATGAATAGCGTAATTAATATATATTTATGAAACAATTAAAAGGAGTTTTCATATATGAGAATTAATCAAAATCAGAAACAATTTCAATTAGAAGTAGTGGGGTATCAATATCCATATGCTGAAGACAAATATGACCGTAACTGGCTGCGTGTGAAAGTACATGTAGTGGAAGGTGAAAAGAAGTATGAAACGGTAGACCCATTTTTATTAGCAGAAGATATATCACACATGATTGAGTGGTTTCAAGTACTACCAAATCCGACATATACAGAGCTTGATTTTATAGAACCAAATTTATGTTTTGCATATGTAGGTGAGAAGGGTGGATTGTTTGAGATAGATATTCAGTTAACGTTAGAAATTACACCACCTTGGGCAACGAACGATACGCACGTTATGAAATTTTTTATAACAGAAATAGAGCGAGAAGAAATTGTACGATCATTACATAGACAAGGTGAGAAATTTCCGGAACGTACAGAATAATAAGGAAAATTAGCAATTCTCCTTATAACTTACGTATAGGACTAATAAGAGCAATAATAACTTCAATTAACTTCGTACATGCTGCTAAAGCAAATATCATAACTGGATGAAACTCAGAGATGAGTCCTCCCACTAACGCTCCTAATGGCATCGCTAGACGAGTAAGTACTCGTGAGAATCCTAAAACTCTTCCTTGTATATGAGTCGGTACGGTTTCTTGCCGAACTGAGGCGACAATCGTATTCCAAGCTATATTACAAGTCATCGCAATTCCAAATGCAATACCAGGGGCGAGCCAGTAGTTGCTCCATATGGCATAAGTCAATCCAATTGCTCCTATACTTAGCAAAGTAGGAATCAGAACACCGCGCCGAATATGTTGTTCAAGTGGGACAGCAATCACACTTCCTAAAAGGCCACCGACACCTATTAAAGTATAATTCCAACCGCTTTGTTCGGCAGATAAGTTTAATGTTGATGCAAGATAAAACATCAATACACCTAACACAGCGCTAGCTCCGAAGTTACCAATCATCGCTTGAAGAGATAAAGAGAGATTGAGATGGTCCTTTAATAACCACATAAAACCTTCTTTCATATTGTTTTTAATACAGTATAAGAAGTTACCCACTTTTTCTTTTGATTTGTTTGTGTTTAATGGAGGTAAAAGTAAGACAGCAATGAACGTAGCTCCAAAGTAAAGAACATTGATCCAAAGCGCATTAAACCCACCCATTTTAGCAATGATGATACCCGCCAACGCAGGGCCTGCTAAGTTAGCAATTTGATTTACCATTTGATAGGCTGAATTGGCTCTTGTTAATGAGTGACTGGCAATACGCGGAATAATTGTTATGGTAGCTACGTCAAATAGTAGAGAGAACAGCTAAAATAAATGAAACAATATATAGATGCCAAATGTGCAGTAGATTTAGCATGTGGAGAATTGGAATGAGCGTGACAAAGATCATACACCCTAAATCAGCGATCCACATTAATTTGCGGCGATCAAAACGATCTACTATGATTCCTACAATTGGACCAAATAAAACAACAGGTAATACCCCAGCAGCAAAAAGTGAACTCATAACGATTGCCGATCCAGTTAGTTCATAAGCAATCCAAGGAAGTGCAAAAGTATAAAGGGCGTCGCCAATTCGAGAAAGTAACAAACTGAAAATGAAAATAATGTAATGCTTTGGAAAATGTGTAATGGCTGAAATCCGGTGCTTATGTACTTGCATCGATGAGCTGAAATGTGTTTCTTTTTTCATGGTTTATGTAATCTCCTTTTCAGTAGGGGAATATGAATAATTTGATAACTGTATAATTCTAGAAAAATGAAAGGAGTCCTATTTTAAATGTTGAGTGGAGGATATGTGAATGAAGAAAAAAGGAGAGAGTTTGGATGAGGCAGTAAAGAAAAGAGACGCTGAATTTGACCAAAAAATAAAAAAAATGGATGAGCAGATAGAACAGTTGAAAAATGAAATTCTAAAGAGCAAGGATAATAAAGAGACTTAAAAAAACAAACAGCCCGGATATGTCCAGGCTGTTTGTTACAGGCGATCATCTTTCCAGAAGTTCACTGGGAAGTGAGCGTTTTCGCTATAGCTTTCAAATTCATAACCTTTTGCTGCTAATCCTTCAATAATTGCTGGTACGGCAGCAACGGATTGTTCATGAATATCATGAAGTAAAATAACTTCAACTGGCTTTGTTGCATTTGCAACAACATGTTCAGCAATTTTTGCAGCACCAACATCAACGGGAGCTTTATTATATTTCCAATCTAGAGAGTCGATTGTCCAGTCCCATACTTTTAAGTCGTTTTCTACGACTTTGTTACGTAATTCTTCTGTTAAGCCCGGCATTGATCCGTATGGTGGACGTACTAGTTTTGGCTCAGTTTTAATTACATCTGTAATTATTTGTTGATTTTCTTTCATTTCTTCAACAAATTGACCTTGTTTGTACAGCTTTCCATATTGGTGTGTCATACTATGCATACCAGTATAGTGGCCTTCTTTTAGTTGGCGTTCAACTAGTTCAGGGTGCTGCTTTACTCGGGGGCCAACTACGAAGAAAGTAGCTTTCGCATCGTGTTCTTTTAACATGTCGAGGAGCTCTGCTGTTGGCTTTCCAGGACCATCATCAAATGTTAAATAAGCAACTTTTCTTTCTTGACCGTTGTAGTACTTTGGTGTTTCTTTTTGTGTAATTGTAGTTTGCATTTCACTCACAAATTGAATTGGCTGCGCTTCTTCACTAGCTTCTACAATATGTATTGTTCCGAGAAACCCTTGAAACAAAAACAAGATGCCGATGCATAGTATCGCTGCGCGTTTCATAAAAGTAATCATGTAACCCTTGTTGTGCATAGTCTTCCTTCTCTCTATCTAGTATTTCTACACTACTATATTAGCAAGTTTATACAGGTTTGTGCAAAGAAGTTTTATAAAAATGTGGAAAAACGAAAGTTATCATGTAAGATTTTTTAGTTTCATATTTGTAGGTGATTTTTAATATATCTATTTATAAAGATTGTTTTATGTATTATGGCATAGAAAGGAATGAACATAATGAAATTCTTTTCTTTATTAAATAGGAAAATAAGTCGTTTGATGCAAAGAAAAAGTATTGTAATAATGGGAGGGAACTTTCAAAAGCAATGGTTTCATACAGGTGAAAGAGAAGAAGAGAGGGAAACAAACGATGCTGATGTTGAAAGGTATTTTCGTCCATCGTGTCTATCAGTTTTGAATAATCGATTTGATTATGCATTTTTTGATCCTTACTATGATAAAAAACATAATCAAGTTGTTCTTCCTCCATCATTAATGAATTCCCCAGAAGATACAATTTTGAACTATTTCAGTATGCTTCGAGAGGCTGTTAATTTTACTGATGAGAAAACCGGAGGATGCGGAACAGTTGGAATGACTCGAATACCGTACCCAGTTGCTTACAATTTTTTCACGAAAGAATATCAAAAACGGATGCCGTATCAAAAATATTTACGTTCTTTTGAGGGAATTGGTCATACAAGTTTAATTAAGCTAGAGAAGTTACGTCGTGATGCTAAATATCCCAATGCAGAGCGTTATTTTATTGAAATTGAAACTATCGAAGGGTCGAATAAAGGAGTCACCTATTTCGCTTATTATTACGGATATGTGTATATCCAAAAAGAAAATGGTTCTTATAAAATTGCGAATATCGACTTGTATGGTGAAGACTTTTTATGTGCACCATATCACCTTTGGCAACATAATGCAGAATTGGTTGTTGAAACGATGTATGGAGAATGGTGCAAACTTGTAAAAAAACAGTTTCCAACAAAACAAGAAGGATATGAAAAACAAATTGATTTTACTGGAACGGATGGAAGTACGTATCGATTTATTTTTTTTCAACTAACAAATGATACGGATGTTTTAGTAAAGCAATATAAAAGAAACGTGAAAGGAGAATGGGAGGAAGTTGAAATTGATCCAGAGAAGTGTATTAGATAACGATTTTTGAGGAGAAGCAATATGAAAAAATGGTTAATAGGTATAGGGGTGATTGAAGTATATCTTAATTATTCTTTAACGGTTAAAAACATAAATTCCTTTTGGGTTTATAAAAGGGATTTATGTTTTTTTATTGAAAGAGTCTGAGAGCTCTCTATTCTAGGGGCTCATATAAGTGAAGAGGGGGGCTCTACATATATGAAAGTTAGAAAATCAGCTCGTGCCATTATATTAAATGAAAATAATGAAGTTCTTTTGTTTAAATTTATATTTCGGAATGTAGTTGAAGAAAAAGTATTATGGGTAACCCCAGGGGGTGGTTTAGACAATCATGAAAGTTTTCAAGGAGCGCTATTAAGAGAGTTGGAAGAAGAAACAGGTATAACAAACTTCGAAATAGGTGAGTGGCTTTGGACAAGGGAGCTTAAAATAAAAGGAAAGCATGAAGATTTTATCAGCTATGAACGCTATTATTTAGCACATTCCAAAGAGATGAACGATGTATTCACCCTAGAAAAAATGACAGAAAATGAAAAAAGTAGCTTAATCGATTTTCGTTGGATTAGTATAGAGCAATTAAAGAGAATGAATAAGGAAGAAGTAGCGCCACCAGATTTGGCGGAGTTAATAGAAAATATTAGCGGAAAGAGTTGTTATTATCCAATCGCAATTAAATAAAACCCTCTACTGTTTGAAGGTTTTATCCCGCTATTTGCGGGCTGTAAGACTCCCACCTCAAAGCTTAGAGGATTCGGAGAAGTGTAGGTGGGAAATTAACAGCCCGTAAAAGCCTGATTGGTCGGGCTAACAATCAGTGGGAGACGGAGCCCCCCACTGATTGAATTTCACTTTATTTAAAGAAAAAACATAAAATTTCACATACCGTATTAATAATAGAAAAAGGAAAACAGAAAATAAAAATAGAATATATCGTGATGGACTTTTGTATGCAAGAGTGGTGTTATAATGAAAGCGAGGTGAAAGTGACATGCCAAATGAAAAATTAAAACAAGTGATGAAACAACTAGAAGAGTATGGAACAGAACAAAACCGTAAAGTATATAAGCGCCACGGAGCAAAAGAACCGTTATTTGGAGTGAGTTTTGCCAATTTAAATACATTGAAAAAAGAAATTAAAAAAGACCATGAGTTAGCAATGGCACTTTGGAATACAGGTAATATGGATGCACAGACGCTTGCGACGATGATTGTAGATCCAAAGCAGTTTACATCAGAGCAATTAGATGAATGGATAAAAGCTAGTGATTATTACTGCTTAATCGATGTGCTGATGTCGCCTGTAAGTAAATCGTCTCTTGCGATGGAAAAGATGAAAGATTGGACGAAAAGTGAAGATGAGTGGATCGGACGAGCAGGCTGGACATTACTAGCTCATATTGCAATGAAAGATAAAAAGCTAGAGGATTCTTTTTTCCTTTCATATTTAGAAACGATTGAAAATACAATTCATGAAGAGAAGAATAGAAAGAAACAAGCAATGCATAGTGCACTAATGGCGATTGGACTTCGGAATGATGAACTAGAGAAACAGGCTATTTGCGTTGCACAAAAAATCGGGAAAGTACATATTGACCATGGAGACACGTCATGTAAAACACCTGATGCAGAAGCGTATATTAAAAAGGGAAGAGATAGAGAACGAAACAAAAAAGAAAAAGTAAAGTAATGGGGGAAAAGAAATGAAAGCAATAGAAGCGGCTAAAAATATCGTTGCATCACAGTTTGAAAATTGTGATGCAGCTCTTTTAGGAGGCAGTATTGCACGCGGGGAAGGAACGAAAACATCGGATTTAGATATTGTTATTTTTGACGGCTCTAGAAATTCACCGTACCGTGAATCTTTTATTGCGCAAGGCTGGCCTGTCGAAGTGTTTGTGCATAATTTTACTTCGTATAAAGATTTCTTTGCGAGCGATTGTAAAAGAGGACGTCCTTCTTTACCAAACCTTGTTTTTGAAGGGGTTATATTAAAAGATACAAATAATATCATACCGTCTATAAAAGAAGAAGCGAAAGAATTACTACAAAAAGGACCGGAACCTTGGTCTGAAGATATAATTAGCCAAAAGCGTTATTTCGTTACAGATGTACTAGATGATTTTATTGGAGCAACGAAACGAGAAGATGAGCTGTTTATTGCAAATCATCTTGCGACAGTATTACACGAGTTTGTATTACGAATGAACAATTGTTGGCTCGGCCAATCAAAATGGTTTATGAAAAGTTTACGAAAGTATGATGAAACATTTGCTATGCAGTTTGCGGAAGTGTTTGAAACATTCTACCAGACTGGTAAGAAAGAGCAAGTGATTGCATTTACAAATGACATATTAGAAACATATGGTGGCCGATTGTTTGATGGCTTTGTTGTAGGGAAGTGAAGGGATGAAAATTAATGTAACCGATGTTCAACAACTTGTTCCGTCTTCCGTAAAATTAGGATTTTATTTGTATGATACAAACACAAAAGAATCACTATGTATAAATGAAAATGAAACGTTCCCACTCGCGAGTGTAGCAAAATGGATTGCCAGTAGTATTGCATTTCAAGCAGGGATAGTGGTAGAACCAGTTGTAATTGAAGAAGCGATTTATAAACATTCAACAGAAGCATATCTGTCCATTTTAGAAAAAATGAGCAGCCAAGAAATAAATAAAGAGCTTCAGCAGCGAGGGCTTGAACTTGTAATTCATAAAGATAATACAAGTATTACGAATAACTACGGAACACCAGCAAGTATTTTTCAATTGATGCATTCTTTATATGAGAGTATGGATAAAAGTAATCTTATATTTCAAGCGTTAAAACAACAAGAAGACTTTGATGGTTTTAGATTTTCTGGCCCTTATGAATGGTTACATATGACGGGTGGCCTTGCCGGTGTTTGTAATGATGTTGGTTATTTATATATAGAAGATAGAGTATTGCTATGTATAGGATTGCTTCAAACAAATGATACACATATAGAATGGCAGACACTAGAGAGAATACTACAACATATAGGTGCTCTCATTGTAAAAAAGTATACCGAGGAGCGAGTGTGAAATGATTTTGCTGAATATTCAATTAAGAGAGTTGGTTTTAGAAGATACAGAAGATCGGTATCAATGGTCATTAGATAAAGAGGTAACGAAGCATTTAGTTGTACCAGATCAATATCCACCGTTTACACGTGAAGACACAAAAAGATGGATTGAAATGTGTATGAATCGTACAAATGGTTATGAACAGCGAGCAATTGTAACGGAAGAAGGTATACATATTGGCTGGGTGGACTTAAAAAACTTTGATAAAGTCAATAAAAACGCAGAGTTAGGTATTGCAATTGGTGATAAACGATATTGGGGAAAAGGTTATGGTATAGCAGCTTTATATGAAATGATGAAAATAGGATTTCAACAGTTTCATTTAGAAAAGATATGGCTACGTGTTGATGCTGATAATATGAAAGCTATAAAAAGTTATGAACGTGCTGGTTTTGTATGTGAGGGGCTTATGCGGAAGGATTGGTTACGACAAGGACAATTTGTTAATCGTTATCGTTTTAGTATGTTAAAAGAAGAATTCATGAATATGCAGTGGTGTGATACTAATGTACACTGTTAAAAATAATACGATATCCAATGAGGTAATAAAACTGTGGCAAAAGGTGTTTGTTCCAGATGTAGATTACTTTTTCTTTGAAGAAAAACCCACCTTTTGTGAAGTGACTATGAAAGATACGTCAACGATTCCATTACATATGAAAACATCATTTTTAACATGGAGTGTTTATAAGAAGGCACGCTATATGACGGTTATGGAAAATCAATTTTTTTGTAGCTTAAATGAAAACATACAAAAGCAAATTTTACGAGAGCAAGTACGACTAAATCGAGGTTTTGTTTTTGAAGTAAAGGAATTAGAACTGTTGCTGCAACATGAAAATGAAGAGGAATGGAAGCCGCTATTACAAACATATTCATTCTTGTATGAAGGGAAGAAACTGCTCATTTTACAAGGATTTGTATGGAGACAGTTTCCAGAAAGAATTAGAATCTGTATATTAATTTATATTGCGGAAATGTTTATAGAAGAAGATTCGGTAGAAGTATCGGTGCCAGAAGAAGTGTTACATATCAAACCTTATATAAATACCTTTATTGGAACAAATGGACCTAACTGTTTAGGTACCACACTAGCGGCAATTGAAACAAATAAAGAATTCTTTGAAACACATATACATGAATGGGTCCAACCAAAAGAGTTTAAAGAAGTTTTGCATAACAAGAACTATAAAATAATAGAGAACCCAACCATTCAGCAAGGTGATGTCCTCGTTTGGGAAGAAAATGAAACAGCTGTACATGCTTGTTATACATTAACAGATGATATTGTATTCAATAAAAATGGCCAAACAATGTTCAATCCATATCAATGTGTAACAGTAAAGCAGGTGATACATAACTGGAGATATGTTGAACAACAAGGTGGTCGATTCGTTATATATAGAAAAGGAGAGCAGGCGAATGCAAATCTATCAGTTTGACAAAGAAGTTGGTAAGAAAATCGCAATGTTTCAGTCTAATTTTGTTATGTCTAAAGTTGTACAAAGTAATGGTGCATTACATGTTGGATGTATGCATCTTCCAGAGAACGGGATTGTTGGCTATCATGAAGCTGTTACAGATCAACTTTTCATTGTTGTGCAAGGTGAGGGGTATGTATGTGGAAATGATAAAGTAAAAGTTCCCATTCAGGCAGGCGAAGTTGCATTTTGGAAAAAAGGTGAAAAGCATGAGTCAAGCACAGAAACAGGTATGATGGCAATTGTTTTAGAAGGGGAAGATATAAAAATAAATATGCCTATACGCTAATGAGGAGATAGAAAATGAAAAACTTTTTTATAGAGTTTCATGGTTATAAAGCAAGCGTCTGTGAATGGGGGGATAAAAATAACCCTCAAATTATCTGTTTTCATGGTTTAGGAAGTACAAAATTAAGTTTTATAGAGATAGCTGAACGACTAAAAGATAAATATCATATTATATCATTTGATCTACCTGGACATGGGAAAACACCAAGTTTTGAGAAAGATGAAGGTTACAGTGCATTCCATTTAACAAATTGGATAGTAGCATTACTTGAACAGATTGGAAAAGAAACATTTCATATACTAGCCCATTCATGGGGAGCAAGCGTTGCGCTTCATTATGTAGCAGAGTGTCCGGAAAAAGTTAATAAAATGGTTCTGTTAGATGGTGGTTATCATCATGGTGAAATGAATAGAACTTATTTTGCGGAGCTATATAAAGATGCAAAAGAAGGAGAGTGTCCACCGCGATCATTAGAAGAAGAGATTAACCATTATGAAAAAGATTTTGATGAATATATATTTGCTAGTAAAGAAGAATTTATTCAATTAGAAAAAATGGCATATAGTAGATGGTCACCATTAATAGAACGTGCGGTTTATGACCTAATGAGAGAAGAAGATGGTAAAGTGAGATGGCATGCTACCGGTGATACTGCTAGAGGTGTAATTAAATTTCAATATACGGTGTATAAAACGTTGAAGCATCATAAGATTAAAAGCGATACACTATTATTATATTGTGATCTTCCAGATGGTTACTTAAAAGTAAGAGAATTACATATTGAGGAATTTAAGAAACATATTGATATTACGACTAAGTTGTATAGAAATACAGGACACTTAATGCATTGGGAGAGGCCAGAAGAGATTTCTGAGGATGTTGTAAATTGGTTAAGATAAAGAGGAAAGTACGGTGTAGAATGTAGACCGTACGTTTTTATTTTAAATGGTATAGGAGGTTATCGGTATGCAAGATAAAGATTCAAAAAAAGGACTCGTTGCTTTTGTTGTATCTATTTTGCTTGTTAGTAGTATTATCATTATGATTATCACGGCAAATTTGAAGACTGATAACATTATTTTATTTATCATTGGCGGGATTGCTTCGATATTTACAACAATACATTCTTTTAAAGCTAGATATAAGTATTATCAGTATGCTAGTTTCATGATTTCGTTAGGCTTTTTAATCATTATTTTCTATAATCTTTTTAGTTAAAGGATGATTAAGTTAATCGTAATAATTAGTTCCTTCAAATTCTTTAGGATAATCACTATCTTCTACAATAAAAAGCCCCTAGCTAAATATAAAAATCATTACCTTATGAAACCATCATACGAAAGTAGCACAATACTTTCCCTCCGACAACGGATGTTCCTCAAATAAATACGTCATAAACTGAATGTAACAATATAAAAAGTGAGGGATAAAAAATGATTACTCATTTTAAAGATATCGAGTTACAGACACTTTCAATTGAAGGAACAAAACAAATATATGCAGATATTTTACAATTCCCAATTACAAAGAGAACGGACACATATATTCAGTTTCAAGTTACTTCGTTCACAACGATTAGTTTTACTGAAGTGTTAGAATCAATCATTCCAAATCATTTTGCCTTCCAAGTACCGACGTCTTCTTTTGAAGAAGTAGCAAATTGGTTGATGAAATCAGGTGTTCATATTTTAAAAGATACAGAAGGAGAAACAATTATTTACCATTCTCCTGTGAGTAAAGCGGTATATTTCAAAGATAACGATGGTAATATTTTAGAGATTATTACACGGGATTATGTAAATGAAAATGTATTGCCAAAGTGCGGTCCACTGCAAGTAATGTATGTACGAGAATTAGGTTTTCCTGTGACACATGTTCCGACATTTCGAGAGTGGTTAAAGGACAAGTTTTATATGAAAACAATTCAAGATGCGGAAACGTTTAACTTTGTTATTGGAGGAACAGCGCATGCAGTCGTAGTGAAGGAAGGAAGACCGTGGATTCCAATTGGAATGAGAGCATTAAGTCCAAATATGAAAGTAACGTTTGGAACGCCGGATTTGGACTTTATAAATGAATTACGTCAGGATAAAACCGCTATTTTGATAGATGACGGAGTACTATTTACACAAGGGACATATACTCTTGAAATAGAGTACACACCAGAATTTTCCGAAATCATTTTGAGTCAATTAAACTTACCGTTATCGCAAAATACTAAAGTTTAAAGGAGAATAAAAATATTTGTCGAATCTGCCTACATAGGTAGATTTTTTTATGCTGAAGGGGTGTAGTAACATGATTCGTATGTTAAATAAACAAGATGCAGAAAACTATTGGGAGTTACGGTTACAAGCGCTTCAAACAAATCCAGAAGCGTTTGCTACAACATATGAAGAAGCAATAAAACGAGAGAATCCAATTGAAGCAACAGCACGAAACTTGGATTCTGAAAGTAGTTACACATTTGGTACTTTTAACGAAGATAATCAGTTGATTGGTGTTGTAACACTTGTATTATCCAATTTACAAGTCTTTAAACATAAAGGATCAATTATGGCAATGTATGTAAATCCGTCTCAGAGAGGAAACGGCTATGCTAAGCAGCTATTGCAAGCTGTTATTGAGTATGGAAAAGAATTAGAGCTTGAACAATTACATTTAACAGTTGTGTCTACGAATGATGCAGCGAAAAAATTATATAGTTCATTGGATTTTTGTACATATGGTCTTGAAAAAAGAGCGCTGAAATTTGGAGATGTGTATAGCGATGAAGAGCATATGGTGAAGTTCTTATGAAGCATACATGATTAATAGTTATTCATAATTATATTATGTAAACTTTTTTATGGAAAAGGAGAAAGAGATTTATGAAAGATTTACATCTACAAGCAGATATGAACCCGGTAGTTGCATTGTTATACGCAACTGTATCTGATACATATGAAAGGTTAAAACAATATGTTGCTCATGCAACGCAAGAGGAAATTGACTATAAAGGACCTGATGGTGATTTGAATAGTATAGGTCAGTTATTACGTCATCTTGCAGTTGTTGACTTACACTGGGTATATCGCTTGAAACACGAAGATGTTCCACTGCAGTTGCAGCAAAAATATGGACCAATGATAGGAGAGGATGGAAAACTACCTCCAGTTGCAAATATTTCTTTAGAGCAGCTTCTTCAAGAGTATGGTGAAGTACAAACGATGTTTTATTTACAGTGCAAGAAATTGACGGAAGCAGAGTTAAAGCGCGAAGTATTTTATGAAAAAGGAGAAAGCGCCACAATCAGATGGGGAATATGGCATATTGCCGATCATAGCCGTTATCATCAAGCGCATATTGGATGGATGCGGAAGTTATATAAAGAAAGGGTTAACAAATTACAAAATATATAATGTTGTAAAAAGGCTTACCTCTTATGTAGATAGGCCTTTTCACATGAACAATAAGGTGTAAGTTTAAAATAAAGTTTGATAATTTGTAAACAAGTTTGAAATGGAGCGCTGCTTTTGGGAGCGACAAGACATAGATTGGGCTATTGTAACGGAAGAAGAAATAAACCAAACGATGGCACTGAATATTAACTATGTTCGTGCATATCAAGATTTACATAATATTGAAGGATTTGAGCTAATCACAGAAGCTTAATTAGATGATTTAGTTATAGAATATATTGCTAGAATGATTAGGAACATGGACAAGTAAGTCATTGAAAAGCATTGAAAGTCAAGGTATTACTTGTCAGTGGACATTACGAGGGGAGATATTAATGAAAATGAATGAAAAAACATATCTAAGCATAGAAGAGATTATTTCATTACCAACCGTATCAAGTACAAACATAAGTGATGATGGCAAAAACGTAGCTTTTGTCAAGAAGACGGCTAACTGGAAAGACAATAAATATAGGAATCATGTATGGATATATGAAAAAGATAAGGGGCAGAGTTACCCATTAACAACTGGGGATATAGATAGTACATACCCATTATGGTCTCCAGATTCTAGGAATATCGCATACCTTAGCCCAGTTGGTGACGGGGATAATAAGAAAAATCAGATCTTTGTTAAGTCAATAGATGGTTATAGTGAGGTTCAAATTACTGATGAGAAAGAAGGGGTCAGTAAATTTAAATGGGAGTCTACTGGAAAGGGTTTTTATTATGTTGCACAGTCAAAAGAATCTGAGGTGATAAAGAAACGTAAGGAACTATATGGGGATTTTCATCATATAGGTAAGGAATACGAGAATAGTTGTTTATATTACATTGAAGTAGAAAAAGTGATACAAAATGATAAAAATGAACACGAAAATAGCGTTGTGTATCAACTAACTGATGGGAAGGCTTTTCATATCCATGAATTTGATATTTCAAATGATGGGAAAAAGGTTGTATTTATGGCTACACCAAACCCAAATATGGGAGATTATATGAATGGAGATCTATACATACTAGATATTAAAGCTGGAGAGCTACAAAAGATGAATATAGATAAGTTGTTGGGAGGGAGCGTTTGCTTTTCTCCTGAAGGCAGCAAAATATGTTACTCAGCAAGCATAAGGGAAAAGGATTACTATAAGACCCACATACAAGACAATACATTAGAGATATATGATATTAATAATGGAGAGCTAATTCAACCTTTAACAGATTTTGATAGTACGGTTATTCCATTACGGTGGACAGATAAGGGGATTTTAATTAGATGGCAGAATAAAACTAATTATCTTATTGGGTTGCTATCTGAGGACGGCACTGTGGAAATGTTAAGCGAAAAAGTAGATGGCTTTATAATGGATGCTTCTATAACAAGGGATGGAAATCATATATCCTATAATAAGGCTATAACAAATGAAACCTTTGAAATCTATTTAGACGATAAAAAAATAACGAATGAAAATAGTTTTTTCAAAGGAAAGCTTAAAAGTAATAGGGAAATAATCTCATGGAAAAGTAGTGATGGTCTTGAAATAGAGGGTGTTTTATCAACCCCAGTAGAGTTTGACACAAATAAAAAATATCCCTTATTAGTGGTAATCCATGGTGGTCCGGCTTGGGCATCCTTTCCAATATTTTCAGACTGTTTTAATGAGAAATATCCTATTGAACAGTTTATCGAAAAAGGCTTTATAGTTTTAGAACCAAACTACAGGGGAAGTTCTGGTTATGGTAATGAATTCTTAAAAGCAAACTATAGAAAACTGGGAATTGCTAACTATGATGATGTTATATCTGGAGTGGATAAACTAGTTGACAAGGGGATTGCAGATAAAGATAGAGTAGGGGTTATGGGATGGAGCAACGGGGGATATATATCAGCTTTCTGTTCTACATTTAGTAGTAGATTTAAAGCTATTTCAGTTGGAGGTGGAATTACTAATTGGAGTACCTATTATGTAAATACAGATATACCTTACTTTATTAGGATGTATTTAGGAAATAATCCATGGAATGATCCAGAGATATATACGAAAACATCACCAATGACATATATTAAATCAGCCCGTACTCCCACTTTAATCCAACATGGTGAAAAGGATGCAAGAGTTCCAACTCCAAATGCATATGAGCTATATCAAGGATTAAGGGATATGGAAGTTGATACAGAATTAATTATATTTAAAGGAATGGCATATAGTTCTGACCAGCCAGGAATTAATGTGGCTATTATGAAGCAGAATTTGATGTGGTTTTCACACTATATTCTTGGGGAAAGTATGAAAGATTTTAAGGTTTTATAAAGGAAGCTTTTTTTCATATTTAGCCTGTGATTGTAGCTCTATGATTTTCGTGTGAATTTCTACTGTATAATACTCTGGTAACTACATTGACTTACAATTGTATAGCAACGTTATGACATTAAAATCCCTGTACCTTTGTAGGGGTACGGAAACGATTCGTGTAAAAACTTGCAATAGGATAAAAACGTGGCTCACATATGGGAAATTACATATTTGCCACGTTTTCTTCTTATAAAAGATTAATTAGACCTAGAAGACAAAGTAGATATAAAAAATGGATACTTCAGTACAACTGATTTATCTACGGGACAAAAAGGATATATGAAATAAAATGATCAAACTTTATTCTAAAGCTACAATTGAGTACATTCCGGTTTAAGTTGTAATTATTCAGTAAAGGACACGCCATAAATAAAAGGTAGCGTATGATTCCCAGTTTTTCCATGGAAACGATATTTCTAAGATTTCAGCTTTCGTAGGCTTTCGGTTCATATTACGTAATATTTTTATCGAATTAATAAGACCCACATCATCGATTGGAAAAGCTGTCTGGAACCTGAGGCAGCGCATTAGAACATAATTGGCTGTCCAAGGACCGATTCCTCGTATTTTAATTAAGTTTTTTTCAGCATCTTTAAAGTTCATTTTCATTAAATTTCCCCTCGATAATTCTCCATTTTCCATTAATTTGGCAATTCCAATGATATATTCACTTTTTTTTACCGTCATTTTAATATATGCTAGGTCGGTAGGTGTTAACTGTGCAATTCGTTCGTACGGTGGGAACACCCAATACTTTTTACCATTCCATTCGATGGAATCGCCAAATCCTTCTACAAATTGCTTCTTTAAGGAATATGCAAAGGTTAAGTTAATTTGTTGCCCTAAAACTCCCCAACATAAAGCTTCAAATAAATCGGGAATGCCGATAACTCGTAATCCATAGAATTTTCGGGCAGGCATTTTAAGTAATGGGTCTGCTTTTGCCATTTCATAAAATGGTGTTAAATCGTTATCAAGATCAAACCATTCATGAATATATTTTACAATCTCTTCCCGTTGCCACTTTTCAATAGGTCTAGAATCATTTAGGAATTGAACAACCATTTGTTTATTATTGATTACGCTTACCTGTACTAAGGACCGAATTTCCCCAATGGCTATAACTTTTGTAATTATATCGTTCTCTATTTCATACATGCATTCATTTTTTTCCCTTGTTAGATAGTCTAGGTTAGCATTCATGTCGAAACTTTCAGGTAATGTAATTACAATAACATCATTGACTTCATGCCATTTCACTTTTTCATTCTCCTCATCTTATTACGATTTTCTATACTATTTACAAAATAATTATAAGAAAACTCATACTGATTGAAATTTTACTTTATCACATAATAATCTTTAATAATTTTGTTATCTTGCTATTACATTCTAAATACCTTATTTTTTTCTATTTATGAGGTTATAGTGTTAGTTATCAAGAATGCTAAATAGGAGAGGATAAAAATGGTCCAAGATATAAAAACACGGGTTAAAAGCTTAAATTGGGATTCAATTCAAAATGAATTAGATGAGCGAGGATTTGCAAAGCTTCCAGTAATATTAACAAAAGAGGAATGCGACTTCTTCATAGAACTTTATAGTGAGGAGAATTCATACAGAACGACAATCAATATGACAAGGTACCGCTTTGGGGATGGGGAGTATAAATATTTTTCCTATCCATTACCTGAAATCATCCAAAGTTTAAGAGAGTCCTTTTATCCAGAGTTGGCCAAAACAGCAAATCGATGGTTGGATTACTTAAAGAAACGAGAACAGTTTTCAGATCATCTTCAAGATTTTTTGAAAACATGTGAAGAATATGAACAAATTAGACCGACACCCCTAATCTTAAAATATGAAACAGGTGGGTTTAACTGTTTGCACCAAGATTTATATGGAGATGTACTTTTCCCATTTCAAGTAGTATTTGTATTAAATCAACGAGATAAGGACTATACGGGTGGAGAATCCCTATTAGTGGAACAAATTCCTCGCGCTCAGAGTAGAGGGCATGTGATTACATTGGAACAAGGCAGTGCGCTTATCTTTCCTACTAATCATAGACCTGTTCTTGGTAAAAAAGGATATTACAAAAATGCGGTTCGTCACGGAGTAAGCACGGTTACTTCCGGAGAACGATACGGTCTTGGAATCATTTTTCATGATTCAAAGTAAATTTTAGATTTCAATATCTTGCTATTACACCTCTAGAATCATCCATTCTGAATTTATAGGGGATATAATGTAAGGAGAGGTGAAGTAAATGCCAGGCAGTATCAATAATAGATATAAAGAGAGTCATGATTATAGAATTTCAAATGACGTAGAAATCATGACAGATGAAAAGTGGCAAGCAATTATAGATAATGATGCATCGTACAATAATCAATTTTTCTATGCTGTAAAAACTACGGGGATTTTCTGTAAACCGTCTTGCAAATCTCGCGTTCCAAAAAAAGAAAATGTGCGTATTTTTCAAAACGCAAGACAAGCTCTCCATGCAAATTTTCGACCGTGTAAACGTTGTAAGCCTACTAATGAGAAATTGCCTGATAGTGAGTGGGTGGCTTTTATCACTGAATATATTGATAAAAATTTTACAGAAAAATTAAATCTAGAAACGTTAGCAGATATTGCTCACGGGAGCCCTTATCATTTGCATCGAACATTTAAAAAGATTAAAGGCATCACACCAGTTGAATATATCCAGCAGGTTAGATTAAATGCTGCTAAAGAGTATTTGATTCAAACAAATAAAGCGATTGCAGATATCGCCATATGTGCAGGTATGCCTAACACGCCCTATTTTATTACTTTATTTAAAAAGAAAACAGGACGTACACCAGCACAATTTCGTCAAATGAGTAAAATGGAGGAAATGTAAAATGGAATTAAAGAATAAACAAACCCTTTATTGGTCTTTGCTAAAGTTTAAGGATTTGAATTTTTATATTGCTTCAACATCTAAGGGACTTGTGTTTGTTGGCTCACAGAACAAGCCATTCGAGGAGTTGTCAGAATGGGCTAGAAAACACTTTACGGGAAGTCCTCTTGTTGAAGATGATGATAAGCTTGAACCCTATGCGGTTGAAATCACCCAGTATTTAGAAGGGAAACGGAAAACATTTACTGTCCCATTTGATTACAATGGAACAGCATTCCAGGTTGCAGTCTGGAACGCACTTTGTGAAATTCCGTTCGGGCAGACTAAATCTTATTCCGATATTGCAAATTATATAAATAAACCAGCAGCTGTCCGAGCTGTAGGGGCGGCGATTGGAGCTAACCCAGTATTAATCGCCGTACCATGTCATCGTGTAGTAGGAAAGAATGGATCATTAACCGGTTATCGTGGCGGATTAGAAATGAAGGCACTGCTTTTGGATCTCGAAAGACAAGGTTCATCTAGCAATGATTATAATTGACGTACAATGAATGGAATGGAGGGTGACAGATGAAACATTTCACAATTGGTCAGCTAGCAAAACATACAAACGTCACAATTCGAACGTTACGTTATTATGACAAAATCAATTTATTAATACCAAGTGATTACAAAGAAGGCGGACACCGATTATATAGTGTGGAAGATTTACAACGGTTACAACAAATTCAGTCATTAAAGTTTATCGGCTTATCTTTAAAGGAGATTGATGAATTTTTACAAAAGAAATCGGTTGAACAGGAGCACTTGGAAAAGTCCATTCGTTTTAAAAAGAAAGAATTGTTAGCAAAACGAGCTGAAATTGAAAAAATGATAGAGCAGTTGGATCATATGGAGACAATGATTGAAGATAGAGAGTGTGTAGATATAAGTATATTTTGCTTTATCATCCATTCAATCATTTGGGAGGAAGCGCACTTAGATGACTTCGCTTATCTTAAAGAATCAGTTTATGATTCTATTACAGCCCAGAAACGAAAAGAAATAGATAAGAATTTTTTTCACTTATATACAGAAGTAAAGGTCCATGTTGCAAATGAAGTGTCTCCATCTTCTTTGCAGGCACAGCAGCTTATAAAAGAGATTATGGAAAATGTAAAACAATTATCTTTGTTCGACAAAGAAAAAAGTTCTTTAGCAAAAGTGAAAGACACAAATATATATAATCCCTTTACAAAAGAAGAAGCATCTTTCCTGCAAGAAGCGCTAATTTACTTCACACAAGAATAATAGAGAATTCCGGATTAAAAAGTAAGAAAAATATGATAATATACAATTGTAATGTAAAAATATGTTTTTTGAATATCGGAGGGGTATGTATGTCAGCAAAGGATTTAGTTGCAGCAACCGCATTACCAAATACAGTAGATACGATTGCACAGGATTTACAAAAACTAGGTGTAACAAAAGGAATGACAATCATCGTTCATTCTTCGCTTCGTTCACTTGGCTGGGTATGCGGGGGACAAGTTGCGGTTGTAGAAGCATTAATGAAAGTCGTAACAGAAGAAGGAACAATTGTAATGCCAACACAATCATCTGATTTATCTGATCCAAAAAATTGGGAAAATCCGCCCGTTCCAAAAGAGTGGTGGGAGATTATTCGTAATAATGTACCATTGTTTAATCCGGAAACAACGCCAACGCGTAGCATGGGAAAGGTCGTTGAATGTTTCCGTACATATTCTGGAGTGAAACGAAGTAATCATCCGTTACATAGCTTTGCCGCATGGGGGAAATATGCGGATTGGATTACGAAAGAACAAGCGCTATTTCCTAGCTTTGGAGAAGATTCACCACTTAGAAAAATATATGATTTAGATGGATATGTGTTATTACTTGGTGTGGATCATGATTCTAATACATCTATGCATTTATCCGAAGTACGTGCTGGGGTTCGTGAACTAGTTGATATTGGTGCACCATTACTTGAGAATGATGTACGTATTTGGAAAGAGTATAAAGAGTTTGATTATGATTCTGATGACTTCGAACAAATTGGAAAGCAATTTGATGAAACGAGTTTCGTAACAATTGGGAACGTTGGGAATGCGACATGTAAACTTATGAAACAGCGCGAAGCAGTTGATTTTGCAACGAAATGGTTTTTAGAAAGATAATGTGAATGAGAAACGAGGCATATAATATGAAGGGAAAAAAAGTATTAATTACGAGTGGTGGATGTCTAGAAAAGTGGGATGACGTACGTGGGCATACGAACTTAGCAAAAGGGACGATTGGAAGATTAATAGCGGAAGAAGCACTTGCAGAAGGTGCACAAGTTATATACTTACATGGTTATTTCGCTGAAAAACCAAATGGTGATCATCATGCATTAGAATTGCATCCATTTGAAGGAATTATTGATTTACAGGAGAAGATGAAAAGTATTATTGTAAATGAACAAATTGATGTTGTCATTATGGCAGCTGCGGGGTCAGATTGGATTGTTGATAAAATGTATGATCAAGATGGGAATTTACTTGATGAACAAGGGAAAATTTCAAGTGATACCGCGCCGGTTATTCATTTTAAAAAAGCTCCAAAAGTGTTAAAGCAAATTAAAGATTGGGATGCGAACTTATTTTTAATTGGTTTTAAGCTAGAGAGTGGAGTACATACAGATGAGTTAATAAACCGAGCGAATACAAGAATGGATGGTGCAAGAGCAGATGTGATGGTTGCTAATGCAGCAGATTCTTTGTATACGCGTGCTGCTATGCATTACATCTTGCAAAAAGGTGAAGAACCAATTGTATGTAATGGAAAAGATGAAACAGCAAAAGCAATTGTTCGTGTTATAAAATCAGCGAATGTAGTGAGTCTGTAACAAGTTACAGAAAGGAGCGGGAGGATGGAAGGGTTACTAAAACAAGCAATTCAGCTACGAGAAGAGGGGGAACTTTTGCAATCCAAAGAGATATTAGTAGGATTAGCAAGGTTTACAAAGTATCCTGAGGTATGCTATCAATGTGCATGGACGCATGATGCGATGGGATTAGAAGTAGAGGCGGCACCTTACTATGAACGAGCGATTGAACTTGGACTAGAAGGTGAGAGCTTACGCGGAGCATATATTGGGTTAGGAAGTACATATCGTGTAATTGGCGAATATGATAAAGCGATTGCAACGCTGCAAGCGGGGTTAAATCGTTATCCAGATGATGATGTGATGAAAGTGTTTTTAGCAATGGCAAAGTATAATATAAATGAGAATGAAGAAGCGATGAAGCTACTGCTTGAGCTTGTTGTGAAAATTAAGGGTGTTGAAGAATTTAAAAAGCCAATCTTATTTTATAAAGACCATTTAAGTGAGGTATTTAAATAGGGGTGGAAATATGGAACAAACGCTATCAAAAAAAAGATGGATAAGCTGGTTTGCGATTATAAGTGTAATTGCTCTATCTAACTATCTTGCCTACACATTGCCAGTTATGGAACCTGTCCCAAAAGAAATGGCACTTGGATCTTTACTAGATTTCATGTTTGTCATTCCTGTTGTGACGTATTTTCTCGTTATACGAAAAAGATATTCATTAAAATATATGCTCCCAGTTGTTGTAATTGGTTACATTGCGGCGAAATTCATTATTCCAAGTGAATATATGCAGTCTTATCATTATCTCACGTATGCTGTGATAGCAGGGGAAGTTGCATTTGTATGTTTGCAGCTATATATTGTGTATAAAATTGCTCGTAAACTACCAAAGGTTATTCAAATATATAAGCAACATAAACAGCAGTCTCCTTCTTTTTCATATGCGATAGAAAAAGCTACCTATCAAACTTTACCACGAAATCGAACTGTAGATGTGTTGTTAGCGGAATGTAAGCTGTTTTACTATGCGCTTTTTTCTTGGAGGAAAAAAGTACAATTAAGTGAAAATACATTTACGTATCATCAAAAAACAGGTGCCATTGCGTTTTACATTATGATCATTCATGGTCTTGTAATTGAAACAATTGGTTTTCACTTTTTGATTCATCAGTGGAGTCCAGTTGTATCGTGGGTTTTACTCGCTTTGAACATATATGGATTCTTGTTTTTATTAGCTGAAATTCAAGCAATTCGTTTGAATCCTTATAGAATTACAGAAAACGAGATTATTTTACAAGTTGGACTAACGAAAAAAGTAACAGTCCCATTTCATAAAATAAAGAGTATCCATCGTTACAAAGAAACAGAGCAAGAAAAGAAAGATGTATTTGAGGCAACAATAAAAGAGTTTATAGAAGAACCACCAACATTTGAAATCACGTTAACAGAGCCAGTGCAAGCACATTTTTTATACGGAATTCAGCGTGAGATAAGTTGTATTCATTTGAATGTGGATGATCAACAAAAGTTTTTTCATATGATGAAAGAAAAAATTGAAAGTAATACATAAATTTTGTTTTTTCGGAATTTATGTATTATAATGTTATACAAAAGAAATGAACGGTGAAAATAAAAAAGCGAAAAGGAGGAGTATCCAAATGAAAAAACGATCGTTAAAGTTTTTAGCTGAAGGTGTTGGATACTCGTCTGCTGTTTTCTTTTCAAATGCAAATCACGGGAGAAGTGTGTCCAAAATTGGATAACTGCGACCTTTATCCTTTCGATTTGTCATAATCGAAAGAGGATACAGTGGAAATAAACAGCCACAGGTCGCTTCTGTGGTTATATATGTAACAGAAAAACCACAGGAAATCTGTGGTTTTTTTATGAAAAAGGAGTGGAATAGGATGAAATTAGACGGAGAAAACATTTATGTGAAATTTGCTGAGGAATGTGAAGCTGAAGCGATGTTAAAGCTTGAAGTGGATAACAGAGATTTCTTTCAAGCATTTACTGGTTTAAGAGATGAATCATTTTACACATATGATGGGCAAGTAAAGCGAATAAAAAAGGCAGCGGAATTAAGAAAAGAAGATCAAGACTATTTCTTCGTTATTTGTTCAAGAGAATCAGGAGAAGTCATAGGAGAAGTTCACCTTTTTGACGTTATAAGAGGAAATATACAAAGCTGCTGGATTGGTTATTTTTTAGATAAAGAGCAAAATGGAAAAGGATATATGTCGGAAGCGGTGAAGCTTGTTGTAGATTATGCTTTTTCACAGTTAAAATTCCACCGCATTGAAGCAGGTGTGATGCCACATAATATCGGCTCTATAAAGGTACTGTTAAAAGCAGGGTTTCATAAAGAAGGGTTAGCCAAGAAAAATGTGAAGATTAATGGGCGATGGGAAGATCATCAAACGTTAGCAATTATTAATCCGGAAGATGAAGAAAATTAGCACAAAAAATAAACAGAGATGATTGTTTTTCCATCTCTGTTTATTTTTGTGCCTTTGTCTATCATATGCGATTTTTTTACAATCAAATCAGATGAAACTAGTTTTGCACCAAGTTCTCTTGACCATATTGATAGCTGTCTAATGTAATGAACTTCATATGTAATGGTATGATGTTAATTCTTCACTCCCACCAATGTTTCATTTCAGTGAATTCAACATCCCATAGTTTAGCATTTCCAGAAACGATAATCGTAATTTCATTTACCTTTTCAAAAAATGGTAATTCCAAAAATTCTGCCCCGTTATTGAATTGTTCATTATACTGAGCTCTTACGTTTCCATCTGCTAGTATAGTAACTTCTCCTTTGAAATCACCTTTGTCTAGAATGCCATAATAAGAATATAACGTCACACCTTCCTTGTTCCCTAAGATGTAAGTATATGATTTGCTTTTACCACCTTCACTGTTATACACGTTCATTTTTGGTTCTATCTTCTGGCCTGCTACAGTGAAACTTGGAAGATTTTCAGTCATAGGCATGGTTCCATTTATTTCTTTTACATCATGTAACGCTTGAACTGGGCTTTCTCTTTTCATTACAACATAATTGATGGTTTCTGAGATTGCGATTATCCCAACTAGAAGAACAACAATAGATAGGGCCGAAGCAATCAATTTTTTATAAGAGATTTTTGAAGAAAATCCAACGCTATAGGCGATAAATCCTATCGCTGCACCTAATGTATTAGATATAACATCATCTACATCAAAACTGCCAAGATAAGTTAAAGCCTGCAGCAATTCTAGAACGAGAATTGTCAAGACAAACAAGGATATGAACTTCCTAAAGCTGAAACGATACAACAGAGGAATTACTATTCCAAAAGGGATAAAAGCAGCAATGTTTCCAAAGTCGTATACCCATGAAAAAGTTGGTTTTGGAAATTTCAGCGGAACTCCTTCCGGAACAAGCATGAATGTGTATCCATAATCGCTAGTTGCATGATCTACTCTATTAAAAGCAAAGAACAAAAAATATAAAATTAAAATCGTATATAAAATGGTTCCTGTAAGGATGAATTTCTGTAATTTCGTTTCCATAATCTCTCCTTAATTCCGATATAGCATTTACCATAAATCTTATCATCTTAAAATATCATTCAAAAAACGGAAATATGATAATTCCGGTTCGTTTTTTCGCACCAAGTAAACCAATCTTCTCTCACTTGCCAGTTATATCGAAACAAATGTAGCAAGTTCCTTCACCCCTTATAAGTATGTACTACAACGCAAAAAACTTTTTCCTTTCAGCAGAAATCCAAGGTTGTAACTCCTTTTGATTTTCGTCTACTAATCTGTTGACGAGAACATCATGCCACACATAATTTTCAAGTAATGATATATGAACGGCATCATCTGTGTAAAAGGCATGTCCACCTTGATTTGCAGGATGCCCGTATATCATCTCTTTCCCATCAATAGAAATAATGAACCACTTTTTTTCACCGATGCTATCTATGTAGTCTGTTTGGCGGTGAATTACGAATTGTGGTAAAGGATTTTCTACACCCAAAACAATGCCTTTTAAGCTGCAAGTTTTTTGTTTTTCTTGGAAGTCATGAGCGAGTTGTGCGTACATAGAATCCCAGATTGATATAATAATTCGTTTTTCGGCGCGGCGGAGTAAAATGCGGCAAAAGGAAAGAATGTTTTCTTCACCTTTTAGTGTTGTAACGTACGTATTTGTTTTTGGTTCTTTATTTTCAAGTTGCTTTAACTCATGTTGGACATATGTGTACGTCTCTTCCCACTTTTGTTTTACAGAATTTAAAAATACTTCAACAGGGAGGGGAGAGTATTGGGCAGTCCCGTTAATTTCCTCTTTCATCACAATCCCTTTTTCCTCTAAAGCTTCTAATACTTCGTAAATTCGAGTACGTGGGACTCCCGATTGTTTACTAATTTGATAAGCTGTAGACGGCCCTAAATACACTAACGCTACATATGACTTTGCTTCATATTGGTTAAACCCAAGTGCTTGAACATTTTGTAAAATTTTATCCATATAAATCCATCCTATGTATATATTTAACTTTAATAGTATCGTTATCTGGAAGTTTCGTAAATAAATGTTTTATTGGACAATGAAAATATTTTTACAAATTTGTGACAATTTGCTATAGTAACCATTATAGGGGTTACTATTTTATAGGGATGGAGAGATGAAGTTGGAAGAACTGAGTTTGAACACATTATTATTTTTAGTAATGGCAGGCTTTCTCGCGGCATTTATAGATTCTGTCGTAGGGGGAGGCGGCTTAATTTCATTTCCAGCATTATTGTTTACAGGATTACCACCATCAACTGCGCTTGCAACGAATAAACTTGCAAGTACGATGGGCTCTTTTACGAGTACGGTCGCATTTATACGGTCAGGGAATGTGAATTTTCGGTTAGTTACGAAATTATTTCCGCTAACGATAATAGGTTCTTTAATAGGTGCCTATATTGTAAAACATATATCACCAGAAATATTGAAACCGCTAGTGCTAGTGTTATTAGTTGCAGTTGCCATTTATACTATCTTTAAAAAAGATTGGGGAAAAGATGCAAAGTATAAAGGGATGAACTGGAAAAGGGGCATTATTTTTGCTGTTCTTATATTTGCAATCGGATTTTATGATGGCTTCTTTGGTGCAGGTACAGGGTCGTTCTTATTATTCTCTTTCTTACTTGTTGGATTTGATTTTCTTCAATCGGCTGGAAATGCAAAGGTTTTAAATTTTGGGAGCAACATTGCAGCACTTGGTATGTTTTTATATTTAGATGCAGTTAACTTTGCATACGGTATCCCAATGGGAATTGCAATGATATTTGGAGCGCTAGCCGGGTCAAACTTTGCAATTAAAAAAGGGGTTTCTTATGTTAGAGGATTATTTATTGCGGTTACCCTCATTTTGATTTGTAAAAATGTCTTTGATTATATGAAAGAAATTTAAAAAGTATTTGACTATTTTAATTATTCCGGGTATTATCGGTAACAATACAAAATATAAAGGCAATGAAGAGAAGAGTAATTAAGAATGTTTCATGTACAGAGAACTCCGGTAGCTGAGAAGGAGCGTGATCATCTTAATGAAAAAAGACTTGGAGCTTCGCACGGAACTAAGCTTTTTGCTTACGGATAATGCGACGGGTTCTCCCGTTATAGAGATAGAGTATCGCAATATATTGCCGTACTTGAAGAGGTTAATATGGTGACATATTAACAAACTGAGGTGGTACCGTGAAGTGAACAACTCTCGCCCTCAAGATGAAAAATCTTGGGGGTGGGAGTTTTTTTATTTGGGTGAGAAGGGTGGAAAATTTTGAACGAGGTGATGGGATATGCACTGGGCATATAAAATAGCAGAGGAATTGATTGAAAAGTATCCAAACAAAGAGATGTATGTATGTGCATCTGGAATTAGTCCTTCCGGCACTGTTCATATCGGGAATTTTAGAGAAGTTGTGACAACGTATTTTGTTGTTCAGGCTTTGCAACGTTTAGGAAAGAAGACGCGGTTCATTCTTTCATGGGACGATTATGATCGGTTTCGAAAAGTTCCTCAAAATATAGACGTATCTTTTGAGCAATATGTAGGCATGCCATACTCTAAGATTCCAGATCCATTTGGCTGTCATGCAACCTATGCGGAGCATTTTGAAAAAGAATGTGAAGTTACTCTTGAACAGTTTGGAATTGAAGTGGAGTATATTTATCAAAGTGAGGAGTATCAAAAAGGACGATATAATCAATATATATTAGAAACACTAAAAAGACGAAAAGAAATTTACGATATTGTTATGAAATTTAAAACGGCTGAACGTAACGAACAAGATCGAGATGCTTTTTATCCTATTTCTTTATATTGTGAGCAATGTAAAAAAGATACAACGACAATTCACATGTTTGATGAAGTAGCAGAGTGGCTTCAATATAATTGTAATTGTGGTCATGGAGGAAAGCTTTTTATTATGGAGTCGCAAAATATAAAACTAAGCTGGAAAGTCGATTGGCCAATGCGTTGGATGGTGGAAGATGTCGTTTTTGAGCCTGGTGGCCGAGATCATTCTTCAGAAACAGGAAGTTATAATGTATCCAAAGAAATAGCGCAGGAAATTTTTGGATATGAAGCACCGCACTATGCAGCTTATGATTTTATCAGTATAAAAGGGGATAATCAGAAAATGTCGAGTTCGTCTGGCAATATCATAACGCCAAGTGAACTATTGCAAATTTACTCCCCAGAAATGATACTGTTTCTATTTGCAAAATATAAACCAAATGCATCATTTCAAATTGGATTAGATGAAGACGTGATTCGAAATTATACGGAGTATGAAAGGTATTATGAAGCATATAAAAATGGTGTTTTACAAGATGAAAGTATTTATCATTCGATTAGATTAGCAAGTGCACATACTGAGACGGAACTGTTACCGAAATTTAATCACGTAGCGAGTATACTTCCGTTAGTTAATTTTCATGTATCGGAGCTAGAAGGTGTGCTACATCAATTAGGAGAAACGTATAAGAAAGAAGCGGTTGCCACTGTGAGTAACCGAGTACGATATTGGATAGAAAATTGGCATCCAGAAAAGGCGCTTCGAGTTAATGAGAAGAAACACGTAGCGTACTATGAAACGTTACAAGATATAGAAAAAGAATGGGTAAAGCAGCTCTGTAATGTGATTCGTAATAACTCACAGCTTAGCAATGAAGAAATGTTGAGAGAAATATATGCAATTTGTCATCTTGAAGATAAAAAAGAGATGAAGAAAAATCAGAAGCGTTTATTTACGATTGTATACAAGCTTGTTTTAAATAATCAAAGTGGTCCGCGTTTGCCGGTATTATTAAAGGTAGTTGGAACGGATAAAATGCTGTCTTTACTAGAGTTTGAGTGATGAAAGAAATTAAAGAAAAGCTAGTATAAATGAGGGCAAGATAAGTATAAAAAAGGTGAGGGCTACGATTATATAAAGCTCTCACCTTTTCTATTAGCGAATATAAGCTACACTTGTTTGATCTAAAGCGTCTTTCAGCCACCTTGGATGCATATGTAGAAGGTCCTTTGGTAGTTGATTTATAGGGAAATATTTTGCATCTAATGTTTCATCATTTTCGATTTGTAAAGCCCCGCCAACTACTTCACATTGAAAACAAGTTGTGATGAAATGATTGACTCTTCCATCAGGATATTCGAATACTTGCGAAGTAGGATCAGAGTATACACCAATTAATCGAGTTACTTTCACTTGAAGGCCTGTTTCTTCATAAATTTCCCTCATGATTGCTTCTTCTACAGTTTCACCTAGTTCAACATGTCCTGAAGGAATGCCCCATAATCCGTTATCAGCACGCTTCATTAAAAATACTTGTTCCTCTTGATCGAGTATAATTCCAGCTACACCAGCTTTAATGTCTTCTGGCCAAGCGAAGGGTGGCTGATTCCATCCTTTAATTCGAATTTGAGTATTAAATAAATCTTGTAAGGTTTGTATTTTGGCATCGGGATTACGAAAGTCTGTCGTTGATGGGAAATCTATTGTTTTTTCGTTACATACTAAAATGGCCTGTAATCCAGCTTGGTGTGCTCCTAAAATATCAGTATATCGGTTATCACCGATCATTACTGTTTTAGAAGTAGAAGGCAATTCTTCCAGTGCAATTTGGAACATATAAGAATATGGCTTTCCAACAATAAAAGGCTTTTTCTTTGTAGAGACGCGAATAGCTTCTACAATTGCTCCAACAGCAGGTAATGGTCCATCTTGAGTTGGAAATGTTAAGTCAGCATTTGTTGCTACAAAAGCTGCACCGTTATGAATGAGCTTGGCAGCTTTTTGTATGTCATGGAAGGATAAGTTACCATCCCATCCAACAACAACAGCTTCAACTTCTTCAGAATCAGTAATATGAATGCCTAATTGTTCGCACTCCCATTTTAAATTTTCGTCACTTAAAATAAATGCTGTTTTGATTTGCTTTTTGTATAAATGCTGTGCTGTTGCCCAGCTAGAAGTAATTACTTCATCACTGTTAGCTTGTATACCAAAGTTATTTAAGCTCTTTGCTGTTTTTTCACGTGTTGTACATGGATCATTTGTTAAAAAACGAATTGATTTGTTTTCTTGTCGTAGTCGCTTTAGAGCTTCTACTGCTCCTGGAAGAGGTTTATCGCCTATATAAACTACGCCATCTAAATCAAATAGAAATGTATCAAAGGAATTCACTATCATGTTATTCTCTCCTCAAGTTGTTATCGTATTTTGCTTAAAGAAAATTTAGTCTGTTAGTGGTTTAATAGATCGATAAATAATGAAGGGAGGGGAGTCCCATTCGTTTTTCCACTTCGTAAATTGATGTTTCTGTTCAATTGTTTTTAATTCCATGCTCGGAATGTGATGTAACGTTGGTTCTAGTTTTTCGATTTGTTGAAAACCGACTTTATGTAATAATTCTTCATACATAGATTTTGGCCAATGAAAATCATGTAATATAAGATCTTCTCCATTTTCTATATGTAGAAATTCTTGCCTTGCTTCCCCGTATGCATAAGTCTTTCCTTGTATTCCATTTTGAAAAGTTGAAAATGGAATACCTGTTGAATCTGGATTTGTATCTAAAATAACAAATGGTGCGTTTGGTTTTAATACTCTATAGACTTCTTTCATAATCCGTTCAATTCTATTTTTACTTTCCGTGTTAATAAATACGTAACAAGTCATAGCGCCATCAAGTGAACAATCTTCAAGAAAAGATAATTCGTCATGTTGAATAAGGTGATAATCTACTTGTGCGTGATGCCTTTTTTTAGAAGCAATGTCCAGCATTTCTTGCGACTCATCAACGGCGATAACGTGTAAATCACTATTTTCAGCCAATCGATATGCTACTTTTCCTGGACCGCATCCATAATCAAGAATGGTCTTTACATTGGTATTAGAAAGAAATGTTTCAAAGACAAAACGAAATCCTAAAGTTTGTTCTAATATATCATTATAAGCTTCAAATTTATTAGCGATATTTTCTTCTTTAAAAGAGGTTTTCATTATATCGTTCTCCTTTTATGAAATTTACTATAAACCAGTGGGAAAGCTCCCACTGGTTATAAATAACGCTCTACTTATTTCGTAAGTGCTTGAAAATGTGATGGCCATTTATTAAAAATAAAATGTTGATAAACTGGTAACAAGTTGTCATATAAAGAGATATCAATTGGTCTTTTATAAGCAATACATTGATATAAACTAAAAAGTAATAAAATTTGTTTCCAATATAGTGGTAATGGTAATTGATCAATGTCTGTGCTAGATAATTGTATATGGTCGTTTCGTAGTAAATTTTCATACTTTAAAACGGCTTGAATGAAAGGCCAATTATCCATAGAAGGCATTTCAGGAAATGTAAAGTTATACTGATCATTACTTTCTGCTTCATGAAGTACTCTTTTAACCCAATCATTATCTGGTTCATATATATGAACAGACCCTACATTATGAAAATATTCTCCTAGTTCTAGTCCAAGCTCTTTTGCCATTAGTTCTTGTATAAATGTGAAGGAGAAAAGGTCACTAACCATTCCGCGGAAAGCATCATTTGCCCGCATATAAGATGACATATATAATTTGTTTTCTCTCACAAAAAGCTGCAACCCGATTGTGCAAGATACGTCAATGTTATTTGCTACCACAAGCTCAGTTGCATCAAAAATTTGGATAAAGGCTCTCTTAGAATCTGGGTCTTCTTTTGTTAATAAGTCTTTCATCTTTTGCCATTGATTGATTTTTGCATTACCAAACTCAAATATTTTTGGTCCGTAAGCAGTGCCAGTTAATGTTTTTTGATTCATAGAGTATGCTGGCATTTTTTTATTGTAATAGCTAATAAAATCAAGGCCATTGCTTCCTGATAAATACCATAAAACTTCGGCAAAATTAAAGATAATATTTGTTTTTCTACTTTTCGAGTAGCAAACTCGCTCTACAGGGTTTTGAACATGAAAATGATAGTTTAATTTTTCGCGACTATGATTACCACGTGGTGCGTTAAAAAACTGTGGACGATAATAAGTTTCTCGTAACGTTTCTATATAAGCTTCATGAAAGGTATTGTAATGCACATGCATTCCTCCTATACAAATTGCGAATATAATTGCTCAAGTTTTGTTAAATAGTCGGATTCTTCTTTGAAGTAAATGAATGTTACATTTGCAACTGTCGCAAGTCCTTTTATTAAAAACGCGTAGTCTTTTCCTTCTTCTAGTAATAAAATGATTGGCTTATCTAAAGCTGAAGCCCATCCAATTTCAATGTGTGTACCTGGAGATGCTGGTGAACCAGGGAAAGCAACAAATAAGTCGCAAGCGCGAATTTCTTTAAAATCAATGGCTGTACATTCATCTGGTGTCATAAAATCTTTTCCCCAGCCTTCTCGCTTATGCGCATTATGTACGGAAAAATCTCGTTTCTCAAAAAATGAAATGAGATTTAGTAGTTTTTGTTTTTCATGTTGTTCCATCATACCTGTTTCAGGGTTTACTAAATTTTTAAAAGGGCCAGCAAGAAACATTTTTTTATTTGCATTCATGTGTATATCACTCCTATATAAAAAATAAAAACCACTTCAAAATAGGAAGTGGTTTTGTAAACGAAATAATAAAACTAGCTTTATTTGCTCAGTATCATAACGTTTTCACTTCCCTACGCTGGTATAAACAAGATCAGGTTCAAAGAGTTGAAGACTTATAGCCTTCTCTCAGCTTTTCATTCAAAAGCACCTCTAGTGACTCTTTATGTAATTGTAAGAACATCAATGTTAAAGTATCACAAATAAATAGAATAGTCTATATATAAGAATTATTTTTATGTTGATAAAATATATGAGTTTCTTGTGAGGTAGGTATAATGGTTTTAGGAAAGTTCTAAAAAAGCACTCCTATTAAATTCATGTTTGTAAGGTAAAGTATATAACTGTACAATGGCTACAGAGGTATTTAAAAATGATTATGTGTAAGGTAAGGAGTTTCCTATGACAATTATAGATAAATTAAAACTGAAAAAATTTACAAATATGGCTGTATTGAACCAACCAAGTGATTATCACATATTTACTGAACAGGTAACGAAGCTTTCAGAAAATCATGATGCGATTTTTATATTTGTAGAAACAATCGATGAAATGGTTATTCATACAAAATATATATTAAGTCATGACGCGTTATTACTTGAAAATGGATATGTATTTTTTGCATATCCGAAAAAGGGGAATAAGCGTTATAAAACATTTGTTCATCGAGATGAAATGTTTCCAGCTCTCGAAGTTGGAGAAGATGGTTATATCGGTAATAGCGACGTGAAATTTGCACGTATGGTAAGTATGGATGATGTTTTTACAGTAGTAGGATTAAAACGTGAGAAAAAGAAAGTGAAGAAAACATCAGCTGCGAGTCAGTGTGTTGCCGATTATGAAGAGAAAGTAAAAGATATTGAAGCGTTATTAGCAGATCATCCAGAAGAACTTGATTTTTATAAAAGTTTAACACCGGGTTATCAAAAGGACTGGGCACGTTACATTTTTTCAGCAAAGCAACAAGCAACGCGCGATAAACGTTGCAAGCAAATGATCGACATTCTTTCACAAAAATATAAGACTGTAGATCTATTTCGCCGGAAAAAGAAATAAAAAGCGAATGAAGTAAGGGGGATATGATGAAGATACTGAAAATGTTACAAGAGGAATGTACAATCGAAATAAAAGAACAAATCTTCTCATTAATGAAGGAAGAATGGCCAGAAGCATTTGAAGGACTTGATGAGGAAATATTATGGCCAGATTCACTTGAGATAAATCCAGTTTCTTTTGTTCTTATTCTCGATGGAATTGTAATGAGCCACGTGGCTGTCGTATCAAAAGAAATTGAGCATGAAGGAGAAAAGTATACAGCGTATGGTCTTAGTGAAGTCATGACAAATTCGTTATATCGTAAGCGAGGATATGGCTTATTACTTATACAGACAGCCTACTCTTATATAAAGCAGCAAGGTGCAGATGTGAGTATATTTACTTGTGACCCACATCTTGTTCCGTTTTATAAGCAAGGTGGATGGGAGCAATTACAAAGCGCTTGTCTTGTAGGAGGGACAAGAAGAAAACCGTTTCGAAGTGATTCTTTAGAAAAATGTACAATGGTGAAGTTCTTTTCAGAAAAGGCTCAGAAAAATCGAGATACGTTCGAGGAAGCAGATATATATCTTGAATTGAGGGAAAAGCAGTTGTGGTAACGTGAGACACATAGGGGTTTTTCATTGTTATTTTTAAGCTACAAAAGGTTGAAGAAATTAGTTTAAAAAAGAGAATTTCTCACGAGAAACAGCGGAAAAAGACGCCTATTTTTCATCGTCAGTCATCTGGAAATATGGTAAAATGAAGGAGTAACTCATGGTGCGGGTTGTTCATTTATCACTTCTCAAGTAGAGGGGAGGTGATAAGTGTATGAGTGAAATTGCGTTGCTATTGCAAGGCGGAATGTTCCTCATTGCATTGCTAACGTTTGTCGTGTTGTTAATTGACAAGCTCAAAAAATAACAACCCACCTATGCTAATAGAATGTGGGTTGTTACATTCATAACAAACAAATAGGATAGTGAACAATCCAGTCTGCTGAGTTACGTTAGACTAGTGTGTTGCCGCACACTAGTCTTTTCTTATTTATATACAACTTATATTGATTTATGTGATTGTATTGCTCTTTTCACCGCTATTATAACACAGTTCTTTTTTAATACGAAAGACGATCGTATGTTCTTGTTTGTCTTAAAGTTACATTATTTTCGAATTGGTTCTGTACTTGAATGTTTAAATAAATTCTTCATATATTCTTTTAAAGTTGTAATATGAAATTGTTGTTTTTTTGCATCATTAATCCCAACGATAGGAGAGGTAAGGTTG
Source organism: Bacillus manliponensis (assembly GCF_000712595.1). Taxonomy (GTDB): domain Bacteria; phylum Bacillota; class Bacilli; order Bacillales; family Bacillaceae_G; genus Bacillus_A; species Bacillus_A manliponensis. Next base: position 78,765 of record NZ_JOTN01000006.1, read on the forward strand.
TATTGCTGCTTAGAAAGATGTACAACAGTTTCAAACACATCGAATAAGCGGATAAAACAAAATAGTCCATCCTTATCACTTAGGATAATAAAGTAATGATTTTCACAGTCTGTATTTAATGTTCCCCATAAGGAGCTTTTATTTATATCACGAACAATATTCATTTCTTTTAATTCGCTAAAGTCAGCTTGGTATAAAATATTAGAAATATCAATTGCATCATTATCTTCAAAATATCCATCAACAGCATGTACTGCAAATGCATAGGCCATTTTTAATAAGCTCATTTTATATTTTCGATTATCTAATAGCAATTCACGTTGAATGGAACTTGCGACTTTTGTGACACGTTCTTCTTTCCAAATTTCATTATGAAGCGAGATATCGTGTCGTTTGCATAGTTTCATAATTAAAGAATTAGAATACCTCATCTCATCGCTCATAGCGATTTCTTCTGTTTCATTCAATAAAGTTTGTTCATATATATCTGCAAGAAGAGGGGAATCGATTTGGTGTTTCATTTGTTCAATTTTATATTGAATGAGTTTATGTCTAATTAACGGGCGATCAATTTGTAACATTGCTTGTTCGTGGCAAGGTTCACATACTGTATTGATGTAGTAATAGCCGCATAAAATTTCTGGAATGACGTATTGTTCATTTAGTTGGTTCGTTTCTTTTCTGCATATTATGCACTGCTTCATAGTTATCACCTTTTATCTGCGATTTTGTATAAATTTATTGTATTGCATTTATTAAGATTTTGGAATGAGGAAGGTGAAAAATAACATGTGAAAATTTCCAATCATTTGATACAATACATATAGATACTAGCAAAAGTAGATATTTCATCGTATGTACACAAGAGGAGGATGTTCTTGAAATCGAAAGTTCAGTTTTGGACGTTAGAAGTGCTAATGGTTGTATTGATTATTTTCATTTGTACGAAAATATCATTTTTATTCCAACCAATTGGTATTTTTATTTCCACTTTATTTTTACCTATTTTAATTGCGTTATTTTTATACTTCATGTTTAATCCAATACTTGTATTTTTGGAGAGCAGAAAAGTACCACGTATGTTAGCAATTTTGCTACTGTATGTATTAATTATTGCATTAACAGCAATTGGAATTGGAATTGTTGTTCCACTTATTTCTCAACAGCTTATGGATTTAGCTAAAAATATGCCTATATATATTCAAGATGGAAGAGAATATATAGAAGAACTAGAGAAAAAAGGATTTTTTGAATGGATTGCAACGCAAGATTATGTCTCTTTAGAGACAATTGAAAAGAATGCGATAGGGTATTTGAAAGAGTTACCAAATACGTTAACATCAAGTGCGACAGCTATCGTTAGTTTTATTACAAGTCTTGCATTAGTTGTCTTTACCGTTCCATTTATTTTATTTTACATGTTTAAAGACGGTCATAAGTTCCCAGGGCAAGCTGTTAAGTTTTTACCAGTATCGTATCGTGAAGAGGGGCTTCGCATTTTAAAAGAAACACATGAAACATTGTCTGCTTACATTCAAGGGCAAGCACTTGTTTGCTTGTTCATTGGAATTTTTACCTTTATCGGTTATGTAATCATTGATTTGCCATATGCATTTGTTTTTGGTATTATCGCCGCGATTACGAATATTATCCCGAACTTAGGTCCATTTATTGGAGCAGCACCAGCATTTGTTGTTGCCTTATTTATTTCACCAATGCAAGCTGTGTGGGTTGTGGTTGTTGTAACGATTGTACAGCAATTTGAAAGTAATATTCTTTCACCACGTATTATGAGTGAGAAGTTAAATATCCATCCACTAACAATTATCGTTTTAATTCTTGGGGTAGGAAACTTTGCTGGAATTATCGGAATGATCTTAGCTGTACCAACGTATGCAGTAACAAAAACAATTGTTATAAACATAGTTAGATTAGTTCAAATGAAACGAACTAGTAAGAAGTAACGAAAAGGAGTGAACGATAGAAATGTTCACTCCTTTCTTTATGCTTATTTTCATGTGGTGGGGAGGTATGTATGTTAAAAAGAAAGTACGGAAACCGTCCTGGGTGGAAACGGATTTTGGAGAAAGAATATGCACAAATGTTTCTCGATACAAAAGAATTTAAAGGTTATATTTCGTTATTACATGCTGTTCAAGTTAGAGAACCACTATTTATTATGGTGAAAAGAATGTGTGTATTGTAGATGACGGATACATGTGGTTACAGAAATTTCCTACTGAAAAACCCCATTCGGTTACAACGATGTTTGATAATAAGGGGAATGTTGTACAGTGGTATATTGATATTTGTTTTAAAAATAGGGAGGAGGGTGGCTTCGCTTGGATGGATGATCTCTATTTAGATATCATTGTGTTACCTACAGGGGAGGTCATTCAACAAGATGCGAATGAGTTAGAAGAGCCTCTGTTAAATGGAAGTATTGATAAGGAGTTATATGATTTGGCTTGGAAAGAAGCGAATAATCTTATGGGTCTTATAAACAATGGAGAGTTCAAATTGATTGATTTATCAATAGAATATAGAGAGTTATTAGTACATACTTTAAAAAGACTCGTCGATTGACGAGTCTTTTTAAAGTGTCATTTTTTCATTATTTATATAGTAAACAAGATGATCAGTCCATTCACCAAACTCAAAAATAAATCCTTTTCGTACACATTCAAACTCCATACCAACGCTTTTTGCTAGATGAATAGATGCATCGTTATCTGTATTAATGTGAGCTTCAATGCGATGAAATTTTAGGTCATGAAAGGCAATATGTATCGCGGCCTTTACAGCTTCCTTTCCGTATCCATTACGCCAATATTGATTATGGATAGTATAACCTATTCTGCACCATTGAAAGTCATCGCGCATTAATGTTGAAAAATCTATCATGCCGATATGTCGGCTGTCCTCTTTTGAAAATATGCCGAAAATATGAGCGGCATCGTCTAATGCTAATGTTTGATGTTTTTTCACTAAATGTGCAAACCATTCTTCTGTACATTCACTCATATCTATTTTTCCTTGATCGTGTCTATATTGGGAGGGAAGGCGATTGTTAAATCCGCTGAGCCAAGAAGTATAATCTTGTTCTCGTAATGGCCGGATTATTAATCTCTCTGTTTCAATAGCAATATCAAATGTTATCAATAAAACACCTCATTATTATTTATCTCATATTAATCGTTTCACAATTAGCGGGGGACAAGTCCCCGCTAATTAAAATGCTTATTAAGTTACTACGTGGAGTTGCCTCCTATGACAGAAATCATTTCTTTATGTTGCATCATCATCTTAATCATCCTCTCTTTTCATTGTTTGTGTTACTTTAAGACATATAGTTGTAGTATAAGCTTTTATAATCACGCATTTTGTTAACAGCTTCGTTATATTGCTCTTCACATCGTTTATCGGTTTTACGGTTTGTATTTCTTTCAATTGTGACCGTTAAAAAGAAAATATGAAAAATCATGTGTATTCCTCCTTTTGTAAAGGATGAATTTACATATGGTTACAGTAAGGTGCTTGCTTTTCCTTTACTTCATCTATCATGCTTTGAATATGTTCTTTATGTGCAAAGTTTGTTTTAGAAAGTTTATCTTTTTGAATCGTAATTTTAAAAGAAAAAATTTGAAATATCATAATGTAATCGCTCCTTTAGGTTGTTTTCGTATTACATATGGCTAGAGTAAAAGCTTTGTCGCTCTTTTACTTCATCCATCATCGTTTGAATTTTTTGATCGTGTAAAGCTTCGGTTTCAGAAAGTTTATCTTTTTGAATCGTAATTTTAAAAGAAAAAATTTGAAATATCATAATGTAATCGCTCCTTTAGGTTGTTTTCGTATTACATATGGCTAGAGTAAAAGCTTTGTCGCTCTTTTACTTCGTCCATCATCGTTTGAATTTTTTGATCGTGTAAAGCTTCGGTTTCAGAAAGCTTATCTTTTTGAATCGTAATTTTAAAAGAAAAAATTTGAAATATCATAATGTAATCGCTCCTTTAGGTTGTTTTCGTATTACATATGGCTAGAGTAAAAGCTTTGTCGCTCTTTTACTTCGTCCATCATCGTTTGAATTTTTTGATCGTGTAAAGCTTCGGTTTCAGAAAGCTTATCTTTTTGAATCGTAATTTTAAAAGAAAAAATTTGAAATATCATAATGTAATCGCTCCTTTAGGTTGTTTTCGTATTACATATGGCTAGAGTAAAAACTTTGTCGCTCTTTTACTTCGTCCATCATCGTTTGAATTTTTTGATCGTGTAAAGCTTCGGTTTCAGAAAGCTTATCTTTTTGAATCGTAATCTTAAAAGAAAAAATTTGAAATATCATAATGTAATCGCTCCTTTAGGTTGTTTTCGTATTACATATGGCTAGAGTAAAAGCTTTGTCGCTCTTTTACTTCGTCCATCATCGTTTGAATTTTTTGATCGTGCAAAGCTTCGGTTTCAGAAAGCTTATCTTTTTGAATCGTAATTTTAAAAGAAAATATTTGAAACATCATAATGTAATCGCTCCTTTTTATTTTTACATATGGTGGATATAAAAACTTTGTCTTTCTTTTAGTTCGTTTCGCATTTGTTTAATTTGTTGTTCATGTTGTAATTCATTCATAGATAAGTGTTGCTTTTGAATAGTGATCGTCAGAAAGAAAACGTGAAACTTCATAAATAAATTGCTCCTTTCTTAATGTGAGAGTGGCAGAGAAGCTGAAAAACCGCACAAAAAGGCCACAGGAAGACACGGTGCTCCTGTGGCAAGGCATGAAAAAGCCACAGGAAAGCATACGACCTCCTGTGGCAGAATTGTTAGTTAAAGTAAAATTTGAACGGTTTTCAATTCTCCATATCGGTGGTCGAATATATATTTAGTTGTGCAGCAAAAACAGAGTTATTCAAAATGTTCATTCTCATCATTTCATTCGACCTCCTTTGGTAAATTTTTCTTACGTTAATAAGTATATACAATTGGGAAAGTTTTGTAAACCGGAAAACATAAAAAAATATAAAAATTCATAAATTTAACTAAATTACCTAATTGAAAAGAGATTGGAGCTTATATACGGTATAATGAATGGAGGGAGGTAGAAACATGAAAGATTGGAAAAATGATGTTTTAAAATTACTCGGAGTATGTTCTCTACTAGGTGCGTATATTATTTTAACAATGACAATGCGTTATTCATGGAGCACGGTGTATCAAAGTTTAGCTGTATTAGGTGTTCCTGCAATTGGAATTGTATGGTATGGATCAGTGAAACATGCACTACATATAGATTCTTTTTTCATAAGAGGAATGCGTGTACTTGTCTATATCGCTTATGCATGGGCGTGTTGGATGCTTCAAAATATTTACGGTGTAGGAAATGGAGAACTATGGCTTTCAATTAGTTGGTTATTGCCAGCTCTATATTTATATGTGGTAACGAAACGGGCAGAATGGTACGTAATTGGAGGTAGCTCGTTACTTATATTTTTATTAAACATAAACACAACAACATGGTTTACCGTTTCTAGCGGATGGCAATCAATTATGATTACTGTTGCTGCACTGTTATGGTATCGTTTAGGGACAAATATATGGGGACGATATTTGTTTTTCATCGTTAGTTTATTTGAGCTTTGGTTGGTGTATCTTACACACATATATGAACATGGAGAACCGAGATTTTTTGTGCAAGTGATTTGTATCATCGTTGTAACAGCTATATATGTCATGGTATTTAAAACGATTGAGGAACGTAATTTATATAAGGTGACAGCAGGCGGAGTATTAACAGTTTGGTCACTTTATGCATTAGTTGATGTGACAAACTTATTTGCCAATTTAACAATGAGTGTTGCGTATATTTTGATGGGAGTAGTTACGCTATTTGTTTTGCTGCTGAATCAAATTCTTGTGTGGCGTGAGAAAAAAGAAGAACGAAATGAGCAGCGCTATAAATTGGGCGAATATATATTATATGGATTGATTAGCGCAATTGGAAGTTTATTATTTCTTGCCAGCCTCTATTTTATTTTGTGGGAGGAGCTCCAGGAACGAAACCTTATTATGATTATCGGTGCTTCGATAAGTGTACTAGCAATCTTTGGTTATAAAAGGTTAACAGCGAAGTTTTTACGAGTCTTTTTATTTGTATTTGGAGTAATGGCCGGGATTAGTACGCTGTTTTCTGATCATCATTATGTATGGGGTATTATATATGGACTAATTATTTTTGCGTACTGGATATTTGCGACAAATAAAATAGAGAAGCATAGCTTATGGTGGCTGTTAGAAGGGATTCTTATAGCTGAGTTTATGAAACATGTAGATGAAACAGAGGGTATGGGTTATCTTGTTCTTATTCACTTGTTGTTTTTTCTTTATGCAACTTGGAAAAAACAAAGGTTTTTATTGCGATATAGCTTTAGTTTTGGAATGATATATCTATTCTTCTATTTACTTTCACATTATCAAACAGAAGGTTCCACTTTCATTTTAAGTTTACACGGTGGTTATACACTGTTGCTTGTTTTTATTATGTTGTATATAAAAGACGAGATGATAAAGCGGATAGGAATAGGTATTTATGTGTTCAGTAACGTAATGATGTATCAGTCCGAGTATATCGGAAATTATGAATTGTCATGGCTTTTACTTATCGCGGGAATTTTACTGTTACAAACAAGGCAAAATGAACAGTATGTTATCACTTATGCTAAGAGGATGAAGAAACAACATGTTTGGCTTATCGGTATGCTCACGGCTGGAATTTTAATTAGTACAGTTGCATATGAAGAATGGAATTATGATAATGGAAACACCGTGTTACTTGAACTTGGCCATACAATAGAAAAGTCTGATTATAAGAGGGACGTTTGGATTTCTTATAAATTAGAAGAAGAGGTTTTTACAACAATGCGAACGCATGAATTAAGTAAAGAAAACAAGGCAGTTGTATATATAAAGTTAAAAGAAGAGAATGGAACGTACCATGCAGAAGAAATAAAGTATAACGAATACCCAAAAGAAGAAGGGATTTGGATAAAAGGATATACAAGCTACGGATATATTACAATTGGGGGTACGAGGAAAGTTCCGTTAGAACTTGTAACAGGTAAGGGGATGTATGCAAAAGTGCACATCGGAAAAGATGGTAGTAGTAGAGTACTTCGCATTCAGTAACATATAATAAAAAGAGGCTAGAACTTATGTGAATAAAGTTCTAGCCTTCTTTTTATGCTTGTTTTGCTTTTGAGTGTGAAAGTTGTTTTTGAGAACGTTTTTGCCACACAATCGTAGTGAATAACGTTACAACTAAAAGGATAAGACCTAAAATGAAAGGATAAACAATTTGAATATCGTATAACATACCTGCAAGTGTCGGGCCTAATACGTTTCCGATGCTCATGTACGCATTATTCATTCCCATAGCAAATCCTTGCTCTGTACCAGCCATTTTAGAAATAAGTGTATTAAGTACAGGACGAAGTATAGAAGTCGCAAGGAATATAAGCATTGTGATTCCGAAGAATGCTACGTAGCTAGAAGCGAATAACGATAAGAAGAATCCGATTGCAGCTACTCCAATAAAGATGTTTAACACAGTCTCTTCTCCAAAGTGTTGTACAATGCGACCGACAATAAATAGTTGCACAATAACACTAATAATACCAGTTGCTGTAATCATTAATGCAATTTCTTGCGGAGATGCACCAAATTGGTTATCTACGAAAAGTCCAAGGACGGACTCGTACGCCATTAAACCAAAACTCATGACAAGTGTAATAATAAGTGGAATGAAATACGGCTTTTGAACGGATTGAACCATTTTTTTGAGAAGTGATTCATCTTCTTGCTTTGCACCCATTGTTTCGGCACTTTCAATCGTTCCACTTTCTTCAAGTACAACAATCGAAAAGATTACGGCAATAAGAGATACAATTGCAGAAACTAAAAACGGTATCTTTAATCCGAAATCAGCTAAAAATCCGCCAATTCCAGGCCCAACAACAATACCAAGTGACATAGCTGCTGATACGAAGCTGTTTCCTTTCGCTCGTTGATCAAGTGTTGTAATGTCTGCTACATAAGCGAAAATTGCTGGAATAAGAAGTGCTGCTCCAATTCCTCCAATAATACGTGAAGCATATAGCCACCAAATTGAATCAAATGCGTAAAAAACGAACATCGATAAAGTTAATCCTGTTAACCCGTATATAATCATCTTTTTACGACCGTACTGATCAGTCCATTTTCCTGCAATAGGTGAGAAAACAAGCTGTGCTCCTGCAAAAATAGCAATCATAAGACCAGCAGCTGTTCCTCCTTGATTAATAGACTCTAAATATGATGGTAAAATCGGAATAATAATGCCGAAGCTTCCGATTGCAATAAACATATTGATCATTAAAATGATCATTTTTTTTCGTTGCTCTGCTGACATGTAAAATAGCCTCTCTTTCTTAAGATGTACATATATTTTTTGTTTGTTAGCATGACTAAATATTTTGGCACGATAACTACCATATAGCGGGAGTAGTACATTTGTCAATTAGAAAGAATTGAGTACTATTATTTCGGTAGTAGCTACATCACAATTAGAAGTTTTTATGAAAATAATGGTATGAATGTAGGTATTTAGGAGAGCGTGTAGAATTTTTATAATGCAAGAATTTTAAAGGAATTAGGAGGGACATCGTGAGTAGTCAAAAGGATGTATTTTATAAAAAAGCATTAAGTACTATATTATTCCCATGCACGATTACAAATTTGTTGATAAACAAACAGAACAAAGTAAAGGAACCAGGAAAAATTGTAAAAGTGAAAAATCGTGATTTTCATTGTATCGTTTCTGGAGAAAATAAAGGAAATCCAACTGTTATTTTAGATGCGGGTTTAAGTGGGAACTGTTTAGCGTGGTGTCTCGTACAGCCACAATTAGCGAAGATGACGAAAGTAGTATCATTTGACCGACAAGGTTATGGATGGAGTGATATTGAAGATGGTGAAATTACAAGTTTATCAGCGCTAGAGGACTTAAAATTAGCATTACAGGAACTCAACATTGCACCGCCATATATTTTAGTTGGACATTCATTTGCAGGATTACATATTCGTTTGTTTGCTAGTAAATATCCTGAAGATGTAGTTGGTTTAGTGTTTGTGGATGCTGTTCATCAAGATAGGTATATAAAAGAAAAAATGGATTCTAATCGTTTAAGACAATATGAAAAAAGTTTAAAAATGATGCGAGTTGCAAATTTGACTTCTCTCATTGGATTGCCAAGGTTACTTAAAATGCCCGTTGGTGGCAGAAGTTTACCTAAGCAAGTGCAAAACTATGTAAAGTACGTAGGGTACACACCTAGTGCATATGAAGTTTCTTATAAAGAAATGTTATATAGCGAAAAATCTGCAAGACAGGTAGAAGCCACACAAAAACTGAAAGAAGATTTACCAATCGTAGTGATTAGTTCAAATAATAAAGATGAGGCGTGGAAAGAACAGCAACAAAAGCTCTGTCAGTTAACAAATAAATCCGTGCATATTCAAACGGAGAATAATCATTCTATTCAACTGGAAAATCCAGCAGTTGTGGTAGAAGCTGTGGAGAAGATTATAGGTGATATAACAGAATAGAAAAAGGTAGAAAGCTGGATTTCACATTTTGCAACATAAAAAAAGCGGAGGGGCAAACATGCCATTTGAAGCAGTGATTGTTGCTCAAGTGAAGAAGTGATAGACAGGATTGCTTGCTTATATTACACCTTAAAAATTGAGCCAAGTTCACTGGTAATATGGCCTATTTATCATATATGGGGGTATTTATGTTTAATCAAAAAAGAATAAGAGATTATGGTGTGAAGATAGGGAACTTAGAAACGGGTCATTACAACTCTATTACAGATGTTGAAGGAGTTACTGTCGGTCACCTAACTCTTAGTGATAAGGACATGCAAACAGGTGTTACAGCCATTCTCCCGCATCAAGGAAATGTATTTAAAGAAAAGCTAATTGCTTCCAGTCATGTAATTAACGGGTTCGGTAAGACGATGGGGACGATACAAATCAATGAGTTAGGTACATTAGAATCTCCCATCATTTTAACAAATACACTAAGTATTGGAACAGCTGCAGATGCATTAATTGAATACATGTTAGAACGTAATCCAGAGATTGGACGGACGACAGGAACTGTTAATCCAATTGTATGTGAATGTAATGATATGCTATTAAACGATGTGCGCGCTAGATTTGTAACGAAAGAGCATGTTATGCAATCCCTAAACAATACCGCGGCCGAGTTTCAAGAAGGAACCGCTGGTGCAGGAACGGGGATGCTATGTTATTCCTTAAAAGGTGGCGTTGGTACAGCTTCTAGACGAATGAAAATGGAACATGGAACGTATACGATGGGTGTTTTCGTATTATCAAACTTTGGCATTTTAAGTGACTTAAAAGTGAATGGAAAAGCTGTTGGAGAGGAACTGAAACATGTACTTCTTCAAGAGGAGAAAGATAAAGGTTCTATCATTATAATTGTTGCAACAGATCTTCCTGTATCAGAGAGGCAGCTAAACCGAATTATAAAAAGAGCGGTAACAGGCTTATCACGTACTGGATCCATCATTACAACTGGTAGTGGTGAGGTGGTCATTGGATTTTCCACAGCTACAAAAATACCTCATGAAAAAACAGGACATTGTATTTCGATGCCGATGATTCACGAAGAAGATATAGATGTAGCATTTCGAGCGGTTGGTGAGGCTACTGAAGAGGCCGTTTTGAACTCATTAGTGACTGCAACACATGTTATTGGACGAGATGGGAATGAAAGGCCTGCTTTTAAAGACCTAATAGATAAATATAACATTCAATTAATATAGAAAGTACAAATAAGGATGAAAATGCTATGAGAAGAACAATTGTAATTTTTCTAAATGGTACCGTGGTAGATGAAATTGAAAAAATTAGAGAAGTGCATGACCCATTATTTGGACTTATTCCACCACATAGTACATTAGTATTTCCGTTTGAGAGTGATGTATCAAACGGAATATTAAGGGGTCATATTATTGAAAGTATACAAGGTATTGAGTCGTTTTATATTAATCTAGACCAAATTGTAACAAGTCATGGTGAATATCTATTCTTGCTTGTTCGAGAAGGAAAAGAGAAAATTATACAATTACATGATCGATTGTATAGTGGCATATTAGCGGATTTTTTATATGAAGATATTCCATACATACCACATGTTACAGTAGGCAGAAAAGAAGATGAAAAACTTGCAGCAAAAGCAGTGCAAGATATCCCGTTGTTATGCAATAAGATAGAACTTTACATTGAAAAGATTGTAGTGGAGAGTATTGGGGAAAATGAGGAATCGATTGTAGAATTTGAAATTGGACTTTTAAAACTGGAATAGAGAGTGCATGGTGTAGAACCTAAAAGTATTCATGTTATAACCTCTTTCTTTTATAAGAAAGAGGTTGTTTTTATTTAGAAAATTCAGTTGAATATAAAACCAATATGCGATATATTGGTTTTATGAAAAATAAAATGATAAAGCCAATTAAACGTATGTCACTTCGAGATGAAGTATATGCAACTTTAAAAAAAGCAATTGTTACATTAGAACTAAAACCAGAGCAACGTTTGAGTGATAAGGAATTAGCTGAGCAATTTGGGATAAGTCGTACTCCGGTTCGAGAGGCGTTAAAAAGACTTGAAGATGAAGGGCTTATTGAGTCTATTCCAGGTTCAGCGACGCGCGTTGCACCATTACATTTAGAGGAGGCGAAACACGCATTTACTGTTGTGGCAGCTTTGCATGCTTTAGCAGCTAAGTTAGCAGTTCCTTTATTAAAAAAGTCACACATTGAAGAGTTGGAGTTTCATAATAAAACTTTATTTATGTCGCTTGAAAAAAAAGATAGTATAGGAGCAATTGAAGCTGATGAGCAATTTCATAATGTATTTTTAGACGCGGCAGGAAATCCTGAAATCATTCGTGCGTTAGAGCGTAGTATACATAAAATTCAGCGTCTTGAAATTGCTCAGTTCACATCTAGAAATGGCTTTAAGTCAGTAGAACAACATAAAGAAATGATAGAAGCTTGTAAACATAAAAATGTCGAACTGGTAGCACATCTTATGGAACAAAACTGGTTAAGTCTTGGAGAGCTACTAACTCAGCAGACGGATTGAGGTGAGGGAATTGCGTCCTATTTTGTTAGGGATTTGTGCTGCTTTCTTTTTTGCGTTTACGTTTATTTTGAACCGAGCGATGGAGTTGTCTGGGGGGAGCTGGATTTGGAGCGCTTCATTGCGGTTTATTTTCATGGTCCCATTTCTTCTATTGATTGTATTAGGAAGGAAGAATTTACGCCCCTTATTGAAAGTGATGAAAGAAAACATGGGCGCGTGGTTTTTATGGAGCTTTGTAGGATTTGGTTTATTTTATGCCCCGTTATGTTTTGCAGCTGCACACGCACCTGGTTGGATTGTTGCTGGGACATGGCAAGTTACGATTATCGCAGGATCTTTACTAGCTCCGCTATTTATCCAAACGATTCAAACATCAAATGGACTTGTAAGGAAAAGAGGAGAAATCCCATTAAAAGGTATGGGGATGTCTTTCATTATTTTGTTTGGCATTATTCTTATGCAAATAGAACAAGCAAAAGGATTAGCGATAAAAGATATTTTATTAGGAATTGTTCCAATTGTAATTGCCGCATTTGCATATCCACTTGGCAATCGTAAAATGATGGAAGTTTGTGGGGAACGTTTAGATGCGTATCAACGAGTGCTTGGAATGACATTAGCTAGTTTACCATTATGGCTGTTACTTTCCATATATGGTCTTTTTACAACAGGGGTACCAAGCAAGGAGCAGACGATACAATCACTTTTAGTTGCTATTTGTTCAGGCGTTATTGCAACTGTTTTATTTTTTAAGGCAACTGATCTAGTAAAAGGTGATATGCAAAAGTTGGCTGCAGTTGAAGCGACGCAGTCTATGGAAGTTCTTTTTGCAGTTATGGGAGAACTTATTTTATTAGCTGTTCCAATTCCTTCATTCGTATCATGGTCTGGTATGTTTATTATTATGATTGGAATGGTTGCGCATAGTTATGTTTCTCATAAGCAGCAAATACCCCATAATAAAAATGTAAGTGCTTAACATAGAAGACGCTGTAAAACCAATAATGATTTTAGTGAAATGCCCCCTAAAAATGGGACGCATTTTAAAATACCTAAACCACTTGTTCTCTATTTTCTTTGGGGGATAGGTGGTTTAATTTTCTTGAATTTTCCCAGTTGTGTTTGATGCTTTTGTTATCTTTTATGAATAGAAAGATTCATTTTTCAAATGATTAAAGAAACTATCCATTAAGGTATTATCATGACTATTTCCTTTGTGGGACATACATATTTTTATTTGTATTTACGGGAATACATGCACCCATCTTTTCAAAAGTAATATGTTGGAGTTGAGGGAGTGATACTATGCCATGGCAACAAAAAATTAGACATTTAATTGGGCAACCTATCGGAATTTCATTACAAAATGGTCAAGGAACATCAGGTGTTTTGTGCGGAATTTCTGATAATAAACTTCTAGTCATTGAATATTTGTATCAAACACAATTCGCTTTAAAACAATACGATTTTAATATGATTCAAGATATACATGGATTTCCGCCTTGTAAGAACCCGCAACCAGTATATTACTGAATTATTGACTTACCACTCTACTATTTGAACCTCCCATGTTAAATAGGCTAGATCCATGCTCGAAGTGACCTCAAAAAGATTAACATGATATTTTTTTAAACAGGTTGGGCATAAGTTCGATATTGAAAAAATATCAGCTTATAAAGTGAAACTTTAATCAGTGGGGGTTTTCTCCATCCCCCACTGATTATTAGTTGAACCAATCGGGCTTTTACGTGCTGTAATACTCCTCAAGTTTTGAAGTGGGAGTATTACAGCACGTTAATGCGGGATAAAAGTTGAGATTTTTTCATGAAGTGATTAATAGTTAGGAAACATATTAGTCGCTTTTACAACTATATTTAATTTTTATAAACAAGTCGGCGCATGAAAGCATCAGCAGGTCCACGTAATCCTTTACGCTCTAGTATTGTAGCTAAGAAGAGGCTAGTAAACCAAATGAGTACGGCGGTAACAAACGCTCCAGTAGTGTGTAAAACATGCCCTAGGCCGAACGCTACGGGCGACATAATAATAACAAGCATTGCCTCGTTAAATAAGTAGAAAGTTAATGATCGTTTACCTAATGCTGCTAATGAATAAGTAACAAACCCTGTACGATTTACAAAGGAACCAATTAGTCCAAATAATACTGCGTATCCAAATCCACCAGCAAGCCCAGTTAAGATTTGGAGAGAGGTCATCAATCCAATTGTTGCTGGAGAAGGAATCCATAGTTTTGTGCTAATCATAGCAAATGGAAGAGCACCGATAATAGAAATAGCGATTCCTGTTATTGCGATAAGAATGAGAAGCTTACGATGTTTCTTTCCGTTTAACAAGTCATTTCGGGCTGCCCACATTCCAATTAAAACAGGAAGTAGCATAGGGTACATGAAAAGTTGAGCCAAAATCATGAAAGGAAATCCAATAAGTTTAGTTAAAGCTGCTTCTCCATATGAGCTTGTATCAGAGAAACCAGCACTTACTCCATATCCGTTCATGTCTATTGAAATTCCAGTCCATACGAACAGGATGAAGATAATAGAAAACAGGCTAACTAATAGGATGCCTCGTCTAAGTGTTTGGTCTCCTCGGAATAGTAACCAGCCAATAAGTAGTCCAGCTGTTCCGTAGAAAGCAAGAATATCGATACCGCCAATGATAACAGTGTGTACGAGCCCAAATAATAGAAGAAATAGCGAACGACGCTTTAATAACCTTTTAGATTCTGTTTCTAACATACCAGCGCTGAGTTGACGCTTTACCATCATGGTCATTCCGTAGCCAAATAGAGCTGCAAACAACGGCATTCCACGATTATCAACAAATAAAATGCAGAAAAAATTAATGATTTCGCCAACGGTACTACCGCCTTCAGGACGACTGAGTAAATTTGTGTTCGTAACACTTAGCCATAATGGAGCATGAGCGATGGCAATAATTAAAAGCATAAAGCCACGAGCTAAATCAGGAGCCAGCGATCGTTCATGATTAGAGATAGGTTTTATGTGTAGTTGTTGCATTCTATATTTACCTTTCTTTGTAAATATTTTTGATTGATTAATCAATCAAAAATATTGTATATGATTTTACTATGTATGTCAAATGCATAAAGGTCGGTAGTTAAATAGTGTTGTTAAACAGGAATTTCTATAATCATAAGAGAATAAACAAGAAGATATGAGAAAAAGCACTAGGGAAGAAATTGTCTATAGGGGGCTTATTGTTGCTTATTTTTCGCATGTTATTGAATAAGATAGGTAAGTTAAACAATATATTTTTATTTATAATGACGTCGTTTGTTATCATAGCAAGTTCGTTTGTTATTCGGCAGCTAGAACCGGAAACATTCCCGAGTTTTTTGATGCTTTTTGGTGGGGCATGACGACAATGACAACGGTTGGATATGGTGACTTTTATCCGGTCACGATTGAAGGAAGGATATTTGCTATATTTTTATACATAGTTGGAATCGGTATTTTAGGGGTTGTTATTGGTAAAGTTGTTGACTCCTTTGGTCATTATAGACGCTTGAAAGGGGAAGGGAAATATAAAGGTCGGAATCATATTGTCATTGTTGGCTGGTCAAAAAAATCAGAGTATACGTTAAAAGAAATTTTAACTACAAAAGATTGTGAAGTCTCGTTATTATTGACGAGTTATCACAGGAACCGCTTGTGCATGATCGAGTACATTACATTGCCGGTAATGCAGCAATGAAAACAACGATAGATATGGCAAATATAAAAGAGGCACATTCCGTTATTATATTCGCAGATGATAAGATTGATAGTCCATTATTAGTAGATGGTAAAACGATGATATTAGCGGCATCGATCGAGCAATACGCTCCAAATGTAAAAACCATTATTGAAGTGATAAAAGAAGAACATGTAAGGAGTTTTGCACATGTAAAAGCAGATGAATTTATTTTATCCCGCATTAACGGGCTGTAAGACTCCCACCTCAAAACTTGAGAAAAAGCGAAGAAGTTTAGGTGGAGATTAACAGCCCGTAAAAGCCCGATTGGTTCAACTAACACTCAGTGGGGGATGAAGAACCCCCCACTGAGTGAAGTTTCACTTTATCGAATGAAGTAATGTCGAAGATGGCTGTAAAGTCGTTATAGAAAATAGTATATCTAAAATAAGAAAGGAAGAGGCCAATGTGATACTTCTCCAATTTATTTGTATTTTATGATTCATAAAGGAGAAGTTACAAATGATAAAGACAAGATCGTTTCACTTTTTATGGTTAAGCCAAGCATTTGCGAATATTGGGGATGTATTTTATATTGTTGGGATTATCAGTATATTATATGGAATGACTAGTTCCGTATTTATTACATCTTTAGTACCATTTTTCATTACATTTTCTCGTTTTTTGGGTGGTCTAGTAGCACCTTTATTAATAGATAGAATGTCGTTAAAACGAATTTTAATGGTTTCACAGTTTAGTAAAACAATATTACTGTTCCTTTTAGCAATTAGTATGTTTCCTTTTCAAACACTAAACATGCAGATCCTATTTTTAATTATCAGTTGTATTTCTTTTTTAGATGGCTGGGCTACTCCGGCGCGCAATGCGATGCTTCCTAGATTAGTTACAGAAAATGAATTAATGAAGGCGAATAGTTTTGTTTCAATTGTTGATCAACTCATTCAGTTCGGAGGTTGGCCGCTAGCGGCAATACTTGTTGCAGCCTTTAGCGGAGAAAGGGTTATTTTTGTAACGATTATCACCTTTATCATTTCAACTATACTAACGATTTTCATAAGGGATCAAAAAGAAGAAAAGACAGCGAAAACAACTCATCCATCGAAATGGAATTCAATGAAAGAAGGGTGGCTTGTTATTTGGAAAACCCCATCTTTAAAAACGATTACAATTATGGATTTCTTTGATTCTATTGCTAGTGGTGTTTGGATTGCGGCTATTTTGTATGTGTATGTTGAAGAAATTCTTTATGAAGGAGAAGCATGGTGGGGGTATATTAACTCAACTTTTTTTGCAGGGCTTGTTTTAGGTGGCATTTTTGTTATGAAAAATGAAGGGAAATTAAAATCGAAATTGCATCTGAGTATAATAGGTGGTTCTATATTCGTAGGGATTTTTACTTTTTGGTTTGCTTTTCCTTATAATAGTTTACTAGCATTGTTTTTATCAGTGCTGCTTGGATTCGCAACAGAAGTGAAAGAAATTAGTCAAACTACTATTATCCAAACTGCTACGTCTAATAAATATTTAGCTAAAGTCTTTTCTGCTAGGGATATGATTATAACAAGTATGTTTGGTATTTCATCTGTATTATTAGGAGCAATCGCTGAAGAATTTGGGATACGTACTGTTTTTGTTATAGCAGCTATCGTATCAATCTTTTGTGGTGTTTTGGTTTATGTGAGAAGAAATGATTTCACCAAAAATGTAGAATAACAAAGAAAAACGGGCCGTATTCCATTGTATAAAGGGTACGGCCCATTTTATTATTACTTATTCTCAGCAGGTAATGTAGAAACTTGCCACTCTATACCAAACTTATCTTTTACATTTCCGTAAGCTGGACTCCAAAATGTTTCTTGTAGTGGCATAATGACTTCGCCACCGTCCTGTAACTTTTCAAAGACTTCTTTTGCTTTTTCTGCATCGCTAATTCGAATCGCAATTGTTACTTGTGATCCTGTTTCAAATGGCTGACCTGGGAATATATCCGAAATCATCAAGTCAGTATTACCTACTTTTAAATGTGCATGTAATATACGATCTTTTGCTTCAGCTGGAATAGGATGTTCTGGGTTTTCAGGCACTTCTCCAAATGTTTGGCGTACTTCTACTTTTGCATCCAATGACTTTTCATAAAATGTAACAGCCTCTTGCCCATTGCCATTTAAGACTAAATAAGGATTGATACTTAAGATCATATAAGCACCTCTTTTTGATTTTTAGTAAAACGAACATTTGTTCTATTTAATGATATCATATCTTATATGTATGTGCAATAAATATGTGAGGTATAAAAAATAAAAGAGTTTATGTGAATGGTGCGAAGCTTGTTGTTTTACCACCTTATATGTTCTATTTATTTTTTTATTTTCCTGCAAAATGAGTATAGGTTTGAAACAAGAGGGAGTTGTTTGATAGTGTGTATCAAATAAGACTTAAGACGGATACATATTTAAGTTCTAAGTTTGTAGGCGAAATAATTTTAAAATGTTAAAATTTACTTGTAATGGTAAATTTACAAAAAAGAGGAAGGGGAAAACGGTTATGAAAAAAGTTTGTATGATCTTTCTATTTATTTTTAGTATGTCTATTTTTTTAATCGGATGTAATGCAGAGAAAAAAGAAGTGAAAGCAGAATTTGACACTGAAAAAGTTCAAAAGATAGAAGTATCGTCAGTAGAAAATCCAGAACAGATTTTACATGTAATGGAGACTAAAAAGGATATGAAAGAATTTACTGAAACACTTCAGATTGATAAGTGGGATACAGCAACAATTCCTTCAGATGCGGTAGAAGAGTATACGTATAAACTATATCAAGAAGATACAATTAAGCTTGGAGAATCTAAGGCGGATAAGAGAGAGTTGAAACATGTTGGTACCATTATTACATATAAGAATAGTCCTTACATCCAATTGAAATCGAAAAAGCTAACTTTCAATTTTAAAGTTCCAAAAGATGTGACAGAACAGTTATCGAATGATGTATGGACTTCTAAAGAATAGAGAAAAAAGATAGAGCGAATCAAATATGCTCTATCTTTTTTAGTGTAAATCGTTCTTAGCGTAAGTAATAAATTTCACTTACCGTATTAATTTAATAAAATTAAAAAATAAAATCTTATTATCACATGTAATCAGGCAATACTACATGATGTATATAAATAAAAGGAGCGAGTGCAATGAAACAAATTCCGATTGGTGTTTCAAACAGACATATACATGTTACGCAAGAAGTATTAGAAAAGCTGTTTGGTCAAGGACATGAACTGACTGCGATAAAAGAACTTACACAACCGGGGGAGTTTGCAGCTGAAGAAACAGTTACAATCAAAACCGAAAAGGGAGAAATTACGAAGGTACGGATTTTAGGACCGGTACGTAAATTTACACAAGTCGAAATTTCCAAAACAGATGCACGTAAACTTGGAATTAATGTACCAATTCGTTCATCAGGGAATATTGAAGGGACACCAGGTATTACAATTATCGGTCCTAATGGTACGCTTCAAATTGAACAAGGCGTAATCATAGCTGAGCGTCATATTCATATGACAACAGAAGATGCAAAATATTTTGGTGTACAAGACAAGCAATATGTCAATGTGAAAATAAATGGGGAAAGAGCGTTAACGTTTCATCAAGTATTAATTCGGGTGAAAGATACGTACGCGCTAGATATGCATATCGATACGGATGAAGCAAATAGTGGAAATATTAAAACGGGTGACTTCGGTGAGCTTATATTGTAGCTAACTGTATGAAAAGTAGATAGGGGTACCTTTGCACATCCAATTTTAAAAACCCAGCTATCTTCACAGAAGATTAACTGGGTTTCTTAGTTATTTACACCCAATCATTTATAGAACAATTCGGAACTGCCTAGTGAAAAAGAGACTGCACTTTGTGCCGCAATCGCGCCCTATAACGATATTTTTTGAAATCAAAGGTTGATGAAGGTGACTTATACTTATTGAACTCAAGTTTGCAATATCATTTTTGACTCGTATGAGCACAAATAGAGGGGGTAAGTCAGTCTCACGGAAAGCCTTAATCATGGATTCTTCTTGTGGTGTAATATTCATTAAGCGTTCTCTTCCTTTCCAGTTAGATTATACACAATACCATCCTATAGTCTTCTTTGCCATGCCTTCTTTTCCATTACTCGCTAGTCTTGAAACAAGGATCATTTCGTATCTAGTTATTTATGTTGTTAACTTGATGGGCATACCATGGTACCCCTAGATAAAGAAAATGTTATTGCCTTATCTATCTTGAAAATTTGATTTACAAAATATTTTGTTCCTCTAATAAATCTAAGAAAGATTGTAAAACAGGAGAAATCCATCTCGACTTATGGTAAATAGCGTGGCTTTTTATAGATAGTGTTGTTTCAATTTTTTTAAATAATAATTGTTTTTTCTCGACATTTTCCTTTACTACAATATAAGGGAGAATAGCAATACCTAATCCACACATAACTGACTGTTTGATAACTTCGATGCTTGAACTTTCAAAAGTTCTTTTAGGAATTCCTCCGTTCATGCGTAAATAACGCTCTACCATTGGTCGATACCCACATGTTGGTTCTGTATAAATAAATTGATAGTTTCGTAGTAAGCTAGAAGGATTTTCAGGTAGCACAATATCTGCGGGTAAAATCCAGCCGAATGTTTCCTGGAATAATGTAGTTGTTACAAATTCATCAAACTCTCTTGACTCACCAATCAAAAAAACAATATCTGTGTCACCATCTTGCAATTTTCTAAATGCTTGTTCATTTTTAACTGTCTCAAGAATAATGTTTACTTTCGGGTTTTTTTGTTTATATGTTTGCAGTATGCGAGGCAATCGATAAACAGCTAAAGATTCGTTAGAAGTAATCGTAAGTGTTCCTGTTAAATCATTACCGTTTTGTGGTATTTCTTTTGCTTTTTCATATATAGCTAACAATTCTCGAGCATATGGGTAAAAGTGGTGCCCTGCTTTTGTAAGAAGTACTTTGCGCCCCAATCTATCAAAAAGGGGAGTGTGTAAATCATTTTCTAAATTCTTAATATGAGTTGTTACTGTTGACTGGGCATAACCTAATGCATCAGCAGCTTTGGAAAAACCACCATATTTCACAACAGCACAAAATGTTTTAATATGTCTCATTTCCATATATATCCCTCTTTTTTAGTATCATGATTCGCGAACGATTATATCATATTTTTCAATTTTTCAAATAATAACTTCTCCTTTAAAATAAAATTAAGAAATCTAACATTTTATTCCTTTTGGAATCTGAGTCAGGAATTTTAAAACATGGAGGAGAAGTATATGAGTATAAGAGGCTATCATATAGCTATTGTAGGAGCGACAGGTGCAGTGGGACAGAAAATTATTGAATTATTGGAGCAAGAAACAAAATTTTATATAAAAAAAATCACCCTTCTTTCGTCAAAACGATCTGCAGGTAAAAAAGTTATATTTAGAGATCAAGAAATAGTGATGCAAGAAGCAAAGCAAACAAGCTTTGAAGGTATAGATATTGCTTTTTTTAGTGCTGGGGGAGAAGTGTCAAAGCAGCTCGCACATTATGCAGTTGCTAGTGGCGCTATTGTAATTGATAATACAAGTGAATACCGGATGTCACCTGATGTTCCTCTTGTTGTTCCAGAAGTAAATGCACATGCTTTATACAATCATAAAGGGATTATTTCTGTTCCGAATTGTTCTGCTTTACAAATGGTCACAGCGCTTCAACCAATTCGGGAAGCTTTTGGTTTAAAGCGAATTATTGTATCGACATACCAAGCTGTATCAGGATCAGGAATTCATGCAATCCATGAATTGAAAGGACAGACAGAGGAAATGCTTGTAGGAAATGAAGTAGAGCCATTTATATTACCGGCCAAAAAAGATAAAAAGCATTATCCAATTGCGTTCAATGTATTACCACAAGTTGATGTATTTACAGATAATGATTACACTTTTGAAGAAGTAAAAATGATTCAAGAAACGAAAAAGATTATGGACTACCCTTCTTTAAAAATGGCAGCAACTTGCGTTAGAGTTCCAGTAGTATCTGGTCATTCTGAATCTGTCTATATTGAGTTAGAAAAAGATACAACTGTAAATGAAATAAGAAAAGTTTTATGTTCAGCACCAGGTGTTACACTTCAAGATGATCCAAATAGTCAGCTTTATCCTATGCCTTTATATGCAGAAGGAAAAAAAGATACCTTTGTTGGTAGAATACGAAAAGATCTCGACGAACCAAAAGGATTTCATCTTTGGATTGTATCTGATAACTTGTTAAAAGGAGCCGCTTGGAATTCAGTACAAATTGCAGAAACAATGATTGAAAAAGATATCATCTAAATATAATTTTATCCCGCATTAACGGGCTGTAAGACTCCTACCTCAAAACTTAAGAAAAAGCGAAGAAGTTTAAGTGGAAGATTAACAGCCCGTAAAAGCCCGATTGGTCGGGTTGACACTCAGTGGGGGATAAAGAAAACCCCCACTGAGTGAAGTTTCACTTTATTAAGCAAAAAAGTACATCACTAAAATTAGTGATGTACTTTTTGTTGTGTAGGACTTTATAGTCTACATATTTGATGTTTGTGATGTTGCTTTATTCGGCTGATCATGTTGGATTGATGAAATAAAAATAATTAGTAACGAAATCACACCGAAAATTAATACCATGTATTGTAATCCGATTGTATCAAGGAAGAAACCAGTTCCTAATAAGACAACTTGGAACATAACGCGGTCAAACATGTTACGGAATGAGAAAATACGTCCATGATAACTTTTCTCAATCTTAGTTTGAAAGATAGTTGCCATAACCGGAAAAAAGCCACCAACACTAAAACCGAAAAATCCGAATGAAACAAGTGCCATCCATTTTATATCACTGAAAAATAGTGATAAATGAGAAAAGGCAATTAAGAATGAGAAAATATACAATAGTTTATAAGGTGAAATATAATCGGACAGACGTTTAATTACAAATGCACCGAGCATAAACGCTACACCCTCAATTGTATAAATAAATCCTTTAATTGTTGGATCGTGTTGCATTTCACTAATGTTAATAACCATTAAGTTAAAGCCACCGATAAATAAGAGTGGAATAATACTTAAAATTAACGCGCGAAATGCGATTGGTACTTCCTTTAAAATGCGGAATACTTCCATGAAACTTGTATTTTGAGGTTTTTGCTTATCTGTCATTTCTTGTTTTGTATCTTCAAAGTTTAGTAAAAATGTAGAAAGGAAAAGCAATGCGTATGCTAACATTGAAAAAGCATACATATATTCCAAACTCATGACAACGAGAAGAACCCCGCCTAATGAAGTACCAACAATACGAGAGATTGTTGAAATGTTCATATGAATTCCGTTCATTTGAAGTAAGTGATTTTCAGGAACGATAAGGGGAATAACTGATTGTAATGCTGGAAAGTAAAAGGCTGCGGAAATTTGAATTGCAACCATAAAAAGAATCATGTAAAAAATACTGTCATATTGAATTGCTAAAAACATGAAAATGACGCTAACAACACGCCCAAATCCTGAATACAGTAAGATTTTCTTTTTCGAATATTGATCAATAAATCGACCTGCCATTGGACCAACAAAAACACCTGCTAATAAGCCAGTAAATAAAATTAATGATTTCATAAAATCAGATGGAACATGGCGTTGTAAAAATTCAAGATTGCCAAGAATACCAAGCCATAAACCGAGACCAGCGATAAATTCGCCAGCAAGAACGACCCATACATTTTTATTGCTCCACATACAAATATCCTCTCCGTCTTCTATTAAAATGAAAGCTGTATAAATTTCCTCCTTACGTAAAGAGTTTTTGAGTCTGAATCTATATTACGCCTTTCGATCAGGAGTTTCAAATAATTTGAACGAAAATATAGAAAGATTTTTTCTCCATAAAAATCAAATTAATAAAAGGAATTTTTCAATATTTGTAGAATATGAGTTAAGTTCATTTCACTATGTTACGGAGGAAATATATGCATACAATTACGCTACATAACGTGTCATTTCAAGTTAAGGAAGTTCATGATTTTAGTTGGCTCCAAAAATTAGGAACGGTATTTACAGTATTTGATCAACAACATTCTGGAAACATTAGTTTTGGTGTTGAGATACATGGAGAAAAGCGATTTGTAAAATATGCTGGAGCAAAACCAATGGGTTACGAAGGAGATGAGGCTGCTGCTATTTTTAAACTAAAAGAAGCAGTAGATGTATATTACGAACTAGCTCATGAAAAATTAATTAAGATTGTTGACCATTTTGAAACAGCAAATGGTTATGCTGTCGTATTTGATTGGTTTGACGGAGAATGCCTTCACTCTCCTTGGGCATTTTCACGAACAGAAAAATATACAAATCCCAATTCACCATTTTATCGATTCAAGAGGTTATCTGTTACAAAGCGATTAGCAGCATTAGATTCAGTCTTTCTTTTTCATTGTCATATAGAGAGAAAAGGGCTTGTTGCCATTGATTTTTATGATGGCAGTATTTTGTATGACTTTAAAAGTGATACAACAAAAATTTGTGACATTGATTTATATGAAAAGCGGCCTTATACAAATATGATGGGAAGGCTTTGGGGGTCATCAAAGTTTATGTCACCAGAAGAATTTCAATTAGGTGCAACAATTGATGAAAGAACGAATGTGTTTACAATGGGGGCAATTGCTCTTTATTTATTGGGCCAGGGAAAAGACTGTTCAATAGTAGACTGGGAAGGCAGTAAGAGATTATATGAAGTAGCTCAAAAAGCAGTAGAACAAGATCGGGAAAATAGATATGAATCCATTGCGGCCTTTTACCGAGCTTGGCAGGAAGCTTTGTAAAATTGTTTATTAAAAATAAAGGGATTTTCTCTCTCATTCTATAAGTAATGAAAAGAAAAGAGAATAGAGGAGAGGTCTGATATGAACAATAAAGAACTAGTTGTTAATCAATTTGGAAAAAATGCAGCAAAATACGTCACAAGCAGTATACATGCAAAAGGAAAAGATTTACCAACACTTTTAGCTTGTATGGAAGGGCGAGAAAATAAACGTTTATTAGATATAGCGACAGGAGGCGGTCATGTCGCAAATTTATTGGCACCACAGTTTCAAAGTGTAGTTGCCCTTGATTTAACAGAGGAAATGCTACAAGGAGCGAAACAATTTATTGAATCAAATGGTCATACAAACGTATCTTTTACAAAAGGTGATGCTGAAAATTTACCGTTTGGTGATGATTCATTTGATACAGTAGTATGCCGAATTGCTGCGCACCATTTTACAAATGTTCCAAAATTTATTGAAGAAGTACATCGTGTACTAAATGAAAACGGATTATTTATATTAATTGATAATGTTTCACCTGAATGGGATGAATATGATACGTTTTACAATTTTGTTGAAAAAAAGCGTGATCCAAGTCACAATCGAGCATTAAAGAAAACAGAATGGCTATCTTTCATGGAGAAACAAGGGTTGCAATTACAATCATGCTTCACATTTGATAAACAGTTCAATTTTAAATGGTGGTGTGACATGATGAATGTCTCAGAGCAAGATCGTACCGAACTTGTACATTATATGCTATCCGCTTCAGAAGAAACGAAAGAGTTTTTTAAGGTTGAAGTAGAAGAGGGTTACGTACAATCTTTTTATACGGAAATGGTGCTGTTTGTGACTACAAAATCAAAGACATTACAGCGAGAATAAATAGAATGGATTACAAAAGTTGTATCAGATATTAAAGGTGAAATTATGTTAATAGATGTTTTTGTACTTTTATTGTTTGTTGGTATGATGGGATATTTGTTTATAGTTGCGACGGGACTAGGCACGAAAAAAAGAAAGTGATAAGAAGAGGGAAAAATAAAGCTAGAAAAAGAAAAGGAAGAAGAAAAGAAATAAAGGTTCTGGAGTAAGTGTATATTCTCCTCGTTATTATTCATGGGGAGGAGATAGTTCAGGGTGTAACACTGCTAGTGAATCTTCTAGTTGTGATAGTGATGGAGGTGGCGGTGATTAAGCATGGAGAATTTTATGTATGTAATAAAAGAGTTAGGATAGAAAAGAATGCTTCCCTCTGTAGGGGCACACTTTATCTCAAAGGTATAAGAAAGTTGCTAACTTAATTTCGGATTGAGATAACAAAGTTTCTGTAAATGAGAAATCAAATACAAAACAAAAAAATCACTATTCCTTCATTTTTGAGGAAATAGTGATTTTTTGTTTTATGTACAGAAATTTAGAAAGTAACTGTATTTCGTTTATTCAACTTTAGTACTCGTTTGTTGGGTTATTTCCTCATAAAATGTAATTCTATTAGAGAAAGGATCAATAACTGTTAATTCAATTGTATCCCAAGGTGTCTTTTCTAAAGCAGGTTTAGCATACGAATATTCTTTTTTTGATAGTGAAGAGTAATAGCTTTTCAAGTCGTTTATTTTAATTCGAATTGCACTACCTGGAGATGAATCACCGTGATGTTCAGAAAGGTGTATAACCGCATTACGTAAAGAGACTTGAAAATAAAAAGGCATATTTTCGGCATACTGATGTTTCCAATCCAGTTTAAATCCTAAATAATGCAAATAAAAGGAATTGGCTTTTTCAATATCAAAAATTCGAAAGATAGGTGTAATCATTTGAGATAGAACTCCTATTCATATAATTTATTACTTTTTATTTTAAAGTGTTTCTATGTAATTAGGTAGTGAAAATGATGTATTTATTCAAGTAAATTGTTGATTAGTCAAACAAGGAGTAATAGGAGGAATTTTATAAGTGTACCAAGAAAGTTCTATAAACAAGAGAAGGAGAGGAAACAAATATGAACTTTATTACACTAGACAAATTTCAATTTAAACTCGCAAAAGAAGAAGACAGCCATTTAATTATAGATATGTTAAAAGGCATTGCACAGTGGATGAAAAATAACGAGATTAATCAATGGCAATACCTTTTAAGAGGTGGTGATGATGAAGAAATCAAGCAAGCCATCTTAGATGAAAAAACTTATATTCTGTTAGATAGTAATAAGTTAATCGCTACATTTACACTAAGTTCTGTGCAAAGTGAATGGGATGAACATATTTTTGGTAAAGAGGTTGATTTAGATTCACTATACCTGCATAGATTTGCGGTAATTCCTACACATATGAAACAAGGTATCGGTGAAAGTATACTAGTTTGGATTCAACAAAATGTTCGTGATAAAAAATACTTAAAATTAGATTGCGTTGCAAATAATAAGAAACTTAATAATTTTTATAAAAATAATGGTTTTGAGTACTTAGGAGAAACAGATGGACACAGCAAATTTCAAAAGAAATTAAGATAATGTTTTGATAAGTGTTGCTAGCTTTATTAATCCTTCCTCTAACTCGTAAAGTGATGCGTATGAGTAAGATAAGCGAAGGTGATGTCCATCAGTGCGGTCGTATATATGACCTGGGTTTAATAAAATGCCACTATTCAACGCTTTTTTAAATAATGTTCGATTTGAAATTTGTTTATGAAGAGAAAGCCAAATGTAAAATCCTCCTTCTGGTGTATTCCACGTTGCAATATCTTTAAAGTATTTGTTTAGTATATTGAGAGTAAAGTCTCTTCGTAATCGTAATTCGTTTCTTGTTTTTTGAATGTGCATTTCATAATCCCCGCTACATAGCCACTCTGTAACAGCGAATTGAGAGATGGAACTTGATCCATAATCAGTTTGCATTTTTATGTCTGCCAACCGGTCAATAACGGGTTCAGGACCAATGACCCAGCCGATTCGTAAACCAGGTCCAAGCGTTTTCGACATGCTACCGATATGTAGCACAAGTCCTTGGTTATCAAACGATTTTAATGTATTTGGTGGTGGATTTTCAAACCATAAATCACTGTACACATCATCTTCAATAATCGGTAATTTTTCTTTTTTACAAATGCCCAGTAATTCTGTTCTTCTATTGTGAGACATGAGAGTCCCAGTTGGGTTATGAAACGACGGTATCGTATAAAGTAATGCTCCGTTATGTAGCTTTTTTAACCGACTAATATTCTTTGTCACTATTCCTTCATTATCTAAAGGAACTCCAAACAAATGCATGCCAGCAGATTGAAATACATGAACGGAATGTAAATAAGATGGTTGTTCAAGAAAAATAGTAGAGCCACGATGTAATAATCCGAGAGAAATTAATTGCAATGCTTGAAGGCCACCTGAAACGATTAGTATTGAAGACGGTGAAGCTTCAATCCCTTTCTTTTTTACATAATGACTTATCGCCTGCCTTAAATGGATACTTCCTTTTGGTTCTGAATAACCTAAAGAGAATATGGCTGAAGAATGGGCTTGGAAAATATGTTTCATTTTTTCTGTAGGTAATAAATGTGGTGAAAGTTCTCCGGTACCAAGCCGAATAATATTTTGATTTGTTTCCGCTTTATTGATATCTTGAATGGTTTGTATGTTAGGGTGATAAGAACCAGACTTTACATAGCTGTTCCAATCTGGTGGTGGAGTAGAAGCAAGTAAGTTCCATGTATTATTGATGACAATAGTACCTTTTCCTACCGTTGCTTTAATGAGTCCATCAGCAGTTAACTCATCTAAAGCATAAACAATTGTACTGCGGTTCACTTCAAACATTTTAGCTAATGCACGTTGCGTTGGAATTTTTGTTCCAACTGTCCACTCACCGTTCATAATTTTTTGTTTCATATATTCATAAATTTGGTGATGTAGTGGAATAGGGGAAGATTTAATAGGTGTCCAGTTTTCTTCTCTCAATAGTAGTCTTTCCTCCTGTATTTTTCTAATAATTATAAACATTGGTTGGGTAGAAGTCCATCCAATTGGTTGAAGACACATGTCTTAACTCTTTATACAATATAGCTAGTAAGCAAGTAGGAGGGAGATACATGTTACAAGCAATATTTCATGGTTTAATTTTAGCATTTGGATTAATTTTACCACTTGGCGTACAAAATGTTTTCGTATTCAATCAAGGGGCAACGCAGCCTAAGTTTATAAGAGCGCTTCCTGTTATTATTACAGCAGCTCTTTGTGACACTTTGTTAATTTCGCTAGCTATATTAGGAATTTCAGTTGTTGTTCTTGGATCATATTGGGCAAAAATGGTCCTCTTTATTGTAGGGATTATTTTCTTAGTGTATATGGGATTTGTTACATGGCGAAGCAAACCAAGTTCCATGGGAGAGGGAGAACAAGTATTGTTGACACCAAAGAAGCAAATTATGTTTGCGATGTCTGTTTCACTACTAAACCCTCATGCAATTTTAGATACAATTGGGGTGATTGGAACGAGTTCTTTACAATATGATGGGATGAATAAACTTGGCTTTGCCGCCGCATGTATTATTACATCATGGCTTTGGTTTTTTGGATTAGGAGTAGCTGGGAGGATGACAGGAAAGCTCGACAAATCAGGAAGGTTTCTAACAATCTTAAATAAAGTTTCAGCGTTGATTATGTGGGGAACGGCTATTTATATTGGGGTAACTCTTTATACTACAACATTCTAAATTTAATAAGATGGTTTTCTCATCTGGTTTTGCTACATGAAAATATGGTAATTTATTCCTGGATTATTCATACTTAATTATAGAGATAGGTTACAAATGAATAAAGAAAGCAGGTGGGGGGATGGGCAGTAAAGATTTTTTTCGATTTGAGAGACCAAATGATGATTTCCCTTATTATGATGAAGAGCCGTCTTTAATTCGTTTGCCTCAAGGTATTTTTTTAGTAGTTGCTCTAATTGTTAGTTTTTTAATATTTTCACACGTCGCATTCATCCCAGATTTTCTTCGTCCATTTATAAATCTTATTATTCCTTTGTTGGCTTTAATGGTAGTTGTTGGACCAAAATGGAAATGGTTATTTAGAAGAGTTGTACCAAAAGATATTTTACCAGCTTTGTTAGCTTTAAAATAAATAGAAAGAAAAAGCGAAAATCTCGGTTAAAGATTTTCGCTTTTTTACGTAAGAATGATATAACATCACCACTAGGTGTCTAGTAGGCTAGACACCTAGAATAAATTTCTCAACGTGGTAATAGTTAGTAATTTGCGTTTTTCTATTAAAAATACAGCAGAAATGAATTATTATAAACACTACATCAACTGTTCACTTTGTACATCCGAGTCTAGTAATGTATTAAATTATGACAAAAGGAGTAGAGGGATGAAAAATAAAAATTATTTTGCTAGAAGTAAAAAAGCTTTAAAGACATCATTAGCGGTTAGTGTTGTTGCGATAGGGATTGGATATATGATTGAGCCAACAGCTTTACATGCTGAAAAAAATGTAAAAGGCGTTGACGCTGCCTCTGAAATGCCATCTATACAAAATAAAGATGTTTTAGTTGGTTATTGGCATAATTGGCAAGGAAAAAATGATGGTTATCAGCAAGGAACTTCTGGAAATGTGAAGTTATCGGAGACACCAGAAGGGTATAATGTCATTGATGTTTCCTTCATGAAAGCGGATACAAATGAACGTATCCCAACATTTAAACCATATAACATGTCAGATAGCGAATTCCGAGGGGAAGTTGCAAAGTTAAATGCACAAGGGCGTTCCGTTTTAATTGCATTAGGCGGTGCTGATGCTCATATTCAGTTAAAACAGGGAGATGAAAAGGCACTTGCTGATGAAATTATTCGCCTTGTCGAAACATATGGATTTGATGGACTAGATATAGACTTAGAACAAAATGCAATTACAGCTGGTGATAATCAAACTGTCATTCCGGCAGCATTAAAAACGGTAAAAGATCATTACCGAGCAAAAGGGAAAAACTTTATTATTACGATGGCTCCAGAATTCCCATATTTGAGAACGGGCGGTAAGTATACCTCCTATATTCAATCATTAGAAGGATACTATGATTTTATTAATCCACAATTATATAATCAAGGTGGAGACGGTGTTACAGGTACAAATGGAAAATGGCTTGCGCAAAATAATGACGCAGTGAAGGAAGAGTTTTTGTATACGATATCTAGTCATCTTATCAATGGGAATGGCTTTGTTCAAATTCCAGCACATAAGTTAGTTCTTGGTATACCAGCTAACAACGATGCTGCGGCAAACGGATATGTAAAAGATCCAACAGCCGTTCAAAATGCATTAAATCGATTAGAAGCAGACGGAAATCCAGTAAAAGGTTTAATGACATGGTCTGTTAACTGGGATGGTGGAGTTGATAAAAATGGGACGTCATATAATAACAACTTTGTTAAAACATATGCTCCAATGATTCATAATGGAAATAAACCAGTTGATAGCGAAGCACCGTCTATTCCGGGAAATCTTCTATCTACAGCACAAACCGGTTCAAGCATTTCGTTACAGTGGCAAGCATCTACAGATAATGTAAAAGTGAGAGAGTATGAGGTTTATAGAGATGGGAGTAAAGTGGGGACGTCAAAAACAACGTCCTTTACAGATCAAGGATTAACAGCAAACAAAACGTATTCGTATTTTGTTAAAGCTGTTGATACAAGTGGGAATCCATCAGGAAATTCAGCAATCATCAATGTAACAACAAAAGATAGTGGACAAGCTCAGTACCCTGAATGGGGAACTCAAGTTAGTTATAAAGTTGGAGATAAAGTAACTTACAACGGAAAAGTATATGAGTGTACATATGCTCACACATCTCATGCTGGATGGGAACCACATGCGGCATTTGCGCTTTGGAGGGTCGTGGGATAAGAGTAATTTTTATAGACTAATCGGATTGTTTACCGGTTAGTCTATTTTTATTTTATGTTACAATGGTTTTATTGACTGAATTTTAAGAATTATACACCTTATAGATATAAGGGGGGAAGAATATATGCCAAAATTTGAGGTACCTATAATCCAAATGAGAGATAGTTCATTTTATATTGGTTTAAATATGAGTCGTCACATTCAAAATAGTTCAATCCTTAAAACTTTAGATAGAGTAACAAAACCTGAAATAGACTATAAAAATATGAAAGCTATCTACTTTGCTTTTGCACCTCACATATTGGATGAACTAGAAGGGTTATGTGAAGGGTTAGCTATGACACAAAACAAAGCAGCAGCGCTATTTAGTGGATACGACGTACCAAAAATGGAAGCGATGGGCTGTTCAGCGATTATAACAAAAGATTATTATGTACGAAATTATGATTTTTCTCCAGTTTTTTATGATGGCTATTTTAGTTTATTTCAACCAAAAGATGTTTTTGCTTCAGCAGGTTATAACTTGCAAGTAATAGGGAGACATGATGGGGTGAATGAACATGGTTTAGTGATTGGGTTACATTTTGTAAGTAATCATGACTATTCGGTAGGAGTCTCTGCCTGGACTGCTGTGCGAATGGTACTAGATACATGTATGTCGGTAGAAGATGCTATTCATATGTTAAAAGAAATTCCTCATGCAGCTTGCTATAACTTTTCATTAGGTGATAAAAAGGGAAATATTGCAGTCGTAGAAGCGAGTCCTACTAAGGTGATTGTAAGAAAAGACGACACTGTACTCTCTTGTGTAAATCATTTTCAAAACCCGGAATTGATTAGAAAAAATAGGGTTTCAATAGAAGGTTCTCAAAAAAGAAATGACTATTTACAGAGCTTTCAAGATGGAAATGTAACACAAGTTGAGATGTTTCAAAATTTCATTAATGAAAATTCACCGGTCTTTTTTACTGATTATGAGAACTTATTTGGGACGCTTCATACATTTTCATACTCTTTTCATGATGGGCGAATTTTAACAAATCTTGCTCGGGGAAATGAAATTTTAGATATTAACTTTAACGGTTGGATTGAGGGAGAAGACATAGAGCATAAGTGTTTGACTGGAATCATTGAAAATAAATAATATTGGTCGTGATTGTATGAAAATTAGGGAATTTGGAAAAAGAAGCGGATTAAGTATAGATACAATTAGACATTATATGGACCTTGGATTGATTGTGCCTGAAAAGAAAGGTGGTCATTATTTTTTTGATGAGCGCTGTCAAAAAGACTTAGAGCTTATTTTACAGTTTAAAGGTATGGGGTTTCAATTAAATGAAATAAAAATGATTTTTCTTTATGAAAGATTTAGTCAATTAACAAATTATGAAAAGAGTGAGTATTATCAATCTTTATTTATGAACAAATACAAGAAAATCGAACAAGAAATCAAGAATTTAAAAGCACTTGATTTATTGAAATGTTTACAATGCGGAGAGAAGCCACTTTTGCAAGATGGGATGATTCATCGAAATCAAATTACAGAGGGAAAGTTAGTTTGTCATTGCGGAGAAGAGTATTCCGTTCAAGCGGGAATTTTAATTGTAGATAAGCCATTTCAATCGAATATGAAGTTTTTATTGGAGGAATATATTGTAGAAACGGATTTATCGTACTTAGAAAATATTCATATAACAGCAGAATGGTCAAAGAGAAAACTTGTTCAATTAGATTTAAATCATAAAGTATTGATTGAGTTAGGATCGGGTAGTGGTTTTTTTCTACGCAATGTTTATGAAGAGTTGCCAGAGAACTGCTTATATATTGCGGTTGATCACAATTTAGAACGTCACCAATTTTTAAAAAGTGTACTAGAGCGATCTGGTGTGAAAAGAAATGTTCTTTTTATTTGTGCTGATTTTTTACATATCCCATTACAGGACGCTACTGTTGATATTGTAATGGATCAAGCAGGTACAAGTAATTACAGCTTTGAAAACGAGGGATTTTTATTACAGAAACTCATCTCTCTTTTTAAACAAGATTCTTACTTATTAGGATCATTTATTGCTTTTGAAAAATTTAGTAGCAAAAGCAAAATTGAGCTTCTATATAGAGATAACTTCTTATCAGGGAAAATTAAGAAGAACCTGAACGAGTTAGGGTATGCTGTGCTTGATGAAAAAACCTCTAAGCCGAGTGATAAAGGAGGGGGAAATATGAAAATTTCTTTGTGCAAGGCGAAACGGTATATTCTTATTTGTTTTTCGGTAAAAGATAGGGTCAACCCTATCTTTTTTTATTTTCCATTTAAAATATGAGAAATACATATATTGATATTGGGTTTACCCTGTAGCTTATGCTTTTTATAGAAAAGCTTAAGCGAGGAGGAGTATTCATGGGTGAAGTACAAATGAGCATCAAGTATGAACGAGATAAACAGGAAATAAAGAATATAATCCTGTACTCTTTTGGGAAAATCATATCTGTATTTGGAACCGCTATTTATAGTTTTGCGTTAAGCCTATATGTTTTAAAGATCACAGGTTCTGCGTTCAGCTTTGCGATTACTCTCGTATTAGGAGTGATTCCAGCGATTATTATGAATCCATTTGCAGGAGTAATTGCAGATAAAGTGAATAAAAAGACGTTAGTTGTTGTAATGGACTTTCTAAGTGGAATATTGTTAGTGATTGTTTACTTCGTTTGTATGAACTACGAACTAAACTTAATTATCATTTATAGTACCACCTTTCTTTTAACGGTGTTTAGTAATTTCTTTGGAATTGGTTTAGAAGCAGCGAAGCCAAACGTTGTATCAGAAAGTATGTTAATGAACATCAATTCTATTAGTAGAATACTTGACTCAGTCTCCTTAATTTTAGGACCAATGTTAGGTGGAATTGTCTTTGTCATTTTTGATATAGAAACATTCATTATTGTGAATGGAGTTTCTTTTATACTTTCTGGACTCTTAATGATGTGTATTCATTTTAAGTTGTTTCAAGATCAATCTAATGAAGGGTCTTCAAATGGAAAAATTCATTGGATCCGGGACATAAAAGATGGATTTTACTATTTAATAGAAAGAAAACGTATTAAGAACATGTTTATCATCTTCATTTTCATTAATTTCTTTCTCGGTTTTGCGGTGACAGTTCCGTTATCGTATATCATTAATATTGTGTTGAAATTAAGGTCAGAGGAATTTGGTATCATCCAAGCGCCTTTCCAGTTGGAATGATAGTAGGGGCTTTATTCGTTAAGAAGATTACAGAGAAAATCGCCTATTATACTATTTTAAAGTATGTAAGTATTTCGTTATCAATTTGTATGATAACTTTAGGAATACCTGTTATAGATGTAAGTTTGCAGTTTGCTTCTATTGCTTATGTTTGTTTCTATGTAGGAATCATGCTTTGTTTAGGAATATGTATTGCATGTATTGATATTCCGTTAATGTATTTCATGCAAAAAGAGATACCAGATGAGTATAGAGGAAGAGTGTTAAGTATTGGTTTTAGTATTGGAAAAATGATGTTTCCTGTGGCAATGATAACATCTGGGATTTTGTTAAAACTTCTTCCTGTTTATGTGATACCAATTACAGGAGGGATGGCATTTTTATTGGTTCATATGTGCTCTGCTAAGAAAATGAAGGTTGAGTTACCTTCTAAAAGTATGAATATTTGATTTAGAATTTCTCAATTATTTTTGCTTAATTAATGATGTAAGTTACTTTTCATTATAATAAAAATAGAGTATTTTAGAAGTAGATATAGGTTATTATTGGTAATCGAATGAGAATTATATGATCTTTTTTTGCTTTATCCCGCTATTTGTGGGCTGTAAGACTCCCACGCCAAAACTCAAGAGGAGCGAAGAAGTTTTGGTGAGAGATAAATAGCCCGTTAATGCCCGATTCGTTCAACTAACACTCAGTGTGGGATAGAGAAAACTCCCACTGAGTGAAGTTTCACTTTATCCAAAATATTATCTTGGATATCGCAAAGTTAAGTAGTAGTAACATTCATGAAGAAAAACTGAAAATCCTTAGTGAAACGAGGTACTGTTTTTATTATGAAATTTATACGGAAAATTTTGTCGATGATAGTAGGTGTTACTGTTGCTTTTATCGCAATACCAAAACTGTTTTTTATGCAAGATGTGCAAGCAGCAGGGACACAAGTAGTCAAAATGGAAAAGGAAGTGTATTTGTATAACGAAGTGATTACTTTGTCTTTTACAGGTGCTTCACAAAAGGACTGGATTGGAATTTACAAAGAAGGAGAAACTCCACAAGGTAATACCCCTGCTCTTGTCTGGCAATATACTAGTGTGACTACTCAGCCAAATGGAAACATGAGTTTCACAAAAACATTAGCTCCAGGAAAATATGAAGCGATTTACATGGAGAATGATGGTTATAATGTTTTCCACCGTGCTTCATTTTCTGTCATTGCATTAAATCCCCCAGAAAGGATTTCTTTTGAGGATCAAGATCCAGATGCGAATCAAATAGCAGGAGAGGTGAGAATCAAGATTCCTGCTGATTCCTCGAATATAACTGGATACAATTTGTATTGGGGAGACGAATTTGGTAGGGTGGCAAACGAGCCTGTAATCGCAACAATTCAGCCTCCTACAAAGTTTGGGGAAACTTATGTTACTTATATATTTCCGGATAATACAGTTATTCCAGACGGTGCTACGAAGTTGTTAGCTTATTCTGATTCAATTGCAGGTGAAACTCAGGACAGGGCCGAGATAGAAATTCCAGGAATAACAAAAGAGACTCCTCTGATTAGTTTTGAAGTTATTACAGACATGCATTTGTATGGAGATAAAAGGCATACACATAATAAAAATTTAGAAGACGCTTTACAAGATATAACGACTTTGAATCCAAGCAGCGACGGTCTGATGGTAGTCGGTGACAATACTGAAAGTGGAAGTGAAGCACAATATAAGGAATTGGATCGGATTTTTAATTTGTATGAGAATCAACTTCCCGAAACATATTTTGTGCAAGGAAATCATGATGTTCGCTGGGGAGACTGGGGTGTTTTTTCTGAATTATTCAAGAAATATACAGGTATGAAATCTAGCTATTACAACACTTGGATTAAAGGATACCAATTTATTTTTCTTGGGACAGAAAAAGGTTTGAAAGACTATTCTTACTTATCAGAAGAACAGTTACAGTGGCTTGATGAGAAATTATCTGAGGCTCAAGGTAAACCAACATTTATTTTTCATCACCAACCTTTAAAAAATACGGTAAGTGGTGCAAATGATAGTTATCTCAAAAATAACTATTGGTACGGTGTAAGGCAGGATAAGGAACTGAAAATGATATTGACCAAACATCCGCAATCTATATTATTTAGTGGGCATACGCACTGGGAGTTAGGCGCAAAGGATACGATGTATAACGCCAAGTATGCAACAATGTTTAATGTTGGTGCTACGTCTTATTTATGGACAGACAATAATACGAGTACAGCTGGCAGTCAAGGTCTTTTCGTCGAAGTATACGAAAATAAAGTATTGGTAAAAGGAAGAGACTTTAAAAATAATGCATGGATTGAAAATGCGAAATATAAAGTGAATTTGTTAGAAAAAATACCAGTTGTAGATCCAGCTACTGATCCGGACTTAACTTTAAGTAATCCAACTATTCAATCGGTGAAAGAAACATACGTTTCAGCAGAATCACTTGAAATCTCCTATACGGGTTCAGTAAAAGAAGACTGGATTGGCATTTTTCCTGTAGGAACAAAGCTAGGAAAAGATGTACAAGCTATAGCAAAACAAAAAACAAACAGTATTCAACAGCCAAATGGAACTATAACATTTAGTGGATTGGATTTACCTCCAGGGAAATATGATGCAATTTATGTCGGAGAGGCAGAGTATTATACAGATAATGATAATATTGAGCTTGATCGAGTTACTTTTGAAATTGTAGATTAGCAACTATTTACGTTACTTTGAATTTATGAAAAGCAATAAAAGGGGATAATCATGGGGATAAAATTAGCAACAAAAGCAAATCTGAATTGGGTTAATGGACAATATCAAAAAATAGGATTTATTCCAAGTGAGTTAGAAAATGAAACGGTTGCAATAGTAATGTATAACGAGCAATATGCAGGGGTTGGCAGAATTGTTTATCTTAATGAACAAGAGGCTGAATTAGGTGGAATATATATTTTAGATAAATTTAGAGGTTTATCACTTGCATATGAGTTAGTAGATTATTTAGTAACAGAAGCTGATAAGAGTAATTTACAAGCATTATACTGTTTACCATTTGAAAAGTTAAAATCTTTTTATAGTAAGTTTGACTTTAAAGAGGTTGAATACGAGAGTGAAAATTTGAATCGTGATATTTTAAAGAAGTATAGATGGTGTAATGAAACCTATGATGAAAATGTATTGTTGTTAAAGCGATAATCTTTTATTGCGTATGTATAGAAGTGCGTTATATCCGGAAATTCAATCAGTGGGATTTTCATACCCACTGATTGTTAGCATGCAAATAATGAGACAGATTCAATCAAAGTTAGAAACTATCGTGATATTATTTTAAATGCCTGTTCTGCTGCATCAATGGTTTTATCAATGTCTTTTATTGAATGTGCAGTGGATATGAAAAGACATTCGTATTGCGAAGGTGGTAATAAAATACCTTGTTTTAGCATTTCTACGTAAAATTGGCGAAATAGATTCGTATCAATTTTTTTAGCGTCGTCAAAATTTTGTAATGGGCCCTCTGTGAAGGAGAATCCAATCATCGTTCCGACTTTTGTTGCGGTATAAGGTATATGATATAAATCTGCCATTTGTGATAGTCCTGTAATCAATCTACTTGATAGATTTTCTATATACAGATAGCTATCGTGTTTTAATTTGTTTAATGATGTGTAACCCGCTGTCATCGCTAATGGATTACCAGACAAAGTTCCAGCTTGATAAATATTTCCTTCAGGAGCAATTAAGTTCATAATTTCTGCTTTTCCTCCATATGCACCAACAGGTAGTCCTCCGCCAACTACTTTTCCTAGACAAGTTAAGTCAGGGATAATGTTATACAGGCCTTGTCCGGAGTGATAATCGATACGAAAGCCCGTCATCACTTCATCGAAAATTAATAGTGCACCATGTTGTTTCGTTAAGGAACGCAAAGTTTCTAAAAATTGAGGGTTTGCTGGTATGCCAGCCATATTACCTGCAAAAGGTTCAACGATAACTGCTGCAACTTTTGCCCCCATTTCATGAAAGATGGTATGTAACGCTTCAATACTATTGAATGGAATCGATATTGTATTTTTAGTTATCTCTGCTGGTACTCCAGGGCTATCAGGAAGTCCTAATGTAGCGATTCCTGATCCTGCTTTTACTAAAAGGTGGTCACTGTGTCCATGATAACAGCCGACAAATTTAATAATGATATCTCTTCCTGTATATCCTCTAGCCAGCCTAATCGCACTCATTGTGGCCTCTGTACCAGAGTTCACCATTCTAACTTTTTCGATAGAAGGTGTTCGCTCTACAATTAACTCTGCAAGTTTGTTTTCTTGTAATGTCGGTAGTCCAAAGCTTGTTCCATCATGTATCATTTCACATAAAGCGTTTGAAATGTCTTTATCTGCATGTCCGTGAATGAGTGGCCCCCAAGAGAGAATGTAATCTATATACTCATTTCCATCAATATCGTAAATTTTAGAACCAGAACCGTGACTACAAAAAATTGGATTCGTACCTATCGATTTAAATGCTCGAACTGGACTGTTTACTCCGCCAGGTATGAACTTTTGAGCGATTTTAAAAGCTTCTATAGATTTAGTATTGTTCATAAGGAAACCCACCTTTGTTAGTTGAAATTTAGAAATTAAATATTGTAATGAGAGATTTTCAAAAGAATATACAGTGACAGTTGGTTTCAATATAAGCATCTCATCATTAATATTAGTTTCATATTTTATTATCAAAAGTTCAATCTAATTGTTTATATCAAAATGATAGGAAAAAACTATCATTTATTGTATGCCCATAAACTATTATTAGTAGATTTCTTAAAGGGAGCTGGTGAGAAGGGATAAGAGGATGTTTTTGTTTATTATATAAAAGTTAGAGGATAAACTTGTACCCTCTAACTTTTATAATATTTTACTTGTTTCAGTTAATTGAGCAATAAATGTTCTTGAAGCGGCGCACATGAATTTGTCCTTTCTATAAATGATGCCAATATCTCTTTTTGGGGTGGGATTAATCAATTTAACATGTACAATATCACTATTTTTTAAGGAATCAAGGTACGGTGCGGGTAAGATTGTTACACCAATACCTTCGGAGACCATGTGAACTAAAGATTCCATTGTAGTCATTTCTAAAGTTGGTTTAATAGATATTTCTAGTTCTTTACAATATTTATCAATTAGATTTCTCAAGAAATAATTTTTCGGTAATAATACAGTAGGTACATTTTCAATTGCTTTCATGTTCACTTCTTTCAAATTTGCAAAAGGATGATTTGATGGAACAGCTAGTGCAAGTTCTTCAGTGAATAATGGAGTTTCTTCAAATTCTTCATCCTTCATGGGAAAAAAGACAATACCTAAATCTAACTCATTTTCTAGTAATTTATTTCTAATTTCCCCAGTTCGCAGTCCAAAAACA
This sequence comes from Bacillus manliponensis, assembly GCF_000712595.1. Taxonomy (GTDB): domain Bacteria; phylum Bacillota; class Bacilli; order Bacillales; family Bacillaceae_G; genus Bacillus_A; species Bacillus_A manliponensis. Next base: position 119,161 of record NZ_JOTN01000006.1, read on the forward strand.
GATAGTTCAATATTAGGATATAATCTTTTGAAATCTAAAATTGTAGGAGGAAGTAAATAACTAACACATGTTAAGAGTGAACCTATTGTAAGTTTCCCTCTATGTAGTCCATTTAAATCTCTTAAGGCAGAGTGAGCCTGTTCAATCTCATGGAAAATTCGCTGGCTATGAATTAATAAAATTCGTCCTGCTTCTGTAAGAGCAGTTTTTTTACCAATACGATCAAATAACGGTGTTCCAACTGCAAATTCTAAATTTTTGATTTGTTGACTTAAAGATGGTTGTGAAATATTTAATCGTTCTGCAGCGCGTGTAAAATGAAGTTCTTTACAAACGGCCATAAAACATTCTAGTTGTCTTAAATCCATTTTTTCACCCTTTCTGTTAATAATGATAGATTTTATCTATCATTATTATATGATTTATTGAATTGAACAATGATGAGAGCAGCGTATACTTAATTATATAACCAATCATTTTTACTTTAAACAATGATTGGATTATAAAAGGGGGGGTATTTATGGAGATTGTTTCGATTAACGTAGGTAAGCCAATCACTGTTGATTATAAAGGAAAAGAGATAAAAACAGGGATATACAAATTTCAAATACAAGGACCTGTATACCTAAGTAAATTAAATTTTGACGGTGATGGACAGGCGGACTTGGTCCATCACGGAGGACCTGATAAAGCAGTTTGTGTATATGCTGCTGAGCATTATCCTTATTGGGAGCAAGACTTAAATAAAAAATTAGTACATGGAGCATTTGGAGAAAATCTTACAGTGAAAGAAATGTTAGAACCCGATATTCATATTGGAGATACATTTCAAATAGGAGAGGCAATTGTCCAAGTAAGTCAACCGAGACAACCTTGCTTTAAATTAGCAAAGAGATATGATTTACACGATCTTCCGCTAAAGTTTCAAAAAACAGGATATACGGGCTTTTATTTAAGAGTGATAGAAGAGGGATGGATGAGTTCAGACTCAGAAATAAAATTGATAGAGAGAAACTTAAATGGAATCACTGTTGACTTCGCGAATGTAATTATGCATCATGATAAAAAGAATGTAGATGCAATTGAACGAATTTTAAATGTAAAAGAATTGTCGAGTAACTGGAGGAAAACATTTTCAAAAAGGTTAGATGGGAAAATAGAGGATATAAAAGCAAGAGTAGAAGGGATTTAACTTCTTAACAATGAATATTAAGAGGTGCTATTTTACTTAGGTATATAAAGGGGATGTTTATGAAAAAAGTGAGTTCGTTTACGAAAGAGAAAGTCGATTTCTGAGTATGTAGGAATCGACTTTTTTCTTTCATAATTATATGAATATCGTTTCGTGTTTGGTATAAAACTCCTATTTGTTCAAAGAGCCTGAGAGAGTGGAGTTCTTAATTAAGGATACGTGTGATTTCCTCGCTGTTAGGTTCTCTGTATACATATTCATGATAATGAGGAGAGTGGATATTGATCCATCCTTTTTTAAGTGCCTTTTTGTAGTATTGTTTTGCGCGCTCTTTCTCATCAATTAAGTAGAAACAACAAGCGGCGTTCCAATACAGTGCTGCATCTCCATTCCAGTCCCAGTCCTGATCGAGTGCTTGAGCATAACTCCAAGCTGCGCGGGCATAATCTTTTTGTACACCATACTTCATATCACCAAACATATAATGGTTTCCATTAACAAGAAGGTTGTTTAATGGATGGTTCCAGCCGAATAGAACTGGAAAATCAGTTAGGAGTTTAAAACCTACGGATAGTGCGGTCCGCTGTGAACCTATATTGTTAGCCCAACATTGCCAACCAACTTTTTTTATGCCTTTTTGCTTCGCAAGTGAAAGTGTAGCTAATGCGGTTTTTCGTGCCCATCCTTTACCACGACAGTTTTCATCTGTTTCAATGCCTAACTCACACTCATCTTCGACCACCCAATCTGTAAGACACCAACTAATAATCGTCGGACACCCGTTCATGTTTTGAATAGCAACGAATCCAAATCCTTTTTCCTCGTATGCTTCTAAAGAGGGCCAATTATCTAGAATTTCAGATGTTACAGCATCAATTCCTATTAAATTATGCTGTTTTAACAAGTTACAATCTATCGGATAAATATTGCTATCAGTAAAAGTGTTTATATCGCTCAAATCATGAATAAAAGTCATTCGGCCGCTTTTCATGGGCAATAACCCTTCCATAATTACATCAATAATTAACTCCCACTTTCTTCTTAGTGGATAAAAAAGGACATAATCTAATTCGCCATTGGATGCCAAGGTTGGTAATATCTCTTCTTTAAGTAATTTATTAATTTCTTGAAAGAATAAAGTGTTTTCCGCACTTCCTCCTAGGAAAATACCTTGGGGATTTGTTAATAAGACTGTTGAACAGTCGTTAGATAGAAAAACTCTACCAGGAACAACCCCAGTAATAACACCTTTAATCGATAAGTGATGCTTTAAATCTCTAAAAAGATCTGTTACTTTATAAAAGTTTTCACTAGTTAGTTCTGTTCCGTGAACTAGATTTTCAGAATACAACATACTTATTTACCTCCCATTACATATGAAAGGTTTTTGTTACATTATAAATATAAACCTCTCATATACTTTTTGATTTGTTTATTTGCTTTCAAACATCATCACTCCTTTGCACGTATTAGAGGATAGAAATCTAAAATTATGTTTACCTCTAATTTGATTATGAATAAAAAATATTCGGATTTCAACCTTAGTTATATAAATTTGGTTTTAATTAATGTTGGTTTTAAAAATCGTAGGGGATATGTATAAAGTACAAGAAAATTTCATTTATGAAGAAATCGCTTTTTTGCGCAAAATGTACATACAAAAGGTGAAGTATGGCAGGAAAGTAAGGTTAAAATTATAAAAGCATAATGAGAGTTGGAGAAAGGGAAATGAGACGTTTCAAGAGCTATTTGAGTACCATTGGCAAATTGCTAAAAGGGAAAATATGTTTTATGTGAAATGATAGATATAAATCTGTAGAGATGTTTAGTGACCTTCTTGCTGCTACTAACGTTTTAATAATGGGATAAAGAGGTACAAATAAACCAGTAGTGAAAATAATTGGTTTGTTAAGTAGAGTTCCAGAAGGATACTTAAACTCACTTAATAGTAATCAAGAATAGAAAGATAGATTTTTTATAAGCTACACTACTACGTATACATTGGTGATTATAATCAAGTAGTGTAGCTGTTTTTATATTTTCATTCATGAAGGTTTTACTGGTTCATAAATTATAGTGGCTTATGATGACTTAAATAACGCTTTTTTAAGTTAATTTAAGCATTTAAGTTAAAATAACTTTTATTTTAACTTAAAATAACTTATTATGTAGTTGAGGAGGTTGCAAATGAATCAAGAAGAACGTTTAACAAGAGTGCTGAATTACTTAGAAACTCATCAGACGATGAATATTAAGCAAATGTGTGACATATTTCATATTTCACGTGATACTGCGCGGAGGGATATTGTAAAGCTTTCACAAAATAAAACAGTAGTTAGAACATATGGTGGAGTTGCCTTAGCATCTTTCCACAAAAAAGTGGAGAATTATCAAGCGCGATCGCAGACGGAGTTAGAAATAAAGAAACAAATCGGAAAGAAAGCTGCAAGTATGATTGCTAATAATGAAATGATTTACTTAGATGTCTCAACTACAGTTAATGTGGTGGCACAATATTTACAAGCTAAAAACGCGATTATTGTGACAAACTCAATTGATAATGCCTATGTGTTAGCTCAATCGGAAGATGCGACGATTCATTTTTTAGGTGGAACATTAAATAAATCATCTCGGCACGTTACGGGATATGAAACGACTGAAAAGCTTAAAGATTACCATTTCAATAAAGTGTTTATTGGGACTGCAGGTATTACAGAGGAAGGGATATATTATGGATTTGGAGAAGACATCCACTTTAAAAGAGAGTTAATAAAGCGTGCCGATCAAGTTATTTTATTGGCAGATCATACGAAACATAATCAAAGACAAAATTATAAAGCTTTAGATTTTACATCTATTGATACACTTATAACTGATACATGTCTACCTGCTAACTTAGATTGTGTGATGAAAGAACAAGGTGTTGAAGTGTTAATTGTAAATAATGATTGAGAAATAGGGGGATTTATTTTGGTTACATCTATTATTTTTGATGTTGATGGTACAATTCTAGATACAGAACATGCCATATTAAAATCACTGCAGAAAATTTTGAAGGAAGAAGTCAATAAAGAATATGATGTGCAAGATTTAAGGTTTTGCTTAGGGATTCCAGGAAAAGAAACTTTAAAGCAACTAAATGTAGAAAATATAGATGTTGTTCACCCAAAATGGGCAAAAGCGGTATTAGACTTTTCACATGATGTTTCTATATTTGGACAACTAGAAGATACGATAAAAGAATTATCGACGCTTGATGTAAAATTAGGCATTGTTACATCCAAAACAAGACCGGAGTTAAAAGAAGAATTTGAGCCATTTGGTTTAAATGGTTACTTTGAACATATAACTTGTGCATGTGATACAGATAAACATAAACCTCATCCTGAGCCGTTATTAACTTGCTTGGAACAATTAAAGCTTCCTGCAAATGAAGCAATATATATTGGAGATTCAATATATGACATGCAATGTGCAAAAAGTGCTGGAATGAAATTTGCGCTTGCTTTATGGGGAGCAAAAACAAGTGAAGGGTTTGAGGAAGCAGACTACATTTTACAGGAGCCTAAAGATATTTTAGGGTTGCTGAAATAGAATATGTAGCAGTTATATCTGCTGCCCGTTATTTTCTGTTGAGGATGGCTCCCTCCTAGAGTTATTTGAAGGGGGGACCATCCTTATTATTCTTGAATTATAAGTTAAATGCTTTGTGAGATAAGCCCTGCATAGTATTTAGGATCACCAGTAGAATAATAGTTGTACCATAATTCAATACTTTCACTGGGAAACACATTCAAATACTGTATAATGTGTTTCGCCCACAATAAACCTCCTGCTGAACTTGCTGTAATGAAATTACGATCAACAAAAGATTGAGATTCAATATATAGCTCTTTTCCATTGTATTGCTTTGAGAAGTGAGAATATTCATATTAAAAAATCGATTCCTTTATAGTTAGGAATCGATTTTTTTCTTGAAAATTACTATTCATTTATAGATTTAATAACAGCCATTTCTCTCCCGAATCGATCACCATGATCAATGAAACCTAAACTTGCATATAAATGATGAGCCCCTTTATTATCTGGATGATAACCAACAATAATCTTTGTCGCATCCGGTAACTGAGTTATTTCTTCCATCATTAATTCAGTTGCAGCTTTTCCAACACCTTTTCCTTGGAATGCCTTATCGATCATGATTCGATATACCCAGTAACCATCTAGTTCTTCTTTAACAGAATTAAACATAAGAAAACCAGCTACTTTTTCTTCGTAATAAATTGCGTACGGTTTTAGTGTTGGCTCAAATTTTGATTGTGCGATGGAAATTGCATTTGGTTCCATATACTGCTGTTGCTCTTCGAATAACTCAAGTGTACAACACTCGTACCAGTTTTCCTCGTTTAATGGAATAAGTTTAACAAAATTTGTATTCATCTATTTTTCCCCTTCCGAATTGAGGGAAGACGCAAAACTATGTTGTTAATTCGGCGTAATCCCTTTGTATTGAATTGCATTGAAAAGCATTGTATGTTTCATCATGAACGCCTCCTTCAACAAATAGTTTTTACAGATAATCTGTACATTTAAGAGTATATCATTATATTAGATTTTTATCAAACTTTTCTGAATTTTATATCATTATATACTTGAATGAAGTATATAATTCTGTTAAATTTATCCTATGGATAGAACAAGTTTAATTAAAGGTCACTTAGAAATGTGTGTATTATCTATTTTATCGAAAGGAAAAAGTTATGGTTATGAAATTATGAAGGAGTTAGATGAACATAATTTAAAATTGAAAGGAGTAGGCAGTATTTATCCGATTTTGACAAAATTAAAAGATAAGGAGTGGGTAAATACGTACCGGGAAATGACGGATAGCGGAAAGGTTAGAGTATATTATGAAATTAATGAGAAGGGGAAGCTACATCTTCAGCAAAAGATTTCTGAATGGTTAGAGTTACAGTCAGATATTAAATCGTTACTACGAAATGGCGGATGGGAAGGAGACGTATAAATGAATATAAAATTGACCACGGCAGAGAAACATTTTTTAAATCAAGTTCTTACGGGGTTAGCACAATATGAAATAAGTGAAGCGGATAGAAAGGTTGTCGAGCAACAGTTATTAGAACACATTGAAGAATCTCGTGAATATGAGCAAGATAGTATGAGTCAGCTCGGAGATCCAGAAACATTTGTGAAAGATTTTCTAGAAATCCATGAAATAGATCTTCATTCAGAAATAAAACATATGCGCAAACCTACACATCAAACAAAAACATTAATTGCTACAGGATTTTTCACTTCAATTGTTACATACATCATGTCACAATTTCTACTTTCTATGTTTTTAACACAATCATTTAGTCCACTACAGACAAATCAATCGTTCAACTACAATGTTTTCTATCACATATCAGATAATTCATGGTGGAATGCCATGTTAATGCTCATTAGTATTTCAATTTCTTTACTTATTTCTTTATGTGTCGTTTTATATATGAGAAAAAGAGATTCAGTAAGGAGTGTGTAAGATGAAGCGAATAAAGAATCTATTTGCTTTTAACTTCTTCATATGTACGATGTTGCTGTTACTACCTACCTCAATAGTTTCTGCAGAACAGCAGATTAGCAGTAAACTAGATACTTATGTTGAAAATTTTTTAACAGAACAAAGCATTCCAGGAGCTGCAATTGCTATTGTTCATGAAAATGATATTATGTACTCCAACTCGTGGGGGATAACAGAAGAAACCGAAAAAAATGTAACGTTAGAAACTCCGTTTACAATTGGATCAATAAGTAAATCATTAACGGGTTTAGCAGTAATGAAATTAATGGAAGACAACAGTATACGCCTAGACGACCCCATCCAAAAATATATTCCCTCGTTTACGTTAAAGGATAAAGAAGCAGCATCACAAATAACAATTAAACATTTACTAACACAAACAAGTGGGATTAGTACGTATACCGGTTTATCTATATCAGATCAAGAATCTAAAGGGCCGGGTGCCATTCAGGAAAATGTAAAGGCTTTATCAAATGCTGAGTTAACGGCCAAACCTGGAGAAAAACATCAATATAGCAATGCAAATTTTTTAATTCTTGGTGCTCTCATCGAAGAAGTAACAAATCAAACGTATGCTGAGTATATGGAACAACACGTATTTTCTCGATTAGGCATGAAACATGAAGCAGCTAATCATGAAGCAGCCCATGAAAAAGGATATGCTTCTGGATATCAGTCTTGGTTTGGGGTTCCGCGAAAGAGTGAGGTAACATACGACGATGGTGGAGCACCATACGGATATATAACTGCAAGCGCAGCAGATATGATCCAATATATTAAATTTCTTAGTGGACATGATGAAAGTAATTTCTTAACGGAAGAGAATAGGGGGCTTTATGCAACTCCTTATGTACAAACAGGGGGAAATCGTTATTACGGACTTGGTGTACGAATCTCAAATCCAAATTCTAAAGATGAAATGATATGGCACTCAGGATCCACGCCCGATTCACGTGCAGAAGTATTTTACATACCTGAAACAGGATATGGTGGCATCATTCTTACGAACAAAAACCACATTTTAGAAGAAGAGGCGCTTATACATTTAAAACAAGGGATTATCAACGTTTTACATGGTGAGGAACAAGTTGAAATTCCGAAGTATAACCCTATTGTCCAGTTTATGATGGTTGGGGTCATATGCTTACTTTTCACAATATGTGTGTACTTACTAGTAAAAATGAAATCTTGGAAAATTCGTAGAAGAATTTTGTGGAGAGTATCCGGATCTTTATGTTTATTTTTATCTATTATGATGATTCCAATATTCACTTATAGTACAGGGTCTCCGTGGCACACGATACAAGTATTTGCTCCCGATGTCGCGTTGTTAAGTATATGTATCGTTACACTTTTAGCAGTAACAGGTTTATTATCGGTATATACTTCATTTAAAACATACAAGGAAAGAGAATTTAAAATGTGATGAGAGGACGGCTTCATGTGGAAAATCGAATTGGAAAAATGCTGGAGTTTTTACGAATAATTGATCAATTTAAATCAATTGAAAGAAGAACAAAAGTCTCTAACAATAATCGTCAAGAAAATGACGCTGAGCATACGTGGCATATGTGTATGTTTGCTCTTTTAATGAATAAAGAAGTAGAGGAAGAGGTTAATTTAGAAAAAGCGTTAAAATTAATATTAATTCATGACCTTTGCGAAATATATGCTGGTGATACATATGCACATGATATTTCAGCTAGAAGAAATAAGAAACAACGAGAAGATGAAGCGGTGAAACAACTATTTTGTAAGCTGCCAGCAGATTTAGAGTTTGAGTTTTACGAACTGTGGAATGAATACGAGGAAAATGAAACGAAAGAGGCTAACTTTGCGCATGCAATCGATAAAATACAAGCATTTGCGCAAAATGTACATACAAACGGTGAAGTATGGCAGGAAAATAAGGTTACGCCAGATAAAATTATGAAACATAATGAGAGTTGGCGAAAGCAAAACGAGACGTTCCAAGAGCTATTTCAGTATCTTTGGCAAATTGCTGAAAAAGAAAATATGTTTTATATGAAATGATAGAAAGGAATGAGAGAAATAGAGATTCTTGTTGTTTTTCTTGTTATATTTTGTATAAGTGCATTTTTGAATTTGCTGTTACATACGACCGCAAAGAAAGATTGGATTATATCTTTAGGGTTGAGTATGTTAGTAACAATCATGAGTATTGCATTGACGGCACATTGATAAAAATAAAAAAAGACACATCCTTCAATATGTGTCTTTTTTCAATTTCCTTTAGTTAACTTCTCCCAATTCTCAAAAGAATATCTCTCTGTAATATGCTTAAATTCATCTGGTACATCTATATAACACATTAACTCTAAACTATTACCATCTGGATCAGTAAAGTATACAGACGCATTTCCTTGATGTGGACGAATGAACGGATCGACAGGTGTGTTGTTGTCAAAAGGTTCAATCCCGATGGAACGAAGCCACGTTAACGATTCTTTCATATCTTCATATGAAACTCGAAAAGCAATATGCCGTAAAGAAGGGTGGTAACGAGTTCCATATTCCTTCCCCTCCCATAAGCCGATCCAACTTCTTCCTTCTTCAATCCAAAAGAAAGCTGTATTTTCATTATGCCACGCAAGTTTTAATCCTAATTTTTGATAAAACTTAATTGAATCTTGTAAGTTACGAACTGGTAAGTGTGCCTCATATAAACCTTGAATCATTGTATTTTCCTCCAAATTTTCTGTTCTTAAATAGTAATATAGCAAATTTTGCAGAATTCAAAATCCAATGAAAGTAGGAGTGATAGGTACATCTTTAGTATTAGTGTTTCTGAAATGAAATATAACAGTTTCTTCTTGCATGATAGCCATAAGCCGATATACTTAATAAGGTAAATATAGAGCAAGGAGCAAGTAATAATGATTCGTTTACGTATTGAAGGAACAGAAGAGGAAATAGCGCATTTTCTAAAACAAATGCCACATGTACCAGGTTATGAAAAAACATATGACCGTGAACCAAGAAGAGGTAATAACCCAAAATATGCAAATAGTAAAAATGTGTTAACGTATCTCACATATAAAAAACAAGAAGCTTAAGGATCCTCCTTAAGCTTCTTGTTTTTTTATCCCGCATTAACAGCTCGTAAAAGCCTGATTGAAGTTTCACTTTATTAGAAAGAAGGCTTTTTATATTTTATGTAGAATTTTTATGTTTTGAGAAAAGAACGAAAGGAGCCTTTCAGTATGCCAACTTATTTCATCATTTCCTTCAGCTAATATTTCTTAATAAAAGAGTGAGGTAATGATATGTTACACATAAAAGATATTGAATTACAAATAGAAAAAGATGTACGAAGCAAAGTTGTACCTGGTTTCGCATTATCTATTATAAATGAAAAAGAGATTTTATATAAAAATGCATGGGGAAAAACGAATTGGGAAGAATCTACTTCTTCTATTACAGCTGATACACTATTTCGCATCGGTTCCGTTAGTAAGACATTAACGGCAACATTAATGATGAAGCTTGTACAAGAGGGGGTTTTACAATTAGATGTCCCAGTTCGGAAGTATGTACCGCATTTTACTTTGCAACATCATGAAGCTGCTGAAACAATTACACTTCGCATGTTGTTAAGTCATACTGCCGGCTTACCTGATGGAGGTGAAGTGAATGGACCTCGCGATCAAGAAGGATGGAACAGTTATATAGAAACAATCGTTCCTAATTTACAATTAGTGAATCCACCTGGTGCATTATATTCGTATGGGAATCATGCTTACAATATAGCAGGGTATGTTGCACAATACGTATGTAACAAACCATTTGCAGAGCTTATGAAAGAATATATATTTGAACCTCTTGGAATGAATAGGACGATGTATGACCCACTAGCAGCAATGACATATCCGCTTGCGTTAGCGCATGAAAAGACAAGTGAAGGCAATTGGAATGTGCAACATCAATTTGCGGAAAACATAACAAATTATCCATCCTTTTTTGGGATGTCTACCATAACAGATTTATCTCGCTTTGCAATAATGCATGTAAATAAAGGTGTTTTAGATGGTAAAGTTTTTTTGCAGTCAGACATGATAGAAGAGATGCACACAAAACAAATTGATAATTATACGTTAAGTGAATTTGGTAGCTGCTTAGGTCTTATATCAGAACAAGAACACGGATATAAAATGCTTTGGCATAGCGGTGCGATTAGTACGTATAAATGTTTTCTTGTATTCTTCCCAGAGAAAAAGATTGGCTTCTTGACGATGGCAACGCAAGAATATGGATGGAGTATTATTGAGATGTTGATTGACCAATTTATCGGTCCAGTAGTAGAAGGAAATCTTCAAATAATTGAAGCTAATCCTGCATGTTGGAAAGAATATGAAGGCAATTATTTAGGTCCTAAAAGAGGATTTGCAGAGATAACAATTGAAGAAAATTGTCTTATGATGGAATGGAACGGTGAAAAAATGCTATTAGAAGCAACTCGAAACGACTTCTATATTGCGCACCATAAGGAAGATAAGATTTCAGTTGGGTTTCGAGTGATAGATAATAGCTTAAAATATGTCATTATTAATGGAAGTGCTTGTAAGAGTACAACTCTTCAGAGAGAAACGGTTCAGCAGACAGCGTGGACGGAATATGAAGGAACGTATTCAAATGGTGTCTTTCAGTTTTCGTTTACAACAGTAGAAGGAAAACCAGTATTTGTGGATGAAGAGCAACATTTTATGTGTACGCCTGTAACCGCTTCTATCTTTTATGCAGGAGAATATGGGTTACTTCGATTCACAAAAAATGCGGAAGGAGTGCGAGTTCTATCCATTCAAGATGCATGGAATTTAGAACATGTGGAAGAGAAGACGATTAGGAGGAAAAGTGAATGAAAGCCAATCAATCACAGGAGTTATTAATTATAGATTGCGATGAAATATTTTTGCGCGAGTTTCACGTTGAAGATACAGAAGATATTTACACAATTGCGAAACAGCCTGAAGTTTCTAAATTCCTTCCAGATTGGCAATCAACAAAAGAACAAAGAATGAATTGGCTTACAAATGATGATATACCAGAGAATAAAGCATTTTTGAAAGCCGCATCTCAAATGAATGTTACAGATGAGTGTTTACGATTAGCTGTAATTTTAAAACAAACTGGCAAGTTTATCGGCTGGTGCTGCTCTGGAATAAAAGAAGAATTACTACCTCCTAATCGGGAGGTTATGTATGCAATATCTAAAGATTATCAAAAAAGAGGGTATGGAACAAAAGCATGTAAAGGTTTAATTCACTATCTATTTACAGAAACGAATGTGAATCATCTTAATGCAATAGCGCTTGTACGAAATGCAGCTTCTAATAAGGTAGTCGAAAAAAGTGGACTTCAGTTCATGCGAAATATTGAAATTGAACATGAACTATATAATCACTACACACTTATAAAAAATGAATGGATAATTGCTAAAAACTTGAGATGATTTCATTATCCAACATATCGCTATTAATTATACCCAAATAAGTCCAGATCCTTATGCATAACTTTCCGTCACCTGAAACATAACTAATGGTGAGCCATTGTTTATTTTTTATTAGATGCAATGATATGGAAAGATAATAAGGAGGAATAAATATGGGATTTATTTGGTCTTTAATTGTTGGTGGTATTTTAGGGTGGATTGCTAGCCTGATTACAGGTAAGGATATCCCTGGTGGTGTAATAGGAAATATTATCGCCGGTATGATTGGTGCTTGGGTTGGTTCAGCGATCATGGGAGATTTTGGTCCGGTTATTGGCGGATATGCAATCATTCCAGCTTTAATAGGAGCAATTATTTTAATCTTTATCGTAAGTTTCATTATGCGTATGTTTAGGAAATAATTGATAATTATTAAGAAGGCTGTTTGTACTGATAAACAGCCTTCTTTCTTTATTTTTGTAATACGTTACATAATCTGTTATGCTTGTTACATACAACTTGGAGGTGTCAATATGAAAACTTTTACAGTCAACTTTCATCAAGAAGATAACGCAAAATCAACAACTGTACATAAGTTAAGTGAAGAAGATTTCAATAAAGCAACAGAGGGCGGAACTCGCCACTTGTTTGATTTAGATACAAATGTAGGATTCTTCGTATTTTTTGATGCAGAAGATGCAGAAGGAAATGAGCAATATTTAATGCTTCAATATGAAGGAGATCATGAGGAGCCAAGCGCTTGCTACGGTTTTGATCTGAAATTGTTCTATCAATTTTTAGCACTATACTTAAATGACCTTGAGTTCCAAGGTGAAACAGATGAAGAAGAGGAAGAACACGGTCCAATTCACCATTTAGCACATTTACTGTACCATATCGTTGAAGATGGAAAATCAGTAGAAGTATAAAATAGCTATACAAAAACGAGTGGAAAAGCTTTGCGCTTCCACTCGTTTTTTAATTCATTTAGGGGATACCGTTGCCTGATTGAATAGAATTTTGCAGTTTAGTTACATTTGCATCAGCTAAAGGTTTAAGTAGGGGAATCTTATTAGCTAATTCAAAAAAGTTTCTTTCTCACCAACACTGATTGTAGATTGAGTTGGACGAAGATTCTACGTTGCTATAGGAAGGAAACTGTGCTTTTAGGCTTTAACAATATAGTAATTATTAAACAGGAACAGTTGTAGCTCCTTTTCAAATATTAGTAATACTTACTTACAAATTAAAATCTTTAATTTTATTTAATTATAATTAATGAGTATACTTAATGTAATTAAATTTTTAATATTCTTAATAATTAATCATTTAAACACTTCCATGAGAGGAAAAGGGGGAATCATTTAATGAGTTATAATTTAGACAAAGTTTGAAAACAAGTATAACGTTTTCAATTTGGAAGCTACTCCTCTCGTCGCTAGTAATTCTTTAAAGGAAACCCGTAAGCAGGCTCTATTAGTCTAAATATACTAAGCATCAAGAAGAAAAGGTGTCAAAAGAGAACGGAAAAGAATTGCCAAGAGGAGAAGTTGGGGAAAACATAAAAGTTTATGTCGTAGTCTGGACGAGCAGATTATCATGAATGACATGATCCGATTCTGCCCGGCTAAGCTAATGAAGTACAAGTTTCCTAGACATAAAGTGTTATATAAGAGCTCAACAAGGTAAATTTTGCATAGAGAGTTCAGACAATTGACTGAAGTTAAATAAGAAACTAAAGATGATTATTGAAGGAGGAATATATATGTCGTCTATTTTAAAGGAAAAAGTTAAGGGACCAGTAGCGTGGAAAGGTATAGATCTAGCGAAAGATGATTCATGGGTTTATTATTTGTCCGAGAAAACGATCGCATCTCTTGAAAGCGCTTTATTTAATGTTAAACAAAAGGGTTTACAAGCACCTAATTTTAACAAGGAAGATTTCCCGATTCCGGATCTCGCTGACGAAATTGCTTACTTTGTTGAAGAGTTAGAGAGCGGGAGAGGATTCTTATTAATTCGTGGATTACGAATGGAACGGTATACAGATGAAGAAGCGAGCATCATTTACTGGGGTCTCGGACTTCACATGGGCATTCCGGTATCACAAAACGCAAATGGCGACCTCTTAGGGCACGTCGTTGATAAAGGACTTAGCTTAGAAAATTCAAATGTACGTGGTTATCAAACGAAACTGCACCTTCCCTTTCACGCAGATGGATCTGACGTTGTCGGATTACTAAGTCTTCGAAAAGGAAAATCTGGTGGGTTCAGTAGTATCGTAAGTTCGATGGCTGTTTATAATGAAATTTTGGAGAAGTACCCAGAGTATCTTGGAATTCTCTGTCGTCCATTCACATTTGATCGTCGTGGTGAGGAAGGGCCAGGTGAATCTCCAGTATTTACATCACCAATTTTTAGTTATTATGATGGTAAATTGAGCTGTAGATATGTCCGCACATTTATAGAATCGGCACAAGCGAAAACAGGTATCCATTTGTCAAAAGTTGAAATTGAAGCGTTAGACATACTGGATTCCCTCCTTCATGATGAAAACATGCATTATAATATGATGTTGGAACCAGGTGATATGCAATTCGTCAATAATTATACCGTTCTTCATTCACGTACTCAATACGAAGATTATGAAGAACTGGAACGCAAACGTCATTTACTAAGATTGTGGCTCACGATGCCAAATGGCCGAGAAATTGCACCCGATTTCGCGATGTTTATTGATGAGAAAACAGGTAAAGCGGGTCGCGGCGGTATTCCTGTCCGTGAAAAAACATCTGGTGGTATCGTAGAAAACTTGAAGTAATGAAGCTTAAATCCGAAAGGTTTACCTTTATAAATGGTTTTATAAGAACACCAATTGATTTATGGAATGGGGAGTACTTTTCAGAATTCAAACAAAGGTTTCCCTAAAATAGTAAAAAGTAAGGGGAGATTTTTATATTGAAGACCCCAAAATATTCTTGGATTATCTTATTATTTCTAGTTGTTTCCGGTATGATCAACCAAGTGGATAAGATTATTATTGGTTTGGTTTCCGTGCCGCTAATGAAAGAGTTCCATTTAAGTCCTTCACAGTGGGGATTGGTGGGAAGCTCCTTCTTTTGGTGTTTTACCTTTTCCTCTATCATTCTTGGTGGCATGGCCGATTCCAGAAATACGAAAAAAATGTTAACTTGGATGTCACTTATATGGTTGGCTGTTCAATTTGTCACACCTTTTGTTTCCAGTCTGTCTCTGCTAGTGCTTACAAGAATGATCTTAGGGGCAGGTGAAGGTCCAGCACCTGCCCTATCAACGGCAATAATGGGAAAATGGTTCCCAAAACATAGGCATGGTATAGGATTTGGGGCTGTTTTGCTCGGAACAACAGGCGGATCAGCGATTGCTTCGCCATTATTAATCTCTTTAATCGATCAATATGGATGGAGATCCGCTTTTATAGCCATGGGAATTGTTGGACTGATTGTGCTCGTTTTATGGGTCATTTTCGGTAAAGAAAGTCCACAAGAAATCGGGTTGCCTTCATTTCATCAAGAGGAGCAGCATGCATCAACCCTCTCTAAGGTTTCTTGGCGTCAGTTTCTCCTATATCTTTTGTCTAAAAATTTTGTTTTTATCGTATTATGTGGAGGTTGCGCCTATTGGTTATTATCCGTTCAAGCGATATGGTTTCCAGCATATTTTACGAAAGTTCAACAGTTTGATGGTCAAACATTAAAGCTAGCCGTGTCTTTACCGTTTCTTTTCGCTGCCATTAGCCAAATTGGATTTTCTATGCTATCAGATTGGCTTTATCGTAAAACGGGGGATATTCGCAAATCACGAATCAATCTTGCTGGTTCTATGATGGTGCTATCTGCTCTTTGTGTATATGTGGCAAATATCGTGAATTCAAGTGCTATATCCATCCTGTTCTTCACCCTTGCTCCAGGGTTTGCATATGTCATTCTTTCACTCGCACCCGCAATATTGATGGATTTTTTTTCTCCTCAAAACATTGGAAAAGCACAGGGGACGTTCATTGCTCTTGCAAGTTCAACAAGTATTATTGCTCCACTCGTATTCGGGTATTTTATCCAATATGCAGCGACTGAGGCAATGGGATATCGTTATGGGTTTCAAGTAACTGCTTTGGGGATGTTCGTGATCGGGTTATTGTTTTGGGTCATTGTACGTCCCGAAAAGCAAAATCACATAACGATAAAAGAAGAGCAGGTGAACATTTAAAAGATATACAGCAAGTAAGGGTACAGTTATCACTTTAACGAAGAATCTCCTGAATTGAAGCAAGATGACTAGATCACTAAAGTGAGAAAAAACAGAATAATCAATTAATTAATCGTTGTAAGCGTTAATAATATGCGGATTTCCAAACATTAAAAGAGGGGATCTGACTAAGTTTTAAAAGATGGCGAGAGGTCCAGGTCCAAGGGCAGTTAAGATGTTTCTCTTTTTTTCATTCTTCATGCTAAAAAATTCGGTCAGCTTAAGTAAGAAAATAACCAAATTAATAAAGGAGGATTATTTATGCCAATCATTTTAAAGGAAAAAATTCAAGGACGTTCAGCGTGGAAAGGTATGGATCTAGCTAAAAATGATTCATGGATTTATTATTTGTCCGAGAAAATGATTGCTGCACTTGAGAAGGCTGTATTACATGTTCAACATAAGGGATTACAAGCACCTAATTTTAACAAGGAGGATTTTCCAATTCCTAATCTTGCTGAAGAAATCACTTACTTTGTTGACGAGTTGGAGAATGGTAGAGGATTTCTATTGATTCGTGGATTGCCAATGGAACGATATACTGACGAAGAAGCGAGCATCATTTACTGGGGACTCGGACTTCACTTGGGACTGCCGATCATCCAAAGCAAAAATGGGGATCTTTTAGGGCATATCAAAAACATAGGTAAAGACTTTAATGATAATAAAAAAGTAAGAGGTTACCAAACAAATGTGCATCTTGACTATCACACAGATCTTGCTGATGTGGTCGGATTACTATGTCTTCGCAAAGCGAAATCTGGTGGTTTAAGCAGTATCGCTAGTGCAATGTCTATCTATAATGAAATTCTGGAGAAGCACCCAGAGTACCTTGAAATTCTTTATCGTCCATTCGCCCATGACCTTCGTGGGGAAGAAACACCAGGGCAATCTCCGGTAGTTCAATCACCAATCTTTAGTTATTACGATGGTAAATTGAGCTGCAGATATATTCGCCAATATGTCGAATCAGCACAAATGAAAACAGGCATTTCTTTGTCGAAGGAGGAAATCGAAGCATTTGATTTTATAGATTCCCTTACTCATGATAAAAACTTTCATATTGATATGATGATGGAACCAGGCGATATGCAATTTGTTAATAATTATGCGGTTTTTCATTCACGTACATTATTTGAAGATTACGAAGAAGATGACCGCAAACGTCATTTATTAAGATTGTGGCTCATGATGCCAAATGGACGAAAAATCGCCCCAGATTTCGAGTTTTATATCGGAGGAGCACCTGTAAGTAGATAAATAGCTGCTGGCAAGTAAAATCATTATTTTTTTCTTATACTAAGCGGTATGGTGATTTTATTCATCGAAATAAGGTGAATAAAATCACCATTGTATGTTTTTTAATGATGAAGTTAATGTGAGAGTTTCATGTCTGGAATAAAGGTTTAACAACTAGTCGAGTTAATTTTAAAATAAATTGAAGTGAGGGTGATGTTTCTTGGCAAATTTAGATCCGCAAGCTGTAAAGTATTTACAAGCATTTAATCAAATGCCACCTATTCATATGATGGATCCTAAGACAGTAAGAGATATGCTTTCCAATGCACCGCGCCCTGCTGTAAAATTAGATCCGCTTTCAAAAGTAGAGAATTTGATGATATCGGTAAGCAAAGACGAAGAAATTAAATGTAGGGTGTACATACCGGAGGGGCAAGGCCCTTTCCCGATATTTATTTACTACCATGGTGGAGGATGGGTTCTAGGAGACATCGAATCGACGGATGCAAGCTGCCGAATGATAGCAAATAGAACAGCTAGTATTGTTGTATCTGTCAACTATCGTCTCGCTCCAGAATATAAATTCCCGACTCCAGTCGAAGACGCATATGCGGCATTGGAATGGGTTTATGAACAGGGGGATTCCTTTAACGGGGATGTTACTAGATTGGCAGTCGGAGGGGATAGTGTAGGTGGAAATTTAGCGACGGTAGTTACTATGATGGCAAGAGACAGAAAAGGCCCTGATATCACTGCACAGATCTTAATCTATCCTACGACAAACCTTGAGTTCAATACGGAGTCTCATCAAACATTTGCAAAAGGATTTGGTCTAGATCGCGAACAACTGATTTGGTTCCGTGATCATTATTTAAGGAATGATCACGACAGGTATAATGAATACGCTTCCCCTTTGATTGCAGAAGATTTAAGTAGTCTTCCGCCAGCAATCGTAATTACAGCAGAAAATGATGTGCTTCGGGATGAAGGAATGGCTTATGCCGAACGTCTGAAAAAATTTGGTGTGCAAGTTGAATATGTATGTGAACTCGGTATGGTTCACGGCTTTTTTGCAAACATGGCTATTTTCTCTAAGAACATTGAATCAACGGTTTCTAAGATTGACAAGTTCTTGAATACCGCTAAATATACAATAGGGATAGATTGAACGTAAAAGTTCTAAATGAAACGAGCCTCAGCTTTTTTAGTGAGGCTCGTTTTTTTAATATCTTTTTTATTTTTAAATACACTATTATTAGAAATCTATGATACAGTTACACTATCAATCCTAGCTTTTTAGTAATAAACGGTATCTCCAATTCCGCCGGTGACCGAAATGACATCGCCAGTAATCGATGCCGCTAAAGGTGAAGCTAGGAAGGTAATAACATTGGCGATTTCTTCTACTGTAATTAAGCGGCCGAGTGCATTAAGCGATGCCATCTGACGCACAGCTTCTTCATTCGTGACCCGGTTTCTAAACATCTCCGTATCGACAATCCCTGGATAAACAGCATTGACGTTAATTCCGTGCTTTCCTAATTCCAATGATGCGGATTTTGTTAAATGGACAACAGATGCATTACGTGGACCGGAACTAAAGTAATTACCACCAATTCTGGCAGCCAGACCACTTATACTTATAATACGTCCCCAATTATTTTCTATCATATAAGGAGCTACAGCTCGGATACAACGAAAATAGCCCATATACTTTTCTTCAAAATCTTTCAAAATAAGTTCATCTTTAATGCTGTGAAAATCCTCTGGCTCAAAGCCGCCAACACGGGCTCCGCTGTTGATTAAAATATCAATGCTTCCCATCGCTGCTGCTGATTTTTCAACTAAATTTAAGATAGATTCAGGATCAGTGGTATCTGCCACAATCGGATAAATATTTCTTTTTGTTTCTTGAGCTAATTCTTCTGCAGTGATTTTTAGGGAGGATTCGTTTCTTGAACAAATCGTACAATCTACACCTTCTAGAGCCAACTGGCGGGCAGTAGCTTTACCTATCCCACGGCTTCCTCCAACAATAAGTGCTTTTTTTCCAGATAACTTTAAGTCCATAGTTCAACCTCCTATTTCGATTTAACCGTAAAATCTCAAACTTGAAAGTGACTTTTTATAATATTAATTCATTTCTATTTTTAATTTTACTGATAAATTATAATTAAATAAAATTAAAAATTTTAATTTGTAGTTAAGTATTACTAATATAAAATGTGAAAAAGCTAGTGAATTTGAGTTATTTAAGTCAATATTTTGTAAGAAATAGAAACCGTACTGATACCCCTTAGTAAATTTTACTTCTCTTGCACGATCGAATAGGCTTTGCATGAGAATAAGTCCACTCCTATTCACGTTTATTGAGGGAAGAGGAAGAGAACTGACTAATTAAAGTTTTATTTTAGGAAGGCACCTCTTTTTGAATATTAGTAATATTTACTTACATATTAAAATCTTTAATTTTATTTAACTGAAAATTATGAATATAATGAATTTAATAACAATTAATAAAATCACAATAGTTGTTATTCAAATCACTTCCATGTAAGTAAAAGGGTGGACATCATTTAATAAGTTGGAATTTGTCTGACAAAAGATTCGGGAAGAGAGGTGAAGTCGTTCTTTTTATGAGGGGACAAGCTACCGTATTTATGAAAGCCTTTTCACTAACAGGGAGACTTGCAGTAATTCCATACACATCAGGAACAATCGATAAAGAATATGAGGAGTTTAGTTGCAAGCTTAACCTTTGAAGATTTACTGTTACAAACTGTTTCATAAGAATACCAATTGATTCATGTGATGGGGAGCACCTTGCAGAATTTAAATAACGGTTTTCCAAAAAAAATAGTAAAAAGTAAGGGGAGATTTTTATATTGAAAACCCCAAAATATTCTTGGATTATCTTATTATTTCTAGTTGCTTCCGGTATGATCAACCAAGTGGATAAAATTATTATTGGTTTGGTTTCCGTGCCGCTAATGAAAGAGTTCCATTTAAGTCCTTCACAATGGGGGTTGGTAGGAAGCTCATTCTTTTGGTGCTTTACTTTTTCCTCTATCATTCTTGGGGGCATGGCCGATTCTCGAAATACGAAAAAAATGCTAACTTGGATGTCACTTATATGGTTGGCTGTTCAATTTGTCACACCTTTTGTTTCCAGTCTGTCTCTGCTAGTGCTTACAAGAATGATCTTAGGAGCAGGCGAAGGTCCAGCACCTGCTCTATCAACGGCTATAGTAGGAAAATGGCTTCCGAAACACAGACATGGTATAGGTTTTGGCGCTGTTCTTTGCGGTGCAACAATCGGGCCTGCAATTGCTTCGCCGTTATTAATCTCTTTAATCGATCAATATGGATGGAGATCCGCTTTTATAGCCATGGGAATTGTTGGACTGATTGTGCTCGTTTTATGGGTCATTTTCGGTAAAGAAAGTCCACAAGAAATCGGGTTGCCTTCATTTCATCAAGAGGAGCAGCATGCATCAACCCTCTCTAAGGTTTCTTGGCGTCAGTTTCTTCCATATCTTTTGTCTAAAAATTTTGTGTTTACTGTTTTATGTGGAGGCTGTGCCTATTGGCTATTGTCCGTTCAAGCGATATGGTTTCCAGCATACTTTACGAAAATTCAACATTTTGATGGTCAAACATTAAAGCTAGCCGTGTCGTTACCGTTTCTTTTTGCTGCCATTAGCCAAATTGGATTTTCTATGCTATCAGATTGGCTTTATCGTAAAACGGGGGATATTCGCAAATCACGAATCAATCTTGCTGGTTCTATGATGGTGCTATCTGCTCTTTGTGTATATGTGGCAAATATCGTGAATTCAAGTGCTATATCCATCCTGTTCTTCATCCTTGCTCCGGGGTTTGCATATGTCATTCTTTCACTCGCACCCGCAATATTTATGGATTTTTTTTCTCCCAAAAACATCGGAAAAGCCCAAGGGGCCTACGTTGCTCTTGCAAGTTCAACAAGTATTATTGCTCCACTCATATTCGGGTATTTTATCCAATATGCAGCGACTGAGGAAATGGGATATCGTTATGGGTTTCAAGTAACTGCTTTGGGGATGTTCGTAATTGGGTTATTGTTTTGGATCGTTGTACGTCCCGCGAAGCAGAGTCACATAACGATAAAAGCAGAAGAACAAGTGAGTATTTAAAAACCATTGATGGATTGAGAGGGAAAAATGAGTAAATATAAAAAGGAGGTTGCATTAATGGATCGTTGTGTAAATTGTCATAAAGAATCAACCGTTATGGAGCAAAAACGCAGTGAGTGCCGGAATTGTCAAGATAAGATGTCCGAGACTTATTCTGATAATCATATTGAAGTAGAAGATGAAGTAAAATAGTTCGTATAACAGAATTTGAAGCTTCACCGGTAGCAAAAAAGCAAAGGATTCTTTGATTGAACTAATCTTAAAGAAATATTTAAGAGCTTATAAATTGCTAAATCAGTTGGAATGATTTTACGCTTTATGACAGGGGGATGTTCATGACTATCCCCCATTTGTGAACATTAATAATATTTACTTACACATTAAAATCTTTAATTTTATTTAATTATAACTTATGAATATAATTAAATAACATAATAATATTTCCATAATTTTAGATGTTGCAAATATAAAAAAGGGGGTCTAGAATGTCATCTAAACAATTATTTGATTTAACAGGACAGACAGCAATGGTTACTGGAGGAGGTAGCGGGTTAGGTCGTGTAATGGCACTGGCGTTAGCTGAGGCTGGAGCAAACGTGGTAGTTTGTTCACGTCGTATAGAGGTTTGCGAAGAAGTTGTGAAAGAAATCGAGGCGTTAGGAAGACAAGCACTTGCTGTATCATTAGATGTAACAGTTCCTGAATCTGTCGTTCAAGGTGTGGAGAAAGCGGTTTCTCATTTTGGGAAAATCGAAATTTTAGTCAACAGTAGCGGAACGGTTTTTGAAACGCCTGCTACGGATATGCCTTTAAAACAATGGCAAGCTATGCTCGACACAAATGTGACAGGAACATTCTTAATGTGTCAGGCTGTAGGAAGACATATGATAGATAATGAATACGGAAAAATCATTAACATTTCTTCTTCAATTGGCTTTAAAGGTACTGACCCAGAAGCTGTAGATTCTGTAGGATATACAACAAGTAAGGGAGCAGTTATGACTTTAACGAAGGATCTTGCAGTTAAGTGGGGGCGCCATGGCGTGCATGTGAATTCCATTGCTCCCGGAGTTTTCACTACTGGAATGAATAATCCAGAAATACCGGGAACACTTGTACACAAGGCTGGCCCGATTATTGCCTCACAAGTTCCAGTAAAGAGGTTAGGTAGAGACAATGATTTAGTAGGAGCAGTTCTTTATTTTGCTTCAGCAGCTTCTGATTATTGTACAGGACAAATATTGACTCTTGATGGGGGACTTGGCGCTAAGTAAAGTTCACCGAAATAACCAATCTTAGCTCGTGAATATACTAAGTTGACAGTATATATTAATACAACTTAATTATAAGTTAAAAATATTAATTTTATTTAATTAATAACGATAAGTAAAATGAAAATATAAAATTCGTAATATTTGATTAATGTATTAGAGTGAACGTTATCAATATGCGAATTTCAAAAAATCGAAAGAGGGGATATAAGTGAGCAACGTAAAAAGTGTAAAAGAGGTAGTAGCATTTCATGCTAATAATATTTGTCCAGATGATTTACCTTGGATTCCTTATTTTGGGGATGCGAAGTTTAAATTGCTTAAGGCTAATCCAGTGACAGGACAGACGGTTACGCTATTAAAAGTTCCTGCGGCTATGCAACTTCCCGCTCATTTTCATCCTGGTACGGTCATTGTTTATACTATCCAAGGTACTTGGAGATATCTCGAGGATCCTTGGGTCTCTAAAGCTGGTGATGTCGTTTATGAGCCAGCTGGCTCCTCACATACACCTCAGGCTGTAGGGGAGGAAGAAGTTATTACGCTTAATATTGTTGAAGGAACATTAGATTATTTAGGTGAGAATGGAGAAATTATTGCCAGAGATAACTGGGAGTCATTCATGAAAAAATATCATGAACATTGCGCGGTCGAAGGAATTGAACCGGTAGATGTGACGAAATTTTAAAAGATAGATTCGTAAAAAAGAGAAGCTCGACGTTCATGTGACGAAGATGCTTCTCTTTTTTCTTAACTCTTAACAATGTTGGATTTTAGAGAATGAATATATTTGTTAGCAAAAGTAGATAAATGTTTATTCTCTGCTCGGACCAATCCTAAAGAAATATTTACAGTTCTATGATTTACCAAATCAATCGGAATGATATCACCATTGATAACAGGAGAGTAATTTTCCATGACGAAATCAGGAGCAAATGTAATAGCTAGACTTTCAATAATGGCTTGGAGAACTCCGTCCATATTATTTGATGTAAATAGGATTTTTAAGGGCTTATATTTGTTAAAGAAATCTTGAACAAAATACTGCATAAATTCACCGTTATATGTGACGAGAGTTTGATCAAGTATATCCTGCGGAGTTATGGTACCAAGAACCGCTAAGGAAGAATGCTTAGAAACATATACTTTTTGTTTCCCTTCAAATAGTGTTTCAAAAATTATTCCTTCCATGTTTATGTTCAAATCAGTTGAATATGTAATCAATCCGATATCGGTTTTATGCTGTCGAATATCTTCAATCACAGCAGGTCCACTTTTTTCAGAAACCTCCACATTTACGTGTGGATATTCATGTCTAAAAGTGGCTATAGCTTTTACTAGAAACGTCGTTAATCCAGGTAAAGAAGATAATCTTAGTTCCCCAACTTCCATAGAATTAAATAAGTTGGCTGTTTCTTTTATTTCTTCAATTTTTTTCAGTACTCCATAGGAAAGTTTTAGAATGATTCTACCTTCATCGGTTAGTACAGCACCGTGCCCCCGGGAGCGCTTGAAAATTTTAATCCTTAATTCCTTTTCTAAGTTGGTAATGGATTGGCTGATTGTGGATTGAGTCACATGAAGATTCTGTGCTGCTATAGTCAAAGAACTGTGTTTTGAGACTTCGATAACGTATAGTAATTGTTCAATATTCATAAATGTACCCCTTTTTGAATATTAGTCATACTTACTTACAAATTAAAATCTTTAATTTTATTTAATTATAATTTATGAGTATAATCAAAAACAATAATAGTATTTATAAAATTTAGAATTTTTAAAACCAAAGGAGGTCTAGAATGCCATCTAAACAATTGTTGGATTTAACAGGACAGACAGCAATAGTTACTAGAGAGGGTAGCAGGTTAGAGAGTTTAATGGAGACTAGTCGCGTTTACGCTGGCAGAAGAAGATACAAACTTCGTAGTATGTTCACGTCGCATCAAGGCTTACGAGAAAGTTGTCAAAGAACTCGAAGTGTTAGGGAGATAAGCACTCGCCCTAGCATTGGATGTAACAGATTTTGAGCCTACCGTTCAAAGTGTATTTCTTAATTGAATAAATAACACATAGGGAGGGCGAAACGACGGATGACAACAGAAACTGTTTTGATTACAGGTGCTACAAAAGGAATTGGTTTGGAATTCGCTAAAATTTTCGCAGGCCATAGCTATAACTTGGTGTTAGTCGCCAGAAACGCAACGTTGTTGGAACAACAAGCTGAGAATTTTAAAAAGGATTATGGCGTACAAGTGAATGCTTTTGCAGGCGATTTGAGCAGCTATACAACGGTAGAGAGTTTGCATGGACACTTGAAAAATAAGGGAATTGACATCGATATTTTGATTAACAATGCCGGAGCTGGCGGATTCGGGCTCATGACGGAAGTGGATATTCAGAAAGAAATGGGATATCTACAGCTTAATATGATCGCACTTACGTATTTAACCAGACTTTTTGCGGATGACATGGTGAAACGAAAGAAAGGTAAAATTTTAAATGTGGCTTCACTAGCGGCCTTTCAGCCAGTTCCGCGAATGTCGATGTATGGAGCAAGCAAATCGTACGTCTTATCTTTTTCGGAAGCGATTGCGGAAGAATTGAAAGGAACCGGAGTTCAAGTTTCCGTATTATGTCCTAGCTTTACGAAAACAAAGCTCACGCAGCAGTTTGCCGGAGCAGGCACGAAAGTGTTTAATAAGAACATGTTGGATCCACAAATGGTTGCTAAGTGTGGCTTTGAAGGGTTAATGAAGAACACAAGGATAATTATCCCGGGCTTTAAAAATAAACTTATGGCTAAATCTGTAGGACTGCTGCCAAGGAAATGGATAACCATCTATACTCGAAAACTTCTCGAGCAAAAATTGTAAATAAAATCTTTGGAACAGCTATGTGCTAGTCTATATGATGTTTCAAAAGTGAATGTGACAGAAGAAGGATGAAATCAGCAGTTCAATTTGACTTTTTATTTAGTTGTAACTATAATTGTTACAACTAGGTGGTGATCAATATAAAGATTAGTAGTCGTTTTACAATTGCCGTCCATATATTATCTATTATACAAAGTAACCCACCTTCTATTTGTACTTCAGAGTATATGGCGGGAAGTGTAAATACAAACCCAGTTATCATTCGCAAAGTGCTAGCATATTTAAAAAAAGCAGGATTTGTTCAAGTAAAGCGCGGTACAGGTGGTGCGTACCTTATGAAAGATTTAAGTGAGATTACGTTACTAGATGTGTACCGAGCTGTTGATGTAGTAGAAGAGGAAAAGTTATTTCATTTTCATGAAAAACCAAATCCAAAGTGTCCAATAGGAGCAAATATACAGCTTGTTTTAGATGTCATTTTAGTACAAGCGCAAGAAGCGATGGAACAAGTATTAAATAGCGTTACAATGAAGCAGCTCATTACATCACTAGAAGATCAAATCCGTTCTTCATAGTGATTCGTGCCTTTTATAGGCACATATTTTTCAAATAAGTTGTAACCACTATAGTTACAACTTATTAAATGATAAGAGGGGAAGTATATATATGACAGTAAAAGTTAAAGTGTATTCAGATTTTGTATGTCCATTTTGTTTTTTAGGAAAAGCACCTTTAGATGAAGTGATTAAGGAAAAAGATTTGGAAGTAGAATGGATACCATTTGAATTACGCCCTAGCCCAACACCGAAGATTGATCCATGGAACGAGCCTGATAAATTAGGGGCATGGAATTCATTTATTGCCCCAGCAGCAAAACAACTTGGTGTTGAAATGCAATTACCACGTCTTTCTCCGCATCCTTACACACACTTAGCGTTTGAAGGGTGCCATTTTGCGAAGGAACATGGAAAAGGAACTGAGTTTCATAACCGCGTATTTAGCGCCTTTTTCCAAGAGGAACAAAATATTGAAGATATCGAAGTATTAACAAAACTAGCAGATGAGGTTGGACTACCAAAAGATGACTTTAAAGAAGCGCTTGTAACAAGAAAGTATAAAGAAGTACACGAAAAAGCTTTAAAGCATGCTTATGAAGAAGCACAAATTAGAGCGGTACCAACATTTGTTATTGGTGATGAGGTGATTCAAGGATTAGCGAGTAAAGAAAGACTAGAAAAAGCGATTAATCAGGAGTTAGAGAAAAGTAACGGAAATGATTTAGAAGGATTACAGTGTAATACAGATGGTTCTTGTTATTAAACTAGTGTTCATTTCACTTTAAATAAGCTTTGAAATAAATCTTTAAGGTTAGATGCATATTTTCACACGATGTGTAAGAGGTGAGATTTCTATTATATAGGACTCACCTCTTTTTCTTTTTAATGTTATGTTATTTGTTAAATTGTATTTGACCTTTCGCTCCTTTTACACTACAATTTGTAGTGTAAAAGGAGCAGTGCCAAAATTAGAAGTTGTTTAGCCTGTAGAATACATTACGATTAAAGAAGTGCGTACAATTTAACTTTTAAACTTCAATGAGATAAATAGAATTTTAGCAGGATTAATGAAAGAATCTATTTTCGAATGGTTAAGAATAAAAGAAATGGAGAGTGATATGAAAGATAATGTACAAAAGATATGAAGAAACTTAAATGTATTTATAGAAAGGTGTTTTATACTTATGAAAAAAATTATAGCTAGTATGGCGGTAGCTTCCGTTACGGGCAGTGCATTTATCGGTACTGTTCAAGCACAAACCGCTATAACGTCAAAAGACACAAAATATGCGCCGTCTAATGGTGAAGCAACATATGAAAAGCAAGTAACAGTAAACACGAATGTTTTGCGTGTTCGTACAGGTCCGGGTATTTCTAATTCTATTATGGGGCGCGTATATGAGGGGCAAGTTTTACAAGTCATTAGTGAAGAAAATGGCTGGTTTAAAATTAATCATAATGGAAAATACGGTTACATAAGTAGTGAATTCGTCTCGGAAAATGGAGCATCAGCGAAAGTAAGTGGTACTAAGACAGTAAATGCTGATGTATTACGTGTTCGTACAGGACCGGATACCTCTAGTTTAATTATAGGGCGTGTGCATGAAGGGGAAAGTTTACAAGTCATCAGTGAAGAAAACGGTTGGTTTAAAATTAATCATAATGGAAAAACAGGTTATGTAAGCAGTCAGTTTGTAGCAGATGGTAGCGCAATTGGAAGTGGCAATTATACAGTTAACGTATCTTCTCTACGTGTTCGTACAGGTCCAAGTACTTCTCATACGATTTTAGGGTCTGTTCGCAAAGGACAAGTGGTACAAGTAACTGGTGAAGTACAAGACTGGTTCAAAATTAACTATGGTGGACAAGTTGCCTATATTAGCAAAGATTATGTTTCAAAGGGTGGCTCCAATGTAGGACAAAACAATAATGTTACGGTTCAAACTGATGGCACATATGTTGTAAACACAGCTTCTTTACGTGTTCGTACAGGTCCTGCTACATACCATAGTGTAATTGGTGGAGTATTAAATGGCCAAACACTACAAGTAACCGGTGCTCAAAATGGTTGGTTTAAAATTAACCATAACGGAAGAACAGGATATGTAAGTAGTCAATATGTAACGTTCATGAAAGGGAACTCATCTATTGGAACTGTAGTTGATGACTACTATATTAAGGCAAGTGCATTAAATGTAAGAAGTGGCGCTGGTACAAATTATCGTGTGATGGGTGCATTGCCAAAAGGAACAAAAGTACAAGTGCTGTCTGAACAAAATGGCTGGAGTGAAATTAATTACAATGGTAAAAAGGGTTATATATCAAGTAAATTCCTTTCAAAAACAAAGGTGACGGATGCAACCGAACAGCAAACCCAAAATGACAATAAAGCAAGTCATTTTATTAAACCAGCTGCAGGAAGCTATACTTCTGGATTTGGAAAACGCGGCGGACAAATGCATCACGGACTAGATATAGCAGCTTCAGGAACAGTACCAGTTGTTGCCGCTGCAGATGGTGTAGTTACTCGCTCTTATTATTCAAATAGCTATGGCAATGCGGTGTTTATGTCTCATAATTTAAATGGAGAGACTTATACAACTGTATATGCACATTTAAATAACCGTTCTGTTTCTGTAGGACAAACAGTAAAGCAAGGACAACAACTTGGATTTATGGGGAATACAGGTCAATCTAATGGACAACATTTACATTTTGAAGTTCATAAAGGCGATTGGAATGCTCAAAAAAGTAATGCAGTAGATCCAAAACTATTTATTCAGTAAAATTGCTAGGTTTTAATAGTAAATAATATTAAAACCCTCAAAGATTAATTGCTTGCTGTTGGGATTTAAAAGTTCTTAATTTTGAAAGGGATCATTTAGTACAAAACATTCCAAATCATCCAAATGCTATCCCTAACAATTACAGTTAAATGAAGATGTTGAATCATTGAGGGGAAGACACCAAATATTGACGAAATAAGTTAGTAACCATTATTATAGACATGTAAAGTCTTTAATTAGAGGTGACTGGATTCGCATGAAATATTCAAAAGCTACAAATTATGCGCTTCATACCGTTCTTTTTCTTGCAGCAGCACCGCCAAATAAACGAGTTGGCGTACAGCAATTAGCAGAAATGCAAAAGGTCTCTCCAACATATTTATCAAAAATTTTAACGAAGTTAGCAAAAGAGGGGATCATTAACTCTTCTTCAGGTGTAAATGGTGGCTATTCGTTAAATCGTAAAGGAGAAGACATTTCATTTTTAGATATCATTCATGCAATAGAAGGAAAAGCTTCTTTATTTGACTGCTGTTTAAATGATAATCCAGCTTGTTTCATACAGCAAGCAATGTTGGCGGCAGAGAAAAAGATGGAAGATGAATTACGTAATCAAAAGATATCAGAGCTTGCTAAAAAAATAACAGTGGATTTTTAATCCGCTGTTATTTTTTTAGTTAATTAGGGTCTTTAATATCTTTTATAATCGTTATAACATTACAAAAATCATTTATGGATGTATTATTGACTATAGAAAAATTCGATTGTGCAATTATAAGGGCAGGTCTTGCTGGGTAAGTGCAAGCTTAACATTAGGAAGAATACGCAAAAAGTTGTTGTTATTTCATTTTATACAAAAGGAAATTGTTCATTTTTCACGAAAGTGTATGCTAATAGATTAATTCGTTAGTAGACATAGCTACGAAAAGGTATAAGAACAATCTTATATTATAATCCCTACTTATACTCATTAGAAAACTACTGCTAAAGTTAAGGAGAAATATTGTATGGGAAAAAAAGTATTGTTTTTTGGAGATTTTGGAATTGATGATACGATAGCTCTTACGTATGCACATTTAACAAATGAGATTGATGTTATAGGAATTGTCGCAGATTATGGGAATGTACCTAAAACAGACGTTATTAGAAATGTTCGTTTTTTACTTAAAAGTGTAGGGAAAGAATATATAGAAGTTTTTGGTGGGGCAGAACATTCCATGACTGCAGAGGTTGAAACTTTTTATCCAGAAGTTCACGGTACATTCGGGATAGGACCCATTCAACCAGGGCTAGAGCCTAAAATGTTTGAGAATTTCTTTGAAGTTCTCAAACTTATTAAACAGTACAAAAATGAAATTATTATCGTAAATACTGGAAGGTTAACTTCTCTTGCAACTTTATTTCTCCTTTATGGGGATGTCATGAAAAATGTCCGTTCTTATTATATTATGGGAGGCGCTTTTCTATATCCAGGAAATGTTACTCCAATTGCCGAAGCTAACTTTTATGGTGATCCAGTAGCGGCTAATATTATAATGAGATATGCAACAAACTTATCAATTTATCCTTTGAATGTTACACAGTCAGCTATCGTAACACCAGAAATGGTTAATTATATTCACTCTAAAGGAAAGACTAAGTTTTTAAAGCCTCTGTTAGACTATTACTATTATCAATTTTATCAAAAGAAAGTTCCTGGGATACAAGGTAGCCCGGTTCATGATGCGCTAACTTTGATTGCTCTTAATCGTGAAGATATTTTTACGTACTATCAATCTTCTGTGATGGTCAATATATTTGATACTATAAGAGGACAAAGTATAGGAGATTTTAGGCCTACTTTGGAACCTGAAACGTTTGGTAATCGTCCTAAACATAGGATTGCAATAAATATGAATTACAAACAGTTTTTTAAGGAGTTTATGACTGTAATGACTGGTGAAACATTTTCATGAAAAATTTAATGTAGGACTATGAAATCAAGAAGACATTTTATAATAAAGTAACCACAAAATATTACAAAAAGGTGTTTTCTATATGTAAAAACACCTTTTTTGTTTATGATATCTTTTGAGTGTAGGTTTTTCTATTTTGTTCTAAAATATAAGTGAAAATCGTCTGTGAAATTCCTCCGATAATTAAAAATCCTGCACATATAAGAAATAAAACGGTACCACCATATTTTTGTAATATAATTGCACCAATGAATGGTCCACATGTTCTTGAAATATCCCAGTGTAAACCATATATAGAAAAATAGCGCCCGCGCATATGACTTGGGGCAATGTTTCCAACAAAACGAAGTAAATGATTTAATGCGATACTTTCGCCAACTGTTAGGATAAGAAGTGTGAAAAATAATAGCCATAAGCTGTTTGAAAATCCATAACCGATTGCTGCGAGTGTAAAGCAACTATAAGACATTATCATAATCTTAGGCATTGAGAAAGCTTCTGACCATTTTACAAGAGCAATTTGTAATGCAATTTGCATGACTGCTTTACATGTAGCAAGAAAAGCAAGAACAAATAAGAAGTTCGAGAAAAGATCTTCAGCGAATATCCGATAGTTTGTCTCTGTTTGCGCATAGAAAAAACTAATTGGCAGTGTACATAACATTAGTAGAAATATAGCATGATGATTCAAGAAAAAGCTTTTCCATGTTATCTTTTCTAGTTTTTCTTTGCTGCTTTCTATTATTGGAGCAGTTTCAGGTAATTGTGTCCATACAAGAATTGCGTATGAAAAGAGAGTAACAGATTGTAGTAAAAACAAAAACATTGGATACGTTTCATATAAAAAAGCTCCGAGTAAAGGACCGATAACTGCACCAATTGCGGTGATTGTTCCAAGAAGTGCAAATATTTCAGCGCGTTTTTCTTCTTTTGTAAGGTCAGTAATTTGAGCACGTTGCGCCGGAATATATAGTGATCGACCAATGCCATTTATTATATAGAGCATCGCAAATAACAATGCTGATTCAAAAAATGCAAATCCTCCAATTGCAATAGCTTG
The DNA here is from genome assembly GCF_000712595.1 of Bacillus manliponensis. Taxonomy (GTDB): domain Bacteria; phylum Bacillota; class Bacilli; order Bacillales; family Bacillaceae_G; genus Bacillus_A; species Bacillus_A manliponensis. Next base: position 151,586 of record NZ_JOTN01000006.1, read on the forward strand.
TAGTATTAATCCAATTACCATCAGTTTTTTTCTTCCATATCGATCTGTTACCCCGCCTGCAATCAATGTGAAAATAATATCAGTAAGTGGCTGCAAACCAAAAAGTAACATTGTGAGAGTAATGTTCCCATCTAATGTTTTGTTAATGTGTACAATAAAGATAACAGTTAACATAGAGGTTGTAATACTCGTTAATAATTCACCAATCATTCGAATCCAAATCGGTTTACTATAATGCTTTATGAAATATGTCATACCATACATCTCCTTCCTATATTTGAAGTTTAAGATGGAAGCATATTTCTAAAAAGGGTAGAATGAAAGAAGGGGATTTTTCACCTTTTAAAGGGGGAAGAAAGATGGTCATTTTGGAGCAGTACATACAGTTATGGATTAAGTATATGAATAATGAGCGAACAGATAAAAAATTGGAAATATCGATACAAAACATAAGTGAAACATTATTTTGTACAACTCGAAATAGTAAATTCATTATAAAAAAGTTAGAAGAGCTAGAGTGGATTTGTTGGAAACCGGGCCGTGGAAGAGGTAATCGCTCTAATATTGTATTTTTGAAACACCCGGATATAATTATTTTAGAAATGGGGAAGGAGATTACGAAAAAAGGGGATATAAATGGTGGAAGAACATTTGTAAAGCAGTACAACTCGTACTTTCCGTATCTATCTCATCAATTTGACAGTTGGATAGACACACTTTTTGGTCATCAAGTTGAAGTAACAAAACAAGGTCGACAAGATATATTACGGTTGCAAACGAATATAAAATGTATTTCAAATTTTGATCCTACACTTGTTTCGTTAAGATCTGAATGTCATATTGCCAAACATATATATGATACGCTTGTTTATTTTAATATTTATACAGGTGTGATAGAGCCTAGACTTGCGTTTCATTGGGAATATGATGATAAGAGAATAGTATGGACTTTTTATTTAAGAAAAGGTGTCACTTTTCATAACGGGACTATATTTACAGCAAAAGATGTTATGTATACATTTGAAAGATTTTTAAATAAAAGAGATAACCCATACATATGGATGTTGGAACATATAAAAGAAATACGAGAGCTTAATGAATATACTGTAGAAATACATTTACATAAAGAAAACGTGCTCTTTTTGCAAATTTTAAGTACTGAACAATGTTCCATCATCAAGAAAGATAACAGGCAAAACTTAATTGGAACAGGGCCTTTTATCATACAGACACATAATGAAAAGAAGCTTATATTAGAAGCACACCATTCGTACTTTCGGGAGCGTCCATTTCTAGATTGTATTGAGTTTTGGAAAGAAGCCGAACAAAAAGAGGAATATGATATTTCTTCAGCAGCACAGTATAGAAATGAACAGCATTATCAAAATCTGTCTGAAGTCGAAAGAAATGTAACGTATGTAACTTTAAATGTAAATAAAGTAAGCCCAATGCAAGATAAAACATTTCGAAAAGCACTACATCAAATTATCCATACAAATAAACTGATTGAAGATTTAGCAGGTAATCGAGATGAAATTGCAAATGAATTTTTACTAGGAAAGAAGTATAAAGCAAAAAAAGAAGATATTCATGAATTAATAAAAAACAGTGTCTATAACGGAGAAACATTATTATTATATACTTTTATGGATAAAGATCATGTTGAAGATGGGGGATGGATTCAGCAGGAATGTAAAAAGTATGGTATCTCTATTGAGCTTCATTTTTTGGATGCAAAGGAGTTATTGCAGGAGAAAACAATACAAGAAGCCGACATCATTCATGACAGCGCAACGATTAGTGAACAAACTGAGATAAGCTTTCTTTTTTTATTTTTAGCAAAGAATAGCTTTATACATCAACATAGTTCAATTCTTTTTCAAGAACAACTCTCTAGTTTCTTTACGGTACAGAGTAGGGAAAAACGTCTTACAATATTAGGTGGAATAGAAAGCAAATTACTCGAACATATACATGTTATTCCTTTATATCGTAATAAACAGGAAGTTATTACACATGAAAAAGTACAAAATGCAGTAATTAATTCTCAAGGTTGGATTGATTTTTATAATATTTGGTTTAAATCATGAGTTTTCACATATCAACATCCATAATTTTGTATAATGTATGTAATTATATTCGGGGGGAGATATTTTGGAAATGAATAAACATATAGTTCATTTTTCTTTATTCATATCTTTTGGAATTGCAGTTTTGTTCTTAATCACGTATTTTAAAACGGGAAATTTTTTTTTGATGATTGGTGCACTTTTTTCATGTCTTATAGTGTGTAGTTTAGGGTTCATGAAAAAGAAAAGTACATTAGGGAAGGCTATTATATTTGTTTCTATTTTATCTTTAGTGTTATTTGTATTATATTTTGTAGGAATGTCGCTCTTTTGGAATACACCATAATATCTTTAACAAAGATGGTTCATATATGTAGACCATCTTTCTTGTTTTTAAAAAGGATTTGAAGTTTTGAGTATAGAAGTTTTAAGAGATAGGATACCAATGAAACAAAAAGAAAGCCCCAAGATTTCATTCTTGGGACTTCATCTTACCGGAAATTATTATCCTTCAATAACTTCGTACTCTTCGTCAGCTAATAGTAAAATTTGAAGTTTCTTGCCCTTGTTATGTACTTCAATCATGTCATAAACGCCTAAGTTTCTTACTTTACTTTGAGATGCGTTTACCATTCCTTCGACAGAGTCGATTAAAATGTCTTCTTCAACGTAAGAATCTGGTAAGGGCATATCTTCAGTTTCTAATACACATGCATATAGATTTTCTAAATCAGTAGCTGTTGGGTTTTGTTCTTCCACATCAATCAGATTTTTTACTGCATCGATATTTTCTTCTTTTGGTTGGTATACTTTAATTTTAGCCATAGTTTATTCTCCTTTATTACGTGATCGTAGAGGCTACAATTTATTATAACGCTTTTTGGACAAAACATGAAATTGTAATTACAATTTTTTAGTTGTTATTGTAAAAGCTTGAATATACTTATAAAAAATATTGTATAGAAATGAGGTTAAAATAATGAGTATTCAAATTATTACAGATAGTGCCGCAGACTTACCAAAAGAGTTGGTGCAAATGTATGATATAGAGGTTATTCCAATTAGAGTATATGATGAAGAAGAGACGGAATATTTAGACGGTGTAACATTACAAGCTGAACAGTTACTTAGAAATATGAAAGAGGGAAGACGATACAAAACGTCACTACCGCCATTACAATTAATGGAAAATACTTTTGTGAAGTATGCAAAAGAAGAAGTTTCATGTATTTATTTAGCTGTCTCTGCAGAACTTTCCGGTACCTATCAGTCCTCTGTACTTGTTCAAAGTGAAGTAAGAGAAACATACCCTCAGTTCGATATAGAAATTATTGATACAAAATGTGCTTCACTTGGGCAAGGTATTCTCGTATTAGAAGCAGCAAAGATGGCAAAGGAAGGTAAAACAAAACAAGAGATTATGGAACGTGTTACTTTTTTAAGTAATCATATGGAACATATTTTCACAGTTGCCGATTTACAATATCTTGTTCGAGGCGGACGTTTAAGTAAAACAGCAGGGTTTGTTGGTGGACTTTTGAATATAAAGCCATTGTTACATGTGAAAGATGGAAAAGTTTCACCATTTGAAAAAGTACGTGGTGAAAAGAAATTATTAAACCGCCTTATACAAATTATCGGTGAACGAGGAGACAATTTAAGAAATCAAGTAATTGGTGTTGGTCACGGTGATGATTTAGAAAATGCAAAAAAATTAAAAGAGGCGCTTACTGAAGCATATGGATGTGAAGTGTTTCTTGTTCATACAATTGGAGCGGCAGTTGGTGCACACGTTGGACCTGGTGTGTTAGGCGTGTTTTTTGCAAATAAAACAGAGTAAGGTTTGATCGAATCATGATCAAACCTTTACCGATTTACGTGTAACTTTTTCAGTAATTCTTTAGGATTGTTTTTTACATAATAAAAGTGAGGGGTATTTTCATCATCATATATCATGATATATGGCGGTTCATGTTTCGGTAACAAAATCATCACCTCATCTATGTGTGTATAGATCCAGCGATTTTGTATAGGGATTTGAGAAGAGAGGGGAACTTTTATCATAAATCCATCTTTTGGAATCGCGTTAACATTTTTAAATACACCTGTAATTGACTTAGCATATAAAATAGCGGCCTCTTCAATGTGAGGTTGTAAGGAGTATTTTGCAATTACGGCTTGTTTTGTACAGTCAAACACTTCAACTTGTTTATTCGTTTTCGCTATTCCGATTGTTGATAAACTACAAATACATAAGGTAATCAATAATATTTTTTTCAACATGAGGTAACACCGCCCGATCCCTATACTGTCTTTGCAACTAGTTATATGTATTTGCACATAGAATATACGAAATAGATAGGATTTGGATGATTTTGTTTTATCGATTTATATTGTGTCACTCCAATATAAAAAAACTTACTCAACATATGTAACGAGTAAGTTTTTTATTAAGATTTTATTGTTCATTCCACCATGTTGTCTGTGGAATATTGGTTGAGCCAATTATAATTGTTTCTCCTAAACGCGGAGTAGCGATAGATACGCCGTGTTTTTTAGCTTCTGATGTAACACGATGAATTGGATCACTCCATTCATGTAAGGAAAGTGTAAAAGTACCCCAATGTATAGGAACAAGTATGTTACCTTTTACATCAATGTGTGCTTGTACAGTTTCTTCTGGAATCATATGAATTGAAGACCATCTATCATTATACTGTCCACATTCCATAAATGTTAAATCGAAGGGACCATACTTTTCCCCAATTTCTTTAAAATGAGGAGCATAACCACTATCTCCGCTGAAATAAACTTTTGTATTTTTTCCTAATACAACCCATGAACACCAAAGAGAGCAATCACGATCGAATAAACCTCTTCCTGAAAAGTGTCTTGCAGGCGTGCAAGCAATTGTAAGTCCATTCCATTCGAATTCATCCCACCAGCTATATTCGCTAATTTTTTCAGGTGCAACGCCCCACTTTAAAAGATAACGTTTCACACCTTTTGGTACAAAGAAATATTTTGTACGATCTTTTAATTTTAAAATACTTGAATAATCTAGATGATCATAATGGTTATGTGAAATGAAAATTGCATCAATTTCTTGTAACGCTTCATGTTCCATTGAGAATGGTCCACTATAACGTTTGCTTGTAAATATAGGGAAAGGGGAAGAGCTAGGTCCAAACATTGGATCAAATAGTACTTTTTTCCCCTCGATTTCTAATAGTACAGCGGAATGTCCAAACCATATTGCTTTTGAAGACTGTTTATTATCATGCACCTTTGTGGTAGATGGCATAAATGGAATATGAGATTTTGGACGTAAGTCATTTTTTATTTTCATATAATCTCTCACAAGAGTTAGCACTGAATTTACGCTAAAGTCATTATTAGTTGGAATTTCATTTTTATATCTTTTGCTCATTGTAACTCCTTTTTGTATCATTCAATTTTGTATGCACTATCATAGTGTATCCTATAATGTGCTTTTTTTCATGTATTAAGACTTTATCATTCAGCAATAAAAAGATATAACAGTTTTAAATATATATTGATGAAATTCATTATTTATTATATAATTTCAATACAATAAATATAGCTATTTTATGAATTTAAAAATATATGAAAAGGTATTGTTATGAAAAACATAGATTATATTCTTGAAAGTGACGAAGCATTAAAACCTTCTGAACGACTGATTTTATTATTACTAGAAAAGCATTACGTATTGTATACAAATGATTTACTTGCATTATCGAATTTGTCATATAAAACATTAAATGATGCGTTAGTAAATTTAGTCGCAAAGCAATATATTCGAAAAGATAGAGGGGAAGGAAGAAATCAAAACCGTTATTCTCTAGCTTCATAATAAAATTATTGTAAACGAAAGAGAGCAACCTATGTGGTTGCTCTCTTTCTATTAAAATTCATTTTCATCAATTAAATTACCAGCATCGTGATCTTTTAGTAGTCGTTGCTTTAAATAATTTTCTTTCGTTGTTCGATCATCTTTATGACCAACAGCTGCGGCAATCACATGAGGTGGCAATTTTTTATAGTCATATAAGTATTGTACATAAAAATGTCTGAAGAAATGAGGTGTTATTTTCATATCTTTTGTAAACGGTAAGTTTGTATCTTTTATAATTTTGGTAATGTATTGAGATAAATAGTTTTCTTTATATACTGTATGATGTTTTGTTTGAAAAATTGTGCCTCCGTTTTCAACCCCTAACTGCACTGGCAAACGGCGTCGAGTCCGAAAATCTACAATGCGCCGATACACTTCTTTATTTATTGGAACGATGCGCTCCGAATCACCTTTTGTATTTACATATAAATAATAACGATCACGAATCGTATCATATTCTAAATCTGCCCACTGTGCATTCGCAACTTCAGCAACACGTAAACCAGTTGTCGCTAATATAGAAAGAAGGGCATAATTAATAGGGTTATTTTTATAAAAATTCAGCAATTCCGTCACTTCTTCATATGATAATTCTCGCTTTGGCTTATGCTTTTTCGATATAGTAGTACTCAAAAATTCAATATACAACGGCTCTTTTATATATTGAATTTCATAAAGCCATTTTAAAAAGGAACGGATAATTCGTAGTTTTCGGCTAATAGTTGCTGGTTTGTATGTTTCTTTTGATTGATCTGAAATAGCTTCTTCCGATAACCAGCGTTGATAATTTCGGATATGTCGTTTTCGTAAATTCCCCCAAACTTGTCCTTCTATATAATCTTCTACATCACTTTGTAAAAAAGAGTGATGCTCACGAATAAAGAAATAAAACTGAGTTAAATCACGCGAATATAAAATTCGGGACGCATCTTTTATTCGTTTCTCCTTATCAAAATGTGTTTGTCGGTTCAAGTAATAATATAGAATTTCTTCATCAGAAAAATCATCGTATGAATATGTATCATTTCGTTCATTTGCTTCTTTGCGGTATTCCGCTTGTGTTAAGAAATCTTCATTCCATAATGCAATCGCATTTGCGAATTTCTCTTTATACTGTAGATTGGTACGTAAAGAATTACTACTGTGTTTTGGTATTATATTAGATTCCAAAGTCCATCAAATCCTTATTTATTATAGATAGTTTTTGTTTATATTTAATATGAAATGTACTTATATTTTATTTTAAAGGTCATCTTATTAAAATACAATAGCAGTAGTTAACCATAGAAAATCTCACATTTTCTATGGTTAACTTTTGATTTGTAAAATTAAATTTTGCTTAGTCGAATAAAAATGATATATATTTGAAATTAAAAGTAAAAAGAGATTACTTATTTGAAAACTGTAAAATTAAATTCCTTGTTATATATGATATAATAAAATTAGTTTTTATAACGTTTTATTTTATATTTCAACTTTTACTAGAAATAAAATAAATGTTTAATATAAATAGAAAGGGTTTGTCTTACATGTATGATCAGCAATATATGGATACTAATGAAGTTAAAGAGTTTTTAGAAATTACAAGCTTTACATGTAAAAAGCTAATGACAGAAGAGAAGCTTGTTCCAATTAATAAAGAAACGTGGCGTCTTGATGGAAGTTTCTTATTTCGAAAAGAAGATGTGGTGAAACTACAAACACAACTACAAATTGATGGGATGACATTAAATCAAGCGAGTAAGAAATTTCAAGTGAGTATGTATCAATTGTATAAATGGGTAGAAGAAGGCGAGTTAACATATAAAATTCGAATACATAGAAATAAAGAAACGAAATTTGTGAATGAAGAAGATGTAACTCGTTTAGTAGCACAATTAGATGATGCCAATCAACTATATACATATTCAAGAAAGTATCATGTTTTATTATTACAAAAGTTTGCTTATGGAAATACAATTGCTCGCGCGACATCCATTCCAAAACGTGGAGATATTGTACTAACGGATGAATTTGAGAATAAGATGACATTACAAGAGGCGAAAGAAAAGGGATTTACCCCAGTTCACACATTAAGTGAGCAACCTAGAAGTCACCATCAAGGATTTATGAAACTACGTTTTCCAAAAGTACATTATTTAAGACATGATGTATTCCAGCGCATAGATTTATTATTACAATATGTATCACCTCGAAACATCCGTATTTCAGAAGAGCATAACTTTTGGATTATTGATATTCGTCAATCACTAATTGAAGTTCCTGTATCTATGCAACAAGAATGGATGGATTCGCTTACGCCGTATGTTATTGAAGGAAAAATAGTAAAAAGACGAAATGATAGTATTTATTTAGATAGCAATAGTGTAACAAAAAGCTTTGTATTATCATCATCTCAATATCAAGCTGTGAATGAAATTGCGAACCGAGAAAATATTACAATTGAAGAATTTATTACGAGTGCCATTCAAGAGAAGTTGATTCGTCACCGAGACACATTTTAAATCCTTATTTTGTAAAAAAACAAGGGAGTTTCGAAAAAAAGACTCTTCAGATTCATCTATAATCTATCTTAAATAAAAAAGAATACTATAGGATTCAATTCGATAAAAACATCATTATGGAATTGTTATGGTGTTTTTATCAAATTTTAGTTATTTTTATTTACATAATCAAGTTATAGTTAATTAAAATTGTTGAAACAAATGATGTATGAAGTGAAGTGTAAGAAAAGAATAAATTTCACATAAAGTGAAACTTCACTCAGTGGAGGGTTCTCCATCCCTCACTTTTACGGACTGTTAATCTCCCACCTAAACTTCTCTGAATCCCCTAAGTTTTGAGGAGGAGTCTTACAGCCCATTAATGCGGGATGGATAAATATTTATTCTTTTTTATGAATCTATATTCACTTTAAGTGATAATAGGAATATGTAAATTAAAAATCTAATCAATGGGATTTTCTTCATTTACTACTGAGTGTTAGCCAAATCAATCGATCTTTTATCATTTGTTAAGGCGAAAGGGGTTACAAGAAACAGTTTAAGTTAAAAATTCGGAAACACATACAAATAAGCTCCCAAAGATATAAGAGAGGACTGTTTGTTGATATAATGATTTAGATGAGGAAATATTAGAGAAATTTCAATGTTATAAACATCAGGATATTTCACAAAAAATTGGTTTGTGAATTTGCTTTAACATATATATTCAAATGTAATATTGTAACTGTTACATATTTGTTTTTGTTTCTTGCATATTCATTTTTTATACATGTTAATTTTGTAGTTATAAAAGTGATTCTTTAAGTCAGTGGAGGAAAGGGACCTCCACTGACTTAAATTTTAGTTCATTGAATGAGTGCTCGAACTATTTATTATTGTCCATGTCAACGTCGTTGTCTTTTCTCATGTCTTGTTCCATTTGTTCAGAAGGTTCTTCCGTTGGATCTGGCTCTTCTTCGTCAACGCCATTGTCTTTTCTCGTGTCTTGTTCCATTTGCTCAGAAGGCTCTTCTGTTGGATCTGGTTCTTCTTCATCAACACCTGGGTTACACCCGAATAATAAACCAGCTGAAACGAGAGTAGATAAAAGTGCAAAAGCAAATTTTTTCTTCTTCATTTTCTTTTCCTCCTTTCATGTTTATATCTTTTAGCATGTCCAATTCAAAAGAGCTCATAATGGAAAATATCGCTAGTAAATATTTTGAAATTTCTTTATAATAGAATAGCTAATGAATCGAAGGAGGATATTATGAAGATAACAGATGCGATTTATGGAACGATTACAATTGAAGATGAAGAAGTAAAAGCACTAATCAAAACAAAAGCGTTTCAACGGTTATCGCTTATTAAACAACAAGGGCATACATACTTTCTACATCCTAATGCTGTTCATACAAGAATCGAGCATTCCATCGGTGTATATCATTTAATGGACAAGGTGATTACACACCTTATGGAAAAACAAGATATTACCATATCACCTTATGAAAGAAAAGTAGCAATGATTGCCACAATACTTCATGATATCGGTCATGGACCTTTCTCACACTGCTTTCAAAAAGTATGTCAGCAAGATCATGGCGATTTAACGATTCGAATTATTCGAGAAAACCTAGAGATTCGCTCTATATTAGAGAAAATACCAAATTTATTAGAAGATGTTGTGAACGTGCTACAAGGAGAAGGGAAATTTCAACTTATTGAGGATATTATGTTTTCTTCACTCGGAGTCGACCAGTTAGACTTTTGGAATCGTGATTTACATTACTCATCATTATCGCTTGAGTTAGTTCCTATTGATAAACTAATTTCTACAATCCGTTATATAAATAAACAACTTATTATCGAAGAGACTGGTATTCCGTTTATTGAACATCTTGTTCATATAAAGCAACATTTGTATCATGAAGGCTTTGGTCATCCCTTTGTCATCGGAAAAGATTTGTTATTCCAAGAAATTTTTCGAGAAGCGAGAGAAAGTGATACTGCGTTTGTAAATCCAGTTTTATGTAACTTTTTTATGGAGGAAGATGTAAATATACAAATAGAAGATTTTCTGCAATTACACGATGAGATGATTCACGATGAAATTAAGCAATTTGCATCTAGAAATAACGGGAGATTAAGCTATTTAGCAGCGTTATATCTTCAGTCTGAGCATAGTTTAAAATGGGGGGAAGGGTTTAAAAAAATAGAGGGCATGCATATTGTTCATAAGGTAACTGAGAAAAAGAATTATAGTTCTTATACAGGTGGTATTTTCATTAAGAAAGACACTTTTATTGAAGATATTAAACATTTATCAGTTTATATTCAAAACATTGTAGATATTCCAGCGAAAGAGTATATATGTTATTTGGAAGAAAACCTTATAGAAAATAAATAGGAGCGAAAATCGCTCCTATTCGATGTGTAATTCTTGTAAAAATAACGTAGCTGATACATAGCGCTTTGCTAACATTTGTACGTATGCCGTATGAACCGATAATGTTGCAATGATGATTGCGTTTCGGATTGCTTCTCTTTGAGCGCTTGTAATATGCTCAAATGTGCTAGCGATTGCATCTGCTTTTTCTTTAATAATTTGCTCGATTGTATGGATTGTGTCGGTTTCTTTTAATTGTGTATAACCACTTGCGTTTAATTCTTCAAATAAAGAAGAGTAGGCTGCATACAAACGGACCGGGTTAATTAAGTCATCACTTCGGTCTGCAGGATCGTTTACAATTAATCGAAGTAACTTTCGGATGGATTCAAAATCAAGTGCCGTTTTTAAGTCTTCTACAATAAATAGTAATGCTGCTTGTTCTACTGAGTATTTCTTTCCTTTTTGCGGTGATCCGATCATTTCTTTTATATCACGCTTTACCCAATTTTGCAGTGCCGTTGCTGAAAACTTTGTGTTTTCAATTTGATTACCAAGTGCAACAATTTCATTTAAAGAAAATCCGATATCAGTTTCTTCAATTTTAATTAATTTTTCAAATATTGGAGAGAGTGCAGTTGTAATAAATGCGGTTACACTTTCGCCACTTTCAATATCTTTTTTATGTGACTTCGCCCAAGCTTCTTGTAAAATTGCAAGAGGCTTATTTGTGTCCCATCCTCTTAATGAGAGAAGAAGTCTTGCCATTTCGTTTCGTGTGAGATGAAATGTTTCCATCTTTTTCACCTCCGTAAAAAAGTTCTTATGAACCTATGATATGTATTGTTCTTTTGAAAGTCAATGCTATTTCATGATTTTTCCTTCTTATTATATGTTTTATCTGTATTTTGTATAGAAAAATATAAATTTCTTCACAAAGTTAAGAAATAGCTCTTGATTATTCTCATGAAAGTTCATATAATAAGGTCATAAGAACTTTTCTTTTAAACTTAAATATATACTAAAAGGAGAACTCAAAATTATGATGAAAAAAATTGTTACAGTATTAACAGCATTTATGTTAATTTTCACTGCTGGTAGCTTTATTGGAGTAAACCATGTTGATGCAAAAGGGTACAAATCTGGTAAGAAATCTTATACTCCACCTTCAGGACAAACAGACAAATCAAAATTTGGCGGAACAAAATCAGATTCTAACGTAAACGTAAAAAAGACATCTCCAGATTCTAAAACGAAAGCAACAAATACAGCACCAAAGAAGAGTAAAAGTGGTTTAATGAAAGGTCTTTTACTAGGTGGTCTTGGTGGTTTACTACTTGGAAGTTTATTTGCTAACATGGGTGTACTTGGTTCGATTTTAGCGTTCATGGTAAATATGTTAGTTATGGTTGGTATTATCATGATTGCAATTCGAATCTTTAAACACTTTAAAGATAAACGTAAAAAACAGGTGGAAGAAGCGGCATGGAGACAGTAAAAATTTCAGAACAAGAATTAATTAATGCGCTTTGTGTATATATTGCAAAAAAAAGACAAGTTGGACCAGAAGAAGTACTTGTAGAGCTCGTCTATGATGATTACGGATTTTCAGCTGAAGTCGAAGTAAATGGACGTGAACAAATTTTAATTCAAGCAAACTTAATTGAAGCATTACGCTTATGGCTTGATAATGAATATAATATAAATCCATTTGCGGCAAGAATTCAGCTTGAACTAAACGACGAAGAGGGTATTATCGCGCTTGTAACATTAAATAATTCGTATGAATAAGGAAAAGAGCTGCTTGAGAACACTATCTCAAGCAGCTCTTTTTATATTTATACAATTTTGTTTTTATAATGTGCTAAGCAAAACTCTTCCCATAATTGATTCATTATGCCGCGGCCTATATGGATGTTTGGATGAAATTGAATCGGTGTTTGCTGCCTAACTTCATGAACTTTTCGCATTGCTTGCTGTAGTTGTTCTTCGACTGTTTTTGAATGGGTAAGTGCAGATTTCGCAATTGATAATCCTGCTGTTGTTCCTTGCATCATTGCAATCTTCCCGCTTTCAATACCTGTAATATTACCAGCTACGAATAAACCATGAAGAGGGGTTTCCATTGCTTCTGAATGAAGAGGGACATGGCCGCCAAGCTCTGGGATATACCGAAATGGGCATCCAGCTACTGCTGCTAGTTCTGCTAATGGATATAAACCACCGGCTATACAGACAAAATCCGCTTCATAAATACGTTCTGTCCCTAGGATTTGATTTCCATGTATATCGATATCGGCAACGCGAACACCTTCTACTTGATCTGTACCGATAATTTCAAGCGCAGCCTGTCGCAGTTTTAAAGGTGTGCCATTAATTTTGAATCCGTTTTTTGGGTAGAAGTGCAGACCCATGTTTCGTAACGTTTCATTTTTCATAAGTCGACTTCCCATCCGAAGTAAAGGAGACGGGGCAAGGTGTGATACCTGCAAAAGAGATTTCATGACTGATTTTGGCTCACCTGCATGTTTACTTAACTCATTTTTTTGAGGCAGGACAATATGGTGCACTTGAACACCAGCCAATTGCAGTTCATTTAAAATGGCAAATGCTAAAATGTTAGCACCGATAATCACACCATTATCCCCAACTTTCACACGATGGACATTTGTCATAACTTGAGCGGCACCAATTGACATAACACCAGGAAGCGTCCATCCTGGTAATGGAATCGGATATTCAGCTGCTCCAGTTGCAAGTAGTACAGAAGGTGTTTCTAATGTTCCAATACTTGTATGTACATACCATAACTTTTCGTTTGTTTCTAAATTATAAACTGATACACCACATCGAATTTCTACTCCGTAATCTTTTGCCTCTTCATGAAGACGTTCTGATTCTTTAATCCCATTCCACCATTCACCAGAAGGCTCTTGATGAAGTTGTCCTAACAATCTACCACCAGGCTTTATAAATTCATCGACAATCATAACTTTTAGACCAAACTTTGCACAAGAAATTGCACCAGCTAAACCTGCTGGGCCGCCGCCAATTACAATTACGTCCATCATCGTTTTTTAACCATTTCTCTTACGATATTCGGAAGTTGTTTTCCGCTTTCAACAACCATTCCGTCTTTTACAACTGTTAAGCATGCTCTTATATTCTGTAAGCCATCAACTGTAACGCGACACTCTACACAATGACCAATATTACAGTATATCCCTCTAGCTGTTCCGCTATCTTCATGAACACGTAATTTCCGTATCCCATTTGCTAGTAGTGCGGCAGCAATCGGTTCATTTTCATATGCTTCATATTGGATGTGATCAAAGGTGAAAGTTACTTTTTCTCTAGTTTCTAAATCTCCTAAAATGGGGTGGTTTACAATTCGCGTCATTGATTTTCACCTACCATTCCAAATGATATAGGCCGAATGGGCGGTTGATATTTGAGCGGGGGATTATGGTGATTTTCATGATGAGATAAACCTTCAAGCATTCGCTCAAGTGCAACTCTGCATGTACGGCCTCCGCAAAAGCCCATACCAGCTCGTGTTCGTAATTTTAATTCTCGTGCTGAGCATTGATGTTGTTCTAGTAGAGAGCGGATTTGTTCATACGTTACTTCTTCGCAGCGGCAAATAATCATGTTTTCGGTAGAACTCATATCGTTACCTCCTCTAAACACTTTTACAAATATAATCATGCAAAAACTATGCCAAGAGGAGATAAGGGAGTTATTGTAGCCCAAGACGTCTTAATCGGTTATATAACGTTGCTCTTGTAATTCCAAGCTGCTTTGCACATTCCGCTTTGTTTCCATGTAACAATCGTAACGCTCTTTCCAGTACTTCTTTCTCATGGCGATTCATTTCTTCTTCTAGCGGTAAAATCGTATATTCTTGAATGTCTTTAGGAGTAGGGTTGCTATGGAATTCAATCTTATTACTACTTGTGTGGAAAGGTAAATATTCTTTTCGAATGATGCCATCCGTTGCAAATACAACGAGCCGCTCCATAACGTTCCGAAGTTCACGAATGTTACCAGGCCAATCATAAGTAAGCAGCTCTTGCATTACTTCTGGAGATATTTCATGAACGGGCCTGCCGTAGCTCATAACAAAATCGTTCAAAAAGTGATGTGTTAACTCTATAATATCTTCACGTCTTTCTCGTAAAGGCGGGATATATAAACTAACAACATTTAATCGATAATATAAATCTTCACGGAACTTTCCTTCTTGCATGAGTGCTTGTAAATCACGATTGGTCGCCGCTATGATTCGAAAATCAATCTGCATTTCTTTTTCCCCGCCAACACGATAATATTTTCGTTCTTGTAAGACGCGTAGCAGCTTTACTTGCATATCAAGCGGCATTTCACCTATTTCATCTAAAAATAGCGTACCGCCTTTTGCAAGTTCAATTTTTCCTTTTTTTCCTTTCGTGTTTGCTCCTGAAAAAGCACCACGTTCGTATCCAAACAATTCGCTTTCGAATAAAGCATCAGGGATTGCACCGCAGTTAATAGAAATGAACGGAGCATTTTGTTTTTCGCTTGCTTCATGAATTGCTTTTGCAAACACTTCTTTACCAGATCCACTTTCTCCAAGTATAAGAACTGTCGATCTTACAGAGCATACTTTACGAGCGAGTTGAACAGCCCTTTGTAAAGGTTTGCTTGTACCTTTAATGACACAAAAAGGATCTTTTGCATCTTTATATTTTGCGACCTCTTGTTCTAAACGATGTACTTCGTGTGACATAGTAAATAATTTGTCATTTAATAGGATTTGATTCGTTACATCTGTTTCTGAAACAACAGCACCGATCTTCTTTTCTTGCAAATAAACAGGATTAGAATTAATTAACACAAAGAGATCTGAACGGGGCTGATGATATTTCTTTGTAATGCTTTTTCCTTTATAAAGGGACTGTAAAATTTCTAAATTGTTGTAATCGAAAAAGTGTGTAATCGGCTTCCCGATAATATCATTTTGTTTCACCGAGAAGATTTTTTCAGCACCTTCTGTCCATGTACGAACGCGTTCCTCATCATCGATTACAGTAACGGAGGCATCAGTTGTTTGAATCACTGTGTTATAGAATGCTAGCAGCCGATTATAGTGCATGTATAACATCTCCATGACTTGAGCCGCTGTTATTTGATACATTACATCCCCATTTTGATTGGTAATCGTTACGACAGAATGTTGATAACATGCATTGATTAAAGAAGGAAGCGGATTCTCCTCACTTACAATTGCACATAGAGCTGCTTTAGCCTGATCATACGATTCTCCATTTTGTCGATTATCATCTGTTTTCTCATAATATCTCATAAATTCTTTTATACTTCGTAATGAAAATGCCATAAGCCCCTCCTAAACTGTCAAAAGATATTTACACTATTAAAAAAATTATACACTTTCAATTTAAATAGTATAAATATTTTTACACTTATTTTTTACTAACATTTTATAGCGAGAAAAAATAGTGACTTTTTAGTTTGAACACAAAATTTTATCCCACATAAACTGCTTGACAATTAGCGTGGATGAAGAAAAAACATTGATTGAAGCTTCACTCTATAACTTGGCATATAAATTGCTTTATGAAAGATGTATAGAAATTTTATAAAGAAGGAGGTGGACACGATAAAGCATTGTGAAGTGTTAATCATTGGTGGAGGGGTTATCGGCTGTGCTATCGCATACTATACCGCAAAATCTGGAAAAGAGGTAACAATCATTGAGAAAGGAGAATTTGTGAGTGGTACGTCTTCAAGGTGTGATGGAAACATTTTAGCAATTGATAAGGACCCAGGGTTTGATAGTCAAATGTCACTATTTAGTCAACGTCTAGTAGATGAATTAAGCTCAGAATTAGAACATCCTTTTGAATATAGAGCACCAGGTAGTATTCTCGTTTGTGAGTCTGATGAAGAGATGGAAGCTGCAAAACAATGGGTAGAGCGACAAAGAAATGCAGGTTTGCCGTTTCGTATGTTAGACCGGCAAGATATACGGCAAGAGTCGCCTTTTTTTGCAGATGATTTATTAGGAGGATTAGAATGTGCAACCGATTCAACCGTAAATCCATATTTGCTTGCTTTTGCACTTCTTGAAGGAGCGAAAACATTAGGGGCACAAGCTTTCGCCTATACAGAAGTGAAAGAAATGAAGAAAAGGGAAGATGGTTCATTCGTTGTTGAAACAACAAATGGGAGCTTTACTGCAAAATATGTTGTCAATGCCGCTGGGATATGGGCTCCTAAAATTGGTGAAATGCTGGATCTTTCTATTCCTATTCAGCCAAGAAAAGGGCATATTATTGTTGCTTCTAGACAACAACACGTTGGTTCTCGCAAAGTAATGGAATTTGGCTACTTAATTTCAAAGTTTGGTGGAAAACGCCGTGTTGATTCATTAACAGAAAAATATGGTGTCGCGCTAGTTTTTGAGCCAACGGAGAGTCAAAATTTTTTAATCGGTAGCAGTAGAGAGTTTGCCGGATTTCATACAAATGTCAACAATGAAGTGATGAAATGTATTGCAAATCGGGCGATTCGTTTTTATCCAAAGATGGCAGATATGATGGTCATTCGGTGCTACACCGGCTTAAGGCCGTGGACTGAGGACCATTTACCGATAGTTTCACAAGTAGACAACATTCCAAATTATTATATAGCCGCTGGTCATGAAGGAGATGGAATTAGTCTTGCTGCAGTTACTGGAAAGTTAATGGAGGAGCTTATTAATGGAGAAAACACATCGATTCCAGCTGAACCACTTCGTTTTAATCGTTTTACAGAAAGGGTGTTGCACTGATGAGGGCACATAAGGTGTTTACTACAATTGATACACATACAGGTGGAAATCCAACAAGGACATTGATTAGTGGTCTTCCGTCGTTAATCGGGAACACGATGTCTGAGAAGATGTTATATATGAAAAAACATTACGACTGGATTCGTAAGTTTTTAATGAATGAACCACGTGGACATGATGTGATGTCTGGCGCGCTATTAACAGATCCGTGTCACCCAGAAGCTGACATTGGCGTGATTTACATAGAAACCGGTGGTTATTTACCAATGTGTGGTCATGACACGATTGGTGTTTGTACAGCGCTTGTAGCGTCCGGGTTAATTGAAGTGATGGAACCAATTACTACGCTCAAATTAGATACGCCAGCAGGACTTGTGCAAGTTGAGATTTTTATAGAAGACGGCACTGCAAAAGAAGTTTCATTTTGTAACGTTCCATCGTTTTTCATGCAGCGAGTTTCTGTTTTAGTTGATGGAATAGGAAATGTTGAAGCCGATATTGCATATGGCGGGAATTTTTACGCCATTATAGATGCAAAATCAGTTGGACTGCAATTAACGGTAGACAATGCTTCGCAAATCATTGAAACAGCGATTCGTATTCGAAATACGATTAATGAAACACATTCCATTGTTCACCCTGAGTATCCATTTATTCAAGGATTAACACATGTAGAATTTTTTACAGAGCCTACACATGAGCTGGCACATGTCAAAAATACGGTTGTTGTTCCACCAGGAGGAATCGACCGTTCTCCATGTGGTACAGGGACATCTGCAAAATTGGCTGTATTATATGCGAACGGAAAAATTAAAGTTGGAGAAACTTTTATCCATGAAAGTATCGTCGGTTCATTATTTACTGGACGTATATTGGAAACGACATCTATAAAAGAATATGAAGCAGTTGTAGCTAAAATTACCGGAAGTGCCTGGGTAATGGGAATGCACCGCTTTTTCTACAATGAAGAAGACCCACTAAAAGAAGGATTTCTTCTTATTCCGCCGATGGAGCATGAAACGGAGGAGGTAACATGAATGTTCAAAACATGTATACAGCTATCGATGTACATGTAGCTGGAGAAACTTTTCGCATTATAAAAGATATACCATTTATGCGTTACAGCAGCTTGGCGGAAGTACAAGAGAAGCTTTCATATTCTTTTATGAAAGAAATAAAAGTATTGCTCCAAGAACCAAGAGGCTTTGCAGGTATGAGTGGGTGTATTATTGTTCCACCAACTGACTTGCAAGCAGATGTTGCTGTTTTATTTATTAATCAAGAAGGCATAGTACCGTTACATTACGGGGGAATTGTTGCTAGTTTAACTGTTTTATTAGAGAGTGGTCAATTAAAACAAAAAGAAACAAACCAATATACGATTGAAACGGTTCTCGGTTTGTTTTCTGTAACTGCTATTGTAGAAAATCATACAGTTGTGTCTGTTACATTAATAAGTGCACCGTGCCATTTCGTTCAAAAGCAAGCGGCATATACTCTTATACAAGCGGATTACTTGTATGCTGTTTTTCAAAAACCTGAACAATGTGGGGAGATTGATGTTACAAATCTACCAATCTTAAAAGAATGGATGAGAACAATTTATGATACTTATTTCAAAACTAGTGAGGTACAGCGCATTGTATTAATGGATGACTCGCATATAAGTGAGCGGCGCATTAAAACGATTACGTTTCGAAATGATGAATACATCGTCCGATCTCCAGGATTCGGTTCTACGATGGCATGTTATATGAGCGCTCTTTCAAGTATAGATAAAGATTACACTCTATCATTTATAAATGAAAGTATATTTCATAGTTCTTTAGTTATACAAAAGGTAGAGAAAATAAAGAGTGGAGATGTTTTTGCAATACAAAGCCGAGGATTTATTACAGGAATGCAAACGTTTTTATTAGAAGAAACGGACCCGTTTCCAGAAGGGTTTCTATTAAAATAGAAATTTAATTTTGAAGGGGGATAAAGAGATGAAAATGATAAGAGGAGCATTTCCAGTATTAATTACGCCAATGAATGAAGCACAGGAAATTGATTGGGATGGTGTGAAAAATAATGTGAATTATTTTATAGAACAACATGTTGCAGGCATCATTATTAACGGAAGTACAGGTGAATTTGTTAGCTTAACAAAAGAAGAGCGGATGGAAATGGCTGAAGTTGTATTAAAAGAAGTAAATGGGAGAATTCCTGTTATTGTAGGTACGGCAGCTGAAACAACGAAAGAAACAATCGCTTATACACAACATGCTGAGTTGCATGGTGCAAGCGGCGCATTAATCATAAATTCGTATTATTGTAAACCAAAAGAAGAAGAGATTTATTTTCATTTCAAACAAATTTCAGATGCAGTAAATATACCAATTATGTTATACAACAACCCTTTTACTTCCGGAGTTGATATGAGTACAGAGCTTATGCTGAAAATAGGTAGAGAGTGTGAGAATGTGACTTATATAAAAGAGTCTAGCGGAGATATTCGTAAAGCAAGAGATCTTATTAGGCAAGCAGACGGAGCGTTTGAAGTATTTTGTGGATCAGAGGATTTAGTAATGGAATCTTATTTAGTTGGAGCAACTGGATGGGTGTCTGTTGCTGGAAATATCGTTCCGAGAATGGTTACACAAATGTACGAGTATGTTCAAAACGGTGAATTGGAGAAGGCTTGGGAAATCAATGATCGGATATTACCGCTTGGTACGTTTCTTGAAGAATCCGGAAAGTATGTGCAAATCGTAAAACGCGCAATGGAATTAAAGGGGCAAGTTGGTGGACCGTCTCGTCATCCACGTTTAGGACTTACAAAAGAAGAAGGTGAAAGACTAAAGAATCTTTTGTCACATATTACTGCGAAATCAACTGTATAAAAGGGGGAAAAGAGATGCTAAAAGCAACGATTGAATTAAAACCACGTGTTCGTGCATTTTTAGAGAAAGAAGCTCAGCTTTTTATTAATGGGAATTTTGTATCTTCTGTTAGTGGGAAAACATTTGAAACATACAATCCAGCTACAGAAGAGGTGCTCACGGTTGTAAGCGAAGCACAAAAGGAAGATGTTGATATTGCTGTAAGAGCTGCAAAGAAAGCTTTTGAAACAGGAAAATGGCCTGAGATGACAGCTGCAGAACGTGCACACCTTATGTATAAATTAGCAGATTTAATTGAGGAACATAAAGAAGAGCTTGCTCAATTAGAAGCGTTAGATAATGGAAAGCCATATCAAGCGGCACTAGAAGATGATATTCCAGCCACAGTTGAGAATTATCGCTATTATGCTGGATGGGCAACAAAGATATTAGGACAGACAATTCCAATTTCAAAAGATTACTTAAATTATACACGTCATGAGCCTATTGGTGTCGTTGGACAAATCATTCCTTGGAATTATCCGTTAGTCATGTCAGCTTGGAAAATGGGAGCTGCTCTTGCGACAGGTTGTACCATTGTATTAAAACCTGCTGAACAAACACCATTATCTTTACTATATACAGCACAGCTATTCCAAGAAGCTGGGTTTCCTGATGGTGTTGTGAACTTTGTCACAGGTTTCGGACAAGGAGCTGGTACTGCTATTGTTAATCATCCTCATATTGACAAAATTGCCTTTACCGGTTCAACTGAGACAGGAAAATACATTATGCGGCAGTCGGCAGATATGATTAAACATGTAACACTAGAGCTTGGTGGAAAATCACCTAACATTATTTTAGAAGATGCTGATTTATCTGAAGCAATTCCAGGTGCATTCCATGGCATTATGTACAATCATGGTCAAAACTGTAGCGCTGGTTCACGTGTGTTTGTCCACCAAACACATTATGAACAAGTAGTTGAGGAGTTTGTAGCTTTAGCAAAAGGTGTAAAGCTTGGCTCAGGATTAGATCCAGATACAGATATGGGACCGCTTGTTTCAAAAAAACAGCAAGAACGGGTGCTACGTTATATTGAGCAAGGAAAGGCAGAAGGCGCAAAAATTGTAGCTGGGGGGGATAGCTCATTTGAAAAAGGATACTTTGTTCAACCAACCATTTTTACAGGTGTAACTGATAACATGACGATTGTGAGGGAGGAAATATTTGGCCCAGTTGTTGTCATCATGCCGTTTGATTCGATAGAAGAAGTAATTGAACGTGCAAATAGTTCTTCTTACGGGTTGGCCGCTGGGATATGGACACAAAATATAAAAACTGGACATCAAATTGCTAATCAATTGAAGGCAGGTACTGTTTGGATTAATGATTATAATTTAGAAAATCCAGCAGCGCCGTTTGGTGGTTATAAACAATCCGGTATTGGACGTGAATTAGGCTCCTATGCTCTTGATAATTATACAGAAGTAAAAAGCGTTTGGGTTAATTTAAAATGATGGTTATATGAGGGGGAACGGACAATTTGAATGGATAACAAGTTGTCCGTTCCATTTCAATATAGAAAAAATGAAAGCGTTTTATTTTAGTGGGGTTTATACAATTAAGGTGGGAAGAGGGGATTGGATGGCGAGTGTAGTAGAATGGTTAGTAGGACAGGTCTGGAGTATTGGATTAGTAATTTTTGCATTAGGAGCTGGGATTTACTTCTCTGTTATAACAAGATTTGTACAAATTCGTTATTTTATAGAAATGATAAAATTACTTAGAGAAGGCAAAAGTTCAAACGAAGGCATTTCATCTTTTCAAGCTTTTTGTTTATCATTATCTGGCCGTGTGGGAGTTGGGAATATTGCGGGGGTAGCAACAGCAATTGCTTTCGGTGGTCCTGGAGCTGTGTTTTGGATGTGGGTGATGGCGTTGCTCGGCGGGGCTAGTGCATTTGTAGAATCGACCCTTTCTCAGTTGTATAAAACGAAAGTTGGAGATGAGTATCGCGGGGGAACACCGTATTTTATTGAAAAAGGTTTAAAAATGAAATGGTTTGCGGTTCTTGTTGCAATTGTTGTTACACTTTCTTATGGATTGTTATTACCAGGAATACAATCAAGTAGCATTGCAGTTGGATTTGAAAATTCGTCTCAAATAAGCAAATACATTACAGGTATTTTATTAGTAGCTTTACTTGGTGCAATTATTTTTGGTGGTGTAAAACGAATTGCAGTTGCTTCACAAATGTTAGTCCCTTTTATGGCAATTGGGTATGTAATCGTTACATGTATAGTACTACTTGCCAATGTAACAGAAATCCCAACTATGTTTGCCCTTATTTTTTCTAGTGCATTTGGAACAAACGAACTATTTGGAGGAATTGTTGGAGCTGCGATTGCTTGGGGTGTAAAACGAGCTGTTTTTTCAAATGTTGCCGGTGTTGGTGAAGCAACATATAGTTCAGCGGCTGCTGAAGTGTCACATCCTGCGAAGCAAGGTCTCGTGCAAGCTTTCTCTGTTTATATTGATACAATTGTTGTCTGTACAGCAACTGCACTTATGATTTTAATAACAGGAATGTATAATGTAACACCAGAAGGACAAAAGCCTATCGTTCAAAAGATGGGAAATATAGAAGCTGGTCCGGTTTATACACAACAAGCTGTAGAAACAATATTCCCTGGATTCGGTCCATTATTTGTCTCCATCGCAATCTTTTTCTTCGCTTTTACTACACTACTTGCTTACTACTATATTGCAGAAACTACACTCATTTATTTAGATCACAAATTCAAATGGAAATGGTTAAAAACTGTACTGAAAGTTGTTTTTTTGATTATGGTTTATATCGGAAGTGTTGAATCCGCTTCTCTCTTATGGAACCTTGGAGATTTAGGAATTGGCAGTATGGCTTGGCTCAATCTTCTTGCCATTATATTATTAACAAAGCCAGCTTTAAAAGTATTAAAAGACTATGAAAAGCAAAGGAAAGAAGGAAAAGATCCAGTATTTGATCCGAAACAAGCTGGAATTGAAGGTGTTGAGTTTTGGGAAGATGTGTATACGAATAAAGAAGGAATGGTTGTAGAAGAAAGTGTTTCTACTGATAATAATCTCAAATTATAGTGAAAAATAGCTCCCGCATGCTATCTTTTTGGATATAATCATTGTCTTTGTAAATACTAAACCTCATATATTATGTAATGGAGGGAATATGATGGAATATCAACAAAATTCTACAAATGAAGCACTTGTTCATTACAAAGAAGGGCTCGGTAAGTTTACCCAGCAAATACCTGACGTCGCAGAAGCTTATAATGCCTTTACGCAGGCCTGTTTTCAAGAAGGTACTTTAACAAAACGCGAGAAACAGTTAATTGCATTAGGCATTAGTTTAGCAATGCAAGATGAATACTGTACAATTTATCATACGAAAGGTTGTATTGATCAAGGTTGTTCCGATAAAGAAGTACTAGAAGCATGCGGCGTGGCGGCAGCTTTTGCAGGTGGAGCAGCTATGAGTCAAGCGGTGACGTTAGTGCAAGAATGTATGACGGAATTAAGAGGATCACAACATTAAATAGCACATTACGGAGGTATATAGGTTAGCGATTTGTAAAATCTCCATTGATTTATCCCGCATTAACGGGCTATAAGACTCCCACCCCAAAGCTTAGGGAAGTGAAGAAGTTTAGGTAGGAGATAAACAGCCCATAAAAGCCCGATTCGTTCAACTAACAATCAGTGGGGGGATAGAGGAAACCCCGACTGATTGAAGTTTCACTTTATTGTAAGAAAAAGGTAAAAGGGTGTTGCATGTAACACCCTTTTTACTTTAAATCTTGTGACATGCGCACCATGTCTAGGCACTGTATACCATTTTCAAAAATTGGTTCGTCGTAATGTCGTATAAAGAAATCTTTATCAATATGAGTCATTCTAAAACCACATTTTTGATATAGTGCTAATTGAGTCACCCCTGAATTACCAGTTCCAATTTCAATTGTTTTGTATCCTTCCTGTTTGGCTATTTCAATTGCATGTTGTACAAGTTGTTTACCGTATCCTTTTCCGTGTTGTTCTTCTTCAATAGCTATATTTACGAGTTCTACTGTTTCTGGGCGAGTAGGAATAAGGACATATGTACCTATAATTCGTCCACCTGTCTCCATCACATAACATTGACCTCTCGTTATATATTCCTTTATAAGTTTCTCTGAAGGGTCTGCTAATAATAATAGTTGCATCGGTACATCCTCTAACTCTTGCAGTAATCGAATAACCATCTTTTCCTCCTGTTTGATTTTTAGATTTACCAATATTGTACAATAGATAAGATAGTAAGAAAAACATATAAATTGAACTTGAGAAAGTTCCGAAATAGACGAATAGACAACTAGATTCCGTTATAATGTAGATAAGATGACTGTGTAGGGTCATATGTCATCACTCTATCGTTTGAGGGGGAAAAGGGATGAAAAGGAAAGGAAACAGGTTAAAAGATTCGATTCGTATTTCTTTACTATGCGGGGCATGTATGATTGGACTGTCTACATTTAGTTTTGCGGGAAAGGCTTCGGCACATGGATATGTTGAATCACCAGCAAGTCGTGCGTATTTATGTAAGCAAGGTGTGAATGTGAACTGTGGCCTTGTTCAATATGAACCACAAAGTATAGAAGCACGTGGATCATTTCCGCAGCTTGGTCCATCTGATGGACAAATTGCGGGCGGTGGTATATTTCCAGAGTTAGATGCACAATCTATTGATCGTTGGGAAAAGGTAACGTTAAACGGAGGAAAGAACACATTCCAATGGAAATTAACAGCACCGCACAGTACGAGAGAGTGGAAGTATTATATTACAAAGAAAGATTGGGATCCAAACAAACCATTAACACGCTCACAGTTAGAAACAATTCCTTTTTATCAAAAAAATGATGGTGGAGTTAGACCAGGAAACACAGTTGTACACGAAGCAAATGTACCAACAGATCGCAGTGGCTATCACCTTATTTTAGCTGTTTGGGAAATTGCTGATACACCAAATGCTTTTTATCAAGTTATTGACGTAAATCTTGTAAACAATGGTTTGCCAAATGTGATATCTTCACTTCATACACAGGCTGTTCCGTCAGTCTTTCCATATGAAACGGTTGCTAAGTCTGAGTCATCAATTGAAAGTACAGAAATATTATGTGGAATAGAAGAAAATAAATAAATTCCGGAATATAAAAACTGAATTTTATGTTAAATACCATTCAAGATTATTTGAATGGTATTTTCTTGTGAAGAGGAAAATCTATGGTAGATTGCGAAAAAAATGCAGTTATTTATAAAAAAATCCCTTTAAAATATTGTCATATTTGCTCCTATAAGATATTCTTTTGTTGAAGAGGTGGAAATCATGGAAAAAGTACTAGTTTTCGGGCATAAAAACCCAGATACAGATGCAATTTGTTCTGCGATTGCTTACGCAGAGTTAAAAAAAGAATTAGGAATGAACGCTGAGCCTGTACGTTTAGGTGAAATCAGCGGTGAAACACAATTTGTTTTAGACTATTTTAAAGTAGAAGGACCACGTTTCGTTGAGACAGTTGCAAATGAAGTTGATAACGTTATTTTAGTTGACCATAACGAGCGTCAACAAAGTGCAAACGACATTGAGTCTGTTCGTGTATTAGAAGTAATCGATCATCACCGTATTGCAAACTTTGAAACAAGCGATCCTTTATACTATCGCTGTGAGCCAGTTGGATGTACAGCTACAATCTTAAACAAAATGTACAAAGAAAACGGTGTTGCAATTCGTAAAGAAGTTGCAGGTTTAATGCTATCTGCAATCATTTCAGATTCTTTATTATTCAAATCGCCAACTTGCACAGAGCAAGATGTTGCTGCTGCTCGTGAGTTAGCTGAAATCGCTGGCGTTGACGCAGAAAGCTACGGTTTAGAAATGCTAAAAGCTGGTGCAGATTTAAGCGGTAAAACAATGGAGCAATTAATTTCTCTTGACGCAAAAGAATTCCAAATGGGTTCTGCGAAAGTTGAAATTGCACAAGTAAACGCTGTTGATACAAACGACGTGCTTGCACATCAAGCAGAATTAGAAAAAGTAATTTCTGCAGTAGTAGAAGAAAAAGGCTTAGACCTATTCTTCTTCGTTGTAACAGACATCTTAACAAATGATTCTGTTGGACTTGCAATCGGTAAAGCAGCAAACGTTGTTGAGAAAGCATACAACGTAACATTAGAGAATAACACAGCACTATTAAAAGGTGTAGTGTCTCGTAAGAAACAAATCGTTCCTGTATTAACAGAAACGTTCCAAACTGTATAAGATAAAAAAGAAGAACAAGTGGGAAATCTGCTTGTTCTTTTTTGTGATAAAATGGAAATGTTCAGTTTATTTTCTTATGCAGAAAGGATGTTACATATGTTTTTTCTACAAATGGCAGGATTCCCTGGCTCTGGGAAATCGACATTAGCTAGAGCAATAGCTAAACATACAAATGCAGTAATTATCGATCATGATATTGTGAAGTCAGCACTGTTACAATCTTTAGAAGCTCATCATGTACAAACAGATGCAGCTGGTCATATTTCATACAGCATTGAATGGTCTTTAATTGATTTTCATTTATCTCAAGGGCATAGTGTAATACTAGATAGCCCTTGCTTTTATGAAGAAATGCTTCAAAAGGGGAAAGATTTATGTGAAAAATATGGAGCACAGTATAAATATATTGAATGTTACTTAAATGATAGAAAAGAGATCAATAGAAGACTAAAGAGTCGTGAGAGAATGATTAGTCAAATTGAAGAAATTGCTTCGGAATCTGGGTTTCATACTTGGGTGAATAATAGTAAAAAGCCTGAGAAAGATTCATATCTTGTTGTAGAATCAGGAAAACCATTACATACATACTTAGATGATGTAATCATTTATATAAATGATTAGAGAAGGAACGATTAAGAAAATGAAAAGATTATGTATTATCCCATGTGGAGCAAAGAAAATTTGGGATAAATATCCGCAAGAAGGACCGACAGAAGCGCGTCACACTTACATAAGCCCTTTTGGCAAAGCATGCCAAGCTTATGCATCGCAGTTTTTTGAAAACTGGGTGATTTTATCTGCAAAACATGGATTTTTATTTCCTACTGACATCGTAAAAGAAAACTACGATCTTGCTTTTGATTCGAAAAGTTCTGAGATTATTTCAATTGAAAGCTTACAAACTCAAATGAAAGAGAAGGGGTTACTTGAATTTGATGAAGTTGTTTTACTAGCAGGAAAAAAACATAAAAAAGTAGTAGAGAAGTTGTATTCAAAAGAAAAATTGGTATACCCGTTAGAAGGATGTAAAGGAATTGGTTATATGTTACAAAACCTAAAGCATGCGATTAATAATCAGGAAGAGATACAATGAATTTTTAAAGAAAAACCTTGTGTTCGTTCCAAAAGGAAAGGTGAGAGGTTGCAGTATCATGTGAGAGCTAATAAGGCTCTCTTTTTTAGCACATTTGGGGTAAAATTATGGTATATATTCGACGGATAGGAACATAATTAACTTATTAACGGTGGATACCAGTTTATGTATTCACATATTTTTAACATATTAGAGGTATTAAGCCATAATAAATATACATTTTATGCTATACTATTAAACGTTCCAGTTGTCAGACGACTGAAGAGTGGAACGATTATGATGTAAATACGAAAGGGGCAAAATCCTAATGAATTATGCTAAATTAATTGATCATACGTTATTAAAACCAGATACGAAAAAGGAAGCAATTATTACATTATGTGAAGAAGCGAAAAAGTATGGATTTGCATCTGTATGTATAAACCCAACTTGGATTGAAACAGCAGCTGAACTATTAAAAGGAACAGACGTAAAAGTATGTACAGTAATCGGTTTCCCTCTTGGAGCAAATACACCAGAGACAAAAGCATTTGAAGCGAAGGATGCGATTGAAAAGGGTGCAACAGAAGTTGATACAGTAATTAATATTGGTGCGTTAAAAGATAAAAATGATGAGTTAGTAGAACGTGATGTACGCGCAGTTGTAGAAGCTGCGAAAGGAAAGGCGCTAGTAAAGGTTATCATTGAGGCTTCTCTATTAACAGAAGAAGAAAAAGTTCGCGCTTGTGAACTAGCTGTAAAAGCTGGCGCAGATTATGTAAAAACATCAACTGGTTTTTCAACTGGTGGGGCGACAGTAGAGGACGTAGCGTTAATGAGAAAAACTGTAGGTCCAGAAATTGGAGTGAAACCATCTGGTGGTGTACGTAGTGAACAAGATTTAGAATCTATGGT
The DNA here is from genome assembly GCF_000712595.1 of Bacillus manliponensis. Lineage (GTDB taxonomy): Bacteria > Bacillota > Bacilli > Bacillales > Bacillaceae_G > Bacillus_A > Bacillus_A manliponensis. The sequence goes on from NZ_JOTN01000006.1 coordinate 180,478, forward strand.
AAAAGCTGGTGCAACTCGTATTGGTACAAGTTCTGCTATCGCACTATTGAATGGAAAAGCGCAAGAAGTAGGCTATTGAAACTAATATTTTTCCTAGGTTGTGGAGATTCCACAACCTTTTTGTTTCAGTTTCATCGCATAACTGTATTAGAAGTTTACTACTCCTCCAATATGATGTATATGAATAGAAGGGGTGTAATAAATAATTGGATGTGTTACTGGATGATAAATCGCTTGAGGATAATGCATAGGTGCTACACCTGGAACATGTGCATATTGCCATATAAACGGTGACTGAATCCCTACATCAGACGATGCGGTATGAACAGGAGCAACGTGTACTGGGGGAGATGTGACGACAGGCGAAACGATTCGAAGCGGTAGAAAATACATGAACAATCACTCCTAAATAGAAAGTATGTAGCAGTATATGCTTTTCATTCACCTGTATGTGCACCTAAGAATATAGATAGACAAAAACACGGATTTAGTAAAGAAATCCGTGTTTTTTTATGTAGACGTACGTTCTATTATTTGTAGAGGGAGTTCAACGCGCTTTATATTTGTCGTTTCATGCATAATGTTTTCATATAACAACGTAAACGCTGTCTTTCCAATTAATTCACTTGAACTCGCAATCGTTGTAACGTCAAACATTTCTCCGATTGGTTGATCATCACAGCCGATTATCGAGATATCTTCTGGAATTCGGAATCCTTGAGACTGTAATTCTTTTCGAATACTTGCTGCAATATGATTACAAGAAACTAATAGAGCTGTAGGCCTTTTTTTCATCTGTAATAGTTGTTTCGCAACCTTTTTGCCATCTTCAATCGTTAAACATTCTTCAAGTGCCCACTCTTGTATAAAATCCGTTCCAATTTTTTGTAATCCTTCTATGTATGCACGTTTTCGATGTGGGGTATTATGGCTACTTTTCCTTCCGATACAATATCCGATTTTTGCATGACCTTTTTGGATGAGATAATCCATTCCCGCTTTAAATGTTTTGTAGTAATCGATATGTACACTTGGGACAGAGGGGGCAACATTTGCTTCACATGTTACAATTGGCGCATATGTTGCGAATTGTTCAATAAGACTGCAATCATTTAATTTTGAACATAAAATAAGGCCGTCCATTCTTTTGTTTTTAAGCATATGTAAAACTTCTTTTTCTTTACTAGCATTGTTATTCGTTTGGCATACCATTATATGATAATCGTGTTTTGCAGCTTCTTTAGAAATCCCTTCTAATATGGAGCTATAATACTGGTTATTCATGACAGGTAGTGAAATACCGATTACGTTTGTTTTTCCTTTTGAAAGGTGAACGGCATTGCTATTTGGCGTATAGTTTAGTTCTTCCATTACACGAAGAATTTCTGCACGTTTTTGTTCATTTACATACGGATGATTATTTAGTACACGTGAAACTGTTGAAACAGATACATTCGCTAGTTTTGCTATTTGTCGTATTGTTGCCACATTCATTCTCCTTTGCTTCATCCAGTATAAAAAAATATATATAGAAATACAATGACCCTCTTGACCTGGAACGCGTTTCATCTTTTATGATTTCTCTATGAAAGAAAAGGAGATGGGATAGTTTGAAGTATGAGTATATATTTTTTATTGGGGGATTATTCATTTTAGCATTAGGTATTAATATGATGACGACTGTTACGGACCTTGGATTAAGTCCTTACGATTCCTTATTTATCGCATTGTATGAAAACTTCGGCAAAAGTATTGGCTTTTGGATGTTTGTAATTAATTTTATCTTTGTCATTATAGTGTTTTGTTTAAATAAAAAATACTTATCACTTGGCACAATTGTGACAATGTTTTTAATTTCAATTTTCGTAGATTTTATTGGTTCTATTGATACTGTGATGGCAGCAATTAAGGCGATGCCAAAATTATTAACGATGGCATTAGGAAATATATGTGTAGGGTGTGGGATTGGTATTTATGTTTCCGCAAATATATGTACAGCACCTCAAGAATCATTTGTGTTAGTTGTTTCAAAAATGGCGAAGTGGACATTCAGAAAAACAGAGATCTTTTTAGCTTGTTTATTTTTGACAGCTAGCTTTTTATTAGATGGACCGATTTACTTTGGAACAATCGTTTTATCATTTACAACGGGATATATTATTCAAGCGGCAATTCAAGTTGGAAATGCATCATTAAAACGATTAAAGAAAGAAGAAACTTTATCACATGTAGCATAGAGAGAAGGAACAAGCAAATATATGCTTGTTCCTTTTTTGCGTTTATGTACGTAATGTACCTTTTTCAATATGTAAAAAATCAAATGCAGCAACAAACCCTTTTCCTTGTGGGCTGCATGCGTATAAGCCACACTGAAATATAGATTCATTTGTATCTTCCATCAATCTTGCAATACGTAACTGATTCCAGTTTTGTACGTTTAACTCGTCTAAAGAAAAATCTCGGTTGGGATCCGCTTCTAAAAATTCAACAATATAATCACATTGTTCTCTTCGAATGCGAAGGTATATATCTGAAGAGCCTTTCTTATAGTTTTGTGTAGACCAATCTGAATATCCATTATTTGTAATAACCGCACCAAGTTTACACATTCCGTTTGGTTCATATTCTATTGAGGTTTTTAACCAACAATCTTTTGAGAATCTTACCATTAATCCAGCTTGATCATATTGATGCATAGGATACGATTTTACTCGCGTCGTTATGATTACATCTTCATTTGTTTCCGCATATAAGAAATGACCGTTATCAACTTCAAACCCATAGTGTGTTTTTTGCCAGTAGTCAGTCATCGCATTTGGTTTTAAAATAAGTCCCTTTTGTGGATGGAAGTCCCATTCATCTGGTTCACAATACCACTGTAAATTTGAATGAATTACATTGTTTCTAAAATTATCATGTAGTAATAAATTCATTATAAGGCTCCTTTATTTTTTATATGATTTTAACAATCTATTATTGATGAATTAGGAAGCAAAGGACGATGAAAAACAGGTGATGAAAGTACTACAGATGTATTAATTTGTCCAAAAGGTACAAGTCGATCAACGAGAGCTTTCAATTCATTCATTGAAGAAACTGCAGCTTTTATAAAATAACTGTTTGCTCCTGTTATGCGGTGACATTCTAAAATGTCCATTTCCTTTTGTATGATTTCTTCAAAGCGATGGCATTCTACTTTAAGGTTCCCAACTTGAATGATAACAAGGGTTCCTTTACCAATCTCTTCATGTGAAATCTTTACTGTAAACCCTTGGATTACACCACTTTCTTGTAATCGACGTAATCGTTCGTTTACGCTTGGCCGGCTTAAGTTTAATTCTTTTGATAATTGAATAATGGTCATTCGCCCATCTTTTTGAAGCAATTTTAATATGTTTTGATCGATTTCATCCAAATTTTCCGCCTCCATTTCCTAATTGTAAATAATTATATTATTTTTTATGCAAATCAGAAAGTTTATATTGGATAATTCCTCCATTAATTTATATAAAAACTGGAAATAAACTTCTATAATGCAATTATATGAAATTTAGAGGGGGATAACGATGTCACAACCATTAAAACAAACGATTTCTGTTTCACAAGGGGTTGCATTATATGTTGGAGCTGTATTAGGATCAGGAATTTTAATACTCCCTGGTATGACGGCTAGTATTGCGGGCTCAAATGCATTAGTTTCATGGATGATAATGGTAGCTCTTAGTATTCCATTAGCTTGTACGTTTGCTTTTCTTTCTATTGAATTTCCTAGTTCAGGGGGGATTTTAACTTTTGCAAAGAAAGCGTTTGGGTATTATGCAGGAGCAATTTCTGGATGGTTCTTTTTTATTGCAGGAAGTGTAGGACAAATTATTGTCGCGTTAACAGGTGGAACGTACATTGCTTTTGCATTCAACTTACCACACGTTGCTGCATATACGATTGCAGCAGTTCTACTTATCATTGCGGTTATTGGAAACTACATGGGGCTACAAACAAGTGGAAAAGTACAATTAGGCTTGGCAACTCTTACTTTGTTGATTCTTCTTGGTACATCTATACTAGCTTTGCCAACTATTGCTTATGAAAATATAAAACTGGATATCTCAAAAGAAAGCGTTATACCAATTGGTCAATCTACGATGCTAATCTTTTGGTCATTTTTCGGGTGGGAGGCGATTTCAAGTTTGGCACCAGAGTTTAAACAGCCAAGGAAACGAAATATTATGAAGGCTACATGGTGGGCAATTATTATTATTGGCGTATTGTATATAGGAATTGCTTTCGCAGTAATTGGTACGGCATCGTATTCAGTAGGCACACAAACAATGGATCAAGCAATGAATCATGCGGCAATTGCTCAAGTTGTAGAAAAAGTAGTTGGCGTGAACGGCTCCATTGTAACAGCTATTCTCGCATTTATTATTTGTTTAGGGACAAACAATGCTTTCATTGCTAGTATGAGTCGTCTAGGATATTCGTTAGCTCGTGAAAACTTAGCGCCATCATGGTTAAATAACATAAATAAAAAATATGAAACTCCTAGTCGCGCTGTTTTCGTAGTAGGGGTGATTGCATTAGTAGGATTATTTATCAGTTTCGTATTTCATATTAGCTTAGAGCAACTTGTATTCATTCCAAACTCATTAGCGATTGCTACCTATATTGTTGGAACAGCTGCTGGGGTAAAGTTAATTACAAACACTTTCGGAAAGGTGCTCGCACTAATTGCTTGTATACTTTGTCTTGCCGCTTATCCATTTATCGGTACGTTCATTATGGTTCCAGTAGTTGTTGCTTTTGTGTGCTTAGGATATATAGTTTGGAAGAGACGCTCCATTTTCAACAATTCATTTTGAAGGTATTTCTATTTTGATATCGAAGTAAAAACTTATAGATTAATATTTAAAATAGGAGAATGAGCAATGTATATAAAAACAAAAAGGTTATTTATACGAGACTTTGAACCTAATGATTGGCGAGCTGTACACGAATATACATCGAATGAACATGTTATGAAATATATACCAGAAGGGTTATTTTCTGAAGAGGACACAAAGAAGTTTGTAATTCATAACATAGGTGAAAAGGCAGAGAAATTTCCGGTCATCTTACAGAGTGAAAATACTGTAATTGGTCACATTGTATTCCATAAATATTTTGGCGATCATACTTATGAAATTGGATGGGTATTCAACCCGAAATATTTTAATCAAGGATATGCTTCAGAAGCCGCAAAAGCGATAGTGACATACGGATTTGAAGAAATAGGGTTACATAGAATCATCGCCACATGTCAGCCCGAAAATACTCCATCGTACCGAGTAATGGAGAAGATTGGAATGAGGAGAGAAGGTTACTTTAAAAAGTGCATTCCTCATGGTACGGAGTGGTGGGATGAATATTATTATGCTGTACTAAGAGAAGAGTGGTAGTAAAAGAAACAGATTTCTTATGAAACAATAGAAATCTGTTTCTTTTTTACTTATCGTTACTTTTTAACAGAAAGAATACGATGATTTTATAAAGTAGAAATGAAAAAACATATCCCATGCATATCCAATTCCTCATGTTATAATGACAGCATAAGAAAAATAAGAAAAAGCAGGTGGATTTTTTGTATACGAAAGCGCTTGAGATGTTATCCTCTCATTTTGGATATACGTCCTTTCGAAAAGGGCAAGATGAAACGATACAACATGTATTAGACGGGAAAGATACAGTTTGTATTATGCCAACTGGTGGTGGTAAATCATTATGTTATCAAATACCAGCGCTCGTATTTGAAGGAACAACATTAGTTATTTCACCGCTTATTTCACTTATGAAGGACCAAGTAGATACACTTCTTCAAAATGGGATTTCAGCTACATACATTAATAGTTCTATATCAATGACAGAAGCGAATCATAGACTACAACTTGCAAAGCAAGGTCATTATAAATTGTTATATGTGGCACCGGAGCGTTTAGATTCAGTTGACTTTATTGATCAGCTACTTGATATGAATATTCCGCTCATAGCAATTGATGAAGCGCATTGTATTTCGCAGTGGGGCCATGATTTTCGTCCAAGTTATTTACATATTCATCGTGTACTTGATTATTTCCATACAAAACCGATTGTACTTGCCTTAACAGCAACTGCAACGCCGCAAGTACGTGAAGATATTTGTCGTTCTCTTGAAATCGATGAAGCAAGTACAATTATGACAACGTTTGAGAGGGAAAATTTATCTTTTTCTGTTGTAAAAGGACAAGACCGTGACGCTTACTTATCACAGTATATCCGTCAAAATGATAAAGAATCTGGTATTATTTACGCGGCAACGAGGAAGGTTGTTGACCAGCTTTATGAAAAGCTAAATAAAGAGGGGACCACTGTTGCAAAATATCACGCAGGGATGAGTGATACTGATCGAAATGAACAGCAGGAGCGTTTTTTACGAGATGAAGTGAGTGTTATGGTTGCAACATCTGCCTTTGGAATGGGGATAGACAAATCCAATATTCGTTATGTAATTCATTATCAGTTACCGAAAAATATGGAGAGTTATTATCAGGAAGCTGGTCGTGCTGGTCGTGATGGCTTAGATAGTACATGTATTTTGCTATATTCACCGCAAGATGTACAAGTGCAGCGCTTTTTAATTGACCAATCAACTGGAGAGTCTAGATTTTCTAATGAATTAGAAAAATTACAGTATATGACCGATTATTGTCATACAGAACAATGTTTACAATCCTTTATTTTAGAATACTTTGGAGAACAGCCAAAGGATGATTGTCATCGCTGCGGTAATTGTACGGATGAAAGGCAAAGTGTAGATGTAACAAAAGAAGCACAAATGGTGTTATCATGTATGATTCGAACGAATCAACGCTTTGGAAAACAAATGATCGCGCAAGTATTAACAGGATCAAAGAATAAAAAAGTAATTGAGTTTAACTTTCATACGTTACCGACATATGGATTATTATCCAATCGTAGCGTAAAGGATGTTAGTGAATTTATTGAGTTTTTAATTTCGGAAGAATTAATTGCAGTAGAGCATGGGACCTACCCTACATTAAAAGTAACGACGAGAGGAAAAAACGTACTACTAGGTAATGAAACAGTACTACGAAAAGAACAAGTAGAGACGAAAAAAATTGTTCAAGATCATCCATTATTCGAAGAGCTTCGTCACGTTCGAAAAGAAATTGCACAAGGGGAAGGCGTTCCTCCGTTCGTTATTTTCTCAGATCAAACACTGCAAGATATGTGCGTGAAAATGCCGCTAAACGAAGAAGACTTACTGCAAGTAAAAGGGATTGGTGAACATAAACTGAAAAAATATGGTTCATTCTTTTTACAAGCTGTTCACGCATTTATAGAAAACAATCCAAATTATAAAGAAACGATTCAAGTTCAAACTGTAACAGAACAAAAACGTCCAGCAAAGGCGTCAAAAGGGTCCCATCTTGAAACTTATGAAATGTATAAAGAAGGAACAGACTTAATTGAAATCGCAAAAGATCGCGGTTTATCACGTCAAACAGTAGAAAATCATTTAATTCGTTGTCATGAAGAAGGAATGGAAGTACAGTGGGAGCATTTTGTTCCAGCACAATATACAGCAATGATTGAAGATGCAGTAAAGCAGGCAACGGGTGGCTTGAAATCTATGAAAGAATTACTTCCTGAAGAAGTAAGCTACTTTATGATTCGTGCTTATTTACAAATGAGAAAGTAAATGATATAGGGAGATGGAGAAAGATGCATTATGTATTTGTATACGGAACACTTCGAGAAGAGGAAACAAATGCACACTTTTTAAAGGGGGCGACATATATAGAAAAGGACGCTTGGATATATGGCTTATTGTTTGATACGAACGAAGGCTATCCAGCGATGATCTTACCTAGCGACCAAAAGGTGTTTGGGGAAGTATATGAAGTAGATGATGTAATGTTACAAGCGTTAGATGAACTAGAAGAATACACTGGAAATCCAAAAGAAGATTTATATGATCGTAGTATTCAAACAATATACATAGGGGACAAAACGTTACAAGCGTATGTATATACTGCACAGCAGCAAGACATTTTAAAGATCCCAATTGTTAGTGGTGATTGGGTGTTGTACCGGAAATCACTATGTGAACAATCGTAGAAGGGATGAGGAAATTTGTTAAAGGAGAAAGAAGAGATTGTTACTCATCATCTAGAGGCGATAAACTGGGTGTATGCATTAAGAACGCTAACAGAAGAACAGTGGAGACAGCCCCTTCAAAAAGAGAAATGGAGTACATCAGAAATTATTGGACACCTTATATGTTGGGATCAGTTTGTATTAAGGAAGCGTATTCCTTATTTCTTCACGAACGAATCAATGCCAAGCAGCCCAGATGCTAAAATTGTGAACGATGAAGCTGCTGCTAAAACTAGGCAAAGTGAACAAATTGCTACCATTACAGAGTTTGTTGAAACGAGACGACAACTTTTAGATGCTTTATATGAGATAGATCGTGACTTATGGTTGCAAGACATTTTGGTTGGTACAAAAAGGCTCACACTATATGAATATTTTTTAGGTTTAGCTAAACATGATAGACATCATTTTGAACAGATTGTAAGTAAAATCACAAATGGTGGATTCATTGGTAAATAATCATTTTCAAAAAGTGCACTCTTTATTAAGTAGAGTGCACTTTTTATTATGTAAAATAATGATTTTAGGAAAATAAAGGTAATATATGTGTTATAATGGAAAAGAAAAATCTTAAGGCGAAGTATCTTTTAGAAAAAATTGCCCTTTTATGTTAGATATTATGAAAGCTCAGAAATACAGTTCCATATACAACTGTAAATTGAAATTTCCCCTTGACTTACTAGTTCTCTTTTTAATACAATGATTTTCTGACTGAAAATTTAACATATTCGAAAAGGGGGCTTTCCAATGAAGGTGATATATGAAACTGAATTACAAAAAATGCAGCAAACGTTACGACAGATGGATGTACAGCTAGAAAGGCTAAAGAACACTCCTATTTATTATGGCGAAGATATAACGGAGCAAGCGCTTGAGAATCAAAGAGAAATCAACCGGAAAAATCTTCGCATTGCAGTACAAGAACCTTATTTTGGGCGTTTAGACTTTCAGGAGGATGCTCAAACAAACATCACCCCAATTTATATTGGAAAAGTCGGCCTGTCAGATGAAGAAACAATGCAACCAATTGTAATTGATTGGCGCGCGCCTGTTGCGAGCATGTTTTATTCGTTTACTGGTGGTGATGATCTCGCATATTATCATTCACCTGATGGATTAATTGAAGGAGACATTCATTTAAAAAGAAATATTGCAATTCGAAAACGTACATTAGAACGTGTTGTTGATACATATGTAAAAGGGAACGAGGATACTTCAATTACAGATGATTTTCTTTTATATCGTTTAGGTGAAAATAAAGATAATAAGTTAAAAGATATCGTTTCAACGATTCAATCGGAACAAAATGATATTATTCGTGCTGAGAAAAACATGCCGCTTATTATTCAGGGGGTTGCCGGTAGTGGAAAAACAACGGTTGCCTTGCATCGCCTTGCGTTTTTAATTTATCAATATCGTGAACAGTTAAAAGCAGAAAAAATGATTATCTTTGCGCCAAATAGTTTATTCCTTGATTATATTTCTAGTGTGTTACCAGAACTTGGTGTAGGTGATATTAAACAAACAACGTTTCAAGATTGGGCACTTCGTACATTAGAGGATGCAGTGTCGTTAAAAGACACTACAAAGCAACTACAACAAGCTTTTTCAGTAGAACGAGACGAAGACTCTATTATGATTAGAAAACAAAAAGGAACAATATCGTTTCAGCAGTTTATTAAAGAACAGCTTGATCAGTTTGAAGAAACATTACTACCTACAAAAGATTTTGAGGCGTGGGATCATGCAGTGATAAAAAAGAAAGACATTCAGCATTGGATTCAAACGGAGTATAAGCATTACCCAATCGCAAAGCGTAGAGAGCGTGTTATAGGGCGCATGAAACGCTGGATTGAAATGGAACTTAAGAAGATTGAAGAAGCAAATGAAAAGAAAGTATTAAAAAAAGAAGCAACAAAAAAGTTGAGTACATATATGAAATATTGGCCTAAAACGAGCGCGTTATCTTTTTATATGTCACTTATGAAAAAAGAGAGTATTACAAGTGTATTGCCAAGTATGCTTGTCCAAGAAACAATTAAAAATTGCCGCAAAAAAGAAGTTCAACTTGAAGATTTAGCACCACTTATTTACATTCATCATCAACTAGAAGGAATTGCACCAGGACAAAAGTTTCATCACGTTGTTATCGATGAGGCGCAAGATTTTTCTCCATTTCAAATTTTTATTTTAAAAGAAGTAACACTAAGTAATTCTTTCACCATTTTAGGAGACTTATCACAAGCTATTTATGATTATCAAGGAATTGACAGTTGGAATGACTTTACTCAATTATTTCAACATGCAGGCTATTATGAGCTCACAAGGAGCTACCGATCGACAAAGGAAATTATCGAGTTTGCAAATGAAATTATTCGCACTGCTAATATTCCGGTTGGTTTAGCAAATCCTGTTTTCCGCAGTGGTGAAAAAGTAAAAGTACTTTCAGCAGAAGATCAATTTACCTCAATCGTTCAAACACTAAAAGATATGCAAAAGAGAAATGTGAAAACAATTGCTGTCGTTACGAGAACAGAAGAAGCATGTCGCGAAATGTATGAGCGCCTACAAGAAAAAGGGATTTCAGTTCATATGATTGAAGCAAATCAAAGTAAATATGAAGGTGGAATTTCAGTTGTACCGGTCTATTTAGCAAAAGGATTAGAGTTCGATGCTGTGTTACTTGCTGATGTAGACGATATACATTACAAAGGTACAGCACATGATGCACAATTATTGTATGTTGCTTGTACACGTTCATTACATGATTTGTGGGTCTTTTACTCTGGAACGTGTTCTCCATTAATTCAAACTATTTCAGAGGAATGAGGGAATATAGAGGGTTTTCAAACGTACGAGAACCCTCAAAATATGTTGTGAGGATAAATTATGATTACTTATAGAAGTAGACTCGTATACGCAGTGTTGATTGTAATAACAGTAATTTTTGGACTAGGATCAAGAAAAATGAGTTACATATTGCCCGATTCCTTGAATGTATACATAGGAGATATATTATGGGCTCTTATGATTTTCTTTGGATTTGGCTTTGTTTTTAAAAACTTTAAGATAAGTAGTATAGCATGTTTAAGTATCATTTTTTGTTATGGAATTGAAATCAGTCAACTGTATCAGGCGGAATGGATCAATGATATTCGAGGAACTATGCTAGGAAGCCTTATACTTGGCCATGGTTTTTTATGGAGCGATTTGGTTGCTTATATAATAGGAATAGGACTAGGGATTTTATTCGAACTTCTATATAAAACTTATAAACGGAGTGAATAAAAGATGGATTTTTCCTTGAAAACAAAGATTATAAATTATTTTATTCGAAACTATAACTGCCATTCTATTATTTTATTTGGACCCCATGCACGTGAAGACGTTACTCATGAAAGTGATATTGATGTGGTATGCTTTACTGATCAGCTAATTAGCAGTAGTAACGATACAAAGATTTTCGGTAGAAAGCGACTAGATGCATGGATTTATGAAACAAAGAAAATGAGAGATATCGATGAGTTCTTACGAATAAGAAGGGGAAAAATCCTTTATGATAATCGAAAAATATGTGAGAAGTTTTTGATAGATATAAATGGATTGTTTAAAAGAGGACCAAAACCATTGACCGAGCAAGAAAAAAAGTTTTTGAAAAGACGTATTTACAAAATGTATTTAAGAACGAAAAACGATGATATGAATGGGAGATTTACATATCATGAGCTTTTAGTCAAAACGTTAGAAAATTATTTCATCTTAAATGGAAGATGGTATTTAGGACCAAAGCATTCGTTGCAGTGGCTACGTGAAAATGACCGAGAAGTTTATGAGCTTTTTGAACTTGTATTAAAGTCAAAAGGTCGTATGAAAGCGATGAAGCAACTGATAAAAGTCACTTTACAACAATAATCGTTAAAAACAGATATCACAATGTTGTATTATAACAACGGAAAAGCGATTCCCGTTTAACGTAAGCAGTTCTGTCTTTGGGTAGAAATATCGTAAATAACATACTAATTAGCAGACCAAATCGCATATTGATTTGGTCTTTTCTAATCCCTATTCTGTCAACGACTATTCGCTTTTAACATATAAAACATCGTAGCAAATAGCACAACAAAAAATAGCGTGACAATGGTTATTATCATCTTGATATTTAGATTGTCTAATTAATTGCTAGTTGCTGTGTTAATTAGATCTTTCATTCAAAAAAAGAATTTGTAATTATATGTCAAAAAATACGTATATTTTAAAGAAATGTACTTGAAATAGAAAGGGAGGATACAATGTTACGTCTAGACCATTTTGTAATCCATATTGATAATGATGTTGAAAAAATAAATAAATTAAAAAAAGAGTTTGATAAACTAAACCTTCCATTTAACCCGCAAAAAGGGAAAGGGACTAAGGGATTTAAAGTAGCAAATTTTTGGGCAGGAGAGCAATATTTAGAAATGCTATATTTAAAAAATTTAGATGGTGGAGGGTGGAAAAGTGAATGGGTAGATAAATATAACCAAGGAAAGCGAGGTATTTTTGGTATATGTTTGTTTACTGATTCGTTGGATGAAATCAAAGAAGGATTAATGAAAAAAGGTTTGGAAATAGAAGGCCCAGAAAGAATTACATTTTCTATGTTTTTTGGGTTATTTAAAAAAAGCTTACCATTTAGAACAGTATATATAAAACCTATTCCTAACAGCGATTTACAAATATTTTTTTTACAAATGGATAGTGAGAAAAAATATGAACTTACAAAAAAATTTATGAAACCAAATGCACAAGATGTGGGTGTTTCCTCTATTTATGAAGCTATCGTGAAGAAAAAATTTTCGAACGAAGAATGGATATTTATTCAAAAGATATTTCCCCAATTAATCGAAGAGCAAGGTAAAAGAACAGTGAATATGGGAGATACAAAATTACATTTTCTATCCACTCAAGATGACTTGCTAACAGTAGATTTGCATTTGAGAGTAGAAAGGAAAGAACACAAAAATAGACGGATTGAGATAGAAAATGTATCGCTCTATCTCAATTAAAAAGCAAACTTTTGAAAAATTACTTTTAAAGTAATGCGGGATAAAATCAACGCTCAGAACAATAATTATCTGAGCGTTTTTTGGGTATGAATTGGTATGCGCTTTTCACTGTGAATTAAAGTTTTCTCCACACTGTTGGAACTACTTATGCTTAATAGAAATCGCTTCTTATGTACAATATGCTTTCTTTTGAGCGAGCCAAGTAATTGCAATAAAGTATCCGATAATTGGTGAAACACCGTATCCCATTAACGGTACGGGGAAGTGTCCAATATATGCTGAGATTAGCAAAATTAGAAAATATAGACCGATGCAAAACGATACTAATTTTTCTTGGCTTGGCGGAGAAAAGATAAATGGGGCGGGTAGTAAAAGTAAAGACATAATCCCTATAATAGACCATCCTATCCCTAGTTTTCTTACTAAATCCATGATGTCCTCCACATATAAAACAGGTGCTAAATGATCGAGGTAAATCCATGATAAAGCTATAAAAACAAATAGCATACAAACTGATAATGCGCGAGAAACTTTAGCATCAGCTTTTCTCCATAGTAACAGTGCCATCGGAATGACAAACGCTGTAAGTTGGGAAGCATCTGGCTGTAAAAACAGAATAACCGTAACAATACATGTGATGAGAAAGGTTTTTCCCCAGTTATTTTGTGATAAACACCTTCCTAACAGTAAGATAAGAAGTGGTAATACAATACTAGCTATATATAACTTTATCGGGCCGAATGAAATCCAGCGATGTACATCATCAATTCTAGGATCTATAAAGGTAAGTGCGAGCAGAAATATAGTACATGCAATAGGAACATATGTTACTTGACCCATGCCTAAAAATTTTCTCTTCCATATTACAAAATAGGAAATGATAACTCCGATTAGAAAAATGATTATGTTTTGCATCCAAATCATTTTTGGAACATTATTTACATTCATAGCAATGACCCCAATTAAAAGTGGCGGTAACATAACGAAAAGCGACAGTACATATGATAACCTTGCTTGAAACATGTTCTAATTCCTTTCTAGTATGAGATGACTATAAGCATTATAGCATTTATAATTGATATATTTGTATCAGAACCCTTAAATTCCTTATAATAGACTATAAAGGAGGAAACAGTATGGTTATTATGAAGGAAAATCGATTCGCATTTATTATATATGGGCTGTTTTTAGGTGCTATCGTTGGTGCAACAGCATGGTTATTTTTAACGGTTGTAAATATTGGTATCCATTTTCTTTGGGATTATATTCCTAATAAACTGGGGGCACCAGCTTATTACACAATTATTGTAACAAGTATTGGCGGTGTTCTTGTTGGATTAACTCAAAAGTACTTTGGTACATATCCGCGTTTAATGCCAGAAGTACTAGGAGAATATAAAGCGACTGGTAGAGTGGATTATCGTTTTATGCATCAAGCGATTATAACAGCTTTGGTTGTGCTAATGTTTGGAGCAAGTTTAGGACCAGAAGCGGCGCTTGTTGGTATTATAGGCGGGCTTTGCACATGGGTAGGGGATCGATTTTCGTTTGCTATAAAAGAAATGAAAGATCTAACAGAAGTTGGAATGGGGGCTATATTAAGTATTATTTTTAACGCACCGTTATTTGGTTACTTAGCCCCAAGCGAAAACGAGAGAGAACAACTTACTGAAATATCTAAAGGTGATAAAACAATTGTATATCTTATCACTATATTATCCGGTTTTTCTGCATTTTTATTTTTAAGCCAATTTGATAACAGAGGGTCATTTATCGTCGATTTCGGAAAATCTACTTTAACCCTGCGTGAATGGCTTGCCTTTTTACCACTTGCTTGTGTAGGTGTTAGTGTAGGGTATTGTTATTTACAAACGGAATACATATTAGAAAAAATAATTCATCCTTTTCAAGAACATAAATTAGCCTTAGCAATTATAGGAGGGCTTTTATTAGGGATTATCGGAACTTTCTTGCCATATACACTTTTTTCAGGTGAACATCAATTAAAAGAACTTGTGCACGATTGGAGTGCATTATCGTTTTGGGTACTATTCTTAACAGGTATTTTAAAATTATTTAGTACAGCTGTTTGCTTAAGTACAGGTTGGCGTGGTGGACATATTTTTCCGCTCATCTTTTCTGGTGCAAGTATTGGTTATGCGATAGCTATCGTTATACCAATTGATCCTATTGCGTCTGTAGCCTTTGTCGTAACGGCTATTTTAAGCTATATCATGCGAAAGCCAATTGCTGTTGTGTTATTGTTACTTATGTTTTTCCCTGTCAATTTGTTGCTACCAATGTTAGGGGCCGCTGCAATTGGCAATGCATTTCCCGTTTTGGCTCATGATAAGGAGTTGTAAGGAAATGTTGATAAAAAACCTTGAGTACTTCTATAACTCAAGGTTTTTTTATCATTCGTTTAAAGTAGAAACAAGTATTATTTCTTCGCCATTTTTAACATCTCACGAATCGCTTCAACGACAACTTCTGGACGATCCATATGAATGGCATGCCCAGCATCTTCAATAATGATATGTTTACTATTTGTAGATAATGTAGTCAGCTCTTTATGGAAATGAATCCATGCTGCCATTGATTCAGGCGTATGATGTGGTTGCGATGTTCCTGTCATAACGAGCAATGGAATGTCGCCGATTGATTTGACAGTGCTTGCTTGCTCTAAACTTTCTTCAACTTCATTTAATGAACCTTCCGCACCAAATTGACTGAAATATGCTTTTCGGACTTCTTCTGAAAATAGAGGTGCCATAATTTTGTTCTGATCCTCGTGACAAGGATCTAACAAAATGACGCCTGCAACTTCTTTTGGATATGTACTTGCAAATAGTCTTACGTTTAATCCGCCAAACGAATGACCAACTAGTATGTAAGGTGGTGTTACATTTGCTTTTTGCAGTAATGTATGCAGGTTTTCAACGGCTTGTTTACTATGTTTAGGTTTGTTGTCACTTTCACTCATCCCAATTCCTGCTCGATCATATGTAAATACCTTTGCTAATTTTGTAACTTCATTTTGGATTGGTGCCCAGTTTTCTAAAGACCAGCCGTATCCAGAATCAAAAATAATAGTGGGATTATCATTATCTTTATCAATATATTCGTAGTAAAGCTTCGTTCTACCTATATTTAACTTTTCACTTACTTTTGTTGTCATTGTAAGGCCTCCTAATTTTTTTGACGCTTCTAGTTTAACAGTATATTATTGAGATTAATAGAATTATTTGTAAAAAAAGATGAACTATATTCTGTATTTTTAGTATAAAAGAGGAGGGAGAAAGCGTTATGTTAATAAAACCAAAAAAATTAAAACGGGGAGACCGTATTGCAACAGTAAGTACTTCGTGGGGCGGAGCAGGTAATCCTGAACTTAGGTGGAGATATGAACAAGGAATAAAAAGGTTAGAAGACGTTTTTGGACTTGTCGTTGTACCTATGCCAAATAGTTTAAAAGGGTCTGAGTATGCTTATGAAAATCCACAAGCTCGTGCACAAGATTTAATGACGGCATTTGCTGATAAAAGCATTAAAGGAGTTATTGCAAATATTGGTGGAGAAGATAGTATTCGCTTACTTCCTTATATTGATTTTAATACTATACGTGAAAATCCAAAAATCTTTATGGGCTACTCTGATGTAACAATTTCACATTTGTTTTGTCATAAAGCAGGGCTTTCTTCGTTTTATGGCCCATCGATTTTAATGGATTTTGCTGAAAATGTTGAGATGGATTCATATACAATTGATATGATAAATCGAACGCTTTTTTCAAATGAGATAATTGGAGAAATTGAACCAGCAAAAGAGTGGACGAGTGAGCGTTTAGAATGGATTGAATCCAATAAACATAAACGACGTACAATGCAGAGAAACCATGGTTATGAGCTGCTGCAAGGTACACATATCGCACAAGGTCGTTTAATTGGCGGATGTATTGAAGTTCTCGAATTTGCAAAAGGAACCAAGCTTTGGCCAGATAAAAAATATTGGGAAAATAGCATTCTCTTCTTTGAAACGTCTGAAGAAAAGCCAGAACCGAATTATATTAAATATTGGCTACGAAACTATGCAGCACAAGGTATTTTACAAGTAACAAAAGGCATTATTTTCGGGAAGCCGCAAGATGAGAAATATTATGAAGAATATAAACAAATCATTTCACAAGTGATGAAAGAATATCATTTAGAAGATTTACCGATTCTTTACAATTTAAACTTTGGTCATACGGAACCAAAATTTATTTTACCTTACGGCGCTATGGCTGAAATAGATTGTGAAAAGAAGACATTCTCAATTTTAGAAAGTGGGGTTCAATAAAGAACAACTTTAGTTAACCCAACCAATTGAGTTTTTATGGGCTTTAATCTCCCACTAAGGCTATTAAGTGGGAGGTTTACAGCTCGTGAATGTAAGATAAAAGGAGTGAAACATATGTCCAATTCATGGAGCAGACCAACATTAAATATTCCTAAGACAAAAAGCGAATGGATTTGGGATATAGTTGGTTTTTTAATGTATTTTGGTTCTATCATTTTTCTAATGGTTATTTGGAATGAACTACCGGAAAAAGTACCTGCACATTATAATGCTGCTGGTGAAGTAGATCGCTGGGGATCAAAATGGGAATTATTAATTTTGCCAGGAGTAGGTCTGTTTATTATTTTGTTAATGCAACTGCTTGAAAAAAGACCTGAAATGCATAATTACCCAAAACGATTTAATGAAACAAACGCAGCTCAGTTTTATTTACATAGTCGGAAAGTTATTAATCAATTAAAAAATGTATGTTTAATTATTTTTTCGGTCATTTTATTTGAATCTGTTTCCATTGCTTTAGGATGGGGAGTGGGTTTAGGTAAATGGTTTCTACCTATATTGATTGCCGGTACAGGTATTCCAATTGTATTAGGGATATTCAAACAGAGGAAAATTAAATAATAAGGTGAATAATTATGTACTTTAAAACAAAAAAAGATTTATGGATAACGGCTGTTTTTTTGATTATGATTTGTCTTTGTATTTTACCGCCTATTTTCCTTTTAGACTTTAAAGTCATAAAATTTTTCATACCATTTTCAGCAGCGATTTTTATGGCATGGATTTGGCTTCGAACAGGTTATAAAATAGTAGATAACGTCCTTAAAATTGATTATGGGCCATTTCAAATGAAAGTTGCTATCGCTGAAATTGAAAGTATACGGAACGTGAAAAATCCGTTTATCGATCCTGCATTATCAATGGATAAAATAGAAATTAATTATTCGAAATGTAAAACAATTGCAGTATCTCCTGTAGATAAAGAAACTTTCATGAAGGAATTATTCAAGTATAATGCAAATATAAAAGTGCAGACGTTTTGAATACGGAAATGTGTAGACATTAAGAAGAACACCACCTAAATTTACAAAACATACAGCTTTAGGTGGTGTTTTTCGTTTAATATGAAATTTCATCTTCTACTTGCTTGACTTGTTTTCTTTCATACTCTGATATATAAATGGCTACTAAAATCAAAGAAGCACCAATCCATTCTGCACCAGAAATGAATTCTCTTAAAAATACAAATGCAAATACAGTTGCAAATACAGGTTCTGTAAGTTCGAAAAATTGTACTTTACTTGCTTCAATGTAATTCAGTGCTACTGTTGTACAATAGAACCCTCCAATAGTAGGAAGAATAGCAAGAAGTATGAATGATCCATAAGATTCTGGTGCTGGTATCGTTAATCCTTCAATCGCAAAAGGAATGAATAAGTAAATACTTCCAAATAGCATTAAATACCAGACTAAGCCGAGGCTGCCTTTTAACTGATATCTTTTTGTAAAAATCATGAACAGCCCATATCCGATACCTGCTATTGCAGCACATATCATTCCAAATAACGAGCCACTTTCACTTTCGCCGTAAAAGAACATGAAAAATAGACCTAGAAATAAGAGAAGTAATCCAATGTATTGATGAATTTGTTTTTTCTCAGCTAAAAAATACATACTTCCAAAGAACGTTGTTAATGTTGCAGACCCGAGTAAAATGAAAACAACAAGCGGAACGGATTGATATTTATATCCTGTCGTCTCAAAGAAATATAGAATGAAGATTCCTAAGAACGCACAAAACATGATCGGTTTTACATAACGGGCATTCTCTTTAATACGTTCTCGTGTATTTTTATGAAATACAGCAATGAGAGAGATACATGTAAATGCAATGAGACACTTGTAAAAAGCAATACCAGAAGGGGACATATTACTACTCATAATCCCTTTACTAAATACCCCAACAGTACCATTTAATAGCGCTGCTACAACTGCAAATAAGATTCCTAGTATATAATATTTTTTCTTCACACTCTTGCCACCTTTTTTTGTTGTAATGGTAATTTGTTATTTCGGATTAAATCTTTAATAAGAGGTGGGTTATCATTTGATGATAAAAATACACCTCCCATTTTTGAATTTACTTTCCTATACATTTCATCTTCTAGCATAATTTCATGAGCTTTTGCTATATTCCAATAGGGAATGCTAGATTGTAAATGATGAGTTAAATGGTAATTTTCTGCATGAATACTTAAGAAAAATGATTCTAACCAATGACTATATCGATTACGTGTCATTTGTATACTTTTATTATTTTCAAAAACTAATGGGTAATGCTCGGCCATTTCAATAAACCAACCGATTACCATAAACGATGTGAAATACGGAACAATCCAAAAGAAAAAGAAAATAGAAAACATGTCAAAATAAATAATAATACCTAATAAAACAACCCAATAGCATGACATTGCTAAATATTGCTTTGGATATTGTTTGTATTGAAGCATTCTATATTTAAAAATGTAATATGCATAACTTAAGATGTTTAATAAAAACAATGGTTTTAATACATATTTATACAAGAAGTGGTTCTTGTCTTTCAGTTTGTATAATCCAATTTCTAAATGGTATTTATAATCAGGATCTTTTTCTGGGTTTCCTAAATGTGTATGATGTCCTTTTACGTGTGAATCTTTGTAGTTGTAAAATTCTTGACCAATTAAATAGCCAGAAAAATAAGTTCCTAATATATAATTTAGTTTCTTGTTTTTCGTTAAGCATAAATGTGAAGCATCATGTAAAATCGTTGCAAAAGCTCTTTGTCTCGCACCAATTACTAATACTGCAAGTGGGTATAAAAAGAGGTAACGACTTCCTAACAATACCGCAAGTGCGATAACAACGTAATCATACATCAGTCCTAATATCGCTCTGTAATTATTTGATTGATATAATGGTTTCAATTTCTTTCTAATCTCTTTTGAAAAACCATATGATTCATAAGACAACATCAATTCCACCCCCGTATGTAATTATTTTGATTATACATAAAACAAAAAGGGTGGAATTTGAGAAATTATCGTTTGATTTTTCGGAATATTATTTCGCAACAAATTTCTCTTTCACGTATAAAACGTCACCACCAACAAAAATTGTATGATTTTTTTTCGTTAGCTCTTTATTTTGTACAAAAATTGCCGATGGTTGCTTTAAAACATAACCTTGTTCAAAATGAAGGATCCCTTCTCTACTCATATTATTCGGACGATATTTCATGAAATATCCAGCTAAAGAAGCGTTAGATGTACCAGTTGCACTTTCTTCTGGAATGCCATAAAGAGGAGCAAAGTTTCTACAATGTGCTGTAACATTAGTTAATGTTTCTTCGGTAAATAGATGAAAACTTACAATGTTATACTTTTGACATAAGGTAGAGATTTTATCAAAATTAGGCTGGATAGCCTGCAATCCTTTCAACGTCTTAATCGGTACGATAAGATCTGGAATTCCTGTTGAAACAACTTGAAGTGGCAATTCATCTACAAGAAAATTTTTTGGGATTTGCAAAGCTTCTGCAATTTCATCGCCAGGAAGACACTCTAAAAATTCCGGAGAATTATATTGCAAAAATACTTTCCCGTCCTTTTGTACTTCCACATGTAATAGGCCACCTTTTGTCTCGGCAGTATAGTTTCCAGATGTAATATATCCTAAACGTTGTAATAACGAAAAAGATGCAATTGTTGCATGGCCACATAGATCAATGACTGTTGTTGGTGTATAAAAAATAATTTGATAATCTGCGACCGTTGATGGATAAATAAAAGCAGTTTCTGAAAAGCCTAAACGATTTGCAATGTACTGCATATCATGATGAGATAAGGTTGTATCATGATAAACAACACCTGCTAAATTTCCACCTTTGTTTCCAGCTATAAACGCTGATAAAACATATACTTGTACTTTCATTAATAGCCTCCTGAAATATATGAATGAATAGAATCGATATATATGTAATTCTTTGCATTTAATGGGAACCCTTTATTTGGTTGTTTGATTGGTAAAAGAAAAAAATACCAATTTTATATTGACCAAAATAAGATAATGATATATATTAATAAAAAATTCAAAAAACGCGATGATAAGGACATGAATTTTTCTTACCGGTTTACAGAGAGGGAAGGGTGCTGGGATCTTCCTAACGCTGCAGAGAAATTTACCGCCTTTGAGCTGTATTGGTGAAATAATAGTAATCAATACCGTAGACGCTACGTTACAGCACAATGAGCTATTGCTTTTACACAAGTAATAGGAATTTGGGTGGAACCACGAGATCAAACACGCTCGTCCCTTTTTTATAGGGATGGGTGTGTTTTTTATTTTGCAATGAAATAGAATAAGCGATGATAAGGACATGAATTTTTCTTACCGGTTTACAGAGAGGGAAGGATGCTGAGATCTTCCTAACGCTGCAGGAAAGTTTACCGCCTTTGAGCTGTGTTGGTGAAATGATAGTAATCAATGCCGTAGATGCTACGTTACAGCACCATAAGCTATTACTTTTATACAAGTAATAGGAAATTGGGTGGAACCACGATGCAAACGCACTCGTCCCTTTTATAGGGATGCGTGCGTTTTTTTATTTTCAAAATGATAAAAAGGAGTGTTCAGTTATGAATGGGCAAGAGGTTATTATTAAATTCCCAAATGGAAATGAAAAGAAATATGCACAAGGTGTGTCACTAGAGGAGGTTGCACAATCCATTAGTCCAAGTTTGCGAAAAAAATCTGTAGCAGGTATTGTAAATGGATCCTTGTATGACTTGAGACGGAGCATTAAAGAAGATGCTCAGGTGGAATTATATGATTTACATTCTTCAGCTGGCCTCAATATTATGAGACATACAGCTGCGCACGTATTAGCACAAGCAGTAAAACGTATTTATGGTAATGTTCAATTTGGAGTAGGTCCTGTAGTTGAAAATGGATTTTATTATGATTTTGACTTAGAAGATAGTCTTACTATTCATGATTTAGAGAAAATTGAAGAAGAGATGAAAAAAATTATCGCTGAAAATCTTGAAGTAAGGCGTGAAGAATTATCACGTGATGAAGCAAAGAAACTTTTCGCTCACGATTCATTAAAACTAGAATTATTAGCAAATATTCCTGAAGGGGAAGAGGTGTCTGTTTACAGACAAGGCGAATTCTTTGATTTATGCCGCGGACCACATTTGCCAGTAACAAAGCTTATTAAATCATTTAAGTTAACTCACGTATCCGGTGCATATTGGCGAGGTGATAGCAATAATCAAGTACTTCAGCGCATTTATGGTGTTGCCTTTTCTTCACAAAAGGAGTTAGATGAGTACTTCCATTTCATCGAGGAAGCGCAAAAAAGAAATCATCGCAAATTAGGAAATGAATTAGAGCTATTTATGTTTTCTGAAGAAGCACCTGGAATGCCATTTTATCTTGCAAATGGTCAAATCATTCGCAATGAATTAGAATCATTTTTACGACAATTACAAAGCTCATTTGATTATCAAGAAGTGCGTACACCGATAATGATGAACCAACGTATGTGGGAACAGTCGGGACACTGGGATCACTATAAAGAAAACATGTACTTTTCTGAAGTAGATCATCATCATTTCGCTTTAAAACCAATGAACTGCCCAGGGCATATGCTCATTTTTAAAGATAAGTTACATTCATATCGTGATCTTCCAATTCGAATGGCTGAGTTTGGTCAAGTTCATCGTCATGAATTTAGCGGCGCTTTAAACGGGCTCCTAAGAGTTCGGACATTTTGCCAAGACGATGCTCATATTTTTGTAACACCAAATCAAATTGAAGATGAAATTGCTTCAGCACTACAACTCATTGATTACGTATATCAAACTTTTGGTTTTGAATACGACATTGAATTATCGACAAGACCAGAAGATTATATGGGAAGTGAAGAACTTTGGGATAAAGCTGAAGATGCTTTGAAAAATGTATTAGTGAAACTTGGTTACTCATACAAAATTAACGAAGGTGACGGGGCATTTTACGGACCAAAAATTGATATCCATATTAAAGATGCACTAAAACGAAGTCATCAATGTGCAACAGTACAATTAGATTTTCAAATGCCAGAAAAATTTGATTTACATTATATTGATGAAAAAAACCAAAAAGTTCGCCCAGTAGTCATTCACCGCGCTGTCTTTGGTTCTATCGATCGTTTTCTTGGCATCTTAATTGAACACTTCGGTGGTTCATTCCCACTATGGTTAGCGCCAGTGCAAGTGAAAGTAATTCCAGTGTCAAATGAGGCGCATAAAGAATACGTACAAAAAATTACAAAGCAGTTAAAAGAAGTAGGAATACGCGTTCAGCTTGATTTACGCGAAGAAAAGCTTGGCTACAAAATGCGAGAAGCACAAATGAAAAAGGTACCATGCATTATTGTTGTAGGAGATAACGAAATGAAAAAGGATGCTGTTAACGTAAGACGGTTTGGAAAGAATGATTCAAAAGAAGTGAAGATAGAGGAGTTTGTTGTTGATTTAAAGAAGCAAATTGAAGGGAAGTGTTTAAGTAATGGATAATGAAGGCACCACCACATATATAGATGAAAGATGAAAGAACTGTTCTTTGTTAAGGGAACAGTTCTTTCTTTTTTGATTTTCACTAACATAGATACTTCTTTGAACGTAGAACTTTTTCTTCGCCATCTGTTTCGTATAATGGATTGATACAGTTACCTTTATATGGGGTACCGCCAGCATTTCGGAAAAAATCCACGCTAAGCACATTTTGAAACAAAAAAAGCCGACTTTTACCCCGTTAAGAGTAAATCGGCCCGTTAATATTGACATATGTATAAATCATGCAATGAATATTAGCTTGTTTATTATCTAATTTTTAATAAAATATTATTAATATTTTTCATTTTTTTAGAGAGGGATTGTTATTTTTATGAAATGGAGTAAAAACCACATGATATTTGTCTTAATTTTTATCATTTCAGCCAAGAATACTCCTTTCTCAAGGAACGTGAATGGTGTAGCCCAGTGAGTAGGTGGGAGATGAATTGGCTTCGGACAAGGGATGGGTTCTTTTCCATCTCGATTGTCCGACTGTTCGAGTGCTATTTGTAATGAATGAAAAAAATTTGGGTACGAGTACCGAAACCTTTTCGGTCTTTGCATTCATCTTCCCTTTTTAAAAGCGCTTGCTTTTTTATAAAAACCTCCTAATAATATACAAATTGCATCGAGATTGATAAAATATGTATAACATAACAGAAAGGGAGGTGAAAGTCATGATTATCAATAAAGCGTTTAAATTTCGTATCTATCCGAATGAAGAACAAGCAATTTTAATCAATAAAACAATTGGGTGTTCTCGATTTGTATTTAATCACTTTTTAACAAAATGGAATCACGCTTATAAAGAAACAGGACAAGGATTGACATATGGTATATGTTCGGCTGAACTTCCTGCAATGAAAAAAGAACTTGCTTGGTTAAAAGAAGTAGATAGTATTGCTATGCAATCATCTATTAGAAATCTTGCAGATGCGTTTGACCGTTTTTTCGAGAAACAGAATGACGCACCACGCTTCAAATCCAAAAGGAACAAAGTACAGTCCTATACAACGAAACACACGAATGGGAACATTGCAATTAGCGGCAATACAATTAAACTACCGAAATTAGGTCTTGTTCGTT
>NZ_JOTN01000007.1 GCF_000712595.1 Bacillus manliponensis
TGATGCCGATGATGGAAAACAATCAAATGCCACATGTGATGCCGATGATGGGAAATAACCCGATGCCAAATGTAATGCCAATGATGGGGAATAACCCGATGCCAAACGTAATGCCGATGATGGGGAATAACCCGATGCCAAATGTAATGCCAATGATGGGGAATAACCCGATGCCAAATATAATGCCGATGATGGGGAATAATCCGATGCCAAATGTAATGCCAATGATGGGGAATAACCCGATGCCAAATATAATGCCGATGATGGGGAATAATCCAATGCCAAATCAGCATTATCAAATGCCGTACATGCAACAAATGCCAAGCTATAATATGAATTATACACCGACCCAAAATATGATGGAAGAAGAGGACTGTGGTTGTGATGGAAGTCGTCCTGTACCGCCATATAGTCCACAACCAGGTGTGGCATATGATCCGTATCAACGTCAACCATATGTACCATATCCGCCCCAACCAGGCACAATGTATTATAGTCAACAACCGTCCTCTTTATTTGGAGAGAGTGAAAAGGATGACTAAAAGGAAACTGTAGTCAGTGGCGTTTTATTTGGAAAGAGTAGCTTGTTGAGTGTTGACATGGTAAGTAAAATACTTACAGTTTAAAAACCCCCCCACTTACTCATGATAAGATAGAGCCTTTAAGAAAAGGTTCATTTCTAACAAGGGGGGTTTTTGTATTGAACAAAAAGGTGAAAATCATTGCCGCTTCATTGTTAGTTACTAGTGCATTGGCTGCGTGTAATCCAGAACCAGATGATCAAGCAATAGATAGAAATAATGCTTATAATTATGAACGTACATCAAATTATAATGGAAAAGATTACGTAACGCGTAACGGTCGTCATATGGATTATGTTTCGTATAAAGATGGTGCAGGTTATAATTATTATGGCGATCGTAACTATCATGGCCAAGTTGGAAACCCATATCCAACTCGCAACATTACAATGAATAACGGCTATGTCAATAGAGATGGCAAAACAGCAGAAGAGATTTCAAATCGTGTAGAACGAATGGATAACGTTGAACGCGTGTCTACTGTTGTATATGGAGATGAAGTTGTAATTGCGGTAAAAACGAACAAACATACAAACGAAAAGGCTTTGGCTGAAGAGGTGCGTAAAGCTGCGGCACCATATGCGAAAAACCGTAGCATTTATGTAACGGTAAAAGATGATATGTTTGAGCGTGTTGATGAAGTGAATAATCGATTACGTACAGGAACAGTTACAAATGATTTTAATGACGATATAACAGATATGTTCCGTAATGTACGTGATGATTTTAATGATACGTTCCGTTAATGGGAAAAGGGAAGGGGTACTCCCTCCCTTTTTATCTCGCATTAACGGGCTGTGAAACTCCAACTAATTAAAGTTTTGCTTAATTATTGTTGCATTTTCTTGTGACTAATGTTATATTAGTAAAGCGATGAGCTAATTCACGTAAGACGAGAGATATGCTTAAGTGCTAAACACGCGGATGTGGCCGCCTGGTCTCTCGCCGTGAACGCATCAAGACGCCTGCATGACAGGCGTCTTTCTTATTATACTTAATATTTAAAGCAGAGTAG
The DNA here is from genome assembly GCF_000712595.1 of Bacillus manliponensis. Classification (GTDB taxonomy): domain Bacteria; phylum Bacillota; class Bacilli; order Bacillales; family Bacillaceae_G; genus Bacillus_A; species Bacillus_A manliponensis. Next base: position 1,597 of record NZ_JOTN01000007.1, read on the forward strand.
GGAAAAGCCTTACTCTGCTTTTTTTGTGAAAATACCAATCAAAATAAGGATTATCCCGTTGATCCCGCATTAACAGTCCGTAAAAGCCCGATTGGTCAGGCTAACACTCAGTGGTATATGCGAGGTTGTAAAAGGTTAGAAGTATTCCGGTTCCCAGACTCTTGAATTGAATGGAGAAAAAGTTAAAAATGTAAGGAAATATATAAGTGGCGTTACTAAAAAATGAAAAACATAAAATCCCTCTTTTTATAAGGAATGTAGATTATGAAAAAGAAGGATAAAAATTGTGCTACAGGAAAAAATATGAGTGAAAGTATTCATTTTCCTAATAGAGGTGAGATCAAATGAGATTTATCATCATGCTAGCTCATTCGATGCTTGTACTATGTTTTGTTTTTGGAACATATAATACGGTATCGGCAGCTACTCATACCCCAGTAGAAGAACCTCGGATTAAGGTAATGTTGGAGCGGACATATTTAGATGGTGAAGTGAGTGAAGAAGTTTTTACGGAAAACGTGTCGAGTTTAGAAACATTTTTAAAAAAATACGATGATTGGCAATTAGTTGATCGGAATGATGAGCAAGTTGTTTTGCAAAAGCGTATTCAAGATATTTCTCCTTTGTTAAAAATAAACGGTTATTTTGGTGTTTCAAAAGAAGGGATTTTACAAACGTTTGAAGGTGTACCGAGGAAAGAGAATGCGATTCATTCTTTTTTTCAAATTGATATGAAAAAGCTAAAAAGTTATAAACGAAATCAGTTAAAGCGTGGCATTCGTATAGAGTCAAAAGAGCGTTTTGTTAAAGTGATAGAAGAAATGAAGCAATATACGGTACAAAAAAAATAAACTGCGTGTGAATAATCACACGCAGTTTATTTTTTAATAGTTGATTTAAAAGAGTTTAGTTCTTTTCTAAAATTGTTTTTGCAATTTCATCAATTAGCATATCTTTTCCAATTGGATTGAATGCTTGTGTGTTGAACACTTCGTTTGTCACTTCGTATACGTGGTCACTTTGAACAGCTTTGTTACTGTTCCAAACGGCACTGTTTTTGTAGTCTTCATAAACTTTATCAGCTTCGCCGCCAAAGTTTACAAGGAACATATGGTCAGGATTGAAATCAACGAGACCTTCTAATGATACTTGTGCCATCGTTTGGCTTAAGTCTGTACCTTTTGTTGCTGGAAGTTTTAAGTCATTAAAAAGAATGTCTCCGTATCCGAAGCTACCGTACACACGGAAGTTTTGTGGTGTTACAGCAAGGAACATGAAGTCTTCATCTTTTGTTTTTGCTTTTATTTTTTTAGATAAAGCTGCCGCTTTCTTATCATAATCAGCAATCCACTTATCAGCTTTTTTCTCTTCATCAACAAGACGAGCGACTTCTTTAAATTTACCACGCCAGTCTTCTAAGTTTGTTTCTAATACAACTGTTGGTGCGATTCCTGCTAGTTGATCATAAATTTTTACTTGACGGTTGTTTAAAATAATCATATCAGGTTTTAAAGCAGCGACTGCTTCTAAGTCAACTTTTGGTGCCCAATACCAACCTACTGCTTGTACACCTTTTAATTTATCCTTTAAGTGTGCTTGAATTTCATCTTTGTATGTGTTTGCTGTACCAACTGGTTTATGACCAAGAAGTAATAAATCTTCTGTTGAACCAGATAAGTCAACGATACGTTTTGGGTTTGTTGGAACTTCAACTTCACCTTGTGCATGTTTTACAACTTTTGTTGTTGGTTCTTCTTTTTTTGGTTTTGCTTCTTCTTTCGTAGCATTATTACATCCAACTACTGTAAGAACAAGAAGAATGATTGCGAATAAAATAGATAATTTCTGTTTCATCTTGATGTATCTCCTTTTAATTGTGATTGATAATCATTATCGGCTAATCCATATTAATCTTAACTTCTCCATCTGTCAACAAAAATATGAAATAGAACATTTGTTGGGGAGATGTCGCATATGTGCTGCTATTTATGGTAAAATGGAGTACATGATTTGAGAGGGAGAGATACAATTTTGTTTGAATATATTACAGGCTATGTGGAATATGTTGGACCGGAATATATTGTTCTTGATCATAGCGGAATTGGGTATCAAATTTTCACGCCAAATCCATATGTATTCCAAAGAAGTAAAGAAAACATTCGCGTGTATACATACCACTATGTAAGAGAAGATATGATGTCATTATACGGATTTAAAACGCGTGAAGAGCGTTTATTATTTACAAAGTTATTAGGTGTATCAGGGATTGGACCAAAAGGTGCGCTTGCAATTTTAGCATCTGGTCAAACGGGACAAGTAGTGCAAGCGATTGAACATGAGGACGAGAAATTTCTTGTGAAGTTCCCAGGCGTTGGGAAAAAGACAGCTCGTCAAATGATTCTCGACCTAAAAGGAAAACTTGCCGATGTTGTGCCGGATGCATTCGTTGATTTATTCTCAGCAGAAGACCGTTTTGATGAGAAGAAGGGATCTTCAGTAGAGCTTGATGAAGCGTTAGAGGCATTACGGGCACTTGGATATGCGGAACGAGAAGTGAACCGCGTTGTACCAGAGCTATTAAAAGAATCGATGACAACGGATCAATACATTAAAAAGGCACTGAGTCTTTTACTAAATGGTAAGAGGTGATGAATATGGATGAACGTCTCGTGTCAGGAGAATCTGCATACGAAGATACGGATTTAGAATATTCATTAAGGCCACAAAATCTCCGTCAATATATTGGCCAAGATAAAGCAAAGCATAATTTAGAGGTTTTTATTGAAGCAGCAAAAATGCGTGAGGAAACGTTAGATCACGTATTATTATATGGTCCACCAGGGCTTGGTAAAACGACGCTTGCAAACATTATTGCAAATGAAATGGGCGTAAATATGCGAACGACATCAGGACCAGCAATTGAGCGTCCTGGTGACTTAGCAGCAGTATTAACGGCACTTCAGCCTGGAGATGTATTATTTATTGATGAAATCCATCGATTGCCACGTTCGATTGAAGAGGTTCTTTATCCGGCAATGGAAGATTTCTGTTTAGATATCGTGATTGGAAAGGGGCCAACTGCACGTTCAGTAAGGCTCGATTTACCTCCATTTACACTTGTTGGTGCAACGACGCGTGCTGGTGCGTTATCAGCGCCGCTTCGCGATCGATTTGGTGTATTATCTCGCCTTGAGTACTATACGATAGACCAATTATCTGCTATTGTAGAGCGTACTGCTGAAGTATTCGAAGTGGAAATTGATTCACTTGCTGCTTTAGAGATTGCAAGACGTGCACGAGGTACGCCGCGAATTGCTAACCGTTTATTAAGACGTGTACGCGATTTTGCACAGGTGCGTGGTGATGGTACAATTACGATGGAGATTACACAAATGGCGCTCGAACTACTGCAAGTAGATAAACTAGGACTCGACCATATTGACCATAAATTATTGCTTGGTATTATTGAGAAATTCCGTGGTGGTCCGGTTGGTTTAGAAACGGTTTCGGCAACAATTGGCGAAGAATCGCACACAATTGAAGATGTATATGAGCCATATTTATTGCAAATTGGTTTTTTGCAGCGAACACCACGAGGGCGCATTGTAACACCACTTGCATATGAACACTTTGGAATGGAGATGCCAAAGCAATGATGGATATGTCAAAGTTGTTGATTTCAGCTGGTGCACTCCTAATTGTAGTAGGGCTTGCTTGGAAGTTTATCGGAAAGCTTCCGGGAGATATTTTTGTGAAAAAAGGAAACGTTACCTTTTACTTTCCGGTCGTTACATGTATTGTAGTAAGTGTTGTATTATCTTTTATTATGTACGTCATAAATCGATTGAAATAGAAATAGGTGAACAAAAGGTATGGATATTAATTTATTTGATTTTCATTTACCAGAAGAATTGATTGCACAGACGCCGCTTGAGCAACGTGAAACATCAAGACTGATGGTATTAGACCGCAAAACGGGTGAAATGCAACATAAGCGTTTTACGGATATTCTTTCTTATTTACATGAAGGCGATTGCTTAGTGTTAAATGAAACAAAAGTAATGCCAGCGCGTTTGCATGGTGTGAAAGAAGATACAGGCGCACATATCGAAGTGCTTTTATTAAAGCAAGAAGATGGAGATACTTGGGAGACACTTGTAAAACCTGCAAAGCGAGTAAAAGAAGGAACTATCATCTCGTTTGGCGAAGGAAAGTTAAAGGCAACATGTGTTGGAACAGGAGAGCAAGGAGGACGTCATTTACAGTTTTCATATGACGGTATTTTCTATGAAATTTTAGATGAACTTGGTGAAATGCCACTTCCGCCTTACATTAAAGAAACATTAGATGATCGAGACCGTTATCAAACTGTATTTGCGCGTGAAATTGGTTCGGCAGCAGCACCAACGGCGGGTCTTCATTTTACAGAAGAACTGTTAGAAGAGTTAAAGCGAAAAGGTGTACGTTTAGCATTTATTACGTTACACGTTGGACTTGGTACATTCCGTCCTGTTTCCGCTGATACAATTGAAGAACATGAAATGCATGCGGAGTACTATCATATGTCGGAAGAAACTGCACGTACTTTACATGAAGTGCAAGAATTAGGTGGCCGCATTATTACAGTTGGTACAACGTCAACTCGTACGCTAGAAACGATCGCAACAAACAATAATGGTAAGCTTGTAGCAGCTTCTGGATGGACGGATATCTTTATGTATCCAGGATATGAATTTAAAGCAGTTGATGGTATTATCACAAACTTCCACTTACCAAAATCAACATTAATTATGCTTGTAAGTGCGTTTGCAGGAAGAGAGCATGTCCTTCATGCTTACAATGAAGCTGTAAAGGAAAAATATCGTTTCTTTAGCTTTGGTGATGCAATGTTTATCGCTACGCATACAGAAGGAAAGTAGACATAAAAAGGAGAAAAGGTATGACAGCAATTCGTTATGAGTTAATTAAAACATGTAAACAAACAGGTGCGCGTTTAGGCCGTGTTCATACGCCGCACGGATCATTTGAAACGCCAATCTTCATGCCAGTTGGAACGCTTGCGACAGTAAAGACAATGTCGCCTGAAGAACTAAAAGCAATGAACGCTGGTATCATTTTAAGTAATACGTATCATTTATGGTTACGTCCAGGTCATGAAATTGTACAAGAAGCAGGTGGCTTACACAAATTTATGAACTGGGATCGTCCGATTTTAACGGATTCAGGTGGATTCCAAGTATTTAGTTTAAGTGAATTTCGCCGCATTGAAGAAGAGGGTGTTCATTTCCGTAATCACTTAAATGGAGATAAACTGTTCTTATCACCAGAAAAAGCGATGGAGATTCAAAACGCGCTTGGTTCTGACATTATGATGGCATTTGATGAATGTCCACCATTCCCAGCAACATATGAGTACATGAAAAAATCAGTAGAGCGTACGAGCCGCTGGGCAGAGCGTTGTCTAAAAGCACACGCACGTCCTGAAGATCAAGGATTATTTGGAATTGTACAGGGCGGTGAGTTTGAAGAACTTCGTCGTCAAAGCGCAAAAGATCTTGTTTCGATGGACTTCCCAGGTTATGCAGTTGGTGGTTTATCTGTTGGTGAACCAAAGGATATTATGAACCGTGTCCTTGAGTTTACAACACCACTTCTTCCAGATAACAAGCCTCGTTACTTAATGGGGGTAGGTTCTCCGGATTCACTAATTGATGGGGCAATGCGCGGTATTGATATGTTCGACTGTGTATTACCAACTCGTATTGCGCGTAATGGTACATGTATGACAAGTGAAGGTCGCCTTGTTGTGAAAAACGCGAAGTATGCAAAAGACTTCGGACCACTTGATCCGAAGTGTGATTGCTACACATGTACAAATTACTCCCGTGCGTACATCCGTCACTTAATGAAATGTGACGAAACGTTCGGAATTCGTTTAACGTCTTATCATAACCTTCATTTTCTGTTAAAATTAATGGAGCAGGTGAGACAAGCCATTCGTGAAGATCGTTTAGGTGACTTCCGTGAAGAGTTCTTTGAACAGTACGGCTTTAATAAACCGAATGCTAAAAACTTCTAAAAATATACATAATAAAAGGAGGAAAAGAACATGAACGCAGGTATGATGAATATTATCATGATCGTTGCGATGTTTGCGATTTTCTATTTCTTATTAATTCGCCCGCAACAAAAGCGTCAAAAAGCAGTAGCAGAAATGCAAAATAATTTACAAAAAGGTGATACAATCGTGACAATCGGTGGTTTACACGGCACGGTTGAATCAGTAGAAGACACAAAAATCGTTGTGAAATCTGGTGGTTCACACCTTACATTCGATCGCAACTCTGTACGTGAAGTTGTGAAAAACTAATGAAAAGCCCTGTCTACACAGGGCTTTTTTTAATACGTTCGTTTTGCTAAATTAACTCCAAATATTCCTCCAATTGTGCTTGCTGCAATCAGTATACATTGATAGAGGAGCTGTGAGTTTGATAAAGCTTTATCATAACCTAAATAGTTTACGAGAAAGACAAGTATAAAGAATGTAACACCAGTAACAGCTCCGACAAACCATCCACGCCCCTGTGCTTTTGCTCCGGCAATAAATCCAGAAATGAGCATAAAAAGAATAGCAAGTACCATAACGACAATAGATAACACATTTTCACTTATATTTGTAAATTTTAAGAGCATCGCAATAAATAAACTTGTCATACAGGCAAAAATGAGCAATGTGATGATGCCGAAGCCAACTGCAATGGACAGCCTTTTTGTTCCTTCCATCTAGTTCCCCCCTTTTCGAATCTCGCTATTTGCGGGTTGTAAGGCTCCCACCTCAAAACTTGAGAGAAGCGAGGAAGTTTAAGTGGGGGATTAACAGCCCGTAAAAGCCCGATTGGTTCAACTAGCAATCAGTGGGGATGGAGAAGCACCCATTGATTGAAGTTTCACTTTATACAAGCATATTTTCAAGTGTGACAAGTTAGACTAATTTTTTTTCGAGCGGAAACACTAATTGGTAGAAAACAAAGAAGGGGAATTTACATATGGAGTTTTTAGAAATTGGCTTTCGCACTGTTTTATTATATTTTGTTATGCTCATTATTTTTCGGATTATGGGTAAGCGAGAAATTGGTGAGCTCAGTATTTTAGATCTTGTTGTTTTTATTATGCTAGGGGAATTAGGAATTGTTGCAATTATTGATTATGACAAGTCACTTTGGCTCCAGCTTTTGCCTATGTTTGTCATTGTGATAATCCAAATTGCCTTAGCTAAGTTGTCGTTAAAAAGTGAAAAACTTCGTCATCTAATAGATGGAGAACCAGCTATTATCGTACGTGACGGAAAAATTGATGAAAACCAAATGCGAAAACAACGCTACAATATGGATGATTTATTGATGCAGCTGCGTGAAGAGGGGATTGGGGATATACGGGACGTTCAATATGCAATTTTAGAAGCTTCTGGGAAATTATCTGTTTTCCATAAAGCGAGTGATCATCCTGTTCATTTTACATTACCGCTTATTATCGATGGAGAGATTCAAGGGAAACATTTGCAAATGATTGATCAGTCAGAAACGTGGTTATATAAAAAGCTAAGTGAATTAGGCTATAACAAGATAAGAGAAATTTCGTATTGTACGTTTCAAGACGGTGAATTTTTTGTAGATATGAAAGATAAATAGCAAAAAAAGTGGGGGAGCCTATTGAAAGTGCCGCGATAGCGTAACTTCGAATAGGCTTTTTATATTGCTATTTAAAGAATGATAGCTTACGGATAATAGGAAAGCGCCCGATCTCATCTTTTCGAATAAGACGAAATAATATAAGCAGTGTAATATAAACAGTTGTTGTTGCGACAATTTCTAGTAACGTTTCAACAAGTAATGAAGTAGAGAAGAGAATATGTTCATGGATGTAAAAGCCGAATGTTCCAGCAGTGATGATTGCAAGAAAGCCATATATGTAATCTTTTGCATAAATTGTGAATGTAATTTTTTTTAAGACAGTTGCATAGTGAAGTATTGTTACAGTTACAATGTTTGTGGCAATGGCAAGAGCAACACCCATCATTTGAAATTCTGGGCGAGAAGCAAGTGCGAAAATGACAATTAGTTTCACGACTGCACCAATTAATGTATTCATCATGGCAGCTCTTGCCAAGTTTAATGCTTGCAAAATAGATGTAAGTGGGCTTTGAAAATAGTGAAATAAAAAACAAGGTGCGAGAACTTGAATGAAATGTGTAGCGCTATTTGAACCATACATGAGTGTTAAAATAGGTGAAGCAAAAACGTATAAAATCACGACGGACCAACCACCGGTAATAAGTGAAATGCGTAAAGCCTGTTGTAAGCGATGTTCTACTAAACGGTGTTGTCGCTTTGCCATCGCTTCGCTAATTGAAGGTACGAGGGCAGTAGAAAGTGCGTATGTAATGAATGCTGGAAGGGATAGAAGTGGAAAAGCGTATCCGTTTAACATACCATATTGCTGCGTTGCAACAGAAGCAGCAACTCCGGCAATTGCTAAGCTTTGCATGACAACAATTGGTTCAAAAAAATAGGACAAAGAGCCAATGAGTCTGCTTCCTGTTGTAGGAAGTGCAATATCCATTAGGGAATGGAATGTATCTTTACTCTTTTTCACGGTACTTGTGAAGTTTGAACGAATTGAAAGTTGTTTATCTCGTTGAAAGAGTGTTAATAAAAACAAAAGTGATGCAACTTCTCCAAGGACGGCAGAAAGCATTGCTCCAGCTGCTGCGTATTCAACACCGTACGGCAAAAAAAGGCGAATGCATACAGCGATAACGGTAATACGAACAACCTGTTCTAATACTTGCGCATAAGCACTTGGTTTCATATTTTGCTTTCCTTGGAAATAACCACGCAAAACAGATGAGATAGCGATGACAGGTACGACAGGTAACACAGCTATTAATGGATAATATGTGCGTTCATCTGTTAGAAATGTTTTTGCTAAAATTGGTGCGATGAGCATAATGACAACTGTTAAAATAATGCTAATGATAGATGTAATTGCTAGAGAAACTGTTAATATTTTTTTCACTTTTTGTTTATCATTTACTGCTTCTGCTTCAGCAACTAGTTTTGCAATGGCGATGGGAAGACCAATTTGTGTGAGTGTAATTGCGAGTATAAAAGTTGGGACAGCCATCATATATAAGCCGACGCCTTCTTCACCTAAAATACGTGCCATTACGATGCGGTTTATGAATCCTAGTATTTTTGTAATGAAACCAGCGAGCATTAAAATGAAAGCGCCCCGTAAAAATGTTTGTCTTGTCATAGCTTTCTCCTACCTTCTCAAAATCATTGGAATGATTTACAATAATTTATATGCAGCGATGAGACAAGAATGACAAGCATTTCAAATAAGCGTAATAGAAACTGGGCTTTTGCTGGTGAATGAGAAGGAGATGTGATGGAAGTGGTCGGGAAAGAGGATTTAGTAGAGGCGTATCGTGAGCAGTTGCAAATCGTATTAAATAGTAAAGTAGAAGAGTTTCAAATGCTCGGATACGATAGGGTTACGGAAGAAGACGTTTGGAAATGCTTAAAGAAACGAAAGTGGAAAAAAGTCGATAGTAATGTAAGATTATATCAGCTTGTAAATGATGTGTTAACGTTAACAGCAAACGATTATATGACTTTTTTAACGAAGGAAGCATATCAAGCACCACTTTGGTCGTTTGAAGAATATGAAAATAAATAATAGGTTGTAATTGGTTTGTTCTTCCTCTTGCAGTATAATAGTGAATATTGCTGGGGATTTTTGAACAAGCATCTTCGTTCAGAAGGAGGAACAATATACATATGGCAAAACGAGGTAGTAGAATCGTTGCTTTCTTCCTCATTGTTTTATTACTTGGAGGCATCGTTGGAGCAACGGCGAAAGATGTAACAAAAGGGATTAGCCTTGGGCTAGACCTACAAGGTGGCTTTGAAATTTTATATAAAGTAAAGCCAGCGAAAGAAGGAGATAAGATTGACCGTGAAGCGCTATTGAGTACAGTTGGTGCGCTGGACAACCGTGTCAATGCTCTTGGTGTAAGTGAACCGAATATTCAAATTGAAGGTGAAGATCGAATTCGTGTGCAACTTGCCGGTGTAAAAGATCAGCAAAAAGCACGAGAAATTTTATCAACACAAGCAAAATTAACATTCCGTGATGTTAACGATAACATTTTAATGGACGGAACAGATTTAGCGAACGGCGGAGCGAAGCAAACGTTTGATGAATATGGAAAGCCAAGCGTAAGTTTGAAGCTAAAAAGCGCGGATAAATTCCGAGATGTAACAAAAAAGGTATCAAGTATGCCGCCGCCAACAAACTTAATGGTTATTTGGCTAGATTTTGAAGAGGGTGTAGACTCTTATCAAGCAGAAGCGGCAAAACCAAATCCGAAATATTTATCAGCAGCAACTGTAGACCAAGTATTTAATCAAGCGGAAGTATCAATTGTCGGTGGAAACTTTACAGTTGAAAGCGCAAAAGATCTTGCTAAGTTATTAAATGCTGGGGCACTTCCAGTTGATCTGGAAGAGTTATACTCCACATCTGTTGGAGCGAATTTTGGAGAACAAGCATTACAAAAAACAATTTTCGCAAGTGCAATTGGAATCGCACTTATTTTCTTATTTATGCTTGTGTACTACCGCCTTCCAGGTCTTGTAGCAGTTCTGATGCTAGGTTTGTATATCTTCCTTACATTACTTGTATTTAACTGGATGCATGCAGTCCTTACACTACCAGGTATTGCTGCACTTGTACTTGGGGTAGGTATTGCAGTTGACGCAAATATTATTACATATGAGCGTTTAAAAGATGAACTGCGTATTGGGAAATCAATGATGTCAGCATATCGTTCTGGTAATCAACGTTCATTATCAACGATTTTAGATGCAAACATTACAACATTAGCAGCAGCAGGTGTACTATTTGTATATGGTAATAGCTCTGTAAAAGGTTTTGCGACAAGTTTAATTGTCAGTATTTTAGTAGGTTTTATTACGAACGTATACGGTTCACGTTTCCTATTAGGGTTATTAATTAAGAGTCGTTACTTTGATAAGAAATTTGCTTACTTTGGTGTAAAACCAAAAGAAATTATCCCTTTATCAAAAGGTGTTCAATACGCACCAACAAAGTTTGATCGTTTTAACTTTGTGGAGCTTGGGCGTAAATTATTTATGTTCTCAATTGCAACAGTTGTTATCGGTACAATTATCTTATCAGTCTTTAGACTAAATCTTGGTATTGATTTTGTAAGCGGAACGCGTATGGATATTCAATCTAAGGAAGTTGTTACAGTAGAACAAGTTCAAAAAGATTTACAAGGATTAAAAATTGATGTAGAGACAGAAGATATTGTAGCAACCGGAACTGATAACAAAGGTTATGCTGTTCGCATTCCAGGTGTGCTATCAAAAGATGAAATTGCAAATGTAAAAACATATTTTGCTAAGGAATACGGTACAGAGCCAAATGTAAGTACCGTTTCACCAACAATTGGAAAAGAAATTGCGAAAAATGCGTTTATTGCAGTCATGATTGCATCAGCGGTAATTGTTTTATACGTAAGTATTCGTTTCCGCTTTACATATGCGATTTCGGCTGTTGTCGCATTATTACATGATGCATTCTTTATTCTTGTCTTCTTTAGCTTATTCCAATTAGAAGTAGACTTGCCGTTTGTTGCAGCTGTACTAACGATTATTGGTTACTCAATTAATGACTCGATTGTTACGTTTGACCGAAATCGTGAATTGTATAAGCAAAAGGAACGTATTAAATCTGTAAGTGATTTAGAAGAGATTGTAAACACAAGTATTCGTCAAACAATTTCTCGCTCAATCAATACAGTTTTAACAGTACTGTTACCTGTTATTGCTTTGTTGATTTTCGGTAGTGAATCACTTCGTAACTTCTCGATTGCATTACTTGTTGGATTAGTAGTTGGAACATATTCCTCTATTTTCATCGCGTCTCAGCTTTGGTTAATGCTTGAAAAGCGCCGCTTGAAAAAGGGAAAAGGGCAACAGAAAGTAGAAACAACAAATGAGCCACAAGTGTAATAACAATTAAACAGATAGCGACATACAATGAAAAAGATGATGTCTCATTTGAGGCATCTCTTTTTTTGTTTTATGGGTAAAATAAAGGAACGTATTGCTTTTGGGAATCGGTATGAACGGGCAGTGTGCTTCTTCATAGGAGGAAGGAAGTGTATATGGAGAAGGTGAGCTGTAATATGTGTATTTTGCATATGTTATATATTCAGGAGGGAAAGAAATTCGGATATGGAAAAAGATGAACGTTTTAAGCAGGCAGAGTTTGGGGCGATGGTTGGAATCGTTGGGAATATCATACTCGCAATCGTAAAAGCAGTTGTTGGATATATCGGAAATAGTAAAGCGTTAATGGCTGACGCTGTCCACTCAGGGTCGGACGTGATTGGTTCACTTGCTGTTTGGTTTGGATTGAAAGCAGCAAAACAGCCACCTGATGAGGATCATCCATATGGACATGGAAAAGCGGAAACGATTTCAGCGATTATTGTGGCGGTTTTATTGGCAATTGTTGGACTTGAAATTGCAATTTCGTCCATAAAGGCTTTCACAGAAGTATTGGAAGCTCCCAGTTTCATTACTATTGCTGCTGTTATTCTCTCAATTGTTGTAAAAGAAGGGATGTTTCAGTATAAATATCGACTAGGAAAAAAAGTGAATAGTGACGCGATTATTGCAAATGCATACGAACACCGATCAGATGTATTTTCATCTATTGCGGCTTTAATTGGAATTTCTGCCGCAATTATTGGAGAAAAGATAGGGATTGATTGGCTTGTATATGCAGATCCGGTTGCCGGTTTGTTCGTATCACTGTTTGTTATTAAAATGGCATGGGATATTGGAAAAGAAGCGGTTCATATGAGTCTTGATCATGTTCTTCATGAAGAAGATATTATTCCAATGAGAGAAGCAGTTCTACAAGTTGATGGTGTAAAGAAAATTGGTGCATTATATGCAAGAGAACACGGTCATTACGTCATTGTTGATATTAAAGTGTCTGTTGATCCATACATTACAGTAGAGGAAGGACATAGTATTGGAAAGCGAGTAAAAGAAGTATTAATGGAGCAAGATAACGTTCAAAATGTTTTCGTCCATATTAATCCGTATTCTGCTGATTAATATAAACGCTGAATTGTCACCCCTGAACATGTCTAGTATAATGGACGAGTTGAGGGGTGATTTCGTGTTAAAAGCGAAGACGCGTTGGAAAGAAAAAGAACATAATGAATCTCAAGTGAACGAATTAGCAAATAAACTGCAATTAACGCCGCTTGTTACTTCATTATTTATAAGTAGAGGTCTTGATACAGAAGAGAAAATCACACAGTTTTTAAGTACAGATGGGCAAGAATTCCATGACCCATTTTTACTAGAAGGAATGGATAAAACAGTAGAACGAGTGCAAAGAGCGATTGCAAACGGTGAACAAATTTTAATATTTGGCGATTATGATGCAGACGGTGTAAGTAGTACAACGGTACTGTTTTTAGCATTGCAAGAGTTAGGGGCGGACGTCGAATTTTATATTCCAAACCGTTTTACGGAAGGATACGGTCCGAATGAAGAAGCATTTCGCTGGGCACATCGCGCAGGATTTTCACTTATTATTACAGTTGATACGGGAATTGCAGCTGTCCATGAAGCGCAGGTGGCAAAAGAACTTGGTATGGATTTAATTATTACCGATCATCATGAGCCACCACCAGAGTTGCCAGAAGCACTTGCAATTATTCATCCAAAGCTAGAGGGTGGTGTGTACCCGTTTCATTATTTAGCAGGTGTTGGTGTTGCGTTTAAAGTAGCGCACGCTTTGCTTGGCCGAGTGCCAGAGCATTTATTAGAAATTGCTGTTATCGGTACAGTTGCAGACTTAGTAGCACTTCACGGAGAAAATCGACTTCTCGTGCAGCGAGGGTTGAAGAAATTGCGAACAACAAAGAACATTGGTTTGCAGGCATTATTTAAAGTAGCAAAGCTTTCGCAAAGTGAAATTACAGAAGAAAGTGTTGGATTTTCAATCGGCCCGCGTATTAATGCAGTTGGCCGTTTAGAGGACGCTGCGCCAGCTGTACACTTATTGTTATCAGAAGATCCTGAGGAAGCAGCTGAGCTTGCACAGGAAATCGATGAGTTAAACAAATTGCGAAAAGATATTGTAAAACAAATTACAGAGGAAGCGATTGCTGAAGTAGAGACATACTATCCACCAGAAGAGAACAAAGTATTGGTGCTAGCAAAAGAAGGATGGAACCCTGGGGTTATCGGAATTGTTGCTTCTAAATTAGTAGAGCGTTTCTATCGCCCAACAATTGTGCTTTGTATTGATAAGGAAAAAGAAACAGCTAAAGGTTCGGCACGTAGTATTGAAGGATTCGATTTATATGCGAATTTATCAGATTGCCGTGACATTTTACCACACTTTGGTGGGCACCCGATGGCGGCTGGAATGACGCTTCATATGAACGATGTTGAACAGTTAAGAAATCGACTGAATGCGCAGGCAGATGCTGTATTGACGGAGGAAGACTTCACACCAATTACGACTGTAGATGTAGTTTGTAGAGTGGAAGATGTGACGTTATCTGCGATTGAAGAGATGCAAAAACTTGCTCCGTTTGGTGTTGGAAATCCGAAACCGCGTATTGCGGTAGAAGATGCTGAATTAGAAAGTATCCGAGCGATTGGTTCTGATGGCTCTCATTTGAAAATGACATTAAAAGATGAACACGCTACATTAGATACGATTGGATTTGGGTTCGGAGCATTGACGAAAGAAATTTCACCTGTTACTCGCGTTTCTGTGTTAGGAGAAGCGTCTATTAATGAGTGGAACAATTTTAGAAAACCACAGCTTATGATTCAAGATATCGCTGTGAAAGCATGGCAATTATTTGATTGGCGCAGTATGAGAAATGTTGAAACAAATCTTGCTGAGTTGCCTCGTGAGAAATTAACAATTGTTTATTTTACAGAAGAAACGATGCGAAAATTCTCCTTAGATGAATATAAGGACTATATTGTCCATGCTTCTACTGTTACGACGTTAGAAGATCGCTACGTTGTGCTTCTTGATTTACCACAGTCTACAGAAGAATTACAAAAGATTTGTATGAACGGCTTCCCGTCTCGTATTTATACAGTCTTTTATCAAGAAAATAATCATTTGTTTAGTACGGTTCCAACGAGAGAACACTTTAAATGGTATTATTCTTTCTTGCACAAAAAAGCCCCATTTTCATTGAAGCAATACGGTGAACAGCTTTGCAGACATAAAGGCTGGTCAAAAGATACAGTAAATTTCATGACACAGGTGTTTTTTGAGCTAGAATTTGTTACAATAAAAGACGGTGTCATTTTTATGGCAAAAGAAATGCAAAAGCGTGATTTAACGGAATCGAACACATATCGTGAAAAAATAAACCAACTGCAGCTTGAAAAGGATTTAGTATATAGTACGTATCAACAGTTATATACTTGGTTTGAAACGATTCGTAATCATAAGGAAGTATAAACAGTTAGGGTAAAGGACTTGCTAGGAACAAGTCTTTGATTTATGAGGAGGATTCATAATTATGGATTTTAAACAGCACATTGCGATCGTACCTGATTATCCAAAAGAAGGTATCGTATTTAAAGACATCACACCATTAATGAATGATGGTAAAGCATACAAAGCGGCAACAGACGCAATTGTTGAATATGCAAAAGAAAGAGATATCGACCTTGTAGTAGGTCCAGAAGCTCGTGGTTTCATTATCGGATGCCCTGTCTCTTACGCATTAGAAGTAGGATTCGCTCCTGTACGTAAGTTAGGTAAATTACCACGTGAAGTAATTACAGTCGATTACGGTAAAGAGTACGGGAAAGATATTTTAACAATCCACAAAGATGCGATTAAACCAGGTCAACGCGTATTAATTACAGATGACTTATTAGCGACAGGTGGAACAATTGAAGCAACAATCAAGCTTGTAGAAGAACTTGGTGGTGTTGTTGCAGGTATCGCATTCTTAGTTGAGTTAACATACCTAGATGGTCGTGAAAAGTTAGACGATTATGATGTATTAGTATTAGAGAAATACTAATTAGGAAGAAAAGAAAAGCTTCTTTTTAGGAGTAGAAAGAGCACCTAGACATGCGTAGTAGCGGTCAGTGCCTTTTTGTGCCGCGTCCCATGTTTTTAAAGCAAAGGGATCAGTACAAAGTAGGTTTTAAGTTTTCTGTATAGCAATAAGGTAGCTATCAGAAAAGTGGAATACATGTATACAAAGAAGTACCCGTGAATCTTTTTGAGAGGAGCGGGTACTTTTATATCATTATAGAGTTAAATATAAAGAAAAATCTGTAAAGTCTTTTCCTTTTCACAATTCATAATCATTGCGTTATAATGATAGAATAAAATCATTCTAATTTAGTAAAGAAAAAAGAGGACTAATTTCATTTAAAAGGTGATTTGATGGCGAATGAACAAGTACTAACAGCTGAACAGGTACTGGAAAGAGCGGGACAATATTTAGCGGATAATGATATCGAGCTTGTGGCACGTGCATATGAATTTGCGCGCGATGCACATAGTGAGCAATACCGAAAATCAGGTGAGCCGTATATCATTCATCCTATTCAAGTAGCAGGTATTTTGGTTGATTTACAAATGGATCCATCTACTGTGTCAGCAGGCTTTTTGCATGATGTAGTAGAAGATACAGACGTTACATTAGAAGATATTGAACAGGCATTTAATAAAGAAATTGCAATGCTTGTTGATGGTGTCACAAAGCTTGGGAAAATTAAATATAAATCTCATGAACAGCAACAGGCTGAAAATCATCGCAAAATGTTCATTGCGATGGCACAAGACATTCGTGTTATTTTGATTAAATTAGCCGATCGTCTTCATAACATGCGTACGTTAAAGCATTTGCCGCAAGAAAAGCAGCGCCGAATTGCAAACGAAACGTTAGAAATTTTTGCGCCTCTTGCACATAGACTTGGGATTAATACGATTAAATGGGAACTAGAAGATACATCACTTCGATATTTAAATCCGCAGCAATATTATCGTATTGTAAATTTAATGAAGCGTAAGCGTGCAGAACGTGAAGAGTATTTAGAAGAAGTAATGGATGAAATTGGAGATAAGCTAAAGGAAGTAGCGATTCAACCAGAGATTTCAGGACGTCCAAAGCATATTTATAGCATTTACCGAAAAATGGCAATTCAAAATAAGCAATTTAATGAAATTTATGATTTATTAGCTGTACGTGTTGTAGTAAAAAGTATTAAAGATTGTTATGCAGTACTTGGAATTATTCATACATGCTGGAAGCCAATGCCGGGTAGATTTAAAGATTATATTGCGATGCCAAAAGCGAACTTATATCAGTCGCTTCATACGACGGTAATTGGACCAAAAGGCGATCCGCTTGAAGTACAAATTCGTACGACGGAAATGCATGAAGTTGCTGAAGTTGGTATTGCTGCACACTGGGCTTATAAAGAAGGAAAAGCAGCTGATACAAAGGGAACACTTGAGAAAAAGTTAACGTGGTTCCGTGAAATTTTAGAATGGCAAAATGAAGCGTCAAATGCAGAAGAATTTATGGAATCATTAAAGATTGATTTATTCTCTGATATGGTGTTTGTCTTTACACCAAAAGGCGATGTAATGGAATTGCCACTTGGCTCAGTTCCAATTGATTTTGCTTACCGTATTCACTCTGAAATTGGGAATAAAACAATTGGAGCGAAAGTAAACGGTAAGATGGTGACGCTTGATTATAAGTTGAAAACAGGTGACATCATTGAAATTTTAACATCGAAGCATTCATATGGCCCAAGCCAAGACTGGGTGAAACTTGCACAAACGTCTCATGCGAAAAATAAAATTCGTCAATTCTTTAAAAAGCAGCGCCGCGAGGAGAATATTGAAAAGGGCCGTGAGCTTGTTGAAAAAGAAATACGTGCAACGCAGTATGATATGAAAGAAATGTTAGCTCCTGATAACTTAAACCGTGTTGCTGAAAAATTCAACTTCGCCAATGAAGAAGACCTATTTGCGGCAGTTGGTTATAGCGGGATTACAGCTTCTCAAATTGTCACGCGTCTTAGTGATAAGTTCCGTAAACAAAAAGAGGAAGAAGATTTAACGGAAGTAAAAGAAGTTCGTAAGCCGATGAAAATTCGTAAATGGGATTCTGGCGTGAAAGTAAGCGGGGCAGATAATTTACTGATCCGTTTATCAAAATGTTGTAACCCAGTACCGGGCGACGATATTATCGGCTATATTACAAAGGGCCGTGGTGTATCGATTCATCGCCGTGATTGTGTAAACGTTCATACAGAAGAAGCGCTAGAGCGTTTACTAGAAGTAGAATGGGAAGGCAATTCAGAGAAAGAGATTGAATACAACGTTGATATTGAAATTACAGGTTATGATCGCCGTGGTTTATTAAATGAAGTGCTGCAAGCTGTTACAGAAACGAAGACATATATGTCAGCTGTATCAGGGCGAAGCGATCGCAATAAAATGGCGACGATTCATATGTCCATTTCAATTCGTAACTTACAACATTTAAAGAAAGTAGTAGAACGCATTAAACGTGTACCAGAAATTTATTCTGTACGTCGCATGATGCACTAAGGAGGAGTTTTGTATGAGAGTTGTACTGCAACGATCAAAAGAAGCCTCCGTCACAGTAGATGGTGAAGTAGTCGGACAAATTCCATTTGGCTTAACACTGTTAGTTGGAATTACACATGAAGATACAGAACAAGATGCAACATACGTTGCTGAAAAAGTTGCGAACTTACGCATTTTTGAAGATGAAAGCGGAAAAATGAATCAATCTGTACTTGATGTAGATGGACAAGTTCTTTCTATTTCACAATTTACATTGTACGGGGATTGCCGAAAAGGAAGACGTCCAAACTTTATGGGTGCCGCAAAACCAGACTATGCAGAAGGGCTATATGATTTTTTTAATGAAGCTCTTCGTAAGCAAGGTTTGCAAGTGGAAACAGGGAGATTTGGTGCAATGATGGACGTGCAGTTAATTAACGATGGTCCAGTCACTTTAATTGTAGAGAGTAAGTAACGGAAAAGAGAGCATGGAGATATGCTCTCTTTTTTTGTTTGTAGTATTTTGCATGAGATAAACAAAATTTACAAGCCATAATACGTCAAGTGACAGTACGAGTAAAAAGAATGTACAAGACAAAATCCATCCTTTTCGTATACATTCCTTAAAAAGATGGAACACTGGTGGTATGACAGTCAGCAAAGAATGAGAGGAAGATGGATATGCGCATGGGTGAAAAAGGACATTCTGCAACAAATGGTGCGAATCAACTTTTTAATGTAAACTTACATGAATTTGCAGCGAAAGAAAATGAAACAACATCGCTTGAGCTTGCTTCGGAATTTGGGATTTCGTTAAAAGATGTGAGAACGTTAAAGAAGCAACTTGGACGTTCTTAAGTCACTTGACAACATTTGTGAATGACCGTATAGTAGTAAATAAATTTGTTTTTTACATTTACATATGAACAAAACCGATGAAAAAGAAGAGTAAATAAGATCCATATGAAAAGAGAGGAAATGCCTCAGGCTGAAAGCATTTCTACATAATGACTTGTTGAATGACACTTTGGAGGTTTCACTTTGAAAGGCTTATTGGCTAAGTAGAAGTTGAACGCAATTTTGGCGTTATAACAAAAGTGGAAGCATACGTGCTTCAATTAGGGTGGCACCACGGGTATTATACTCTCGTCCCTACTGTTTATTCAGTAGAGATGGGAGTTTTTTATTTTTATTATTATTGAGAAAATGAGGAGGAACTGAATATGTCTATTCAAATCCCACGCGGAACACAAGATATTCTTCCTGGTACTGTAGAATTATGGCAGTATATCGAAGGACAGGCACGTGAAATTTGCCGTCGCTACAACTATAAAGAAATTCGCACACCAATTTTTGAGCATACAGAGTTATTTCTACGCGGTGTTGGTGATACAACAGATATCGTTCAAAAAGAAATGTATACATTTGAAGATCGCGGAGAGCGTAGTTTAACGCTTCGTCCTGAAGGTACAGCACCTGTTGTACGTTCTTATGTAGAGAATAAAATGTTTGGTGATGCAACGCAACCAACAAAGCTATACTACATTGGACAAATGTTCCGTTACGAACGCCCACAAGCAGGACGTTACCGTCAATTTGTACAGTTTGGTATTGAAGCAATCGGTAGTAATGACCCTGCAATTGATGCAGAAGTTATCGCACTTGCCGTCGAGTTCTATCGCGGTATGGGACTGAAAAATATTAAAGTTGTATTAAACAGTTTAGGTGATGCAGCAAGTCGTCAAGCACATCGTGATGCATTAATTGCACACTTTGAACCGCGCATTGGCGAGTTTTGCTCAGATTGTCAATCTCGTCTAGAGAAGAACCCACTTCGTATTTTAGACTGTAAAAAAGACCGTAACCATGAATTAATGGGAACAGCGCCATCTATTACAGAATATTTAAATGAAGAATCAAGTGCGTACTATGAAAAGGTACAAGAATTACTAACAATGATGGATATTCCATTTGAGAAAGATGCAAATCTTGTACGTGGTTTAGATTATTACCAGCACACTGTATTTGAAATCATGAGTGAAGCAGAAGGCTTTGGTGCAATTACAACGTTAAGTGGTGGTGGACGCTACAACGGTCTTGTCCAAGAAGTTGGTGGGCCAGAAATGCCAGGTATCGGTTTTGCGATGAGTATCGAACGCTTAATTATGGCATTAAAAGCTGAAAATATTACGTTACCGCTTACACAAGATATCGATTGTTATGTAGTCGCTCTTGGTGAGAAAGCAAAAGATCATGCAGCAAAAGTTGTTTTTGACCTTCGCAAAGCTGGTTTAGCTGTGGAGAAAGATTACTTAGATCGTAAAACGAAAGCGCAGTTTAAGTCTGCTGACCGTTTAAGTGCGAAATATGTAGCTGTACTTGGTGACAATGAGCTTGAAAGAGGCATCATTAATTTAAAAGACATGGCAACAGGAGAACAAGAAGAAGTTGCTTTAGATATCTTTGCTGCTTACGTGGCTGAGAAGTTAGTATAGGAGGAAGAACAAATGGCTGGAAGAACACATGAGTGTGGAAAAGTAACAGTAGAAGCAGTTGGTCAAACAGTTCAGTTAAAAGGCTGGGTACAAAAGCGCCGTGATTTAGGTGGATTAATTTTCATTGATTTACGTGACCGTACAGGTATCGTTCAAGTTGTATTTAACCCAGAAACATCAAAAGAAGCACTAGCAATCGCAGAAACAATTCGCAGTGAGTATGTCCTTCACGTAGAAGGTACAGTTGTTGAACGCGGTGCTGGTGCAGTAAACGAAAATATGGCAACGGGTGCAATTGAAGTACAAGCAACACACGTAGAAGTATTAAATGCAGCGAAAACAACGCCAATCATTATTGCTGATGATACGGATGCATCAGAAGATGTTCGTTTAAAATACCGCTATTTAGATCTTCGTCGTCCGGCGATGTACAACACGTTTAAAATGCGTCATGACGTAACAAAGACAATTCGTAACTTCTTAGATAGTGAAGATTTCTTAGAAGTAGAAACGCCAATTTTAACGAAGAGCACGCCAGAAGGCGCACGTGACTACTTAGTACCGAGCCGTGTGCATGATGGAGAGTTTTATGCACTTCCACAATCTCCGCAAATCTTTAAGCAATTGCTTATGGTTGGTGGATTTGAGCGTTATTACCAAGTAGCACGTTGTTTCCGTGATGAAGATTTACGTGCGGATCGTCAACCGGAATTTACACAAGTCGACATCGAAACATCATTCTTATCACAAGAAGAAATTTTAGAGATGATGGAACGCATGATGGTAAAAGTTATGAAAGAGGCGAAAGGTGTAGAAATCATCGCACCATTCCCGCGCATGACGTATGCTGATGCGATGGCTCGTTACGGTTCTGATAAGCCAGATACACGTTTTGCAATGGAATTAACAGACCTATCTGAATTTGCAGCTGGCTGTGGCTTTAAAGTATTTACAAGCGCTGTTGAAACAGGTGGACAAGTAAAAGCAATTAATGCAAAAGGTGCAGCGGCAAAATATTCTCGTAAAGATATCGATGCACTAACAGAGTTCGTCAAAGTATACGGAGCGAAAGGTTTAGCTTGGCTGAAAGTTGAAGAAGATGGCTTAAAAGGCCCAATCGCGAAGTTCTTTGGCGAAGAAGATGCAAGCCAGTTAATGAGCTTATTAGATGCAGCAGCAGGAGACTTGTTACTGTTTGTAGCAGATAAGAAGAGTGTTGTAGCAGATAGCTTAGGTGCACTTCGCATGCGCTTAGGAAAAGAGCTGGAGTTAATTGACGAAAGTAAATTCAACTTCTTATGGGTAACAGATTGGCCACTTCTTGAGTATGATGAAGATGCAGATCGCTATTTCGCAGCGCATCACCCATTCACAATGCCGTTCCGTGAAGATGTAGAGTTACTTGAAACAGCACCAGAAAAAGCACGTGCACAAGCATATGACTTAGTATTAAACGGCTATGAGCTTGGCGGTGGTTCTCTTCGTATTTACGAGCGTGACGTACAAGAAAAAATGTTCAAAGCACTTGGCTTCTCTGAAGAAGAAGCGAAAGAACAATTTGGCTTCTTACTAGAAGCATTCGAATACGGTACACCGCCACATGGTGGAATTGCATTAGGGTTAGACCGTCTTGTTATGTTATTAGCAGGCCGTACAAACCTTCGTGATACAATTGCATTCCCGAAAACAGCAAGCGCAAGCTGCTTATTAACGGAAGCGCCAAGCCCAGTTGCAACAGCACAGCTTGAAGAGTTAAACTTACAATTAAATGTAAAAGAAGAGAAGTAAGAATGGAACCTAGCTGGATATACTATATCCAGCTAGGTTTTTTGGAGTAAGTTTTAAAAGTTCGGTAAAGATAGCTGACTATTGAACGTGAATTTTAAAGATTATATAACTTTTTCTATACAAATAGTCGGAAAAGCATTAGAATACATGATAGACCATTTTTGTAATAGGAGTGTAGACCGCATGTTACATCAATTTTCTCGTAACGAATTAGCCTTTGGAAAAGAAGGGCTTGAAATATTAAAAAATACGACAGTTGGTATTTTAGGGATTGGCGGCGTAGGTTCTTTTTCTGCTGAAGCATTAGCGCGTTCTGGTGTTGGCCGTATTGTATTGGTTGATAAAGACGTTGTTGATATTACGAACGTAAATCGTCAAATTCACGCATTAGTTTCTACTGTTGGCCGTTCAAAAGTAGAGTTAATGAAAGAACGTATTGCAGATATTAACCCGGACTGTGAAGTTATTGCACTAGAAATGTTTTATACGGATGAAACATACGAAGAGTTCTTTAAGCACGGTTTAGATTTCGTTGTTGATGCATCTGATACAATTACATTTAAAATTCATTTAATGAAGCAGTGTTTACGAAGAAAGATTAAAATTATTTCTAGTATGGGTGCTGCAAATAAAATGGATCCAACTCGTTTCCGTATTGCCGATATTTCGAAAACACATACAGACCCAATCGCAAAAGTAATTCGTACAAAACTTCGTAAAGAAGGAATTAAAAAAGGAATTAAAGTTGTATTCTCTGACGAAAATCCAATCGTCATTCGTGAAGAAGTTCGTAAAGAAATCGTTCCAGATGAGAATGCAAAAATTCGTAAGGCGAAATTACCACCTTCCTCAAATGCGTTTGTACCATCTGTTGCTGGTTTAATTATGGCTAGCCACGTTGTGCGTGAGCGTCTAAAACATGTGGAAGTGAAGCGTGTAGGACAAGATAATTAAGAGAGAAAAGCTGCGGGGAGATCCGCAGCTTTTTTTCTGTTGTAAAATCTATGATTATGATATTCCAATTTTTGTTAAGTGGTAATACAATATTAATATACAGAAAATTAAGAAATAACGAGGTTAATTGGATGGAACAACTACATCCGGCGGTTGAGTTTGTTGGGATATGGGAAAATTCAAAAGGATGGCTCGTCAAATATAGTTGTAAAAGTGGAGGAACACATCGTTTAGCAGGAAATGAAAAAGCGTATTGCAAAGCTTGTCAAGTGATTGCAGAGCACTTACAAACAAAAGAAGAAGCGTTGAAGATTGCGAAAGAGGCAGCGGATAAACGTAACTTAAAAGTAAAAGAGTTAACGTGGATGTTTATTAATCCGTTTTAATATAAAAAGAGGCTCGTTTATAGTACGAGTCTCTTTTTTGTTAGTTTTCCGCTGTATACACAATATCTAAATTACCGTTCGCATCTGTTTGAAAAATCGGTGCCATGTCCTCGGTTGGCCGGTCCGGTATAACAAGCTTTTGAGCACGGTCCATTATGCGAATGAGTGTTGCATAATCTTCTTGAACAGCTTGTTGATTTTTCTGTAATTGTGCTAGTTCTTTCTCAAGTTCGTGGTTTTCCTTTTGTAATGTCTCAAGCTGGCCTCTTAATGTTTCATTTTCTTCTTGCAATGATCCGGTATGAGAAGGATTTTCTTCAAGCTGTTGCAAAAAGGAAATGACATGTTCCATCGTTAAAAGAGAAGCAGAGCGTTCTTTGGAAGATTTTGCGCTGCGTGCTTTTTGTTTCGGCATGCTTGCAAAATATTCTTTTTCTTTCTTTCCTTCTGCTCGTTTCCGCTCTTTGCGCTGTTTTTTTGAGATTTGTATCGCTTCTTCATAGTTTTGTCGTACTTCTGCATTCCAGCGAAAGCCGCAAGCGGCAGATGTTCGATTTAGTTTGTCACCAACTTCATCAAATGCCTTTAACTGTGTACTACCTTCGCGTATATGGCGTAAAACGGTTTCTGCTAGAAGTAAATCTTCTTCTGTCGTCCATGCATCTTGGCGCATTTTCATAAGCGAAACCTCCATAGTTCATTTCGTTTTCGCTTATATTACCCTTTTTGTTTACTTTTATACGATTGTTTTAATCTTTCATATATAGAGGCAAGTGCTTGTTCGAACTTTCCTGTTATCTTCGGTTTGTAGTATTGTTTATGTTTAATGGCATCAGGTAAGTATTGTTGCTCGACCCAGCCGTTTGGGTAATCGTGTGGATATAAGTAACCGATGCCTCTGCCGAGTGTTTCGGCTCCTTTATAATGATTATCTTTTAAATGATTTGGTACATCGCCTGTTCTTCCGCTTCTGACATCTTGAAGTGCTTCATCTAACGCCTTATAAGCTGAGTTTGATTTCGGTGATAAACATAATTCAATGACAGCATTTGCGAGTGGAATACGCGCTTCTGGAAAACCAACCCGTTCTGCAGATTCGATAGCGGCTAATGTACGTGGCCCGGCTTGTGGGTTTGCAAGTCCAATATCCTCATAGGCCATAATGAGTAGTCTTCTCCCGATGCTTTGCATATCACCAGCTTCAATTAAGCGTGCTAAATAATGAAGGGCAGCATTTACGTCGCTACCGCGGACAGATTTTTGAAAAGCTGATAATACGTCATAATGAGCATCGCCATCTTTATCATGTACAAAACTTTTCTTTTGCAAGCATTCTTCTGCAATTTCGAGAGTAATTTCTGTCGGTTTATCTATTGTAGAAAAGCTCGATAATACAGCAAGTTCTAATGCATTATAAGAAGACCGCATGTCGCCGCCTGAAGCGTGCGCAAAATGACGGAGCGCTTCTTCACTTACGATTACGTTATATTCACCTAATCCCTTTTCTTTATCTATTAAAGCGCGCTCTAAACCTTGTAAAATATGCTCTTCTGTTAATGGATGAAGTTCAAAAATTTGACAGCGGCTACGAATTGCAGAATTAATAGCATGAAACGGATTGCTTGTTGTTGCGCCAATTAAAGTAATGAGGCCACTTTCTAAATGAGGAAGAAGGAAGTCTTGTTTTCCTTTATCAAGCCGATGTACTTCATCTAAAATTAAGACGAGATGACGGTGCATTTTCGCTTCTTGAATGACAACCTCCATATCTTTTTTATTATGTGTAACAGCATTTAATAGACGGAATGGTGTGCCTGTGCTGCCTGCAATTGCGCTGGCAATAGATGTTTTACCTGTACCGGGAGGGCCATATAAAATCATAGATTGTAAATGATTTGCTTGAATCATACGCCATAAAATTTTTCCTTCTCCAACTAGGTGTTCTTGTCCAATAACTTCTGTAATGTTGGTTGGACGCATGCGGTGTGCAAGTGGTTGTTTCATATATTTCACCCCTCGTATAAAGTTCGTATAACAGAAAAAAAGATGTTTTCACATGACTTTCGCCTGTTTCATACTTGTCATTATACTCATAATAGAGTGCTTGTATCTAGTAACTTATCTATTTCTGTATAAAGCGAAGTACTGCTCAGTAGGGATGTATTCCTACTAAGTATTAATTAAACGAGTCGGTTTTTTACGAGCTGTGAATATAGGGGGGAATAACTAGAACCAGGCTAGGGGAATAAGCCTGGTTCTAGTTAAACTGTATTGTAGTGAGTTTGTTTAAATTTGTAGGGTGAACATTTTACATGTTTATCAAATACTTTGCTAAAATATGCGGGGTCGGGATATCCAACTTCTAATGCGATTTGTGTAATGGATTTGTTTGAGTGCATCAATAATTTTTTTGATTGTTCAATTCGTAAATGTGTTACATACATTGTAAATGTCATGCCAACAGTTTCTTTAAAATACCTGCTTAAGTATTGAGGGTTTAAATGAGCATGTTCAGCAATTGCACTTAATGTTAGTGGTTGATTATAGTTATTGTGAATGTAATTTAAAATAGAATGAATAGCTTCTTTTGACGATGTTGCTCGTTTTGATGAAATGCTATCAAGCAATGACACTTGGTTAATTGCTTTTATTGCCTTGTCGACAGCGCGTTCAATCTGTGCTGGACGAGTAGGTTTTATTAAATAGTTGAGAACACCACTTCTTAAAGCTGCTTGAGCATAAGTGAAATCTTCTACAGAAGTATTAATGATTATTTTAGATTGTGGTAAAGTCTTTGTGATTTCTCGTTGTAAGTTTAGGTGATTGGTACCAGGAAGTTCGATATCCATTAAAATAATATCAGGTTTAAATTGATGTATGAATTGAATAGCTTCTGTACCATTTTTAGCGTCTTTTCCAATTTTTAGATTTAAAAATTTCCTTTTTAAAATAATCCGTAATGCCTTCCTCTCCAAGGGATCATCATCAATAATCATAAGTTTACACATAAAAACATCTCCTTTAAAATAATTTCCTTTAGCAAATGCGTGGAATAGAGATTGAGACTGTTGTGCCGAGATGAAGATTTCTTTCAATTGTTAAGCCAAAGTTTTTTCCGAATTTTTGCTGTAGGTTTCGATTTATACTATATAGACTACTAGGGAAAAAGGAAGAAGCTGAATAGCTTGTTTCCAGCAATAAAGGTATAATGTGCTGATCGATTCCTTTTCCATTGTCTGAAATTTTTATAATAATAGTACTTTTTTCTCCAAGTGAACCTGATATAGTGATTTTTCCGCCAGATTTTTTATGTTTTAATCCGTGCTGTAAGCAATTTTCTACAATGGGTAATAAAATATTTATAGGTATTTTATAGGGTAGTATAGTGTTATCTATTTGTATCTCATAATGTATTCGTTCACCATATCTTAGCATTTCGATATCTAAGTACTTTTTAATATTATCAACTTCATCTCCGAACCTTTGTAACTGTTCTTCGTTGTTTGTATAGGATCGAAGCCATTCTGTTAAAGTGAAAATAAGTTCTTCTGTTCTCGGTGCGTCTTCAATAAGTGCAAGTCGAGCAGCGGTATTTAATGTTGTGAACAGGAACTTTGGATTCGTCTTTGGGAGAAAATTTGTTTTCTCGATTGTTTTTTTTTCATATTCTAATAACATTCTTTCACGCTTTTCTTGTTGTAATCCATATTTTGTAATATTTAATTCAATCATTTGACTAATATGTTGTGCGATATGCTTTGTAAACCCAGCTATGTGTTCAAGTTGTAAATTATCTATGACTGGTATACCTTGGGATTTTGTTTGCAGTTCTTGATAATCTATATCGAAGTGAACGGACAATGATTGTAAAGTAATTGAATAATCTTGCTTCTTTTTACAAAGTAGCACTTGTCCGATAATTACAGCCCCAATATACATATCACTTACATATATAGGTGCAGCACAATTAGTTAAGCCGTTTGGATCTATATAAGTGAGTGTTTTCTTTTCTTGCATCGCTTGAAATGCTATTTTAGAATCGAAGTTTCGGTATGAGTTATTCCCTGCGTCTAATGTGTATAGTAGTTTAGAAAAAGGGATAAGTGCATCCTTAGTACGAATGGAATTTCCTTGAATATTAATAATACGAATAGGTAATTTGATACATTCACTGAATTGTTTGAGTGTCTGTTCAAGTTGTTCATGATTGATCATATCATTAAGTTGAGCATTTTGCAGTATAGTCATGCTTATTCCTCCTTTATTTTAATAATAATATTTATATATAAAAAAATACAAATAAATAAAGTATAAAAAGTACAAAAACATATCAAATTTTTCATAAAATCCGTAAAAAAAATATTTTATTATGGAGGTGTCAATAAGAGATTTTACTTAATAGAAGAAATGAGTATATAGGGTGGATTATTATTCCTATAAAGTGAAATTTCACTCGTAGGGGTGTTATTCCCTACGGAGTGTTAGATGAATGAATCAGGCTATAATACTCCTACCTAAACTTTTTCAATACTCCAAAGTTTTGAGGTAGGAGTATTATAGCCCGTTGATACGGGATAAAATTAAGGAGGAATATAAAATGGCATTAGCATTTAAAGATTTACAATCTATTGAACAAGTACGAGGACTTATTGTAAAAGCAAAGCAAGCTCAAAAGATTTTTGCAAACTTTACACAAGAGCAAATTGATCAAGTTATTAGTACTATGGCGCTTAGTGCACAAAAAGAAGTTGAAAAATTAGCGAAATTAGCAAGTGAAGAAACCGGTTTTGGAAATTACTCAGATAAAGTGATAAAAAATAAATTTGCAAGTGAAGTAGTGTATGAACATATAAAAGATATAAAGACAGTTGGTATTCTTAAGGAAGATATAGAAAAACAAGTAATGGAAGTGGCTGTCCCTTTAGGAGTTATTTCTGCTTTAATTCCGTCAACAAACCCAACATCTACTGTTATTTATAAGGCATTAATAGCATTAAAAGCAGGGAATGCTATTATTTTCTCACCGCACCCAATGGCTGCAAAGTCAATTATTGAAGCGGTAAGTATTATGAAAAAAGCAGCGATTCAAGCTGGAGCACCGGAAGGTATTATCGGCTGTATTACAATTCCTACGAAGGAAGCAACTGATGAATTAATGTCTCATCATGATGTTGCGTTAACATTAGCTACAGGTGGAGAAGCGATGGTGAGAGCAGCTTACAGTTCAGGGACACCAGCGATTGGAGTAGGTCCTGGAAATGCTCCAGCATTTATTGAAAAATCAGCTGATATTCCATTAGCGGTTAAGCGTATTATAGATAGTAAAACATTTGATAATGGTGTCATTTGTGCATCAGAGCAAGCTGTAGTTGTAGAAGAAGAGTTAAAAGAAGCGATTGTAGAAGAGTTTAAAAAGCAAGGAGCTTATTTCTTAAGTAAAGAAGAATCAGAGAAGCTATCACACTTTATTTTAAGAGACAACGGAACAATGAACCCAGCAATTGTTGGGAAATCCCCACAAGTTGTCGCGAATTTAGTCGGCTTATCTATTCCAATTAGAACACGAGTATTAATTTCTGAACAGACGACGGTAGGAAAGCATAATCCGTATTCAAGAGAGAAGTTAACACCAATTTTAGCTTTTTATACAGAAAAAACGTTAGAGGAAGCACTTGCAAGATGTACCGAATTATTAATGAATGAAGGAAAAGGTCATACGTTTGTTCTTCATTCTAATAATGAAGACATTATAAAGAGATGTGCATTAACACAACCTGTTTCACGCATGGTTGTCAATTCACCTGGTGCTCTAGGAGGGATTGGTGCTTCTACAAATCTTATTCCAGCATTAACATTAGGGTGTGGTGCGATTGGTGGTGGATCTACTTCGGATAATATTGGTCCATTACACTTAATGAATATTCGGGCGATTGCACGTGGAGTTGTTGAATTAGAAGATAGTAAAGAATAGTATTGTATGGGAAAGGACAGCCTTGTTATAGGTTGTCTTTTTTTATCCCGCATTAACGTGCTGTAATACTCCCACCTCAAAACTTGAGGAGTGCGAAGAAGTTTAGGTGGGGGATAACACAGCACGTAAAAGCCCGATTGGTCGGGCTAATAATCAGTGGGGATGGAGAAGCCCCCCACTGATTAAAGTTTCACTTTATGTTTACTTTATGAACTGAAAATAGCTGCATTTCAATAGATAAAGAATTTGCTGTTTTTGAATGATGGATTTAGAATTCTTTTTTTATCCATCTTCATCTTAGTACATACTCTAATTTATAATCTTTGGATTGTTTTTTCGTATGTGGATTGAAATTCCTTCTAATATTATATTATGCTATAATTTCATCAGGATTTATATCGTATTCTTTTTAGAAAGTTAGTATGAAATAAGAGAAGTGAAAAATTTGAAAAGAGGTGCCTAATAGATGAAAATTTCGACGAAAGGCCGTTACGGTTTAACAATTATGATCGACCTTGCAAAAAAATTTGGAGAGGGCCCAATTTCATTAAAATCAATTGCTCAAGCACATGATTTATCTGAGCATTATTTGGAACAATTAATTTCTCCGCTTCGTAATGCCCGCCTTGTAAAAAGTACGCGTGGTGCTTACGGTGGTTACGTATTATCTGATCAACCAGCAAACATTACAGCTGGTGATGTGATTCGTGTATTAGAAGGTCCAATTAATGTTGTAGAAATGTTAGATGAAGAAGAACCAGCGCAGCGTCAATTATGGATTCGTGTACGCGATGCGGTTCAAGAAGTATTAGATAGCACAACACTAGAGGATTTAGTGCGTTATGAAGAAGAAAATCACGGCGGTTATATGTTTTACATTTAATTCCGTGTGTAACGATTTGGAAAGAAGGAGATTACATGGAACGCATTTATTTAGATCATGCTGCGACATCTCCGGCTCATAGAGAAGTAGTTGATAAGATGATTCCATATATGACAGAAGTATTTGGAAACCCGTCGAGTATTCATGCTTTTGGACGTCAAAGTCGCCAAGTGGTAGATGAAGCAAGACGTACATGCGCGCGCAGCATCAATGCAAATCCAAATGAAATTATTTTTACAAGCGGTGGTACAGAAGCTGACAATTTAGCTTTATTAGGAGTAGCTCGTGCCAATCGCCATAAAGGAACACATATTATTACGACTGAAATTGAGCATCATGCTATTTTACATACGTGTCACGTACTAGAAGCTGAAGGTTTTACAGTTACGTATTTACCGGTTGATGAAACGGGCCGTATTTCCATTCAAGATTTGCAAAAGGCGTTAAAGGAAGAGACGATTCTTGTCTCTATTATGTTTGGAAATAATGAAGTCGGAACAGTGCAGCCAGTCGCAGAGATTGGAGCGGTATTAAAAGAACATGGCGCATATTTTCATACGGACGCAGTACAAGCATATGGTGTAATGCCAATTGATGTAAAAGAATTGGGAATTGATTTATTATCGATTTCTGGTCATAAAATTAATGGTCCAAAAGGTGTGGGCTTTTTATATGCTGGGCAACATGTGAAGTTTGAACCGTTATTAAGTGGCGGAGAGCAAGAGCGAAAACGCCGTGCTGGAACAGAAAATGTACCGGGAATTGCTGGACTTCAGCAAGCAATTTTAATTGCGAGGCAAACTTATGAGCAAAAAATTGCCCAGTATGATGAATTTAAAGATATAATGATATCTGTCTTTCAAAAAGAAGGCATTGCTTTCGAGGTAAACGGAAACTTAGAATATCGTCTGCCACATGTATTAAATGTAAGTTTTACAGGAATGAATATTGAAACATTTTTAATGAACTTAGATTTAGCTGGCGTTGCTGTTTCGAGCGGTTCTGCTTGTACAGCAGGTTCGATTGACCCATCACATGTATTGGTAGCGATGTTTGGAAAAGGTTCCGATAAAATACGTTCATCTGTGCGGTTTAGCTTTGGCCTTGGCAATACGAAAGACCAAGTGCAAAAAGCAGCGCATGAAACAGTGAAAATCGTAAAACGGTTAGCACACAATTAGCATAGGAGGTGACATGATGAACAAACTACCTCAAGATACACGTGTTGTCATCGGAATGTCCGGTGGCGTTGATTCATCTGTAGCAGCGATGTTATTAAAACAACAAGGCTATGATGTAATCGGAATTTTTATGAAAAACTGGGATGATACAGACGAGAATGGTGTATGTACAGCAACAGAAGATTACAACGATGTGATCGAAGTATGTAACCAAATCGGCATTCCATACTATGCAGTAAACTTTGAAAAACAATACTGGGATAAAGTATTTACGTACTTTTTAGATGAGTATCGCGCAGGTCGCACACCAAATCCAGATGTAATGTGTAATAAAGAAATTAAATTTAAAGCCTTTTTAGAGCACGCGATGGCACTTGGTGCAGACTATGTGGCAACAGGTCACTACGCGCGCGTGACAGAGCGTGATGGTGAATTTAAAATGTTGCGCGGCGTTGATGATAATAAAGACCAAACATATTTCTTAAATCAGCTCGGTCAAGAACAATTATCAAAAACGATGTTCCCACTTGGTGAAATTACGAAGCCGCAAATCCGTGAAATGGCGAAAGAAGCTGGTTTAGCGACAGCGACGAAGAAAGATAGTACTGGCATTTGCTTTATCGGTGAGCGTAACTTTAAAGATTTCTTAAGTAACTACTTACCAGCACAGCCAGGTATGATGCAAACATTAGATGGCGAAGTAAAAGGCAAACATGATGGCTTAATGTACTATACAATTGGACAACGTCATGGCCTTGGTATTGGTGGTAACGGTGATCCATGGTTTGTTGTCGGAAAGAACTTGAAAGATAACGTTTTATACGTTGATCAAGGATTCCATAACGAATTATTGTATGGCGATGAAGTTATCGCAACAAACGTGAGTTGGGTAAGTGATAAGTCGAAAGTGAGCGAATTCAAATGCACAGCGAAATTCCGTTACCGTCAAGCGGATAACGGTGTGACAGTTCAAATCGTTGATGATAATACAATTCGTATTCTTTGTGATGAGCCAATTCGCGCAATTACGCCTGGGCAAGCAGTTGTCTTCTATGATGGAGATGAATGTTTAGGCGGTGCGACAATTGATAAAGTGTATCGCAAGGGTAAGCAATTAGATTATTTAGGTTAACATAGAAAGAACCTCTGTCTTGTATGAGTCAGAGGTTTCTTTTTTGCATAGCGAATTTTTGTTCGCGGTAGAAACATAATCTTTGTTATAATTTTGTGTAGAGGTGATTACTATGTCAAACAAGCTTGAAACAGGCATTCAATATATGCAAGAAGGAAAATGGGAAGAAGCTGCAAAAAGTTTTACAGAGGCAATTGAAGAAAATCCAAAAGACGCACTTGGCTATGTAAACTTTGCAAATTTATTAGACGTATTAGGAGATAGTGAGCGTGCAATTGTTTTTTATAAACGCGCAATCGAGCTCGATGAAAAATCGGCAGCGGCTTATTACGGTTTAGGTAACGTCTATTATCAAGAAGAGAAATTCCAAGAAGCGAAAGAAGCATTCGAAAGCGCAATGCAAGCTGGCTTACAAACAGCAGACGGTGCATTTATGCTTGGTATTACATATGTGCAGCTTGGTAACGATCGCTTAGCACTTGCATTTTTACAACGAGCAGCTGAGCTAAATAGCGATGATGTAGAAGCGGTATTCCAATGTGGATTATGTCTTGCACGATTGGAACATATTGCGGAAGCAAAACCTTACTTTGAAAAGGTGCTTCAGCTTGATGAACAGTATGCGGATGCGTATTACAATTTAGGTGTTGCGTATGTATTTGAAGAAAATAATGAAAAAGCGCTTGAATTCTTTAGAAAAGCGACTGAAATTCAGCCGGATCATTTCTTAGCGGGAAACGGTATTCGTTTATTAGAGCAAGAAGGATAATAAGTATTAGCGGTCGGTTAGCTCTCATCTTATAAGGTGGGGGTACTACTGCTCGTTAAAGTGAAATGAGCCGGAAAGGAGAGGCCATATGGAAAACCAAGACGCAATGGATTTGTTTGAGGAAGAGCAAAAATTTATAAAAGCGCAAGTTCTTCATACCATTTTCCACAACGAAGAAAACCTCTATTCCGTTGTCAGTATGAAAATTATTGAAACGAATGAAACGCACGATGAGAAAAAAGTGATGATTACTGGTCATTTTCCGCGCATGCATGAAGATGAAGTGTTCACATTAACAGGGCACTTTAAAGAACATCCAAAGTACGGAAAACAGTATCATGTTGAAACGTTTAAAAAAGAATTGCCACAAACGAAAAAAGGGATGATTCAATATTTAGCGAGTGATTTGTTTAAAGGTATTGGAAAACGAACAGCTGAAAAAATTGTGGAACATCTCGGGGAACATGCGATTACAAAAATTATGGATGACCCATCTGCATTAGAGGGGATTGTAAATAAACAAAAAGCACAAGAAATTTATGACACAGTTCTTGAACATCAAGGCCTTGAAAAGGTGATGAGCTTTTTAAGTGGTTATGGTTTTGGAACAAAGCTATCAATTAAAATTTATCAACAGTATAAAGAAATGACGCTCGAAGTGATTCGTAATAATCCGTATCAGCTTATTGAAGAAGTAGATGGAATTGGTTTTGGGCGAGCGGATGATATTGGACGAGCGCTTGGTATTTCTGGTAATCATATGGACCGTGTTCGTGCTGGTTGTTTTTATACACTGGAGCACGTGTCATTGCAAGAAGGACATGTGTACATGGATAAAGAGCAATTGGTAAGAGAGACATTGGAGCTATTAAATAATCAGGATGTCGCTGTAACAGAAGATGATGTGCTTACTTGTACGGATGTAATGCAAAGTGAAGGGAAATTGATTGTAGAAGAGGAGCGCATTTACTTAGCTTCTTTGTATTACTCAGAAAAAGGGATTGTAAAATCGGTGAACCGTTTAATGGCACAAGAGGAACCGTCTTCATTTCCCGAGGCTGAAATTTTATTAACACTTGGGAAAATTGAAGAACAACTTGGTGTGCAGTACGCCCCTCTTCAGCAAGACGGGATTCAAATTGCACTTCACAATCCAATGATGATTTTAACAGGGGGGCCTGGAACGGGGAAAACAACTGTTATTAAAGGGATTGTAGAAATGTATGCAGCTCTTCACGGTTTATCATTAAGTCCGAAAGATTATAGTGATGATAATCCGTTTCCGATTTTATTAACAGCACCAACTGGACGAGCAGCAAAGCGAATGAGTGAGTCGACTGGGCTGCCAGCTTGTACGATTCATCGTCTACTTGGCTGGACACCAGAAGGAGCATTCCAGCGAAATGAGGAAGACCCTGTACAAGGGAAATTGCTTATCATTGATGAGTTTTCCATGGTTGATACGTGGCTTGCGAATCAGCTCTTTAAATCATTACCTTCAACGATGCAAGTTATTATCGTTGGAGATGAAGATCAATTGCCATCAGTTGGCCCAGGACAAGTATTAAAAGATTTATTAGAATCTAAAGCGATTCCAACAGTGAAGTTAACAGAAATTTACCGGCAAGCAGAAGGATCTTCTGTTATTCAGCTCGCCCATGCGATTAAAAACGGGGGACTACCGCCAGATGTAACGCAAAATAAAACGGATCGCTCCTTTATTGCCTGTACAGGCGCACAAATTGTTGATGTTGTGAAGAAAGTTTGTGAAAATGCGCAGTCAAAAGGGTTCAGTGCCCGTGATGTACAAGTGCTGGCACCGATGTATAAAGGACCAGCTGGAATTAATACGTTAAACGAAGCGCTACAAGAAGTGTTTAATCCGAAGAAGGAGAAAAGCCGAGAAATTGCCTATGGAGAAGTTGTATACCGAACGGGTGATAAAGTACTTCAGCTCGTGAATCAGCCAGAAAGCCAAGTGTTTAACGGTGATATTGGCGAGATTGTTTCAATTTTTTATGCAAAAGAAAATGTTGAGAAGCAAGATATGGTTATCGTCTCATTTGACGGCATTGAAGTAACATACACAAAGCAAGATTTAGGTCAAATTACACATGCGTATTGTTGTTCCATTCATAAGTCGCAAGGAAGTGAATTTCCGATTGTGATTATGCCTGTTGTCAAAAGTTATTATAGAATGCTGCGTCGTAATTTATTGTATACAGGGATCACTCGAAGTAAAAAGTTTTTAATTATTTGCGGGGAAGAATCGGCGTTTCAGTCCGGCGTGAATCGTCTTGATGATGCAATGCGCCAAACGACGCTTTGCCAAAGGCTACAAGGGAAAGAAGAAGCGCAGGAACCGATTTTTGTAGAAGTGAACGGACAGGAAATGGATGTGGAAAACATTTCACCGTATGATTTCATGTAGCAGGGCGAAATTATATAGTGAACCTTCCATTCATGACTACTCATACATGATTGTACACGGCTGCTCATTATAGGAGGAGCCGCGTACATGTTATGTATAAACATATGCAGTTTGGACATAATGGCGTAATAGAATACGGGAGATTGTAAGGAGATGAACGCTATATGCTTAGTTGTCCAAACTGTAAAGGTAAAGATATCGGCAAAATTGGTGTCAATCAATACTATTGCTGGACTTGTTTTATTGAATTGTCAATTTCAAAGGGGAAAATCCATACACATCAAGTTGAAGAAGATGGTTCGTTAAGTTCTTTAGACGACTTATTTGAGGAAGATGAACGAACGATCGGATAACAAAAGGGGGTTTTACTTTGAAGTGGAGATCGTCAATCATTGCGTTAGGGCTTGGAGCTGCGGCATATGAATATGCACGTAGACAAAATTTACTTTCAAAGCGCAATGTGAATAAGGCGCGTAAGATGTTGAAATCTTATTTATAAACGTAATTTGTTGAGGTACAGAGAGGTTGGTTGAGAAGCAATAATCAGCTCCTTTTCTTACCTCTTTTTATTTTTTGGACAAGATACCTCCTTTATGCCTAAGAGAGCTTTTAAGTACCTTTATGAAGAAGAAACAGACCAATCTCAGAGAAAAGATAAGATAAAAAATAACATCCAATTCCAAGTGCACTATAGTAAAGAAGTTGCTTTGCTCGTTCTTTTTTAGAACTATGGACGAAGAAACCTTTCCAAATGCCAAATCCAATACAAACCCACTCCAATATCATACAAGTAGCTGATAATAGAAGCATTGTCCAAACCATAGTATTCTCCTTTCCTTTTTCTCTAAATATATGTACAGCCTTTATGAACAATATCGCCGTAAATAAATTTTTTTAGTACGAGAAGTTTTACACATAACCTGCTTCATTTCTCTTCAAACTAGAGGTGGAGGAGGTTTTTCGTATGAAGAATCTTAAAATCATTTGGATTTATCGCCTTGGTTTATTATTATTAATCTTTTTATGCTTATTTGTTTTCTTGAAAATAAAGCCGCTTTGGGAACCGATTTTGTTTGTTTTTAAAGTAGCAATTACTCCATTTTTTATCGCTTGTTTTATTGCGTATTTACTTCATCCACTAATTGAGAAATTACATGAAAAAGGGATGCCACGTACGTTCGCTATTTTACTTATATATGTTCTATTTTTTGGCGGGGTTGGTTATGGTGTTTATAAAGGGACGCCAGCTGTAATTGCGCAGCTACAAGAAATCAATTCGAACTTTCCACAGTTTGTTAGCATGTATGATGGTTGGATGGATGGTGTAACAGAGCAAACAGAAAACTTTCCGCAGTTTATCGGTGAGAAAATTAAAGAGATGACGATTGGGATTGAAGCAAAGTTACAAAGTATATTAGATAAAGCGATGAGTACGGCAAGAGGTCTACTGGATTCATTACTTATTATTTTTTTAATCCCATTTATTGTGTTTTACATATTGAAGGACTACGGTGAGTTTTATCATATCTTTTGGAAGCTCGTTCCGGAAAAATGGCGAAAAGATGGGCAACAACTCGCAAGGGAAATTGATACATCTCTTGGTAACTATATTCGCGGACAACTGTTCGTTTGCTTTATTTTAGGAAGTGTGGCTGTTATTTTGTTTTGGATTATTGGTTTGAAATATCCGCTTCTTCTTGGAATTATTGTTGGGGTGACGGATATCATTCCGTATTTTGGTCCAGTTTTAGGGGCGATTCCAGCACTTATGATTGCAGCTACAGTATCAACAAAATTAGTAATTAAGGTCACGATTACGATTATCATTTTGCAGTTTGTTGAAAGTAACATTTTATCGCCTTATATCGTTGGGAAGTCGCTTCATATGCATCCTGTTGTTATTATGTTTGCCCTTCTTGTTGGAGGGGAAATCGCAGGTGTTGTCGGCCTTTTGTTATCCGTACCTATTTTGGCGGTCATTCGAACGGTTATTATGCATATAAAGCCATTTTGGAAACATTGACAAATAACAGTGGATTCGCTACAATCGTGGCATATAGTTTAATTTATGTAAATTGATGACGGAATGAGTACGTTACAGTCCATTTGTAGAGAGAAACTTCCACTGGCTGAAAGAAGTTTTAAATGAAGGGTAACAGAAAGCTAATCCTGAGAGCAGCTAATTACTGCCGTCTTGCCACGTTACGGCAACTTGAGGTGATGAAATACTGTGATGACGCGCATCTAAAAGGTGACGCTTTGTATTTCATAATCAGGGTGGTATCGCGAGTCAACTCTCGTCCCTGCTATAGGGGACGGGAGTTTTTTGTTTTTTTACATCTACTTTATTAAAGGAGGAACTACATATGAAACAATTAACAGGCGCACAGATTCGTCAAATGTTTTTAGATTTTTTCCAGGAAAAAGGACATGCAATAGAGCCAAGTGCATCATTAGTTCCACATGAAGATCCATCTCTACTATGGATTAACAGTGGTGTTGCAACATTAAAGAAATATTTTGACGGACGTGTGATTCCGCAAAATCCACGTATTACAAACGCACAAAAATCAATTCGTACAAACGATATTGAAAACGTTGGTAAAACAGCTCGTCACCACACATTCTTTGAAATGTTAGGGAACTTCTCAATTGGTGACTACTTTAAAGAAGAAGCGATTACATGGGCTTGGGAATTCTTAACAAGCGACAAATGGATTGGCTTCGATAAAGAACTTTTATCTGTTACAATTCACCCAGAAGATGATGAAGCATTTGAAATTTGGAATGAAAAAATGGGTGTACCGAAAGAACGTATCATTCGTCTAGAAGAAAATTTCTGGGATATCGGTGAAGGCCCAAGTGGACCGAATACAGAAATTTTCTATGATCGTGGAGAAGCTTACGGTAACGACCCAAGCGATCCAGAATTATTCCCAGGAGGAGAAAACGAGCGTTACCTAGAAGTATGGAACCTCGTATTCTCTCAGTTCAACCATAACCCTGATGGCACATACACGCCACTTCCAAAGAAAAACATCGATACAGGGATGGGTCTTGAGCGTATGGTATCTATCGTACAAAATGTGCCAACGAACTTTGATACAGATTTATTCATGCCAATCATCGGTAGCACAGAGTCTATCTCTGGTGAAAAATAC
This sequence comes from Bacillus manliponensis, assembly GCF_000712595.1. Taxonomy (GTDB): domain Bacteria; phylum Bacillota; class Bacilli; order Bacillales; family Bacillaceae_G; genus Bacillus_A; species Bacillus_A manliponensis. The sequence goes on from NZ_JOTN01000007.1 coordinate 41,471, forward strand.
CGTGCTGGTGATGTAGAAAAAGATACAGCGTTCAAAGTAATTGCTGACCATATTCGTACAGTAACATTTGCGGTAGGTGATGGAGCACTTCCTTCTAATGAAGGGCGTGGCTACGTATTACGTCGTCTATTACGACGTGCTATACGTTATGCAAAGAAATTAAACATTAACCGCCCATTTATGTACGAATTAGTACCAGTAGTCGGAGAAGTAATGCAAGACTTCTACCCAGAAGTACTAGAAAAGAAAGACTTCATCGCACGTGTTGTGAAGAACGAAGAAGAGCGCTTCCATGAAACGTTAAATGATGGTGAAGCAATTCTTGCAGAAGTAATCGCAAAAGCAAAAGAAGAGAAGACAACGGTTATCTCTGGCGTTGATGCATTCCGTCTATATGATACGTACGGTTTCCCAATTGAATTAACAGAAGAGTATGCAGAAGAAGCTGGTATGACAGTTGATCAAGACGGCTTTGAAGCAGAAATGGAAAAACAACGTGAGCGTGCACGAGCAGCTCGTCAAGATGTTGATTCCATGCAAGTACAAGGCGGCGTTCTTGGTGAAATTAAAGTAGCAAGTGAGTTCATTGGTTACAGCGAAATGGCTGTAGAAAGTAACGTTGTTGCACTTGTGAAAAATGGTGAGTATACAGATAGCTTACAAGTTGGCGAAGAAGGTCAATTAATGTTAGATGTAACACCATTTTATGCTGAGAGCGGTGGACAAATTGCGGACCGTGGTTACTTATTAGCTGACGGTGTGAAAGTACTCGTTACAGACGTACAAAAGGCACCAAACGGTCAAAACCTACACAAAGTTGTTGTAGAAGAAGGTACATTAACGAAAGATGCAGCGGTAAAAGCTGTAATCGATCTGAAAAACCGTAGTGCAGTTGTGAAAAACCATACAGCAACTCACTTATTACACCAAGCATTAAAAGATGTACTTGGTGGACATGTAAACCAAGCTGGTTCTCTTGTAACATCAGAGCGTCTTCGTTTTGACTTCTCTCACTTCGGTCAAGTACAAGCGGATGAGCTTGAAAAGATTGAGCGTATTGTAAACGAGAAAATTTGGGAAAGTATCAATGTAGAGATTTCTCAAAAATCAATTGAAGAAGCAAAAGCAATGGGCGCAATGGCACTATTTGGTGAAAAGTACGGTGACGTTGTACGTGTTGTTCAAGTTGGTGACTACAGCTTAGAACTTTGCGGTGGCTGTCATGTAGACAATACAGCTTCTATTGGTATTTTCAAAGTTGTTGCTGAGTCTGGTATCGGAGCAGGAACGCGTCGTATTGAGGCGGTAACAGGTAAAGCTGCATATGAATTAATGAACGAGCAAGTTGGTTTATTAAAAGAAGCAGCAAACAAAATGAAAACAAATCCAAAAGATATTTTAACGCGTGTAGATGGCATGTTTGCTGAAGTGAAACAACTTCAAAAAGAAAACGAATCTCTTGCTGCAAAATTAAGTAACATCGAAGCTGGAAACTTAACAGATTCTGTCGTTTCTATCGATGGTGTGAACGTGTTAGCGGCAAAAGTAAACGTTCAAGACATGAACAACTTACGTACGATGATGGATGATTTGAAAAATAAATTACAATCTGCAGTTGTTGTATTAGCAGCAGTAAATGACGATAAAGTTAACATTCTTGCAGGTGTAACGAAAGACTTAATCGAAAAAGGTTACCATGCTGGTAAACTTGTGAAAGAGGTTGCTTCTCGCTGCGGCGGTGGCGGCGGTGGTCGTCCGGATATGGCGCAAGCTGGTGGTAAAAACCCTGCTCAAGTAGACGAAGCATTATCATTCGTACAAGAGTACGTGAAATCTGTTTTAAAATAAAGGAATAGTAGTGTACAATGGTAGGGAGAGGAGAGAGTCCTTTCCCTATACTTACTAAAGTGAGGTGCTTGAAAATGGACGGTTTTGATAAAACGATGAAATTTAACTTTCAGGATGAAAAACAGAGTGTCCATGTTAATGATGTACTTTTAACTGTGTATGATGCACTTCAAGAAAAAGGATATAACCCGATTAACCAAATTGTCGGTTATTTATTAAGTGGAGATCCAGCATACATACCTCGTCATAAAGATGCACGCACTATTATTCGCAAGCTTGAGCGCGATGAATTAATCGAGGAGCTTGTGAAGTCTTATTTAAAACAACATCGTGAGGAGTAGTTTATGCGCATACTAGGTTTAGATGTTGGCACGAAAACAGTCGGCGTTGCGATAAGCGATGAAATGGGCTGGACAGCGCAAGGCTTAGAAACGATTAAAATTAATGAAGAGCGAAATGAATTTGGTTTTGATCGCATTTCTGAGTTAGTAAAACAGTATAATGTGGACAAGATAGTAGTGGGACTTCCGAAGAATATGAACGGAACAATTGGTCCGCGCGGCGAAGCTTGTCAGCAATTTGCACAAAATCTTCGTGACTTATTGCAGTTAGATGTTATAATGTGGGACGAGCGTCTGTCGACAATGGCAGCAGAAAGGCTGCTTATTTCAGCTGACGTGAGCCGAAAGAAACGAAAACAAGTCATTGATAAGATGGCAGCCGTTGTAATTTTACAAGGGTATTTAGATAGTAAATAAGAGGTGACCAAAATGGAAGAAAATCAAATTACAATCGTTGATGAAAAAGGCAACGAACATTTATGTGAAGTTATTTTTACGTTTGACGCTGAAGAATTCGGTAAAAAATCTTACGTAGTATTCTCCCCAATCGGTGAAGTAGACGAAGATGGCGACGCAATTTATGATGCAATGGCTTTCGAGCAAAATGATGAGGAGTCTGGTGGTACACTACTTCCAATCGAGTCTGAAGAAGAGTGGGCTATGATTCAAGAAACATTCAACACATTTGCTGACGAGCAAGACGAAGAGTAAGATTGATGAAAAGGTGAACTGTTTATGCAGTTCATCTTTTTTATTTTACAAAGAGTAAAACAGATTTCTTATCGAAAAGAGCAGATTTCTTGTAGTATAATGAAAAAGATTGTTGAAAAAGAAGAAAATCTGTCAAAGAATATAGGTCATGGCGATTTGAGTAGTTGGTGTATAGCTTAAGCTTATACAGCCAACAATTAAAATAAGGAGGCAGTTTCGTGGAGAATTATAAAAAGAAGAAGCGAAGACGACTGTTGTTAGCACTACTTGCTACAATACTTGTTATTTTCGGTTCTGGATATGCTTATTTCTCATCAGCATTAAAGCCGCTTGATGCGAAAAATAAGAAAGAAATTGAAGTTGAAATCCCAAGAGGTTCATCAGTAAATAAGATCGGTGAAATTTTAGAAGAAGAAGGTATTATAAAAAGTGGTTCAGTCTTTACCTTATATGCAAAGTTGAATCCAAAGAACCTTCAGGCTGGTACATATTTACTACAGCCATCTATGAGTGTCGATGAAGTGATGAAACACCTTTCCTCTGGGAATGTTCATCGCCCAGTAACATATAAATTAACAATTAAAGAAGGAACGCAAGTTGTTGAAATTGCAGATGAGATTGCATCAGCGTTCAAATGGAATAAAGAAGACGTTGTGAATCAGTTAAATGATAAAGCTTTTGTACAAGGATTACAAAAGAAATACCCAGCATTATTAACAGATAAAATTTTTGATGCTAATATTAAATATCCACTTGAAGGATACTTATATCCAGCCACATATTCATTTTATAAAAAAGAGATGACATTAGAAGAAGTCATTACCCCAATGCTTGAAAAAACAAATGCACTTGTGAAAGCAAATGAACAGAAAATGAAAGAGAAGAACTGGGATGTTCATCAATTGTTAACAATGTCTTCTCTTATTGAAGAAGAAGCGACTGGGTATACAGATCGTGAAAAAATATCGAGTGTCTTTTATAATCGATTAGAAAAAGGGATGCCACTTCAAACTGATCCAACAGTGTTATATGCACTTGGAAAGCATAAGGACCGCGTTTTATATAAAGATTTAGAAGTGCAGTCCCCTTATAACACATATGTTGTGAAGGGGCTACCAGTTGGACCGATTGCAAACTCTGGTAAAAAATCTGTAGAGGCGGCGCTTGCACCAGCTGATACGGATTACTATTATTTCTTAGCAGCACCAACTGGTGAAGTGTATTATGCGAAGACGTTAGAAGAGCATAATGCATTAAAGCAACAGCATATTACTGGAAACCGATGATAAAAAAATGGAGAGGGAGCGAAAAAATTCGCATATCCCTCTTTTTTATGATAAAATATATCGGGCTAAAAACTGCCGAAACAATCGTTTTTTAATATAAAAACGAAACGTACAAGCTAAAGACAAAGCAAGCTTGTATTTTTATTGTAGTCTATGTGTGAGAAGATAAAGGACGATATGTCATAGAGGCACTTCTCCATGTAAATAAGGAGGACCATGTATGGAGAATGCGGTTAACGAGTATTTACTATCATTTATTGATCCAAAAGATGAATTAATTCTTGAAATGGAACAGTATGCGAGCGAATATCATGTGCCGATTATGGATCGTCTCGGTATGGAATTTATGTTGCAATTTCTACGCTTAATTGAGCCAAAGAGCATACTAGAACTTGGTACAGCGATTGGTTATTCAAGTATACGTATGATGCAGTCCATTCCAGATTCCCGTATTGTCACAGTAGAGCGAAATAAAGACCGATATGAAAAGGCAATTGAATATATAAATATCTCACCTGTAAAAGAACGTATTTCTATTATTTATGGAGATGCGCTAGAAACAGGGGAACAAGTAAAAGAGCATGGCACATTTGATGTCATTTTTATTGATGCAGCAAAGGGACAATATCGTCGCTTTTTTGATATATATGAACCACTATTAAACGAAGGTGGCGTCATTATTTCTGATAATGTACTTTATCATGGTCTTGTGACTACGAAAGAACATATTGAAAATAGGCGTACACGAGGTTTGATTAGAAGAATTAAAACATACAACGAGTGGCTTATGAACCATGAAGGGTATGATACAACAATTTTCCCAATTGGTGATGGGGTAGCAGTGAGTAAAAAGAAGAGGTGACGTACAATGAAAAAAACTGAGTTATTAGTAACACCAAAAGTTTTGGCTGACATTGAACCGCTTGCGAAAGCAGGTGCAGATGCAGTAATTATTGGTGAGCAAAAGTTTGGTTTACGTTTAGCGGGTGACTTTTCTCGTGACGAAGTAAAAGAAGCAGTGAATATTGCGCATCAGCATGGTATGAAAGTATATGTAGCAATGAACGCGCTATACCATAACGATAAAGTAGACGATTTAAGTGATTACGTTGCATTTTTACAAGAAGCAAATGTAGATGCTATCGTATACGGCGACCCAGCTGTATTAATGGCGGTACGCGAAGTAGCTCCAAATATGCAATTGCACTGGAATACAGAAACGACAGCAACAAACTGGTTTACATGTAACTACTGGGGACGTAAAGGTGCAAAGCGCGCAGTATTAGCTCGTGAATTAAGCTTAGATTCAATTGTTGAGCTAAAAGAAAATGCAGAAGTAGAGCTAGAAGTACAAGTTCATGGTATGACATGTATGTTCCAATCGAAGCGTTCTTTAGTAGGAAACTACTATGAGTATCAAGGTCGTGAGATGGAAATCGAGAAGAAAAAGTACGAAGAAAACATGTTCTTATATGATGCAGAGCGTAACAATAAGTACCCAATTTATGAAGATGAAAATGGAACGCACATTATGAGTCCGAATGATATTTGTTTCATCGACGAGTTAGAAGAGTTAATCGATGCAGAAATCGATAGCTTGAAAATTGACGGTGTACTAAAGAGCTCTGAGTATATCATTGAAGTAACAAAGAAATATCGTAAGGCGATTGATTTATGTGTAGAAGATCGCGACGCATATTACGATATAAAAGATGACTTATATAAAGAAATTGAAGAATTACAACCAGTAAATCGTCCATTGGACACAGGGTTCTTCTTTAAAGAGACGGTTTATTAAACTAGGAGGTAACGCACATGAGTTTTCAGGAAATTTCACGCGTCATTGACGGAAAGCGTGTTATCGTAAAAAAACCTGAGTTATTAATGCCCGCAGGGAACTTAGAGAAATTAAAAATCGCTATCCATTACGGCGCAGATGCTGTATTTTTAGGAGGACAAGAATTTGGTCTTCGTTCAAATGCAGGAAACTTCACGCTAGAAGACATGGCTGAAGGTGTTGAATTTGCAAAGAAATACGGAGCAAAAATTTATGTTACAACAAATATTTTTGCCCACAATGAAAACATGGATGGACTAGAAGAATATTTAAGAGGGATTGAAAAAGCAGGTGTAACAGGTATTATCGTTGCAGACCCTCTAATTATTGAAACGTGTAAGCGTGTAGCTCCTTCTGTGGAAGTTCATTTAAGTACGCAGCAATCATTATCAAACTGGAAAGCGTCTCAGTACTGGAAGGAAGAGGGACTGCACCGCCTTGTACTTGCTCGTGAAGTAAGTTATGAGGAAATGAAAGAAATTAAAGAAAAAGTTGATATTGAAATTGAAGCATTTATTCATGGTGCAATGTGTATCGCTTACTCTGGAAGATGTACGTTAAGTAACCATATGACAGCGCGTGATTCAAACCGTGGTGGTTGTTGTCAGTCTTGTCGTTGGGATTATGACTTAGTACAAACAGTATCACAACATAAAGATGCACAAGAGCTTCCGTTATTCCAACAAGGAGATGCTCCTTTTGCAATGAGTCCAAAAGACTTAAACCTTATTTTATCAATTCCAAAGATGATTGAAATCGGAATTGACAGCTTAAAAGTTGAAGGCCGCATGAAATCTATTCACTACATCGCAACTGTGGCAACTGTATATCGCAAAGTAATTGATACGTACTGTGCAGATCCAGACAACTTTGAGTTTAAACAAGAGTGGTTAGATGAACTTGATAAGTGTGCAAATCGTGACACAGCCCCTGCGTTCTTTGAAGGAGTTCCAGGGCACTTAGAACAAATGTATGGAAATCATAGTAAGAAAACAACGTATGATTTCTCTGGTTTAGTGTTAGATTATAATGAAGAAACAGGTATTGCGACAATCGAGCAACGCAACTTCTTTAAACCAGGTCATGAAATCGAGTTCTTTGGACCAGAGATTGACAACTTCACACAAACGGTAGAGAAAATTTGGGATGAGGATGGAAACGAGTTGGATGCAGCTAGACATCCATTAGAGATCGTGAAAATCAAAGTGGATCGACCAGTGTATGTGAACAACATGATGCGCAAAAGAATACAACAATAAGAAAGAGTGGTAGTTGAATGGGGACGAATAAGCCTGTTGTAATTGGTATTGCTGGTGGTTCAGGATCAGGAAAAACAAGTGTAACAAAAGCAATCTTTGAATACTTTGAAGGTCATTCTGTTTTAGTATTAGAGCAAGATTATTACTATAAAGATCAAAGTCATTTGCCAATGGAGGAGCGCTTAAAAACAAATTACGATCATCCATTAGCGTTTGATAACGATTTATTAATTGAACACTTGAATCAGCTTCTGAATTATCAACCAGTTGAGAAGCCTATATATGACTATACATTGCACACACGCTCAGAAGAGACGATTCCAGTTGAACCAAAAGATGTTATTATTTTAGAAGGAATTCTTATATTAGAAGATCCACGTCTTTGCGATTTAATGGATATTAAGTTATTCGTTGATACAGACGCTGACCTGCGTATTTTACGTCGTATGCAGCGCGATATTAAGGAACGTGGTCGTACGATGGATTCTGTTATTGAGCAATATGTAAATGTTGTGCGTCCGATGCATAATCAATTCATTGAGCCGTCAAAAAAATTTGCGGATATTATTATCCCAGAAGGCGGACAAAACCACGTTGCAATCGATATTATGATTACAAAAATCGCAACAATTCTTGAAGAAAAAGTGAATTTGTAATAGCATAGTAAAAGATACATGATAAGAAGGGATTTTTTCCCTTCCTATCGAATACAATGAAGCATACAAACCTCACCTCTTGCAGGTGAGGGCATATTTGTATAATAGCTTCATACATATCTTCTATATATGTAGAAGAAAACGATATGGGGGTTGGTATGTGACAACTCCACTAGTGTTTGTACGCTAGAAACCTCCGCTATATGAAAAGCGGAGGAGTTTTCATATTGAACTCCTCTTTTTTTCAGGGGATTGGTATATAAAAGGAGTGGAAAACATGGCAACAGAAAAAACATACCCAATGACACTTGCGGGTAAAGAAAAGTTAGAAAATGAATTAGAACAGTTAAAAACAGTACGCCGTAAAGAAGTAGTAGAGCGTATTAAAATTGCACGTAGCTTCGGAGATCTTTCTGAGAACTCTGAGTATGATGCAGCGAAGGATGAGCAAGCATTCGTAGAAGGTCGTATCACACAATTGGAAAATATGATTCGCAATGCAGTAATCATTGCAGATACAGATGCGAACTCTACAGAAGTAACACTTGGTAAAACAGTTACATTCCAAGAATTACCGGATGGAGATGAAGAGTCTTACACAATTGTTGGTAGTGCAGAGGCAGATCCATTTGAAGGTAGAATCTCTAACGACTCTCCAATTGCAAGAAGCTTAATGGGTAAACAAGTTGGTGACGAAGTAACAGTGCAAACGCCAGGCGGCGACATGCGCGTGAAAATCGTTTCTGTAAAATAATAAAAAAGAAACCGTTTGGACTATATATTGTCTAAACGGTTTCTTTTATGTTTGTGATTAATTCTATATTAGCTAAAGTTTTCTTTTTATCCCGCTATTTGCGGGCTGTAAGACTCCCACCTCAAAACTTGAGAGAAAGCGAAGAAGTTTAGGTGGGAGATTAACAGCCCGTAAAAGCCCGATTGGTTCAACTAACACTCATTGGGGGATGAAGCCCCCCAATGAGTGAAGTTTCACTTTATGATACAAAGCATGAATAAAAATATACCCTCTCGTGAAACTACATAAGAGGTGTTATTTTATGGAAATGAAACGCCGGATTGAGATAATCCTAGTAATCGGTATTATATGTATGACAATTTTATTTATAAGACTTATGCAAATTCAAATTGTTGCAACAGAATCGTTTGGAAATCGAAAGATTAATTTAATTGCAAGAAGTATTATGCAGCGTACGCAAACAGTTGTTATAGATGATGGTAGAGGAAGGTTTGTGGATCGAAACGGTGAGTTGCTTAATGATGAATATGTATCGGCACTAATTGTTTTTCCGTTTTTACAAATAACAGAAGAGAATGAGGAACAGATTGCACGTATTATTGGAAAACAGATAAAGTTAAATAGAGTAGACGAACCAACTATTATCAAGTTTCATAAAAAGCCCTTACAGTTAACGAAAGATGAAATGGACCAAATTAATAATCTACGCATCCCAGGCCTTATTGCAGCTTCTATAAAAAGAACTAGGGATACCCCTTTAGCAGCTCATCTCATTGGCATTACAGGAGAAAATGAGCAGCAAGTTATAAAGAAATACGGTGAAAAGATTCCTTCTATGACAAAGATAGGTGTTTCAGGTCTACAGCGAGTTTTTGATGAGTTTTTAATAACAGATGGTGAAGAAAAAATGATGTATCATGTTGATCAACGGGGAGAACCGCTATTTGGGAATGAAGTGAAGTATACATCAATTGGCAATCCATTTTATCCGATTTCAGTTGTTACAACTATTGATAAAGGATTGCAGCAAGCAGCGGAGAATATTGTAGATCGTTATCCACTTGCGAAAGGTGGATTAGTTCTTTTAGATATTAAAACGAATGAAATTTTAGCGATGGTTAGTAAACCGTCTTTACAGACAAAAAATAAGTGGGGATATCAAAAAAGTGCGACAAATGAAATGCTTACATCTCATTTTCCAGGGTCTGTTTTTAAAACGGTAATTGCCGCTGCGGCGCTTGATTCGAACGTAAATCTGTTAAGCCGTAAGTTTGATTGTAATAGGGACCCGTACGGTGAAAGCATGGCACAGCAACCAATGGGAACCTTATCTTTTCATGAGAGCTTTGCAAGAAGCTGTAATCGGGCATTTGCTGAGCTTACAGAAGAACTGATTGAAGAGGATGAGAACGTAGTAGAAACGTATGCAAAAGCTTTAGGAGTGATGGGAACGGTTGGGTGGCAAGGTTCTTTCTTTCATAATCCTTCATTTCGGCAACTTGCAGAAGAAAAAGCGACAGTTATTTGGAATAATAAGGGTGATAAATTTTCACATAAAGCGACGGACCAAACTGCAATTGGACAAAAAAATGTAAGGTTATCACCTCTTGCTATTGCTAATATGATGGCGACAATTGCAAGAGATGGTGAGAAGCGGGAAGTAAAAGCTGTGAAAGAGATTTTATATAAAAATGGAATGCCGTTATATCGATTTGAAGAACATGAATTAAAAGGTGAAAGAGTAGGGAGAGCGGCGATAAGAGAGCTGCAGCAGTTATTAAGAGAAGTGGTGACAAGTAAAAAGGGAACAGGAGCGGTGTATAACAAGTTGCCCCTTACAGTTGCAGGAAAGTCTGGAACGGCCCAAACTGGAAAAGGAAATCGTGTGAATCGCTGGTTTGCGGGTTATTTTCCGTATGAAACTCCACGTTATGTGTTAGTTGTAACGGAGCTTGAAACAGACGGAGAATGGAATCTTGTTACACCAATTTTTACTGATGTTGTTACGGAGATTACTAAGTGGGAAGTAGGAAAAGAATAGTCTCTGTTTTTACAATTACAGTACACTACATATTGGTCATTTTTTCAAAAAATGATGGTAACTGTTCAACCTTTTTGCAAATGATGTTACAATAACAAAGAGGAAAAACTGCATGGAGGTTTGAAAGGATGGCAGGAGGATCTAGATTCGAGAAAAAACAACAAAAGCGTCGTCAAAACGGTTTTCTAAATATCGCAATCGGTATTGTATTATTTATGGTAGTGATTGTAGCATATCAACTATTAACAGGTGATACAGAAGAGCAAGTTGCTTCAGACGATAAAAAAGTAGCAGAGCAAACGACAGCTACAGAGAAAGAAGACAAGAAGAAAGAAGACACGAAAAAAGAAGATACGAAGAAAGAAAAGGCTGCGGCGAAGAAAGAAGCTGCAGCAGCTAAGAAGAAAGAAAAAGAAGAAAAAGAAGCGAAGAAAAAGCAAGAAGAGGAAGAAAAGCGTAAAGCTGAAGAAGAGGAAGCGAATAAACAAGTAGAAGCTGAAAAGACACTTCCTGAGGCAAAAGAAGCTTATACAAAGTCTTCTTGGAAACCAGTTGGTACAGAGCAAGGTGAAAGTCCGGCAATGACATTCCAAAAAGGTTCTACTGATTGGAATGAAATGATTCAAGCAATTTCATCTGCAATTGATGTTCCGGTAGATCAGTTAATTCTGCACCGCATTGGAAACAACGGAAAGAATCAAGCTTACGGAAATGTACAAGATAAGCAAACAGGAAAGAAATATTATGTAAATATTGATTGGATAGCAAATGAAGGCTGGAAGCCAGTACTTGTCCAAACATTAAATTAAAAAAGAGAGAGGGAAACCTCTCTCTTTTTTTTATAATTTTTTTAGTTTGAAGTGGACAACAGCGCTGTAATACGGACGTTTACTTTCAGGGTCCATTACCATTTGATGTGATACGTTATGTACATGCATCATGAGCGCTTTGTTTATATCGATTTGCTCATTAATTTTTTTCTCTAACGAAGCTAGGTCAGTTGCTTCAAAAAACTCTACTTTATCCTCTAACATTTCAAACGTAAATGACATCGGAACATCTCCTCTTCACTTTGTTCATATTTAGTGTAGCAAAGAATAAGACAGAATACTATTTGTATATAGCTTGTCTTTTATTTTTAAATGTGATGTTAAGTCTGTGTTATTTAAAATTTTAATTGCTTTTTTATCCCGCATTAACGGGCTGTAAGACTCCCACCTCAAAACTTAGAGGATTCAGAGAAGTTCAGGTGGGAGATTAACAGTCCGTAAAAGCCCGATTGGTCGGGCTGACACTCAGTGGGGGAGGAAGAAAACCCCCACTGAGTGAAGTTTCACTTTATAGGAAAAAAACATTTCCCAGTTGTTAACAATGTAACGTCGTTGACATTTTTGAAAATCTAGCATATTATACTGATAAATCCGATAAGAAAAAGGGGAATTCATATGGGAACAGAATTTAATGAACTATTCGATGAATGGGCTCATACGTACGATTCATTCGTACAAGGTGAAGACGTACAATATAAAGAAGTTTTCGCCCATTATGAAGAAATTTTAGAGAATGTAGTTACAAAGTCTTTTGGACATGTATTAGAATTTGGTGTTGGTACTGGTAATTTAACGAATACATTGTTACAAGCAGGTCGCACTGTTTATGGAATAGAACCGTCACAAGAAATGCGTGCGATTGCGAAGCAAAAGCTCCCGAAAGAGGTATCCATTACAACTGGTGATTTCTTAAATTTTATTGCTCCACCTAAAGTTGATACGATTGTAAGCACATATGCATTTCATCATTTAACAGATAAAGAAAAAGAAGTCGCAATCGGAAAGTATAGTCAACTTTTAAATAAAGGTGGTAAAATAGTGTTTGCTGATACAATCTTTGCGGATAAAGATGCATACGAAGAAACAATTCAACATGCAAAAGAGCGAGGGTTTCATAATTTAGCGAACGACTTGCAAACGGAATATTATACGGTAATTCCTGTTATGCAGTCTATATTTGAGAATAATGGCTTTTATGTTACATTTAAGCGTATGAACCATTACGTTTGGGTCATGGAGGCAACTAAGCAATAGAAAGAGGGATTTATATTGAAAATCGCTGTAATCGGAGCAATGGAGCAAGAAGTACGTATTTTACGTGACAAGTTAGAAAATGCAGAAGTAGAAGTAGTAGCAGGATGTGAGTTTACAAAAGGTACATTAGCAGGCCATGAAGTAATTTTATTAAAGTCTGGTATTGGGAAAGTAAATGCAGCAATGTCTACGACAATCTTATTAGAACGTTATCAGCCTGAAAAGGTTATTAATACAGGTTCCGCTGGTGGATTCCATCATTCATTAAACGTAGGTGATGTTGTCATTTCAACAGAAGTTCGTCATCATGACGTAGACGTTACAGCGTTTAACTATGAGTATGGTCAAGTACCTGGCATGCCAGCAGGATTCACAGCTGATGCAGAACTAATTACCTTAGCTGAAAAATGTATGCAATCTGAAGAAAACATTCAAGTTGTAAAAGGAATGATTGCAACAGGTGACTCTTTCATGAGCGATCCAAACCGTGTTGCATTTATTCGTGAAAAATTTGAGGACCTTTACGCAGTAGAAATGGAAGCGGCAGCGGTAGCGCAAGTATGTCATCAATATGAAGTACCATTTGTAATTATCCGTGCACTTTCTGATATTGCAGGTAAAGAATCGGATGTTTCCTTCGATCAATTTTTAGATCAAGCAGCCCTTCACTCTACAAAATTTATTGTAAAAGTATTAGAAGAGATTAAGTAGTGTAACAAAAGGGGCAACTGTTTCATAAAAAGAAATTAAAAGGCAGTTGCCTTTCTTTTAGAGGGGTAATGAGGAGGGAAACAAGATGAAAGTGTATCGCGGCGTTCATGAACTTATCGGTAAAACACCGCTTGTGGAAATTACTCGTTTCAATCTTCCAACTGGTGTTCGTTTATTTGCAAAGTTAGAATTTTATAACCCAGGTGGAAGTGTAAAAGATCGTTTAGGAAAAGAGCTAATAGAAGATGCGCTTATCAATGGATATATAAAGCCAGGTGGTACAATTATTGAGCCGACAGCTGGTAATACAGGTATTGGACTTGCGCTTGCAGCCCTTCAGCATGATTTACGTGTTATTGTATGTGTGCCGGAAAAGTTTAGTATTGAAAAGCAAGAACTCATGAAAGCGCTTGGAGCAACAATTGTTCATACTCCAACGGGAGAAGGAATGAAAGGTGCGATTCAAAAAGCACAGGAACTTTTAGAAGAGATTCCAAATTCTTATTCGCCAGGTCAGTTTGCAAATGAGGCAAATCCACGTACTTACTATAAAACATTAGGACCAGAATTGTGGGAATTATTAAACGGTCATATTGACATATTTGTAGCGGGTGCTGGTACAGGTGGAACATTTATGGGAACCGCTGCGTATTTGAAAGAGAAAAATGAACAAATTAAGACGGTGATTGTGGAGCCAGAAGGATCCATTTTAAATGGTGGAGAAGCTGGTCCACATGAAACAGAAGGGATTGGTTTAGAGTTTATCCCGCCATTTTTAGACAAGTCCTATTTTGATGAGATTCATACGATTACAGATTATGACGCATTTACACGTGTGAAACAGTTGGCACAAAAAGAAGGACTACTTGTTGGTAGTTCATCAGGAGCGGCGTTTCATGCAAGTGTATTAGAAGCGAAGAAAGCGAAACCAGGAACAAATATTGTTACGATTTTTCCAGATAGTAGTGAGCGTTATTTAAGCAAACATATATACAAAGGGTGGGAATGAAAAATGAGAGCAAAGACAAAGTTAATTCATGGTATTCACATCGGAGAACCCTCTACTGGAGCGGTGACAGTACCGATTTATCAAACGAGTACGTATAAACAAGAAGCGATTGGTGTGCATAAAGGGTATGAGTATTCACGCACAGGAAACCCAACAAGGTCAGCTTTAGAAGAAACGATTGCTGTTTTGGAAAATGGTCATGCGGGCTTTGCATTTGGATCTGGTATGGCAGCTATAACAGCTGTGATGATGTTGTTTTCAAAAGGAGATCACATTGTATTAACAGATGATGTATATGGTGGTACGTACCGTATTATGTCTAAAGTATTAAATCGTTTCGGTATTGAACATACATTTGTTGACACAACAAACTTAGAGGAAGTAAAAGCAGCAATTCTTCCGAATACGAAAGCGGTGTATATAGAAACACCAACAAATCCACTGTTAAAAATTACGGATATAAAAGAAATTGCAGCACTTGCAAAAGAGCATGTTTTATTAACAATCGTTGATAATACATTTATGACTTCGTATTTCCAAACACCAATCTCACAAGGTGCAGATATTGTCCTTCATAGTGCGACGAAATATTTAGGTGGACATAGTGATGTTGTTGCTGGTTTAGTTGTTGTAAATAGTGCACAATTGGCAGAAGAATTACACTTTGTACAAAATTCAACAGGTGGGATTCTTGGACCGCAAGATAGTTACTTGCTTATTCGTGGTTTAAAAACGTTAGGTGTACGTATGGAAGAGCATGAAGCAAATGCACGTGCGATTGCTTCGTTTTTACACAGTCATCCGAAAGTAAACAAAGTGTATTATCCAGGGCTTGAAATACACCCAAATCATGAACTTGCAAAAGAACAAGCGAACGGCTATGGTGCAATTATTTCATTTGATGTCGATAGTGAGGAAACGTTACAAGCAGTACTAGAAAAATTACAATACTTTACGCTTGCAGAAAGTTTAGGTGCTGTAGAGAGTTTAATTTCAGTTCCTGCTCAAATGACACACGCTTCAATTCCAGTAGAGCGCCGTAAGGAGCTTGGTATTACAGACACATTAATCCGCATTTCGGTTGGTATTGAAGATGGAGAAGACCTATTAGAAGATTTAGCACAGGCGTTAGCGTAAAAAAGTACTGCTGAGGAGGCAGTGCTTTTTCTTTTGGAAATCATCTCCCATACTTCCGCTATTTACTTGCCTCTAAAACAATGAAAGTATGATAGAGTGGAAGGAGAGGTGAAGAATATGGAGCAAAAAATTGCTGACTATACTCGCTTTGGTCAAGTGCTATTAGCAATTGGTGCCTTTCTTATGATTGGTTTGATTTTGCCAAATGGAGAGAAAGATGCTACGCACTTTGCTGTTATGATTGGTGCAATATTCTCTTTTTTAGGTGGTTCGTTTTATTTCTTTTATCGTGTTAAAGAGATGCGTAATCAACTAGAGGAGAGTGAACATGATAGAGTGTAGGACAAAATAACGCTACAAAAAAGACGGAATATTCCTTTTTGTAGCGTTATTTTATTTTTATCATTGACAATGATAATCTATATCAATTAAAGTAGAATAGTAGTTAATGATTATCATTATCAATTAGAGGTGGAAGTATGAAAAAATATATTGCACTATTTACAGCGATGTTATCTGTTTTTTTCTTATTAATGGGTTGCAGCGCAAAGAAAGAGGAAGCGTCCGCAAAACCAGAAGGAAAAGAGAAGACAGACATCGTCGTGAAAGACTTTACAGATCGTGAACTGAAATTTGAGACGCCCCCAAAAAGTATCGCAACATTAAGTACAGGTGATATGGATATTATCCATGCCTTAGGGGGGGAACTTGTTGGTCGCCCGAGTACAAAGTTGCCAATTAGCGATGATTTAAAAGGAGTTCAAGAAATTGGGAATATGCATCAGCCAAGCTTTGAACAACTTGCAAGTTTAAAGCCAGATTTACTTATTGCAAGTAATGGATTTCAAAGACATATGCAAACAGTAGAGGGACAAGGAACAAAAGTATTGATTTCCTCAGCCAATTCTGTAGAAGAAATTCAAAAGAGCATTGATATGTACGGAACGGTACTACAAAAAGAAGAAAAAGCAAAAGAGTTAAATAATACGATTACAAAGCAAATGAAAAAGTATACGAAGAAAAGTAATGCGAAAGTTTTATTAGTATACGGTGCACCTGGTACATATTTGGCAGCGTTACCAACTTCGTTATCTGGTGACATTTTAGAGAAAACGGGTGGGAAAAATATCGCAGCAGAGTTCCCGGCAACAAAAGACTATCCGCAATATGCACAGTTTAGTGTAGAACGTATTATTGAAGCAAACCCAGATATTATCTTTTTAATTACACATGGCGACCCAGAAGGTGTGAAACAAGCGTTCCAAGGGGAAATGATGAAAAATGAAGCGTGGAAAAACCTTGAAGCTGTTAAAAATGATCGTTTCGTAATTTTACCACCACATTTATTTGGTTCGAACCCAGGTACAAAAGTAACAGAAGCAATGGACTTTATGTATGAAAGTTTACAAAAAGTAGGGAAATGATAGAGATGCAAGGGGAAGCAGTTACAAAAGTACAAGAGACAGCGAAGAAACATCCACTTTGGAGAAAGAGATGGATTATCATCATTACATTATTGGTTATGACAGTGTTTGTCCTCTTTTATGGGCTTGTAGCTGGGAGTCTATCATTCTCTTTAAAAGAGATGATGACTGGTATAGGGGATGAAACAACAACTGTACATCGAATTGTTTGGGATTTAAGAATTCCTCGTGTACTCGTTGGGTTTTTAGTTGGTATGTGTTTAGCGGCATCGGGTGCATTGCTTCAAGGAGTAATGCGTAATCCGCTTGCTGATCCTGGTATTATTGGTGTTTCATCAGGAGCAGGCTTCGTAGCGATTATTATTATGATTTTATTTCCAATGCATATGGCGTTTCTGCCACTCGGCGCATTTATAGGCGCGTTTGTAACAGCAATGATTATTTATGCGCTATCTTGGAAAAATGGAGCTTCGCCATCGCGCATTGTGTTGGTAGGCGTTTCTATTAACGCCCTAATCGGCGCCGCAACATCGGCGTTAATGCTCCTTCACAGTGATAAAGTACAGTCTGTATTACCTTGGCTTGCTGGAGGAATTGGTGGTGTAAGCTGGCCACATTTTGAAATGGTTGTGTATTATGCAATCTTTGCCATTGTTCTTGCTATAGTTGGTATTAAACATATTCGCGTATTAATGCTCGGTGATGAGATGGCCAAACTTCTTGGCCATAATGTAGAGCGCAGTAGGTTTTTTCTAATCATTGTAAGCACATTGCTTGCTGGAATTGCTGTAAGTGTTTCTGGACTTATTGGATTTGTTGGGCTTGTTGTACCGCATATGCTTCGTTTGTTAGTCGGAAATGACTATCGTTATTTATTACCGCTATCTTGTTTAGGCGGAGGCGTACTTGTTGTATTTGCAGATGCAATCGCACGAAGCTGGTTTGATCCAATTGAATTACCGGTAGGAATTTTACTTTCCTTCTTAGGTGGTCCATTCTTCTTATATTTAATTCATAGAGGAGGGAAAGAGAATGCTTACCGTTAAAGACATTGTTTATGCACATTCAGAAAGGTTCAAAATTGAAGAGCTGAATGTAACAATCCGGCAAGGTGAGATTGTCAGTTTAATTGGTCCGAATGGTTCCGGTAAATCGACATTACTACGATTAGTTGCAAGGCTACTAGAACCAAAAGCCGGTGAGGTAATATTAGACGGGAAAAATATACACGAGATGAAAAGTACAGATGTAGCAAAGCGATTAGCAATGTTACCTCAAATGCATGATCATCAAATCGATTTAACAGTTCGTGAGCTTGTTGAATTTGGAAGGCAACCGCATAAAAAATGGAATGATCGTTTTAGAGAAGAAGATGAAGATATCGTAGACTGGGCAGTGTCTATTACAAAGCTAGAAGGATATGAACATCGCTTATTATACTCATTATCTGGTGGTGAAAGGCAGCGTGCTTGGATTGCGATGACACTTGCACAGCGGACAAATGTATTATTACTTGATGAGCCAACGACATTTTTAGATATTGTTCATCAGCTTGAAGTAATGGAAATTGTGAAGCAGTTGAATGAGGAGTTTGGAATGACAATTATCATGGTTCTTCATGATATTAATCAAGCGGCTCAGTATAGTGATCGTCTGATTGTCTTAAAAAAAGGAAGTATTCAGT
This sequence comes from Bacillus manliponensis, assembly GCF_000712595.1. Lineage (GTDB taxonomy): Bacteria > Bacillota > Bacilli > Bacillales > Bacillaceae_G > Bacillus_A > Bacillus_A manliponensis. The sequence continues at coordinate 60,253 of NZ_JOTN01000007.1, forward strand.
ATGATGATACGCCAGAAAATGTGTTGTGTGAGCAAATGTTCCGAAATGTATTTGGTATAGAAGTGAATATTTTTAAAGGAGAAGACAGGCCTTTTTTCACTCCAAAACGAGTTTCTGAAAGAGGAGGAACAGTATGCAAAAAGAACGTATTGCCAATGAGTTAGTAAGGTCATTTGTTATTGCTGCGCATGGTAACTTAGAACAAGTGCAAGAGTTATTAGCAGAAGAGCCTGGCTTATTGCATGCATCTTATAATTGGGGTGGTGAAGATTGGGAAAGCGGCTTAGGTGCAGCAGCACACGTTGGCCGAAAAGATATCGCCACATACTTGTTGCAAAAAGGTGCAAAAATAGATATTTTTGCAGCAGCAATGCTTGGACAGCTTGAGCTTGTAAAATCAATCTTACAGGTACAGCCGGAAGCAACACACAAGTCTGGTCCACATGGTATTTCCCTTTTACAACACGCAAGGATGGGCGGAGAAGATGCGCAGCATGTATATAATTATTTACTAGGTATCTTGCAACCGGCATAAGAAGAGGTTCTTATGTGCGGTAAACCTTTCACTTCTTTAAGTAGTGAAAGGTTTACCGCCCGTTAGAACGGGAGAAATATGTCTAGTATGTAAGAAGAAAATCCTACACCCCCTCGTTGGATTCTTGCATACTAGTTATAATATGGAAGCAGTAGACATTTTTCGTCTACTGCCTTTTTTTGCTTGCTACTTGTATGTCAGCATAGGAACGAATAATGAAATCAGCGTAAGGCATAAGCTCTTCTACTGCATGTTCATTAGTGGCAATACCGACAGCAATGCTTCCGGCAGTTTTCGCCATCTTTACATCAACGACAGTATCACCAATCATTATGAGTTCATTTGTTTGAATGCCAAGTTGTTTACATGTCTTTATAATCATGTCAGGATGTGGTTTCCCGTTTTCTACATCTTCTGGGGTACATAAAAAATGTAGGGGCGGAGTGTTTAAAAGCTCTACACATGCTTTTGTACGTTTTTTATTGTCGGATGTTAAAATTCCGGTAAAGAATCCTTCATTGTAGAGAGAAGTAATGAAGGATTCAGCTCCATCAATTGCTTGGAACGCTTCTTGTATACGTAACTCCCGGTTGCTCTCCTCAAAAATTTGTACAGCAATTTCCTTACAGCGGTGCCACGGATATTTTGTAATTTGATATAGTAAACTCGCTGTTACGATAATTTCATCTTCCTCAGGAGCTACAGCGATAAGTCCTTTAAAATCTACTTCATTTGGGTGAATAAATCCAAAGGCTTCCTCCCATCTAGCCTGATACTTTTCCCCGGTGATTTGTAAAAACTTCCTTCTTCGCAATCGATCGATTTCTTGCCAAAATGGAATGGCTTGAAATAATGTTCCATCTTTATCAAAAGCAACAGCCTTTACAGATATCTCTTGATTTAAAATTGTAATTTTCCCCATAATTGTCAACACCTCGTTTATCCCGATTGGTTCAACTAATAATCAGTGGGGGAGGAAGAAATTCCCCCACTGATTAAAGTTTCACTTTATAATTGTAGTATGAAGTTACTGTATAATATGAAATGCATTTCAGGTCAAGGGGGGAGACAACAATTACTACAATTGGAGATATTGCAAAGTTAGCTGGCGTTTCCAAAGCGACAGTATCACGCGTGTTAAATAATCATCCTTACGTCCGTCCGGAATTGCGAGAACGAATTCAAAGTGTTATAGATCAAATGAACTATGTCCCATTATCAGTTGCAAAGGACTTACGTCGTTTACAAACGAATTTAATAGGAGTAGTAGTTCCTACGTTACATCATCCCTTTTTCGGAAAGTTGATTGAAGAGATTAGTGGTGTTTTAAAGAAAGATGGGTATGATGTCGTTATATTACAATCCAATTATGAAGCGGAGAAAGAAAGGGATTTTTTACAATACGTACGAACGAAAAAGCTAGACGGACTCATCTTCTCCACCCTTTCTATTTCAAAAGAAGAATTAGAAGGGGTTGCAAATCTTGAAGCGATTGTCATATGTAATGAACATACGGGTATAACAAGTATCTCAAAAGTTGAGTTTGATGAAAAAGAAGCTGGATATATAGGAACGGTACATTTATTACAAGCAGGTTATAAGAAAATTGGATTTTGCTACGATACATTAACGAGTGAGGCGCAGTGTAAAAGGCTTCAAGGATATAAGCAAGCATTATATGAACATCGTATTGAAATGAATCCTAATTGGGTATTTGCAAATTGCTATCGAATGGAAGATGGAAAGAGAGTTATTCGTACAATATGCTCAATGTCAGAACCTATTGATGCGATATTTACGGGAAGTGACGAAGTAGCTGCTGGCATTATCATGGAATCGCAGCGGAGTGGAATTGCAGTTCCTGGAAAACTAGGAGTAATTGGATTTGATAATCAACCTTTATCAAGTATGATGTACCCGTCTATCACAACGATACACACATCTATTTCAAATATGGCAAAATACACGGTAACTGTGTTATATAGACGGTTACAAAATTCAGAATTAGCTGCAGAACATATTTCCTTACCAGTTTCTATTATAGAACGGGAATCTACAAGAAGGAGGTAGAAGTAATGTTTCATACAGAACGGTTGCGCTTTCAGAAATATACAATGGATGATTTAGATTTTTATGCATCGTTATGGAGTAATGAGAAAGTAATTCGGTATATTGGAAGTGGAACGCCGAAAACGTATGAACAATGTAAAAGAAGCCTTGAACATTGGATTTCTACAAAATATGAAAACGGACTTGGTTTATTTGTCATGATAGACAAAGAAACAGGAGTGCCAATCGGTCATGCAGGGTTAGTCCGTCAACGAGTTGATGGAAAGCAAGAAGTGGAAATTGGCTATTGGTTACTCCCGAATTACTGGGGGAATGGCTATGCAAAAGAATCGGCGGCTGCTTTTCGAAATTATGGATTTCAAGTGTTAAAGTTAAATAAACTTATCTCTCTCATTAACCCAAATCATCCAGCGTCAATTTTTGTTGCAAGAAAAGTTGGGATGAGTTATGAAAAGACAACTACTTTTCACAATCAAGACGTACTTGTTTATAGCATAAAAAGAGTTGGGATAGTGCAGTGAATATAGCAAAAAAGCATTGCAAACGTACTTGTGCAATGCTTTAATATATTCTTTTTCTATTTTCGGCATAACTAGAAATGAGTAACAATGCAGTTTCTTCGCCAACGTTACGAACAATGTGCGGTACACATGCACTGAAAGAAAAGGAATCTCCCTCTTCAACAATTGCAATATCTTCCCCGTGCTGCACTTCTAATTTTCCACGTAACACAAGGTGACACTCTTCTCCTTCATGAGCATTTGGTTTATTTTCTTTTGGAAAGCCTACAGGAATCTCTACTAACGATAAACGAAGGCCTCCTTGCTCAGCAACATGTTCAATTTTTTGTTCGTCTTCTCCGTATATACTATGTTTTCTATTTTCTTTTTTCACGATTTTCATCCTATTTTTTTGTTCAAGCAATAAATAGGGAAGTGGTACATTTAAAAAATTTGCAATCGTTTCTAACGTTGCAATAGATGGCGACGTTTTATTATTTTCTACTTGGCTCATAAAGCCTTTTGAAAGTCCTGTCCCTTCACAAATCTGGGCGATTGTTATTCCTTTGCGCTTACGAATTTCGCGTATTGCAGCACCGATATTCATACAAAACTCTCCTTTTTAATAAAGCAACTATTCAACTATTTGTATCATAGCAAAAAAAAATCATTTTTTCTCAAGAAAAATGAATTGACGAATGATTATTTTTATCGTATGTTTTGTAATGTGAATAAAAGTTTTATATAACAAAACAAAAGGAGAGAGAAAAATGAATCAACATATTGGTAATTTTATTATTCGTTTCGTGCTAGGCTTAACGTTCTTTATGCACGGTTTAACGAAGTTTCAGTCAGGTATCGAAAATATTGCAGGGTGGTTTACGAGCATTGGTTTGCCTGGTTTTCTTGCATATGGAGTGGCAACAGCTGAAGTTGTTGGTGGTGTATGTTTAATTATCGGTTTTGGTGTAAGATACATTGGACTATTATTTGCACTTATTATGGTTGGCGCAATTGTGAAAGTAAAATGGTCTGCTGGTTTATTAGGAGATGGAAAGAATGCTGGATATGAATTAGACTTAACGTTGTTAGCGATGGGACTTTACTTATTTGTTGCAAAAGCAGATGGTTTTGTTGATCGCTTTGTTCAGGAGAAAGTGCTGAAAAAGAGTTAATGTAAACAGGAGGTAGAATGATATGAGTTTTAGGCTAGGTTCTCATACGAGCGTAGGTCTCGTCCATTTATATGTATCCAACATGGAGCGGTCTCTTGCGTTTTACCGAGATGTACTAAAGTTTCATGTAATAGAAGAAGAGGGTAGCGTTGCTGTACTTGGTAACGAAAATCGTACACCGCTTTTTCGGATAGAAGAAAAGAAAGGTGTTCTTCCAAAACAAAGGAATCGCACTGGGTTATATCATTTTGCAATTTTAGTCTCAAATCGAGAGCAGTTAGCAAGTGTATTACGTCATGTGTTGCAAAAAGGATATCCAATACAAGGCGGAGCAGATCATCATTTTAGTGAAGCGATTTATATGAGCGATCCAGATGGGAATGGGCTTGAGATTTATTACGACCGTCCGAAAGAAGTGTGGCATGATAAAAATGGGAACCTTCCATTTGTAAGTAATCCATTTGATGGCGAAGCTTTATTACAAGAAGCGAAAGAATGGCAAGGTTTTTCGGCTGAAACAACGGTAGGACATATTCACCTTCATGTTGGAGATTTAGAAGAAGCAAAGCGTTTTTATGTAGACGGACTTGGATTTGAAGTAACCATTCCAGCACGTAATGGCGCGCTTTTTGTAGCAGCCGGTGGCTATCATCATCATATTGGTTTAAACACTTGGCAAGGAGAAGGAGTACCACCACAGCTTCCGAATTCAATAGGTTTAAAGTGTTTTACGCTTGTGCTTGAAAACCTTGAACAAAAAGAAGCGGTATATAGTCGTTTGCAAAGCGCTGGAGTTACTCCAGTATATAAAGAGGGGATACTACAAGTAGAAGATCCATTTGGTCATATCATTCATATCGTTGAAAAAAGAGAAGCCTAAGCAAAGGCCTCTCTTTTTTCGTTATTAACGAATCACTGCTTTCTCGTTTTGCATAAATATTTCATCAAACTGCTTTGCGAGTTCAAAGTCAAGTTTTGTTAATCCTTTTGCGTTCCAAGATGACAAAGTAACGATAACTGCTTTATACTGAATAAGGATAAATGGATGGTGATTGTGTTCTTCTGACAGTTTGGCGGCTTCAGAAACAAATTCAACACCCTTTAGGTAATCGGAAAACATGTATTTCCGTTCAATCCATTTTTCATCTTTCACTTTCCATTTATTCAGTTTTATTAATTCTTCTTGTACTTCCTCATCAGTTAGTCGTAGCATTATTTTCCACATCCCTTTTCTGTAGTAACGCAAGACCATTATGGATTAAACGCTGAACTGCTTCGTTATCCGTAAAAGAAGCGAGTTGCTTTTCTAGTGTTGCAGCGATTTCTAAATCTTTATTGTAGTCTAGTAGTAATTCTAAAATTTCAAGGCGTAATAACCATTCTTTCTTATAAAATTGATTTAGTACATCTTGAATTGCTACTAACTGTTCTATGTCTGTATCACGTGAATTTCCTTCAGTTCGAATTTCCCGAACAGTTTGATATAGGCGGTCTAGCTCTGTTAGCACAAGTGGTGCTGGTGTTTCTTCGGATTCTTCTTCTATTGGAAAGAATGCGGCAGCATCTGCAGCGCCTGGGAATACAGAAGTAATAGAGGAACCAACTGCCATATCAAATGCTCCCCATGCAGCGTCAAATAATACGCGCTCTCCTAAAACAACCGTGCAATTTGTAAAGGAAATAAGGGCGATTTTATCCTCATTTTTCATAATATTTGTGACAGTTCCTTTTACATGGATACCACTTGCAAACGTAAATTCGGTTTCATTACCAACGATAATTCCTAATGATTGTAATTCTTTATCTGAACACGATTCTAATGCAATATTATTTTTTAGTAGGCCAACAGGTGTCCCAAAGCCATCTTGGTGAACATCTTTCGAATGCTCTGTTAGCTGTTTATGGTCAATTGCAAGTGCAGTTGGTGCGTTTGTTTTCATGTAAATGACTTCACCAGCATCGTTTTGAATCATATTAGCAAATGTTCCTGTAATTTGCAGACCGCTATTTAATTCAGTTGTTGCCACATTTTCAGAATGAATTGCTTTTTGTAAGCCTTCTGCTCCGCCAGTTTGAAATGCCATTGTTTTTGCAAATGATTCGAGGGCTTCTGTTAATTCTGCAAACGATTGACATACAAATAGTTGTGGCTGCATTTTTGTTACGTCGTATGTTGTTTTTGTACAAGCCTCAATAGAGAACGGAACTTTCTTTACAGCATCTGTTAAACAATGCTTACTTTCTCCAACAGAGGAAAGTAGACCTGCGCCGTAAATTTTTGGATTTTCTAAATCACCGATTAATCCATACTCAACTGTCCACCAAAATAAGCGAGAAATTTGTTCTGCTTCTGATAGACCAGAAACAAGTTTTTGTTTTTCAATTACATTTTTTTCAGCACGATCAATTTCTTCCACTGTAGAAGTTGGGCTTTCTTTTACAATCGTTAACGTACGAACTGCTTCGAACGCGTCATGTTCTTCTTTCGTTGAAAATGCTTTTGCTCCAATTTGTCCAAATCGTTTTACATACTTTGCATATGTAGAATCAAGTAAAATCGGTGCATGTCCAGCAGCTTCGTGAACGATATCAGGAGCCGGCGTATATTCAATATTTTCAGCTTTACGAATGTCTGTTGCGATTGGCAAAAGCCCATGTCCTTGGAAATCAAAAAATGCTACACCTGGAATAAGTCCATCAATTGTGACAGCACCCCAGCCACTTGGTGCTAAACATTCATTCATTTCATCTACTTTTGGAATTGCATCTATATTAATGCCTGATGATTGTAGCCCATTCACATAAGCTGGATGAGCTACATCTTTTAAAAAGTTATGGTTTTGTCTCATAATATAACGCCATACTGCGTGATTAATTGGTGTGTATTGGTCATAATGCTGTGTTGATACAAACGGTCGTAAATGTGGTGGGATTTCTGTTTTTTTTGTCATGGTAAATCCTCCTCTTTTTTACTAATGAAAAGACTGTTTGTTTCCGTGCGTGCATCACCTTCTTTCAAAAAATGTAAGCGCTTATATTAAATTTTATCACAACATTCAGAATTGTTTAACTGTTGGTTTTGAAATAATAGAAAAACCCCTACCGAATTTTTCGACAGGGGTTGAGATATAAGCGATTAATCACTTTACTTCTAATTGTACGTTTAGTTCAGATGTATTTCCAGCAGCATCTGTTGCAACGATATGAATTGTATTATTACCTTCCTGTAGTTGCGTACGATCAAAATAAATATCGAAACTCTTCTCCCATGTATTCACAAATGGTAGTTCCCATATGCCATTTCCATTAATTTTATATTTCATTGTGACAGGTAGACCTGGAGCAATCCATCCTGATTCGGTCATCCAATCTAGTAATATATCATCTACTTTTCCTTTAATAAATAAGTTTTCATTATCAACTTCAGCTGATAGTTGGGGGGCATGTCTATCAATAAATACTGCACCGGTTTGTTTCGTTTCCCCACCTGTGTTTGAAGCAACTGCCTCAATTTGATACAGTCCGTCAGGAAGTTCAGTACCATTGGCTCTAGTGCCATTCCATTTAAACGGCTTATATCCAGGAGATTCGTTTTGACCTTGATAAATAATTCCTTCATAAGAAACATGTTCTTTCGTAACTAAGTTTGCGTGTAGTGTAACATCATCAACGGCTGATAATAAATGATAGTGAATAAGATTGTCATCTAATATGTCGTCACCATTGGGACTAAAGGTAGAGTTAATAATTTCTAATCCATCAATACGTTTATAATCCTTCGGGTCTACACTAAATGTAAATGGGATTCGTATTTCGTAATCACTCCCACGCTCTTTTACGTATAAAGCCCCAGTGTAGACCCCTTGTGGAAGAGAACGATTAATGGAAATTGTGAATGGCTTTTCCATTGCACTATTCTCCTTTACGCTAATAGAAGATGGGAAAGAAGTGTGAATTCCTTTCGCTGAATCTAGCAGTTCAACACGTGTTGAATATGTTTTTTTCTTGTTTGAGCGATTTTGCAGCGAAATATTTTGTGTTAATTTGATTTTTCCGCTGTCAGGTTTAATAAAGCCAAAGCTCACATTGTTTGGTGTTACAAGTGTTTCAGTTTGAAGTGCTTTTGGAATATTAATTAATCCAGCCCCTTGTGTCATAACAGGGTACGTGTTTTCGTTTACATCTTGTAATGATTTTGCTGTATTAGAAAGAGCAGCTTTTAATTGTTCTGTTGACCAATCTGGGTACATTTGGCGAAGAAGTGCCAATGCTCCAGCAACTTGTGGTGTGGCCATACTAGTTCCATTATGAGATTCATAGCCTCCATTTGGTACTGTACTTGTAATTTGAACCCCAGGTGCTACAAAATCTGGTTTTACAAGCCAACTTCCTTGTGATGGCCCACGGGAGCTAAAGTTACCAATTAATTCTTTCATATTAGGCTGACCGATTGTAATTGTTTTTGCTCGTTTTTTTACTGCAGCTTTTAACTGTTCTCCATGTTGATTAGATAGTTGAACAACTGGAATAGCATTATTTTGACGATAGAAATACTCTGGCATAATGGAAATCTCTTGTTCACTAGAAACAAGAAAGATTCCGAGCGCTCCAGCTTGTTTTGCTTGTTCAGCTTTAACTAGCGTACTAGAATTTCCTTGATCAACTAAGACAAATTTCCCTTTGACATCTTGTTTTGTATAGTCACTAGGAGAACCGTAACCAACATATACAAGAGGTGCACTCGTTTTTGATGTAAGGTCTGATGTTGAGAGCGGCAGTCCTTGATAGATAGTTTTAGAACCATTCACTTGAAATGTTGGAAATGGGATTGAAGTAGTAGAAGCACCAACTGAAATTACACTACTTGTATTGGCTGGTGCATCAACCGACCATGGTTTTGGACCGTCATTTCCATTAGAAACGACAGCAGTGACACCAAGCTTCGCAGCCCTTTCTAATGTTCGTGTTACAGCTTGATCAGGAACATTTAAGTCTTGGCCAAGTGATAAATTTAATATATCGGCATCATCTTGAATAGCACGTTCAATACCTTCAATAATGTCTTCGGTTGTTCCAAACCCCATATCATTCATCACTCGATAAGCTAAGATAGAAGCATTTGGGGCAATGCCTTTAATTTTACCGTTTGCCGCAATAATACCAGCAACGTGTGTACCATGTACATTTCCGTCCATTGGATCGTCGTCTTCATCAACCGTATCGTATCCACCTATGTAATTTGCTTGTAAATCGGGATGTGTATAGTCAACGCCCGAATCGATAACAGCAACTTTCATTCCTTTTCCATCTAATGCTTTACCAGAAAGGTCTTGCAAGTTCCAAGCTTCTGGAGCACCTATTGTTGGTCCACCAATATTCGGATTTTCGGTAGAAGGGGCACTTTGAGTTGTATCGTGTAATTTATACGTTAAATTTGGATAAACTGCTTTTACATCCGGTAAAGAAGCAAGCACAGTTATTTGATTACCAGGAATGGAAAGAGCGAATCCGGAAAATAGTGTATGGTATGTTTCAGTTATTTTTGCTTGTGGTACTTTTTCTTTTATTTTCTTTGTTGCGTTTTCTTGTGCTTGTTTTAATTGTTCTTCTTGAGATTTCGCATCGTTATTTTGTAAATCAGGAGCGTGTTGTATGTTTTCCATTGAGGCCATTGGAGCGTGATGGAGCTCGACAATAACAGAAATTTCTTTTGATGTTTGTGTATCCACTTCTGTAGAAATTTTGTTTCCGCCCCATTGTTTCATATTTGTTTCTAATTGCGGACTAAGTTGCTTTTCTTGTGCTTTCTTTTCAGCATGCGCACTCAGTACTCCGAAATTTGAAAATACGAGCGCCATACTAAGTAATCCCGATGTTACTTTTTTCATGAAACATTCCCCCTATGTGTATTTTCTCATTTATAATGCTGATATGTGTTTTTGTTGCAGCAAAATGAAATGAGTATTGATTATAAACATAAATTTGACAATTTTCTCATTAACCCTCCAATTATTTTTGAATATTCAGAAAAACAAACTTGAGAAACATTTGAAAGAAAAAAGAAAGAGCATTTGAACATAAACATTCAATTGCTCTTTCTTTTTATAAAAGCTTCGCCATATAATATTCATTTTTCGGTTCTCCATTAACAATAACACCGTGAACGGCTTCACCTTCAACATTAAAGCCACATTTTTTATATAATGAAATGGCTCTTTCATTATGAGCCATTACTTTTAGTTCTAGCCTTAGTATTTCATGTTCACGAGCCCACTCTTCTACAGTATGAAACAATTGTTTTCCAATTCCTTGTCCTGCATAATCTTGAAGAATACCGATTGCTAAGTAAACGCTATGCTTATTTCGCTGAACAGTTCCGCCGCGAGCAAGTATATAACCTACAAGCTCGTTGTCTTTTTCTGCGACAAAAATACTTGAATTAGGAGAAGAAAGAAACGTTTGAATGATTGTGATTTGTTTCTCTATCGTTAACTTTCGTTCATTTCGTTCAAAAAGCATAAAATCTGTTTCACCGTCAATTGCTTGACATAGTGTTAAAAAAGTAGCGGCATCTTGTTCTGTAATTTCACGAATCATAGTAAATCCCTCTTTCTCATTTTGTATAGAACAGTAATATTCTTTGTCTATATGTAAAACTCCTGTTATGAGTAGAGGGATTTGTATGTTTGTTATAAGGAAAAATGTTTTTGGAAATAGAAGGAATTTATATTTCTCTTATAGAAATTAAATACCTACAAATAAAATAGTGTATTTATCCAATTCAAATAATTACTTATGCGTTTTATTTGGTTTCTTCTTACCAGGATTTCCATTCCCTTGACGCTTGCGATTTCTCTCATCTTTCTCTTGTTTCTCATGTAAATTTTCTACAAAATCATTTGAATTATTCACTGCTATGGCCTCCTTAATTATTATTATATCTTCCGTTACTATAACCATTTTCAGTTGCTTTTATTTACAAATACTCCTTTGTTTATCCCGCTATTTGCGGGCTGTAAAACCCCCATCTCAAAACTTAGAGAACTCATAGAAGTTTAGGTGGGAGATAAACAGCCCGTAAAAGCCCGATTGGTCGGGCTGACACTCAGTGGGGGATGAAGAAAACCCCCACTGAGTGAAGTTTCACTTTATAACAAACCCTTAATTTTGTTCCCCCTTTATATTTATATAAATATAGGACCTCTCTTTTATAGAGAGGATTTTTTTTGGCGCTGTAGAAGCTATTTTGGATATGTAAAAATAGAAAGGAGGCAAATATGAAAATAATTTTTGTTAGACATGGAGAGGGGATGCATACTGTAGATTTGCCGAAGAGTCTGCAAATCTATCATCCTTTTTTAACAAAGAAGGGGAAAGAGCAAGTTCGATTATTAAGAGACACACTCCCTTTACAAAGTAATGATTTGTTAGTTGTAAGTCCAACAGTTCGAACGCTGGAGACGGCATCGTTATGGAGTGAAAATGTAGATTGTATAAAGATTGTTCATCCAGCTGTAGCACCGCGAATATTTCCTTATAAGGATAGAGGAAGAACATTGCCGTGCGATCAAATGTTAAGTCAAAATGATGTCCAAACATTATTTCCTCAATTTCTATTAAAAGAAGATAAATTGTTATGGCACGATGGTATCAATGTTATTTCACCATGTGAGTTACAAAAAGCGATAACGAATTTTTTGAAGTGGTGTATGGAACAGAAGACGGATCGAATTTGTGTTGTATCACATGATGGAACAATTACAGCTTATAGAGAACACATTAACAAGGAGACACTTACGCGTAAGGACTTTTTAAACGAAGCTATGTGGTATGAAATTATTTTGTCAAATATGGAGGAGAGAATATGAATGTTGCATTAGTCGTTGGAGAGAATAGTGACTTAGAGGCGCAAGCGTTGAGAGCAAACCTTGAGTATTTTGGTGCAAAGGTTGTTACATATTGGACGGGCAGGCCGCTTGATTTGATTCATGTATTATCAGGGAAAAGTATATACGATGATATGGAGTACATTGTTTTTTGTTTTCACGGGGATGAGGGCAAGTTTATCATGACTGAACTAGGTGAGGACATATATGAAGAGGGAGAACCAAGAGGGGATTTTGGTGCCGAGGAAATAAAGCGATATGCGAAGTTAGATGGAAGATATGTTGTGAATAGTGGCTGTACGTTAGGTGAAAAAGCGCTTGCTAAAGCTTTTATCGAAAAAGGAGCGCAGGCATACATTGGATCGAGTGATTACGTAGATGGAAATGCATCACTCTTATTTATAACTCGTTTCTTTTACGAGCTTATCAATCATGAAGTAAACATTGAAGAAGCATTTCAAATTGCGCAGAAAATGGATGAAGAAACAGGATCGTTCGAACTATATAAATGAAAAAGCGTGCAGATGGGAAGCACGCTTTTTCTTATATGTAAAATAGTTTTAAAATTGTAGTAGTAAGGTAAGACTGGTAATTAGCAGAGCGCAGCATCCATCATTGCGAATAGAAATTTTCGATTTCCAGGAAGTTGTACCGAACCTTTCATCATGAGCGGAGAGCGAAGTGTTTCTTGAAATCCATATGTATGTAATTGATGTGAAAAGTTTGTTTGAGAAGCGGGTACGTCTACACGAACAGTTCCGCTCCATTTTTCACATATAGAGAGGAGTAAATGCAATGCGTCTTCTTCATATTTAGCAATAAGTGGTGTTACGCATAATGTGTCACCTTTTATAAAGCAAAACGCAAAAGCTCCTACGCTATCTCTTCTTTCTATTTTGAAAGCAAAGTGTGTTCGATCTAACAATGTTTTATATAAGTGAGAGCGGTGAGCCCCACTTGCTATATAATCCATTTCAACTAATGTTGGAAGATCGTATGAAGTAATGTCTTTTATAGAGAAGAAACTGTTTATGGTGGTGCTCTTTTTTCGTTCTAATCGATGGATGAAAGTAACGGTATGAAATCCGTGTTTCTCGTATAAAGGAGCCCCCATGTCAGTAGCAACTAATAAAAACGGAGGTGTCTCGTTTAAGCAACTGTTTAAAAGGGCCGTTCCTAGTCCTTTTTTCTGAAACTTTGGATGAACGATTAGCATACCGATGGATGTAAATCCTTTCTCATATGGAAATAAAGCAATAGAAGAAATAAGCTCGGTTTTATGGAAGTGACCGAACAATGTACCAATGGATAAAAACATTTTATATTGTTCTTCTATGAAAGACGGATGTTGTAACCAACCTATTGATTTATTGAGGTTTAACATGTTTGGAATGTGTCGTTTGTCTAATTGTCTTACGTGCATATTTTATACCTCCTTCTTTTAATAGTTTAGCAAGAAATAAGGGAGATGCTTCAAAATCTACAAAATAATTCATAAACTAACACATCTTAACATAAATTTACAAAACCTTTACATGAGCCTAATTTTTCCTTAATACTTTTCCCTTACATTGTTAGTAGAAACTTAAACAAGACCTTAGGGGGACTTAATCGTGAAAAAATTTGTAAAGAAAGCATTGCCATTGGCAGCATTGTCAACGCTAGTATTCACTTCAGCTGTAGGATGTAGCGCGACAGGTTCGGATGAAAAAGCTGCAAAAGCTAACGGTACGAAAATTAAAAATGTCATTGTATTAATTGGAGATGGAATGGGGCCTTCTTATATGACGGCACATCGTTATATGAAGGATGATCCAAATACAAAGAAAATGGAAAAAACAGAATTTGATAAATATTTAGTAGGGACACAAATGACATACCCAGAAGATGAGCATGAAAATATTACTGATTCAGCTTCGGCAGCAACAGCGATGTCTTCAGGTATTAAAACATACAATGCCGCAATCGCTGTAGATAATGATAAAAAGGAAGTAAAAACAGTACTAGAACAAGCGAAGGAAAAAGGTAAAGCAACAGGGTTAGTTGCAACTTCTGAAATTACGCATGCAACACCAGCAGCGTTTGGTGCACATGATGTGAGCCGCAAAAATATGAATGAGATTGCAAATGATTATTTTGATGAAAAAATAGATAATAAGCATAAAATTGATGTAATGCTTGGTGGCGGTGTTGATAACTTTGTACGTGATGACCGTAACTTAACAGAAGAGTTTGAAAAATCTGACTATAGCTATGTAACAGACCGTGAGCAATTATTAAAGGATAAAAACGAGCAAGTACTTGGTCTATTTGCACCAGCTGGTTTAGATAAGGCAATTGACCGCAGTGCGGAAACACCTTCTTTAGAAGAAATGACAAAAGCAGCGATTGACCGTTTAAACAAAGATAAAGATGGTTTCTTCTTAATGGTTGAAGGTAGTCAAATTGACTGGGCTGGTCATGATAACGACGTAGTGGCAGCGATGAGTGAAATGGAAGACTTTGAAAAAGCATTTAAAGCAGCGATTGATTTTGCGAAAAAAGATAAAGAAACATTAGTTGTAACAACTGCAGATCATTCTACAGGTGGCTTCACTCTTGGCGTAGATGGTGAGTACAACTTTGATGCAAACGTATTAAAAGCAGCAAAGCGTACACCAGACTTTATGGCGAAAGAAATTGCGAATGGTGCAAGTGTTGAAGAAACATTAAAAGCAAATGTTGAATTAGAATTTACACCAGAAGAAATTGCAGCAGTGAATGAAGCAGCAGTAACAAAAGATGTAACGAAAATTGATGACGCAATTGAAAAAATCTTCGATGTGCGCTCTTTCACAGGCTGGACAACAGGTGGACACACTGGTGAAGATGTAGGTGTATATGCATACGGACCAGGAAAACACTTATTCACTGGTGTACAAGAGAATACAAACTTAGCAAAACGTGTATTTGATATTATTGGTGGCGGTGACCCAAATAAAGATCGCTATTAAGAAAATAGAAAAAGCGCGGCATTAACGCCTCGCTTTTTCTATTTTGTTTAAAGGAGTAGAAAAAATGATTAAAAAGATTTTAGTATCGGTTGGAATAGGAGCATTACTTGTCGGGTGTAATTCAAATGAGGAAAAGATAGAAGAAAAAGAAAGAACCATTCAAGAACAAGAGATGATTGAGATGACAGAAGAGGATGAGCAATCGCTAAAACAATTAGTGAATCAGTATGTGCAAACAATAAATGAAAATTTGTTTGAAGAGCACATGAGTTTGTATTCTTCTAGTGCTATGAATTTTGATGACACAAAAGCACAGAAAGAAGCAGATTTTAAAAGAGGAAATGTACAAGTTGAACTATTAACTACTGATGTAAAGAAGTTTGAGGGAGATTATGCAGTAATTGAAACGACTGAAAAAGAAAATAAAAATAGCAAAGTAGTAGAAAAGAAAGTTCAATATGGGATAGGAAAAGAAAGTGGTGGTTGGAAAATAGAGGATGTACGGATAATTGAGAAAAAAGAAAGTGAAGCTTTGTAAACGAAAAGCTTCACTTTCTTTTTAAACTGGTAATAAAATACGTTCTGAACATGCTTCGATTTCATCGATATCATGGCGAATCGATTCCATTTTGTTATCAAGTTCTTCTGCTTTGAAAGCAGCATCACGTAATTCATGGCTTAAATATTCAGGGATTTTCCCTTCGTATTTATAGTACAATTTATGTTCTAAACTTGCCCAAAAATCCATCGCCATTGTACGAATTTGAATTTCAGCAAAAACTTCTTTCGTACCGGAATTCAGTGATAATGGGTATTTAATAATCATATGTAGACTTTTATAACCATTTTGTTTTGGGTTTTTAATATAGTCTTTTACTTTAATAACTTCCATATCTCCTCGGTTCATAATCAAGTTCTTTAAATAATAAATGTCTTCTATAAAACAACATGTGATTCGAATGCCGATAATATCTTGCAAATGGTTTTGGGCATTTTCGATCGTTGGTATTAAATTTTTTCTTTCCAACTTTTTAATAATGCTTTCTGGTTGTTTTAAACGTGTTTTTATATGTTCAAACGGGTTATAGTCTTCTAAGAACTGTGCTTCCCGGTTCATTATCTCAAATTTTGTTTTTAATTCTTCTAATGCAAATGTGTAAGGTAATACAAATGCTTTCCAGTAATTAATTGTAGATTCATTATAATCCATGTTATACACACCTTTTTCGTATTTAAAAGCGAGCTTATACTAAATACCAAATCATATAAGCGCACGCAGCAAATGATGAAATCATAAAGCGATGACGAATTTTCATTCATACTGCCCTCCTTTTTTATTAGAAATGTCGTACCCGTTTGTGGATAAAAATGTAAAGGTACTATGTACAATTTTTATAGTAATATACTGATGTGAATTTCGTATGAACAATTTGTTTCAGATTTTTGACTTTTATGTTACCGTCGGAAAACATCTCGAATTCGAGATGTTTTGTTTGCTTTCTTGATTTGTAAAGAATATTGTAAAGATAAAAGAATTAAATATTCCAGAACATCTTATTCCAGTCTTAATGATACCGATTGGAAAATGTGATGGAAGTAAGATTCGTCCACGTGGATATAGAAAACCAATGGGTGAGTTTGTTACATATGAGACATTTTAATGTTAATTAAAACTATAAATTTATATAAATAGAAGTGATTCTTATAAAGAACTACTTCTATTCATATAATTGACAAACTAAGTAGAAGAGATTATCATAAGATTAAATCGTAATCATTACGTTTTAGTTGCAAAACTTTACATAGATAAGGAGATGAATGAAATGCGTGTAAACATTACATTAGCGTGCACAGAATGCGGTGATCGTAATTACATTACAAAAAAGAACAAGCGTAATAATCCGGAGCGTATTGAACTAAAAAAATATTGCCCAAGATTAAAGCGCGTAACGTTGCACCGTGAAACGAAGTAAAGAGTAAACAAGGCTGCTAGGAAATTTCCTAGCAGCCTTGTTTTATTATAGTTGTTTGTAAAAAATACCAAAACTACATGCTATAATAAAAATATACTTTTAGGGCGGAGGGATACGATATGAAAAGTAGAAACAAAGTCGAGCACCTCGTAACAATTCCAAATGATTATAAACTTGTTGTAGGTGATACAAAAAATGGTGAACATATATTATGGTGGGAGCAAGAAGAGGATTGTGAACAGTATATTCATATATGCTTTAAGGAAAAAACAAACCAGCTAATTGAGCTATCTATAAATAAGGAATCTCCAAAAGAAGCAATCACGTTAAGTGAAGCAGAAGGAAAGCAAATAGCCGAAAGATTTTTACAAACGCATGCCCCTCATATATTAAAAGAATGTAACATGGTTCAAGTCGAGAAGCGAAAAAGTTCCTTTTGGGTTGAATATATGCAAGAAGTAAATGGTTATGAGCTTCCTCATACAGGTGCTTTTATGGAAGTAGATTCGTCTAAAGCTGTTACAAAGTTTCGAAGTAAGGGGATAAAAGAAAAACCTGTTTGGCCGGAGAAGGTGATAGATAAAGAATATGTAATAGAGAAGGTAAATGAAAGACAAGAGATGGAGCGCGTATTTAAACGTCTTGATCCAGTTCTATATGCATATAAAGATGGAAAGCCGAAAGATGAATATGCGCTTGTATATGAGCCTGTTTTTTCAACGGTTTTTATTGATGCCAAGACGGGAGAGGATTTACATGATCGTAGTCATTATGTAATTGAAACGGTGTCAATCACTCCGTTACGGAAAGAGCAAAGGGTAAAAATTGATATAAATGAGTGTTTTAAGATAGATGAAGGAAAGATGAAAAAGGTTCGTGAGATAGAAGATGAGACATGTAAGAAAATGATATGGGCAGAAATGTTAAGTGAATCGATAGAAAGTAGTGAAGAAGATAAGTCATTAGATTCCTACTTCAATAATAAAATACCGATACTTCAATATGAAAAATCAATCATTATAGAAGTTGATAAAGAAACGGATGAATTGATTTCTTATATAGAAATGGGAAAAGAAGATAGAAAACCTGTATTAACGCGGGCGCAATGCTTTGAAAAAGCGCTTCAGTTTTTAGAAAATATTTATCCAAATGTAGAAGAACAGCTTCGCCTTTGGATGGATGAAGATGATGAAGAAGAAAATCCATACCATTTTAAATTTCACATTTATGTCAACGGCATTCGCCTAGCAGATGAATGGGTTTGGGTGGCTGTTGATGCAGTGTCCGGTAAAATTGTTCGCTACAAAGGTGTACCGAGGTGGCTTCTTCAAAAACTAAGTACATATGATACGAATGTGAACATTAGTGAACAAGAGGCACTTGCGATTTATATGAAAGAGACCTCTGTAAAATTAAAATGGTTTGATGAAGGGGAAGATACTACGCCAAAGTATCGGCTCATTTACACAGAAACAACAGCGAAGAAAGGTGATAATAAAGAGTCATTACGCTACATAGATGCAGAAAACGGAAAAGTGATTTACTGGAAATAATATTCATTCTATTGTACAGACACAAACAACCATGCGCCCACATACATATAGTAAAGACCACTATTTTTGCGGGGGTGAAGGGATTGAGTCTGTTCGCCGCAATTGGGTATATGTTTCGGGAAGTATTTCTTTTCGTATCATATGTCAAAAATAATGCATTTCCACAGCCGTTATCACCAGAAGATGAACAAAAGTATTTGGAGCTTATGAAGCAAGGTGATCCAGAGGCAAGAAATTTGCTTATTGAGCATAATTTACGTCTTGTGGCACATATTGTGAAGAAGTTTGAAAATACAGGAGAAGATGCAGAGGATTTAATTTCCATCGGTACAATTGGTTTAATTAAAGCAATTGAAAGCTATTCGCAAGGAAAAGGAACAAAGCTTGCGACCTATGCGGCTCGCTGCATCGAAAATGAAATTTTAATGCATCTGCGTGTACTAAAGAAGACGAAAAAAGATGTATCTCTTCATGATCCGATTGGACAGGACAAAGAGGGGAATGAAATTTCATTAATTGATATTTTGAAATCAGAATCAGAAGATGTTATTGATATGATTCAGCTAACGATGGAGCTTGAGAAGATAAGAGAATATATTGGAATATTAGACGATCGTGAAAAAGAAGTTGTTGTAAATCGCTTTGGTCTTGGCCTAGATAAAGAAAAAACACAGCGCGAAATTGCAAAGGAACTAGGGATTTCAAGAAGCTACGTATCCCGTATTGAAAAGCGTGCGCTAATGAAAATGTTTCATGAATTTGTGAGGGCGGAGAAAGAAAAGAAGGGGAAAGGTTAACAGAGAGAAGTGCTGGGGAGTGAGAGCCCGCACTTCTTTTTTAGGTTGAAAATAAGGCTTTCTATCTGTAATATTAAAAGGTGCTAACTATTTATGATATGAGAACAAAAGTAGGGAAAAATAAACTTAATAATTTTTATTAAGACATATTAGGAGGGTTCGCAGTTTGCGACGTACGTTATATCGATTAATGATTGAGCTAACAAATGGGCGTTTCACGTCTTATGTGTTACGTAAATTTGCACAGTCTCGCTTTAGTTCTATTATCATTTCATCTTATGTGAAAGTGTTCCAAATTAATCAAGATGAAATGGAGAAGGATTTAAAGGAGTATAAAACGTTACATGAATTATTTACACGTAAGTTAAAAGAAGGAAAGCGTGTAATTGATAGTGATTCTTCAAGTATAATTAGTCCAGTTGATGGGATTTTTGCAGATTATGGTCCGATTGAAGAAGCGAAAACGTTTGAAATTAAAGGGAAACAGTACTCTGTTGTAGAGATGCTTGGCAATGAAGAGAGAGCAAAGTGTTACGCAGGTGGTACATATATGGTAATCTATTTAAGTCCGAGTCATTATCATCGAATTCATAGCCCAATTTCAGGCGCTGTAACGGATCGTTTCGTTCTTGGAAGGAAATCATATCCGGTCAATGAAGCAGGAATGACACTTGGGAAAGAGCCGTTATCAAAAAATTATCGTTCTGTAACAGAAGTAGAGAGTGAAGGAAAGTGCATGGCACTTGTAAAAGTTGGTGCAATGTTTGTAAATAGTATTGAATTGCTTCATGAAAAAGAAGTTGTTCAAAAAGGTGAAGAAATGGCATACTTTACGTTTGGTTCAACAGTTGTATTGCTATTTGAAAAGGATATGGTTACAGCTGTCGATACATTAACGAGTGGACAAGATGTTTACCTTGGTGAGAGAATTGCAACGCGGTTATAAGCCGAGAATTGTATAGGTAGTTGTCCCCTCGGTGTAAGAGGGGACATCGTTCATGTGGGATAAAAGAGCCGTCTTACAAGAGGGCTCTTTTTACAAGTGAAGCAGTAATCTTTATGTACTCAAGACGATTTAGCGAGCTTGTCCTCTAATGATCGTCGGATGATTTCTTGTTTAATGAGTAAAATGAAGTCAGGATTTAATTTTAGTTCTTTTGCTTTATAATAAGACTCAGTGAGTAATTCAGTAGATAACTGTTCCATATGTTTCGCCTTCAAGGCGGATCACCTCCTGCGAAAAAAGGATAAGTTTGTTGTCTCGTTTACTGTATCAAAAAATACTTCAGGCGACAATGAGGTAGTTATCCACTGTAAAGTGTGGATAAGATGTGTAGAAAATGTTGATAATTTCAAAATTTACTGAAAACATAATATGGAAAATGTGTACAAGTTTATCCACAGGTTACGTATCAAAAAATGTTGTCGAAAAATTTTATTTATGTAAACCGGTTGCGTATGGAATATTTTGAAATGAAGCGCATACTGTAGCAAATTTCTTCCCGCATTAACGGGCTGTAAGACTCCCATCTCAAACACTTGAGAGAAAACGAAGAAGTTTAGGTGGGATATTAACAGCCCGTAAAAGCCCGATTGGTTCAACTAACACTCAGTGGGGGATGAAGAAAACCCCACTGAGTGAAGTTTCACTTTATAAAACTCCTCAAAGAGGTGAAAGAAATTGAAATTATTTTTACCAAATGAATACGTAAAAAACGTATATCATGTTCAACCAGAAGACTTAAAAGAACGCGGAATTAAAGGGATTATTACTGATTTAGATAATACGCTAATTGAGTGGGATCGTCCGAACGCGACACCGGATTTAGAGAAATGGCTCCTGTCTATGAAAAAGCACGGCATTCAAGTAACGGTTGTTTCAAACAACAATGAACAGCGTGTACACGATTTTGCAGAACCACTTGGTATTCCATTTATTCACCGAGCACGTAAACCGCTTGTAGGAGCGTTTAGACGCGCCTTAAAGACGATGAATCTTCGTCCAGAAGAAGTTGTTGTAATTGGAGATCAATTGTTAACAGATGTACTTGGTGGCAATCGCATTGGGCTTCATACGATTTTAGTTGTACCAGTTGCGCAAACAGATGGATTTATGACGAAATTCAATCGTAAAATTGAGCGTGTGATTATGCGCAAGATGAAAAGAAAAGGTTTAATTAACTGGGAGGAATAGAGTTTGACTGAAATGATTAAATGTATTGGTTGCGGCGTTGCAATCCAAACGGAAAATAAAAATGAGCTTGGCTATGCCCCGGCTTCTTCGTTAGAGAAAGAGAGTGTTATTTGTCAACGTTGTTTTCGACTAAAGAATTACAACGAAATTCAAGATGTTTCCTTAACAGATGATGACTTTTTACGCATTTTAAACGGCATTGGAAAGTCAGATGCACTCGTTGTAAAAATTGTTGATATATTTGATTTCAATGGTAGCTGGCTACCGGGTCTTCACCGTTTTGTTGGTGGTAATAAAGTGCTTCTTGTCGGAAATAAAGCAGACTTAATTCCGAAATCAGTAAAGCATGAAAAGTTGACGCATTGGATGCGATATAGTGCGAAGCAACTTGGCTTAAAGCCAGAAGATGTCTTTTTAATTAGTGCAGCAAAAGGACAAGGAATTGAAGAACTTGCACAAGCAATTGAAGAGCATCGTAATGGAAAAGATGTATATGTTGTTGGTTGTACAAATGTTGGGAAATCAACATTCATTAACCGCATCATTAAAACATTTAGTGATGAAACAGAAAACGTAATCACAACTTCTCATTTCCCAGGGACAACACTTGATTTAATTGACATACCACTTGATGAAACATCATCACTATACGATACACCAGGTATCATTAATCACCATCAAATGGCACATTTTGTTGGAAAGCAAAGCTTGAAAATGATTACGCCAACGAAAGAAATTAAGCCGATGGTATTTCAATTAAATGAAGAACAAACACTGTTCTTCGGTGGTTTAGCTCGCTTTGACTACATGAAGGGTGGACGTCGCTCCTTCGTTTGTCATCTATCAAACCGTCTTCCAATTCACCGTACGAAGCTTGAGAAGGCTGATGATTTATATGAAAATCATGCTGGGGATTTATTGAATCCACCTACACCAGAAGAGCTTAAGAGTATGCCACCGCTTGTGAAATATGAATTCACAATTCGTGAGCCAAAAACAGATGTTGTTTTTTCAGGTTTAGGATGGGTAACAGTGAACGAGGCTGGAGCAAAAATTGTTGCACATGTACCAAAGGGAGTTAGTGTTTCATTACGTAAATCTTTAATTTAAACTGGAGAGGACTTATGAAACAATTATATGGGGTAATCGGAAATCCAATTGGACATTCATTGTCGCCGCATATGCAAAATGATGCTTTTTTGCACTGTGGTATTGATGCGCATTATCATGCATTTCTTGTAGAGGAAAGTAAGTTAAGTGAAGCAGTGGCTGGTTTGAAGGCAATTGGAATCGCTGGTTTTAACGTAACAACACCGCATAAAGTTTCGATTATGCAGTATTTAGATGAAATCGATCCGTTAGCAAAACAAATTGGAGCGGTTAATACGGTACTGCATGAAGACGGGAAGTTAATTGGTTATAATACAGATGGAATCGGATATGTTCGATCATTGCAATCTATTCGTAACGAGCCGTTGCAAAATAAACGTATATTGCTTCTTGGAGCTGGCGGAGCGGCTCGTGCCATTTATTTCTCATTAATTGCTGCAGGTGTACAAGAAATTGATGTTGCAAACCGTACGGTAGGAAAAGCGAGGGAGCTTATCAACGCTTGTAACGATGCTGTAAAATCCTCTGCATTTTCGTTAGAGGAAGCAAGGGAGATGTCAGCGAACTACGACGTCATTATTCAGACAACAACGATTGGCATGTATCCGAATGTAGAGGACACACCTTTGCCGATTATTTCTTTAAAGGCTGGGACAATCGTGTCTGATATTATTTACAACCCGTTTGAAACAAAGTTATTGCAAGAAGCAAAAGAGAAAGGTGCAACTGTTCAAAATGGCATTGATATGTTTGTGTACCAAGGTGCGCTTGCATTTGAAATTTGGACAGGGCATTTTCCAAATATAGAACGAATGAAACAGTTCGTTATTAGAAAGCTTGGAGGCTAAAATAGTATGTTAACAGGAAAACAAAAACGATTTTTACGTGCGAAAGCACATCATTTAACACCAATTTTTCAAGTTGGAAAAGGCGGCGTAAATGAAAATATGATTAAGCAAATTGCTGAGGCGTTAGAGGCTCGTGAATTATTTAAAGTGAGCGTATTGCAAAACTGTGAATTTGACCGCCGTGAAGTCGCGGAGGAGCTTGCAGAAGGTGCAAATGCTGAAATAGTACAAGTAATTGGCAGTACAATTGTGTTATATAAAGAATCCAGAGAAAATAAACAAATTTTCCTTCCGAGAATTTAATTGTATAAGCAATCTGAAGGTTGTTCACTTTTCACATAAATGATGTAACGATGAGCAGTGAGCCAGTGCAGTGGCTTACTGCTTTCGTTTAGCATTCGTAGAAGGAGTGTTTCCTTTG
Organism: Bacillus manliponensis; assembly: GCF_000712595.1. Taxonomy (GTDB): domain Bacteria; phylum Bacillota; class Bacilli; order Bacillales; family Bacillaceae_G; genus Bacillus_A; species Bacillus_A manliponensis. The sequence continues at coordinate 84,308 of NZ_JOTN01000007.1, forward strand.
AAGAAAATCGGAATTATTGGTGGGACGTTTGATCCACCCCATAATGGGCACTTGTTAATTGCAAATGAAGTATACGATGCATTGCAGTTAGATGAAGTTTGGTTTTTACCAAATCAAATTCCACCTCATAAACGTGGACGAAACATTACAAGTGTCGAAAAAAGGTTACATATGCTCCGCATTGCTACGCAGCATGAAGAGCACTTTTCGATTTGTATAGCAGAGCTCGAGCGTGAAGGTCCATCCTATACATATGATACAATGTTACAGTTAACGAAAGAGCATCCAGACATGCAATTCCACTTTATTATTGGTGGAGACATGGTTGAGTATTTACCGAAGTGGTACAAAATTGATGAGCTGATGAAACTTGTTACGTTTGTCGGTGTAGCAAGACCTGGGTATACGCTCGCGACTCCTTATCCAATTGTAACAGTAGAAATTCCGGAGTTTGCAGTATCTTCTTCTTTGTTACGTGAACGATATGAAAAGAAGAAAACATGTAAATACTTGCTTCCGGAAGAAGTACAACAATATATTGAGAGGACGGGGCTGTATGAATCGTAAAGAGGCGCTTGAAATTGTGAGAAAGCAAATGCATGAGAAACGTTACATTCATACAATTGGCGTTATGGAAACGGCAATTGAGCTTGCGCGGCAGTATGGTGTAGATGAGAAAAAAGCAGAACTTGCAGCGATTTTTCATGATTATGCAAAATGTAGGTCGATTCCGGAAATGGAAGAGATTATTAAGCGAGAAAATTTGCCGAAAGATTTACTTCAGTATAATAAAGAATTATGGCATGCGCCAGTTGGGGCATACTTAGTAGAAAAAGAGGTTGGCATTACGGAGTGTGACATTTTACAGGCGATTAGCTACCATACAAGTGGTCATGAGAATATGACGATGCTTGATAAAGTGATTTATGTAGCAGATTATATTGAGCCAGGCCGTAAGTTCCCAGGTGTTGATGAAGCGCGTAAACTTGCCAGGGAAAATTTAGATGAAGCGCTATTATTTGCGTTAAAACGTACGATTCAATTTTTAATGGAAAAAAATCAGACAATTTATCCGTTAACATTTCAAACATACAATGCAGTGATTAAGGAGGATTTTACAAAATGACAGATAGAGAATTATTAGTAGTAGCAGCCAGAGCGGCTGATGACAAGAAAGCAGAAGATATTGTTGTACTAAATATGAAGGGGATTTCTCCAGTTGCAGATTACTTTGTAATTTGTCACGGTAATTCAGATAAGCAAGTACAAGCGATTGCGCGTGAAATTAAAGCGAAAGCGCATGAAGTACAAATTGATGTGAAACGTATGGAAGGATTTGATGAGGCGCGCTGGGTGTTAGTTGACCTTGGTGATGTAGTAGCTCATATTTTCCATAAAGATGAGCGTAACCACTACAATTTAGAACGTCTTTGGGGCGATGTGCCACGTGAAGATATTATAGAAGAGTTAAGCGAATGAGATACGAACAATTTGCTTTGCTGTATGATGAATTAATGAATGATGTCCCTTATGATAAGTGGGTTGAGTTCACGAAGCAAAGTTTAACGCAGGCTGGGATGAATGAAGCGAAAATTCTTGATGTTGCTTGTGGAACGGGAAATGTAACACTTCCTCTTGTGCAAGAAGGATACGATGTAGTTGGAGTAGACCTTTCGGAGGAAATGTTAACAGTAGCGCAGCAAAAATTAGGTGAAGAGGGGCATATGATTCCATTTTACCAACAAGATATGCGGGAATTAGATGTTCCAGGCGAATTTGACTGTGTAGCAATTTTTTGTGACTCGTTAAATTATTTATTGCAAGAGGACCATATTAAAGAAACATTTAGACGTGTTTATCATCATTTACATACAGATGGCTTATTTTTATTTGATATACATTCTCTTTATAAAATTCATCACGTCTTTCAAAATGAAACGTATACCATAAACGGTGATGAAATTGCATTGATTTGGAACTGCTTCCCTGGTGAAGAGCCAAATAGCGTTGAACATGATTTAACGTTTTTTGTGAAAGATGATGAAGATGATATGTATCATCGTTTTGATGAATTACATGTGCAACGTGGATACTCTGTAGAAGATATTACAAAGTGGCTTGAAGAGAGTGGTTTTACTATTCTTCGTGTGACCGGAGATTTTGAGCGTGCAGAAGTGACGGAACAAACGGAGCGTATTTTCTTTATGGCAAAGAAAACCCTTTAATTTTTATAAAGAAGCTTGCATTCAAAAGTGTTATTTGAATGCTGGCTTTTTTTTATTTCGCTATTTGCGGGCTGTAAAAGTCCGATTGGTTCAACTAACAATCAGTGGGGGATGGAGAACCCCCCACTGATTGAAGTTTCACTTTATTAAAAATTTTTAGTGTTCCAAAGTGGTATTTTATTATGAATGAAATAGAAAAATTAATACTTTAAAAATAAAAACGTGCCAATTTTACTTTGGCACGTGTGAAGAAAAAAGAAAGGAATCTGTTTCATTTTGTTGTATATATCCTATGAATGCTTGTTAAATTGTTGTTCCACCTCTTCAATGTCTTCGTTATATTTTGCATGTGTTCGCTCAAACACTTGGTGAAACATATCTCCAACACTCTCTTCTAAAATGCGAATCCCTTCTCCGGTTACACCGCCTTTTACACATACCTTTTCTTGTAAGGTTGGCAAGGTGAAAATTTGCTTTTCTAACAACTTTCCCATTCCGATAATCATTTCGCTTGCCAAAATCGTTGCTTCTTCTTCTGTTATATTTGTTTTCTCTGTAGCTGCAATAATAAAACGTTGTAATAAGTAACTAAAGAAAGCTGGGCCACAGCTTGCAATGTCAGAAGAAACTCTTGTAATGTCATCTTTAATTACAACTGGTGTGGAAATTTTATTGAATAGATTAAGTAGTTGATTTCTTCGTTTTGCTGGGCAATTCTCTCCAAAAGTGATCAAGGAAACACCAGCTAATGCTCGGTTTGTAATACTGGGAATAATTCGAGCGACTTGACACGGCACAATACTTTCTAATTGCGCGGCTGATATTGGACTTGTAATGGAAACAAGGCATTTCTCATTTGTAAGCTCAGCGTTATGTTCTGTCAAAATGGGGTAGATATCTAAAGGTTTTACGCAAATGAAAATGATATCTGAGCGTTGAATGACTTCTTGAATTGTTTTTGCTATATGGATAGACGGATGCCGTTCTTTTATATGATATGCCTTTGCGAAAGTACGATTAATAATAGTAAGGCACGAAGGTTTGACCGCGCGAGATTCTATGAATGCATCAATAAGTATATTCCCCATATTACCTGTTCCTATAATTCCTATATTCATTGTTTCATCCCCTCCTTCGTAACATCTTTCTCCTAAACAATATGAAGGATTATTAAGTTTTATGAATTGGAGGTATAAAATGATGGTGAATTTGCATAAGAAATGGGTTGTTTTGATGGGTGTCATCGGAGTGATTGGATTGTTATTTGTTTTGCAAACGAAGGGGGAACAAACAACAAAAGTAGTTGAATTTGAAGAGGAAATTGAAGAAAATTCGAGAGAGAAAATGATAAAAGATACTGCTTTAAAGGGAAAATCAAATATGATTATGATCGATATAAAAGGAGCGGTATTACAGGAAGGGGTCTACGAATTAAAGAGTGGTTCTCGTGTGAAAGATGGGATTGCAAAAGCTGGTGGATTTTCGCAGGAAGCGGATAAATCAAAAGTAAATTTGGCACAAGTTGCTCAAGATGAGATGATGATTTATGTGCCGAAAATAGGGGAACAAGTACAAGGAGCTGCTGTGGTAGAAGGGGAAGAAGAACAAAAAATCCACATCAATTTAGCTGAGAAAGAAGAATTGGAAAGGATACCTGGAATTGGTCCGCAAAAAGCAGAAAATATTATGAGACACAGGGAAGAGCATGGTTTGTTTCAAAAACTAGACGATTTATTAGAAGTAGATGGGATTGGGGAAAAATCGCTTGAAAAAATAAAAGATCACATAATTATTCCGTAAAGGATTGACTATCTTTTTCGTCGTTCGCTACACTGTAAAGAGACAAAAAAGTAGGTGAAGAAAATGGAACGAATTTCATGGGATCAATATTTTATGACGCAAAGCCATTTATTATCGCTGCGCAGTACGTGTACAAGACTTGCTGTTGGAGCAACAATTATTCGTGATAAGCGTATTATTGCAGGTGGATATAACGGTTCAATTGCTGATGGTGTGCACTGCATTGATGAAGGGTGTTACGTCATTGAGAATCACTGTGTTCGAACAATTCATGCAGAAATGAATGCATTATTGCAGTGTGCGAAATTTGGCGTGAAAACAGAAGATGCTGAAATTTATGTTACGCATTTCCCGTGTTTGCAATGCTGCAAAGCGATTATTCAAAGTGGCATAACAGCTGTTTATTATGCACAAGACTACAAAAATCATCCATATGCAGTGGAATTGTTCCAACAAGCAAATGTAAAAGTCATTCATGTTCCTTTAGAATATGGAATTACTCAGATAGAGGAACAATAAAGTGAAACTCCACTCAGTGGGGGCTTCATTCCCCACTGAGTGTTAGTTTGATGAAGCGGGCTTTCACAGTTTGTTAATCCTCTCTTTGCTTCTCTTTCTTAAGTTTTGAGAAGCCTGTTAATGTGGCATAAAGTTAGATGAGGCGTTACTTTCTTGTAACGGAGTAGCGACTTGTGAAAATGAGGTGAATGTAAATTGCAACGGAAATGGGGATATATTGCAATTTCCATTGTATTCGGAATAACAGCGGCTATCTTTTCATTGTCAATGTTTCTAATCGTTTTATTATGCTGTTACTTAGCTTTCTGCTTATACCGTAACTCCTATCATATTTTCTTCTTCGTAATCTTTGCATGTATAGTTAGTTACGTGTATACATCTTATGTTCACTCTCAAAACATCCCCCGCGCCACTTCTGGTGAACTAATGCTCCGAGCAACAATCGATACAACTCCTCTCATAGATGGGGATCGCCTTACTGCTCGAATTAAAGGAGAGAGAGGAGAGCGACTCCAACTTTCTTATAAAATTTCATCTCATGAACAAAAAGAAAAATTAATAAAACTACAACCAGGTATGGTATGTGTATTTCAGGGGAAGCAGAACGAACCTTATAGAGCAAGGAATTTCCATGCTTTTGATTATCGTGATTATTTGTTGAAGCGATATACTCACTTTATATTTGAAGCAGTCACTATATCTCATTGTGTACAACAAGAAACATCTTTTGTACATTGGCTATTGTCGCTCAGACAGTCCTCAGTCTCCCATATAGCGGATGTATTACCAAAACAGTCCGCTGCCTTTATGAACGCTCTTTTGTTTGGAGATAGGCAATATATGACGTCTGATGTAGAGGGGCAATATCAATTATTCGGACTTGTACATTTGTTAGCAATATCAGGTTCTCATATTGTGTTATTAACAGCAATTTGCTATTTCATATTGCTTCGCGTTGGTGTAACGCGAGAAAGTGCAACGATGGTATTAATCGTTTGCATCCCATTATATATGTTTTTTGCTGGTGCATCCGCATCTGTTGTAAGAGCATCTTTAATGGGGGTTATTGTGTTGTGGGCGGTTGTTTATACAGTGCGATTATGTAGTATAGATGCAATTAGTATAACTGCAATTATTATGCTTTTTTATGATCCATATGTGTTATTTGATATTGGTTTTCAATTTTCTTTTGTTGGAAGTTTAGCGTTACTACTTTCCTCTTCACATTTATTAAATACTCAAGAGAATCTCATTAAAAGTGCGGTATACGTATCTCTTCTTTCGCAGCTTGCGAGTATGCCAATACTTCTTTATCATTTTGGTTATTTCTCCCCGTATAGTGTTCTCCTAAATATAATATACGTTCCATTTCTTTCTCTTTTTGTGTTACCTTGTTGCATCGTTATTGCACTTCTTATGTTACTTTTTCCTCTTTTAGCGACGTGGCTTGCGAAGGTATTGTCCTTTTGTATTACTCTCTCTAATGATTTATTAAAGTATTGTGAGGCGTTACCGTTTGTTCAGTTGACATTTGGTGTGACGTCTCCGTTACTTGTTGTTGTATATTGTTGCAGTATACTTTCGATATTTCTTTCATGGGAGGGGTTGATATGGAAAAAGTATCGTTCCATATGCATCGGAATATTTTTATTGATTAGCATAGGGCATTATATGTTTCCTTATGTGAAAGGGACAGGAAAAGTAACTTTTATTGATGTTGGACAAGGTGATGCGATTTTAATTCGTTTACCGTATGAAAAAGGAACATATTTAATTGATACTGGTGGGGCGCTTTTAATAAAAAAAGAAAAATGGCAACAAAAAAAGAATGAATTTACTATTGGAGAGGATATTTTAATCCCATTTTTACGAAAAGAAGGCGTGAGAGAAATTGATAAGCTTATTTTGACACATGGCGATATGGATCATGTTGGAGCAGCGAAAGAAGTATTACAATCTATCCCAGTTAAAGAAGTTATATTTGGGAAAAAGAAACAAGATGCGCAGTTAGAAAGTGAAATAAAGCAACTTGCACATAAGAAAAATATCCCCGTTCATATGGCAAAAGAGGGAGAAAAATGGATAGCAGGTGATGCGGAATTCACTGTTTTAGCACCGGAAGGGGATGAAGAAGGAGATAACGATGCTTCTATCGTCTTGTTTGCGAGTATGGGTAATAGAACATGGTTATTTACAGGTGATTTAGAAGAGAGAGGAGAAAAGGAGCTTGTAGAAACATATCCAAATTTACGTGCAGACATTTTAAAGGTTGGTCACCACGGTAGTAAAACATCATCCACAGTACAGTTTTTAGATCATGTTAAGCCGAAAGTAGCAGTGATTTCTGCTGGAGAGAAAAATAGATACGGTCATCCAAATAAAGAAGTGGTAGATCGTTTAATAGAACGCGGGATTGAAGTATGGAGAACAGATAAACAAGGGGCGGTTTCATATGTTTTTCAAGGAGAGAAAGGAACGTTTCAAAGTAAATTGACATATGATGAAGCACAGAAAAAAAGAAGACTGCCACGCGCAGCCTTTAAGAACCGATAAATTTAATTACTGTTGCGATAACGAATAGTGTTGCGAAAAAACCAAATGAAACGATAAAACCAACTGCTGAATCAACAGCGTCATTACGTTCACATTGAACGCTTTGTTCCAATTCATTCATTTCGAATCCCCCCCAACATTCAACTTTAGTATAAAATATTGTCAGAAAAAAATCTACAATTTATAAAGCATATAAAATGGATAAATAAAAAATTGTTTCCAAAGGTACTAACAGTTGACATCTATAGTTAAAAGGGTCATGTAAATAATAAAGAGAAGGTGTTTACCGCTTACTGATAAGTAACCCGGGGCTTATTCGGTAGCGTTTTTATATAGATAAAGGAGCGGGTACAATCTCCCTGCTCCTTTGGACTTGTAAAAAGGTTTCTTGCCTATTACTATGGAATATAACGAAGAGTTAGAGAGTAGGGCAAAAATGAGTGAGGTACATAAAAAAATAAAAAAGAAACAGTTTGCACCGTTATATTTATTATATGGGACAGAGACGTATTTTATAAATGAAACAATGCAGTTGTTAATGTCTGAAGCGCTTGAGGAAGAGGATCGTGAATTTAATGTTGTAACATATGATTTAGAAGAATCGTATGTAGAAGAAGCACTTGAAGATGCACGGACACTTCCTTTTTTTGGTGAGCGAAAAATTATTATAATGAAGTCACCGTTCTTTTTGACAGCACAAAAAGAAAAGTTAGAACAAAATATAAAGGCATTAGAAGAATATATCGCAGAGCCATCGCCATTTGCGATTGTTGTATTTATTGCGCCTTATGAAAAATTGGATGAGCGAAAAAAAATTACGAAATTGTTAAAGAAAACAGCAGAAGTAGTAGAGGCCAACGCAATGCAGGTTCAAGATGTTCAAAAGTGGATTGTGGGCCGTGCAGAAGAGGATCATGTTGATATTGAAGATCGTGCGACAAAACTATTGTTAGAGCTGACGGGTGGCAATATTACAACATTAGCAAAGGAAATGGACAAACTTATGTTGTATGTTGGCATCGGTGGTGAAATTACAGAAAGCCTGGTTACAGAGCTTGTTCCAAAATCTGTTGAGCAAAATGTATTTGTGTTAACAGAAAAGGTTGTAAAGCGTGATATTGCAGGGGCGATGCATATTTTAGATAGCTTATTTACACAACAAGAAGAACCGATTAAGTTGTTAGCACTTCTTGTTAGTCAATTCCGTTTGCTCTATCAAGTAAAAGAATTGCAGCAAAGAGGTTATGGACAAAATCAGATTGCATCGCATATTGGTGTTCATCCATATCGCGTAAAATTAGCGATGAACCAAACAAATGCTTTCTCGTTTGAAGCATTAAAGAAAGTGATCCATGAATTAGCTGAGGCGGATTATAATATGAAAACAGGAAAAATGGATAAACGTCTCGTGTTAGAATTTTTTGTGATGCGTTTAAAACATATCGGTTAGTGAAAGAATGTTCATGTAGTTTTTACATGAACATTTTTTATTAGAAAAATTTTTTTAGTATAAAAAAAACGACCCTAAAAGGATCGTTTTGCAAACGGCTTACGCGTTTACTTGTTTCGCTAAGCGAGATTTTTGACGAGCTGCAGCGTTTTGGTGGATAAGACCTTTACGAGCTGCTTTGTCAAGTTTTTTAGAAGCTACTTTGTATGCTTCTTTTGCTGTTTCAAGATCGTTATTGTTAACTAAAGCTTCTACAGTTTTAACAGCTGTACGCATGTCAGACTTGATAGAAGCGTTATGTGCACGACGCTCTTCGCTAAGTTTAGCGCGTTTGATAGCAGATTTAATGTTTGCCATATATTTCACCTCCCTGGTGCGATCGAGTGACTCGATACTTACATAGAACAAGTGATATTCTACCAAACGAAAACGATAATTGCAATAGCGTTATCGATGAAATTTCGATATAGGAAAAGAATGGCTCTCAATATTTTTGGGAAATCTAATGTTATTTACAAAAAGTAGTGGAGGAGATTGTATGCGTGAACCGCTTGATTTAAGTAAATATGGGATTCGAACAGACCTTGCAGTCGAAGCGCATCAAATGTTGCAAGAACAAGAAGAAAAAACGAGTATTCAAGGTGTTATTGTTAAAGAGCGTGAAGAAGATGGTATTACGATTACAAAAGTAGTTGTTGACGAAAATGCGTCTGAGATGATGGGAAAAAAAGCTGGAAATTACTTAACATTAGAAGTACAAGGAATTCGTCAGCAAGATACGGAGCTGCAACAACAGGTAGAGCGTGTTTTTGCAAAAGAATTTTCTCATTTTCTTGAAGAGATTGGAATCACTCGTGAGGCAAGTTGTTTAATTGTTGGTCTTGGAAATTGGAATGTAACACCTGACGCGTTAGGGCCAATTGTTGTAGAGAATGTTCTTGTTACACGTCATTTATTTGAGTTGCAACCTGAAAATGTTGCAGAAGGCTTTCGTCGAGTGAGTGCAATTCGTCCGGGGGTTATGGGAATTACAGGTATCGAAACAAGTGACGTCATCTTTGGGATTATCGAAAAAACGAAGCCAGATTTTGTCATCGCAATTGATGCGCTCGCAGCTCGTTCTATTGAACGGGTGAATAGTACGATTCAAATTTCTGATACAGGGATACATCCTGGATCGGGAGTTGGGAACAAGCGAAAAGAACTTAGTAAAGAAACGCTTGGGATCCCTGTTATTGCAATTGGTATCCCGACTGTTGTAGATGCAGTGTCGATTACAAGTGATACAATTGATTACATTTTGAAACATTTCGGGCGTGAAATGAAAGAAGGGGATAAACCATCTCGTTCTTTGCTACCAGCTGGGTTTACATTTGGCGAAAAGAAAAAGTTAACGGAAGAAGATTTACCAGATGAAAAAAGTCGTAATATGTTTTTAGGTGCAGTTGGTACTCTTGAGGAGGAAGAGAAACGGAAGTTAATTTATGAAGTGCTAGCGCCGCTTGGTCATAATTTAATGGTGACCCCAAAAGAGGTTGATGCCTTTATTGAAGATATGGCGAATGTCATTGCAAGTGGGTTAAATGCAGCGCTTCATCATCAAATTGACCAAGATAATACAGGAGCATATACACATTAATGTGTAAAGGGGATGTTCCTAGTGGATGGATTTACCCGTAAATATGTGATAATTGTTATTATTATGTTTTGTGTCGTATTTGTTGGAATGCAGATAACAAGTAATGGGCTAAAGCAGATGAAAGGTTATAGTGATTTGACCTTTGAAGAGGTTACAAGCTTAACAGGAACTGCTCGGACTGGTATAGAAGAAACACTTTTTAAAAAGTCTTTTTCGATTACAGAAAAGAAAAGGCAGTTAGAAGAATTGAAAAGTTTTAATATGTTAGAAGGAGCAGGGAAAGGTGTAACGCTGCTTGTGAAAAGCTTTGTTCGTACTTGTACGAATATCGTTATAGATAAAATACAATCGTTGTTTTCTTTGATGGGCACAAAGGAAAAAGGGCTATCTTACAAAAGGGTAAGATAGCTTTTTCATTATGTGTAGAAAAGGTTTGTCTAATGTTTTAAGATTGCATATGATAAAAGTGAGATTATTTGCTAAAAATGCAACACCAGTTTTCATTGAATCTTTGCCTTTGTATTGATATAATCAGTGCTAGTGTATATTGGCGAGATTAGTAGGAGTGAGAAAATAGATGAACAAAGAAGAAAGAGCAAAAAGGCAGTCTAAAATTCGTAACTTCTCCATTATTGCTCACATTGACCACGGAAAGTCAACGTTAGCAGACCGTATTTTGGAGAGAACGAAAGCATTAACACAACGTGAAATGAAAGCTCAGTTACTTGATTCTATGGATTTAGAGCGCGAGCGTGGTATTACAATTAAATTAAATGCTGTACAGTTAAACTATACGGCGAAAAATGGTGAAGAGTACATTCTTCATTTAATCGATACACCGGGACACGTCGACTTTACGTACGAAGTATCTCGTAGTTTAGCGGCATGTGAGGGTGCAATCTTGGTTGTTGATGCAGCGCAAGGAATTGAAGCGCAAACATTAGCAAACGTGTACTTAGCGCTTGATAATGACCTAGAGATTTTACCGGTTATTAATAAAATTGACTTACCGAGCGCAGATCCAGAGCGCGTTCGTCAAGAAGTTGAAGATGTAATTGGACTTGATGCATCTGAAGCTGTTCTTGCTTCTGCAAAAGCAGGTATTGGTATTGAAGACATTTTAGAGCAAATTGTTGAAAAGGTACCAGCTCCAACAGGAGATTCAGAAGAGCCGTTGCAATGTATGATTTTTGACTCGTTATATGACCCGTACCGCGGTGTAATTGCATATATTCGTGTTGTAAATGGTACTGTAAAAGTGGGCGACAAAGTGCGCATGATGGCAACTGGTAAAGAATTCGAAGTAACAGAAGTTGGAGTATTTACGCCGAAAACAACGCAACGTGAAGAGTTAACTGTTGGTGACGTAGGATTTTTAGCGGCATCTATTAAAAACGTAGGTGATACAAGTGTAGGTGATACAATTACACATGCACATCGCCCGGCAGTGGAGCCACTTCCAGGTTACCGTAAATTGAACCCAATGGTATTCTGTGGTCTATACCCAATTGATACAGCTCGTTATAACGATCTTCGTGAAGCGTTAGAGAAATTACAACTGAATGACTCTGCATTAGAGTTTGAACCAGAAACATCGCAAGCGCTTGGTTTTGGTTTCCGATGTGGTTTCTTAGGACTTCTTCATATGGAGATTATTCAAGAGCGTATTGAACGTGAATTTAAAATCGATTTAATTACGACAGCACCAAGTGTTATTTATAAAGTGTATTTAACAAATGGGGAAGAGCTGACGATTGATAATCCATCTAATATGCCAGATCCACAAACGTTAGATCGTGTAGAAGAGCCGTATGTAAAAGCGAAGATTATGGTTCCGAACGATTACGTTGGAGCTGTTATGGAGATTTGTCAAGGGAAACGTGGTAGCTTCATCGATATGCAATACCTAGATGAAACGCGTGTTACACTAACGTATGATATTCCGCTTTCTGAAATCGTATATGACTTCTTTGATCAGTTGAAGTCGAATACGAAAGGCTATGCATCATTTGACTATGAGTTAATTGGTTATAGACCGTCGAAACTTGTGAAAATGGATATTCTACTAAATAATGAACAAGTAGATGCGTTATCATTTATTGTTCATCGTGATTCTGCGTATGATCGTGGTAAAGTGATTGTAGAAAAATTAAAAGAGCTTATTCCAAGACAACAGTTCGAAGTACCAATTCAAGCAGCGATTGGAAACAAAATTGTAGCACGTTCTACAATTAAAGCGATGCGTAAAAACGTACTTGCGAAATGTTATGGTGGTGACATTTCTCGTAAGCGTAAGCTTCTTGAAAAACAAAAAGAAGGTAAAAAACGTATGAAGTCTGTTGGTTCTGTAGAAGTACCACAAGAGGCATTCATGGCTGTATTACGTATGGATGATAATTAAAGATAAAAAAGAAGCCGCTATAGCGGCTTCTTTTTTATTATGCTAACAAAGTATTTTTGTTGTACCGGAATACTTTTTAGACATCTGTACGGCTCTTCGTTACAATAGGTATAGAGTAAGGAACGAGTGATCGTGAAAAAGAAAGGTAGGAGCATAGTTTGATACAAGCTGCATATATTCATATCCCTTTTTGTCAGCATATTTGTCACTATTGTGATTTTAATAAAGTGTTTATTGAGCGTCAGCCAGTAGAGCAATATTTAGAGTATTTAGAGAAAGAAATTGTCAACACGGTAAAGAAACAACCGTTTCAACAAATGAAAAGCATTTTTGTTGGTGGTGGAACCCCAACGGCATTAAATATGGTGCAAACAGAGAAGCTTCTTGAAATTATAAATCTTCATTTACGTCCATTTGCTCCGGATTGTGAGTTAACGTTTGAGGCGAATCCTGGTGATTTACCAAAAGAGAAGCTTAAACTGTTATTGGATGGTGGTGTAAACCGAATTAGTTTTGGTGTGCAGTCTTTTCAAAATCATTTACTAAAAGAGATTGGGCGTACGCATACGAAAGAAGACGTATTAACAGCAATTGCGGAAGCGAAAGAAGTAGGTTTTGATAATGTTAATGTGGACTTAATTTATGCGTTGCCAACGCAAACGATGGAAGATGTAAAGGAGACATTAAAGGTTGCATTTACACTTGGTGTGCAACATTTCTCTGGATACTCTCTCATTATCGAGCCGAAAACTGTTTTTTATAATCGAATGAGACAAGGGAAGTTAAGACTTCCTGGAGAAGATAATGAAGCAAGAATGTATGAAGTTGTGATGGATGAAATGGAACGTCATGGATACAAGCAGTATGAAATTAGTAATTTTTCAAAAGATGGCTATGAAAGTCGCCATAATCTCACATACTGGAATAATGAAGAGTATTATGGATTTGGTGCAGGGGCACATAGTTATGTAGGTGGGAAAAGAATTCAAAACGTCGGACCATTAAAAAAGTATTTTTCAACAATTGACGAAACAGGATTTCCATATTTAGACATTCACGGGGTAACAGAGAGAGAAAGAATGGAAGAAGAGCTATTTTTAGGATTACGAAAAGTAGCTGGTGTATCAAAGGCTCGTTTCAAAGAGAAATTTGGATTCGAGATGAACGATGTGTTCGCTGAGCAACTTCGTCAAAATATTGAGCAAGGTTTATTAGAAGAACAAGAAGGTTGTATTCGATTGACAAGGAAAGGGAAGCTGTTAGGAAATGAAGTGTTTCAGTCATTTTTAGTGTAAACGAGAAAGAATCAGTTGACGCCTATGAAAGTCTTATCAAAAAATAAAGAAAAGTTGTAATCCGATTACGTTTTCGTTGACAATTGAATGTCAATTTTGGTAAGTTAATAATAGAATTAGCACTCAAGGTATAAGAGTGCTAACAGAGGTGATGATGAGATGCTTACGGAACGTCAGCTCTTAATTTTGCAAACGATTATTGATGATTTTATTGGTTCTGCACAGCCTGTTGGATCAAGAACTTTGTCAAAAAAAGAGGAGATTATATTTAGTTCCGCAACCATTCGAAATGAAATGGCTGATTTAGAAGAGCTTGGTTATATTGAGAAAACACATAGCTCATCAGGGCGTGTTCCTTCTGAAAAAGGGTATCGCTTTTATGTGGATCATCTTCTTGCCCCGCATCACTTGCCTAGTAAAGATATTGTACAAATTAAAGATTTCTTTGCTGAAAAAGTGTTTGAAGTGGAAAAAGTTGCACAACAATCTGCTCGAGTTTTATCAGAACTTACGAACTATACGGCGATTGTACTCGGTCCAAAAGTGAGTGAAAACAAACTGAAGAATGTACAAATTGTTCCGTTTGGTCCGCAAGCGGCTGTTGCGATTATCGTTACAGATACAGGACATGTGCAAACAAAAACAATTACTGTTCCAGAATCTGTGGATTTATCAGATTTAGAGAAGATGGTTAATATTTTAAATGAGAAGTTAACAGGTGTGCCAATGTCAGAACTTCATAATAAGCTGTACAAAGAAATTGTGACGGTACTTCGTCAGTACGTTCATAATTATGACAGTGTTATGAGAATGTTGGATGGTACGTTTCAATTTCCGTTATCGGAAAAAATATATTTTGGCGGGAAAACGAATATGCTTTCTCAGCCAGAGTTTCATGATATTCATAAAGTTCGATCATTACTTACAATGATTGAAAATGAAGAGGAATTTTATGATATTTTGCGTGACAAACAAGTAGGGATTCAAGTGAAGATTGGTCGTGAAAATACATCAGCTGCGATGGAAGAGTGTAGTTTAATTTCAGCAACGTATTCTGTTGGTGATGAACAACTCGGTACAATCGCCATTTTAGGTCCAACGCGTATGCAATATTCGCGTGTTATCAGTTTGTTACAGTTATTTACAAAACAAATTGCAAGTGGATATAACGGCTTATATAAGCCGGAAAAATAAGAAGTGACTGGTGCTTTGGTTAGCGTATATGCTAATCTTGTGCCTTTTTAAGGAGGTGAAAGTTGTGGAAGAGCGTAATGAACAAATCGTAGAAGAAACGAAAGAAGAGCAAACAGAAGAAGTTGTTGTAGAAAACAGCGAGGAAACTGTTGAACAAAACAGTGAAGAGGCTCTTTTACAAGAAAATGTAAATGAATTACAAGCGAAATTAACGGAAACGGAAAATCGCACACTTCGTTTACAAGCCGATTTTGAAAATTATAAACGCCGTGTTCAACTTGATAAACAGGCGGCTGAAAAATATAGATCGCAAAGTCTTGTATTAGATATTTTGCCAGCTCTTGATAATTTTGAAAGAGCGATGCAAGTAGAAGCAAATGATGAGCAAATGAAATCCTTATTACAAGGGATGGAAATGGTATATCGTCAATTGTTAGAAGCATTAACAAAAGAAGGTGTAGAGGCGATTGAGGCGGTTGGAAAGCCGTTTGATCCGCATGAGCACCAAGCTGTCATGCAAGTAGAAGATAGCGAATTTGAATCAAATACGGTAGTGGAAGAGTTCCAAAAAGGCTATAAGCTAAAAGACCGTGTGATTCGCCCATCAATGGTGAAAGTAAATCAATAATTTACATATATGTAGGAGGTTCGTCATGAGTAAAATTATCGGTATTGACTTAGGTACAACAAACTCTTGTGTGGCTGTAATGGAAGGCGGAGAGCCAAAGGTTATTCCAAATCCAGAGGGTAACCGTACAACTCCTTCTGTTGTAGCTTTCAAAAATGAAGAGCGTCAAGTAGGGGAAGTAGCGAAGCGTCAAGCAATTACAAACCCAAACACAATCATGTCTGTTAAACGTCATATGGGTACAGATTACAAAGTAGAAATTGAAGGCAAAGAGTACACGCCGCAAGAAATTTCTGCAATCATTTTACAAAACTTAAAGGCTTCTGCTGAAGCATACTTAGGTGAGACAGTAACGAAAGCTGTTATTACAGTACCTGCATACTTCAATGATGCAGAGCGTCAAGCAACGAAAGATGCTGGTCGCATTGCTGGTTTAGAAGTAGAACGTATTATTAACGAACCAACAGCAGCAGCGCTTGCTTACGGTTTAGAGAAGCAAGACGAAGAACAAAAAATCTTAGTATACGACTTAGGTGGCGGTACGTTTGACGTATCTATCCTTGAATTAGCAGATGGAACATTTGAAGTTATTTCAACTGCTGGTGACAACCGCCTTGGTGGTGATGACTTTGACCAAGTGATTATTGATCACTTAGTAGCAGAGTTCAAAAAAGAAAACAACATTGATTTAAGCCAAGATAAAATGGCACTTCAACGTTTAAAAGATGCAGCTGAAAAAGCGAAAAAAGACCTTTCAGGTGTAACACAAACACAAATTTCATTACCATTCATTAGTGCAGGGGCTGCTGGTCCATTACACTTAGAATTAACATTAACACGTGCGAAGTTTGAAGAAATTTCTGCAAGCCTTGTTGAAAGAACATTAGAACCAACTCGTCGTGCATTAAAAGACGCTGGTTTTTCTGCTAGCGAATTAGATAAAGTTATCCTTGTTGGTGGTTCTACTCGTATTCCTGCTGTACAAGAAGCGATTAAACGTGAAACTGGTAAAGAGCCATACAAGGGTGTAAACCCAGACGAAGTTGTAGCACTAGGTGCTGCAGTTCAAGGTGGCGTATTAACTGGTGATGTAAAAGGCGTTCTATTATTAGACGTAACGCCACTTTCTTTAGGTATCGAAACTATGGGCGGTGTATTCACGAAGTTAATCGAGCGTAATACAACGATTCCAACAAGTAAATCACAAGTATTCTCAACAGCTGCTGATAACCAACCAGCAGTAGACATTCACGTACTACAAGGTGAGCGTCCAATGTCAGCGGATAACAAAACGTTAGGTCGTTTCCAATTAACGGATCTTCCGCCAGCACCACGTGGTATCCCACAAATCGAAGTAACATTCGATATTGATGCGAACGGTATCGTAAACGTACGTGCGAAAGACTTAGGAACAAGCAAAGAACAAGCGATCACAATTCAATCATCTTCAGGTCTTTCTGATGAAGAAGTAGAACGAATGGTACAAGAAGCAGAAGCAAATGCTGACGCTGACCAAAAGCGTAAGGAAGAAGTTGAACTTCGTAACGAAGCAGATCAACTTGTATTCCAAACAGATAAAGTTGTAAAAGATTTAGAAGGAAAAGTAGATGCAGCGGAAGTAGCGAAAGCAACTGAAGCGAAAGAAGCATTACAAGCGGCAATCGAGAAAAATGATCTTGATGAAATCCGTGCGAAAAAAGATGCTCTTCAAGAAATCGTACAACAACTAACTGTAAAGTTATATGAGCAAGCTCAAGCTGCTGCAGGAGCACAGCAAGGTGAAGGTGCACAAGCTGGTGCTGGTGCAAAAAACGACGATGTAGTCGATGCTGAGTTTGAAGAAGTAAAAGAAGATAAGTAATTTGCAGTAAGCAAGATGACAAAAAGTCAAAGTCAAGCGTGCCTTGGCTTTGGCTTTTTTCACGAATGTAATGTATAGATAGAAACTTCAATCAGTTGGGGGTTTCTTTATCTCCTCACTGATTGTTAGCCGAACAATCGGGATTTTACGGACTGTTGATCTTCTGCCTAAGTTTCTTCGCATTCTCTCGAGTTTCGAGGTGGGGTTCTTACGGCCCGTTAATGTGGGATAAAGTCCGAAGTTTTACTTTTTGCATACTGTAAGTGAGGAAACAGTATTGCAAAGCACTTTCTTTCGATGTTAAAATTACGTTTATGTGAAAGGAGCCGGGGATTACAAACTATGAGTAAACGAGATTATTATGAGGTGTTAGGTCTTAGTAAAGGTGCCTCTAAAGATGAGATTAAAAAAGCATATCGTCGTTTGGCGAAAAAATATCATCCAGATGTAAGTCAAGAAGAGAATGCAATTGAAAAGTTTAAAGAAGTGCAAGAAGCATACGAAGTGTTAAGTGATGATACGAAACGCGCACAGTATGATCAATTTGGCCATGCTGGTTCAAACCAAGGCTTCGGTGGCGGAGACTTTGGCGGCGGCTTCGGTGGCTTTGAAGACATTTTTAGTTCATTCTTCGGCGGTGGCGGTGGTAGACGCCGTGATCCAAATGCACCACGTCAAGGAGCCGATCTTCAATACCAAGTTTCTTTAGAGTTTGAAGAAGCAATCTTTGGTAAAGAGTTAAATGTGGAAATCCCAGTCGAAGATCCTTGTGATACGTGTCAAGGTAGTGGAGCAAAGCCAGGGACAGCGAAAGAAACATGTAAACATTGTTCTGGTTCTGGTCAGATAAGTGTAGAGCAAAATACACCATTTGGCCGTATTGTAAATCGTCAAACATGTCGTCATTGTTCTGGTTCTGGACAATTAATTAAAGAAAAATGTACAACATGTCATGGATCTGGAAAAGTACGTAAGCATAAGAAAATCAATGTTAAAATTCCAAAAGGCATTGATAACGGACAACAAATTCGTGTGTCTGGAAAAGGTGAAGCTGGTGTGAACGGTGGGCCAGCAGGTGATTTATATGTTGTTGTTCATGTGAGAAATCATGAATTCTTTGAGCGTGACGGCGATGATATTGTATGCGAAATGCCTTTAACATTTGCACAAGTAGCCCTTGGTGACGAAGTGGAAGTTCCAACTGTTTATGGAAAAGTGAAGTTGAAAATTCCAGCAGGAACACAAACAGGAAAACAATTCCGCTTAAAAGGAAAAGGAGCACCAAATGTACGTGGATACGGACAAGGTGATCAATATGTTATCGTTCGTGTTGTGACTCCAACGAATTTAACGGATCAGCAAAAAGATTTACTGCGTGAGTTCGCAGGGCAGGAAAGTAAAGATGATACTCTATTTGGTAAGCTTAAACGAGCTTTCAAAGGGGAATAATGGAAATAAAAAATGGAGTTGGTAAATTGTGAAGTGGTCAGAGGTTAGTATTCATACAACAGAAGAAGCAGTAGAAGCGGTATCGCATATTTTACATGAAGCAGGCGCAAGTGGTGTTGCGATTGAAGATCCAGCAGAACTAACGAAACAGCGTGAACAACAGTTCGGTGAAATTTACGCGTTAAATCCAGCTGAATACCCATCAGAAGGTGTGCTAGTAAAAGCATATTTTCCAAAAAATGATGAGTTAGATGAGAAAATTGCGAGTGTAAAAGTAGCGATTGATGCATTGCCATCTTACGGAATTAACATTGGAACTGCTACTGTGTCAGTGGGAGAAGTTGATGAAGAAGATTGGGCGACTGCTTGGAAAAAGTATTATCATCCTGTAAAAATTTCTGATACATTTACAATTGTGCCAACTTGGGAAGAGTATACACCTTCGTCTGAAGATGAGAAAATTATTGAATTAGATCCAGGTATGGCTTTTGGCACAGGAACACATCCAACGACATTTATGTGTATTCAAGCACTTGAGAAAACCGTTCAACCTGGAGATACAGTCATTGATGTTGGAACAGGATCAGGTGTATTAAGTATTGCTGCTGCGAAGCTAGGTGCATCCTCTGTAGAGGCTTATGACTTAGATCCCGTTGCGGTTGAAAGTGCGAAAATGAACATCGAGCTAAATAAAACTGACGATGTTGTAACTGTAGGTCAAAACAGTCTGCTAGAAGGCATTGAAGGGCCTGTTGATTTAATTGTTGCGAACTTACTTGCGGAAATTATTTTAATGTTCCCCGAAGACGCTGCAAAAGTTGTAAAAAAGAACGGTCTTTTCATTACGTCAGGTATTATTGGTGCGAAAGAAGAAGTTATTTGCGATGCATTAAAAGCAGCGGGATTTAAAATTGAAGAAGTATTACGTATGGAAGATTGGGTAGCAATTATTGCTCGTAATGCATAATACTTTATCGTTATAATAAATGGGGAAGTCTCTCGCTATATAGTGAGAGACTTGCCGTTTGTTCAGTAAAAATCATATTGTATCACCTATATAAGGTGATAGTAATGAAGGTGATTGAATGCAACGTTATTTTGTAGAAGAACAATATGTAAATGAAGATTCGATTCGTATTGTCGGAGACGACGTACATCACATCGCAAGGGTGATGCGTATGGCGGTTGGCGATGAAATTTACTGCTGTGTAAATGGAAAAACAGCGGTATGTACAATTGCTGAAATTACCAGTGATTTTGTGAATACGACTATTGTAAAATGGGTAGAGATGTCGAATGAACTGCCAGTATTTGTTACAATTGCAAGTGGACTGCCTAAAGGAGACAAGCTAGAGTTGATTTTTCAAAAGGGAACTGAGCTTGGGGCGTCCGCATTCTTACCATTTCAAGCTTCACGTTCTATTGTGAAGTGGGATGCAAAAAAGGCAGATAAAAAGGTAGAGCGTTTTAGAAAAATCGTAAAAGAGGCAGCAGAGCAGTCACATCGTAGTGAAGTTCCTACTGTACATGCTCCTGTAACTTTCAAACAACTTCTAACAATGAGTAAAGAATATGATGTATGTCTTGTTGCGTATGAAGAAGAAGCAAAGCAAGGTGAAGCATCAAATTTTGCGAAAGCATTAGCGAAGCTAGAGCATGGACAAAAGGTACTCATCGTATTTGGCCCAGAAGGTGGTCTAGCGACAGAAGAAGTTCGGGCTCTTTGTGAACATATATTTGTACCATGTAGTTTAGGACCGAGGATTTTAAGGACAGAAACAGCACCTTTATATGCGTTAAGTGCTACGTCCTATCATTTTGAATTAATGAGGTGATCATAGTGGCAACGGTTGCGTTTCATACGTTAGGTTGTAAAGTAAACCACTACGAAACAGAAGCGATTTGGCAATTGTTTAAACAAGGTGGATATGAGCGTGTTGAGTATGAAAAGAAAGCGGATGTATATGTCATTAATACATGTACAGTTACGAATACAGGGGATAAGAAAAGTCGACAAGTAATTCGTCGTGCAGTTCGTCAAAATCCAGATGCGGTTATTTGTGTAACAGGGTGTTATGCACAAACATCTCCAGCGGAAATTATGGCAATTCCAGGTGTGGATATTGTTGTTGGTACGCAAGACCGTGAGAAGATGCTTGGATATATTGAAGAATATCGACAAGAGCGTCAACCAATTAATGCGGTTCGTAACATTATGAAAACGCGTGTATATGAAGAGTTAGATGTACCGTACTTTACAGACCGTACTCGTGCATCATTAAAGATTCAAGAAGGCTGCAATAACTTCTGTACATTCTGTATTATCCCGTGGGCACGTGGTTTAATGCGTTCTCGTGATGGAAAAGAAGTTATTCGTCAAGCGCAGCAATTAGTAGATGCGGGTTATAAAGAAATCGTCTTAACGGGTATTCATACAGGTGGATACGGTGAAGATATTAAAGATTATAATTTAGCAGGCTTACTTCGCGATATGGAAGCGGAAGTAAAGGGTTTAAAGCGTCTTCGTATTTCTTCAATTGAAGCGAGTCAAATTACAGATGAAGTAATTGAAGTGCTACGTAACTCAAAAGTAGTTGTTCGTCACTTGCACATTCCGCTTCAGTCGGGTTCAAATACAGTATTAAAACGTATGCGTCGTAAATATACGATGGAATTCTTCCAAGAGCGATTAGATCGCTTAAAAGAAGCTTTGCCAGGACTTGCAATTACATCTGACGTTATCGTTGGTTTCCCTGGTGAAACAGAGGAAGAATTTATGGAAACGTTCAATTTCATTAAAGACAATCGTTTCTCTGAATTGCACGTATTCCCGTATTCAAAACGTACAGGAACACCAGCAGCACGCATGGACGATCAAGTTGATGAAAATATTAAAAACGAACGTGTACACCGTTTAATCGCTTTATCTGATCAGTTAGCGAAAGAGTATGCATCGGCATTTGAAGGTGAAGTTCTTGAAATTATTCCAGAAGAACCGTTTAAAGATGGCGATCGTGAAGGGTTATTTGTAGGTTATACAGATAACTATTTAAAAGTTGTTTTTGAAGGATCAGAAGAATTAATCGGGAAATTAATTAAGGTGAAAATCACAAAAGCGGGTTATCCATATTGCGAAGCGCAATTTGTTCGTGTGCTAGATGATGTGCAGGAAGCAGAATCAGCGAGCGCATAATAAAGTGAAACTGCACTCATCCCTAATGAGTGTTAGCCTGATAATGTGGGGAAAAGCATGCAAACTGTTTTGCATGCTTTTTTATATGATGGAGAAGTTAAGATATGAAAAGTATGTATTTTATGTTATAATGCTAACGGTTCCAGTTGTCAGACAACTGATGAGTGGAAGTATAATGGTACGAATAAGAAAGGGGCAAAATTCTAATGAATTATGCAAAATTAATTGATCATACGTTATTAAAACAAGATACAAAAAAAGAAGCAATCGTTACTCTATGTGAAGAAGCAAAGCAACATGACTTCGCCTCTGTATGTGTAAACCCAACTTGGATTGAAACAGCAGCTGAATTATTAAAAGGAACAGACGTAAAAGTTTGTACTGTAATTGGTTTCCCTCTTGGAGCAAACACGCCAGAAGTAAAAGCATTTGAAACGAAAGATGCAATTGAAAAAGGTGCAACAGAAGTTGATATGGTAATCAACATCGGTGCATTAAAAGATAAAAATGATGAGCTAGTAGAGCGCGACGTTCGTGCGGTTGTAGAAGCTGCAAAAGGAAAAGCTCTTGTAAAAATTATTATTGAAACATGCCTATTAACAGAAGAAGAAAAAGTTCGTGCTTGTGAACTATCTGTAAAAGCTGGTGTTGATTTCGTGAAAACATCAACTGGTTTCTCAACTGGTGGCGCAACAGTAGAAGACGTAGCACTAATGAGAAAAACAGTAGGTCCAGAAATCGGCGTAAAAGCATCTGGTGGTGTTCGTGACGAACAAGGTATGGATGCAATGGTAGAAGCTGGTGCAACACGTATCGGTACAAGTTCTGGTGTAGCACTAGTAAGTGGAAAAACAGCAACAACTGATTATTAATCTAAAAGCGAAAGTGCCCCGTTTAGTCCTGATTGGGTAAGGTTCTTCCGTGCAGAAAGTATTCTTTACTTTCTCGTGCGGAAGGTTCTTAGACACGAGGGACCGTTCTAGGGCTGAAAGCGAACATTTTAGTCCAAGTTAGCTCGATTCAGAGTGAATTTTATGGGGAATTTGCATAAAAAAAGAAAAAAAGAAGGGCGATTGCTCTTCTTTTCTTCTGTCAAATAGTTGACCTTGAGTGCTAAAATGTATTATAATCGTAAAAGACATGCTGAGGAATTTCTCTTTTTTAGCATGCTGAATTTAGGATGTAAGTGGATGTTTCGGAGGGAGGGAAAGAGAATGTCAAAAACAGTCGTTCGTAAAAACGAGTCTTTGGAGGATGCACTTCGCCGTTTTAAAAGATCAACTTCTAAAGCTGGTACGCTTGCTGAGGCAAGAAAACGCGAGTTCTACGAAAAGCCAAGCGTAAAGCGTAAGAAGAAATCTGAAGCGGCAAGAAAGCGTAAATTCTAAGAGAGGGTGTAAGTTATGAGTCTTCTCGGTCGTTTAAACGATGATATGAAACAAGCGATGAAGAATAAACAAAAAGAAAAGTTAACCATCATTCGTATGGTTAAAGCTGCTTTGCAAAATGAAGAAATTAAACTACAACACTCTCTTGAAGAAGATGAGGAATTAACAGTTTTAACTCGTGAAGTAAAACAGCGTAAGGACTCCCTCCTTGAATTTAAAAAAGCGGGTCGTGAAGACCTTGTTGATAAACTGAAAAGTGAAATTCAGATTTTAGAAACGTATTTACCAGAGCAACTAACGGAAGAAGAATTAGCTGCTGTTATTAAGCAAGTAATCTCTGAAGTTGGTGCAGCTTCTAAAGCTGATATGGGCAAAGTGATGAGTGCTGTTATGCCGAAAGTAAAAGGCAAAGCAGATGGTTCACAAGTCAACAAGCTTGTTTCACAGCTATTAGCATAAAAAAACGTCTCATATACTATGAGACGTTTTTTTATGCTTTTTTGCATGTGGACGTGATATTACAAGCTCCTTTTTCATACATATGAGATGAGAGGGGGGTCTTAAATGAAAAGGCTACAGCAAATGAAAAATTGGCTTACAAAACAAATAGACCTACCTGCAGACGTATTGATGGACTTGCCGCGCATTACACTTGTTGGGCAAGTGCACATTTACATAGAAAACCATCGTGGATTGTTAGCATTCTCAGATAAAGAGGTACGCCTTTTACTAAAACATGGACAATTACTCATCAAGGGTGATTCATTTGTTATTAAAACGATTTTTCCAGAAGAACTTCTGTTAGAAGGGACAATTGAACAAGTGTTGTTTTTAGAAAGTGAGTAGATGATGGAGTCTTATTGCTTGTAAATAACCAATGGGAAAGTAAAAAAGGTGCATAATGGTATGCGCCTTTTTTAGAAAGGTCGTGGGGTAAGATATGAAAAATCAATGGTTTGTAAATGTGCTTGGGTATGTAAAAGTTCGAATTGAAGGGCAAGGAGTAGAGAGGTTTATTAATGAATGTGTTCGGCGTCAATTATTTGTTTGGGATGTAAAAAAAATAAATGATGAGACGATTGTATTTTATGTATCACTCCGAGATATAAAGCGATTACGAATAATTTATCGGAAACATGAATGCGATTTATACTTTGTCGGGCGGTATGGTGTTCCGTTTTGGAATAAACGCCTTTTACGTAATAGCGGGTTTTTAATTGGGTTTCTTTTCTTTTTTATTAGCATGATTGTTTTATCAAATATGGTTTGGAAAATCGAAATTTCTGGTGCAAAACCAGAGACAGAATATATTTTAATGAAAGAATTGGACAAAATGGGAATAAAGAAAGGACAACTTCAGTTTCGAGTTCCGAACGTAGAAGATATCCAAAAGCATTTAACTGATAATATTAATGCGATTACATGGGTTGGTTTAGAAGTAAAGGGGACAACATATCATTTTGAAATTGTTGAAAAAAATGAACCGAAAAAAGAAGTTGAAGAGAAGCCGCAAAATTTAATAGCGAAAAAAGAAGCTGTTATTACAAGAGTGTTTGTTGAAAGGGGAAAGCCGGTCGTGATGCGAAATGACTATGTGCAGAAAGGAGACCTTCTTGTGTCCGGTTCATTTGGACAAGAAGATGATCCGACGATTGTTTCTGCAAAAGGAGTTGTCTTTGGAGAAACATGGTACAAGTCTGAAGTGGAGCTTCCACTAGAAACGACATTTCAAGTATACACCGGAAACTCATATAATGAGCATTATTTACATGTTGGAAGTGGAAAAATAAAAATATGGGGATTTCAGCATGATAAGTATAAGCAGTCTAAAGCTGAAGCAATAAAACATGATGTGAAATTATTTGGTATGACATTACCAATTTCATATGAGAAAAAGATTGTAAGAGAAGAAGAGGAAGCAAATCGGCACTATACTGAAAAACAAGCAATGAAAGTAGCAAGAGAAGTAGGAGAAAAAGAATTAAAGAAAAAATTGGATGAACATGCTATGATTGTTAATGATAAGATTTTACGTAAAGAGGTTGAAGGTGGAAAGTTGAAGTTATCAATTCATTATACAGTGGTTGAAAATATCGCAACACCTCAGCTTATATCTGAATCCGATATTCAAGGAGATTGAGTGATGGCAGAAGAATTAGTAGAGATGAATCAACAATTAGAGAATCCTAACGAAGCAATTGCTCTGTTTGGAGTAAATGATACGCATTTAAAAGTGATTGAACAAGAACTTAATGTATCAATTGTGACGCGTGGTGAATCTGTCCGAGTATCAGGGGCGGACGAAGCGGTTGCGCTTGTAGAAAATATTTTACAGCAGCTTCTTGTTGTGATTCGTAAAGGGGTATCTATTAAAGAAAGAGATGTTGTCTATGCAGTGCAGCTAGGGCAACAAGGGAAAATTAATCAGTTTGAAGAGTTATATGAAGAAGAAGTGTATAAGACGGTGAAAGGAAAACCGATTCATGTAAAAACAATCGGACAGCGTCAATATATTCATGCAATGAAAAGAAATGATATTGTATTTGGAATAGGTCCTGCTGGTACGGGGAAAACGTACTTAGCGGTTGTAATGGCTGTGAAAGCTTTGAAAAATGGACATGTAAAAAAGATTATTTTAACAAGACCAGCAGTTGAAGCTGGTGAAAGCTTAGGTTTCTTGCCCGGTGACTTGAAGGAAAAAGTAGATCCGTATTTACGTCCGCTCTATGACGCACTTCATGATGTGCTAGGACAAGAATATACGGAGAGAATGATGGAGCGTGGTACGATTGAAATTGCTCCGCTTGCTTATATGAGGGGGAGAACATTAGATGATTCGTTTGTCATTTTAGATGAAGCACAAAATACAACAAGTGCACAAATCAAAATGTTCTTAACGCGCCTTGGATTTAGCTCCAAAATGGTTGTTACAGGTGACCCATCACAAGTAGATTTACCAAAAGGTGTGAAATCTGGCCTTTCTGTTGCAGCATCAGTACTATCGGGAGTGCAAGGTCTTTCGTTCATTACACTTGAGCAATCGGATGTTGTGCGTCACCCTCTAGTGCAGCGTATTATTGCAGCATATGATAAAGTGGAATGATCCTAATTATAAGGATCATTTCTTTTTATATTTCACTAGATATAATTGGAAAGGGTTGGCGAATACCTTTTTTTTTACTATCATAAAAGGTGGAAAGGTTTTGCATGGCGATTTTTATTCTTATATTCATTGCAATGTATGATGAGCGGGTAAACAAAGTTTCACCTTAAGTCTAGAGAGGAGAAGAGATTGGAATCATGTCAAGGTCTCAAGAAGTTGCTAAGTGGTTTCGTAGCACACAACATTCGAAAAAATTAAGCTGGATTTCTTATCTTTTATTAGGAGCAGTATTATTTTTTGCGTTGATGAACAATGTGAAACCGGAACAGTTAAATGTGAAAATGTTATCTATTTCGGATCAAACCATCCACTCTCCTATTAAAATTGAGGATAAAGTAACAACGGAAAAGAAAAAAAGAGAAGCCGCTCAAAAAGTGGAAGATCAGTATACATATCAAAGTGAGTGGAAACAAAATCGAATAGATGTCGTAAATTCAGTCTTTGATGCGATAGGTGAAGTGGATGCTGAAACAACTGAAGGAGAACATAAAGCATCTTCTGCTGAACGGTTAGAAAAATTAAAAAAGAAATTGCCAGGTGATTTGACGCGCAGTTTATCAGACGAGGTGCTATTGGAGTTTTTAAATGCAACGCCAGAGCAACTTGATATTGCCAAAAATTCAACTGTAACTGCTATTAATAATTTGATGAGTGAACATATTAAAATGAATGAGGAGCAAGAGGCAGAGGAAAGATTGGCTGAAGAACTTCGAAATGTAAATGTAAGCAATGGCTTGCGAGAAGCAATTATTGCACTTGGACAATATGCGATTGTTCCAAACTACTTTTATGACTCTAATGCTACGAAAGAGCGAAAACAATTGGCTCAAGATGCAGTTGCTCCTGTTTATATTTTACAAGGACAAATTCTTGTAAAAGAAGGAGATACCATTACAAGGGAAGTGTATGAACAATTAAAACTTGTTGGACTGTTAGAACAAAATAATACATTCCAGCCATTTTTTGGATTATCTATTGTGATTGGTGTGCTCTTATTCTTTATGCATAAACAATTCGTTCCGTTTTTAAAATTAAAAAGAGAAGAGAAGCCTTATGTTTTAGCCTATACAACGATTGTTGCGATTACAATTGTTTTAATGAAGGTTATTAGCCTGTTTCAAAAGTTAGAATACACAGGTATCGCGTATGTTGTACCCGTTGCGATGGGGACGATTCTCGTAAAGTTAATGATTGGAGATCGCTTCGTTTTCATCACAAGTGTTATTTTCTCTGTGTGTAGTAGTATTATGTTTAATGAAGGCGTAACAAGTACGCTCAATTATTCGATTGGGATTTATGTTTTATTAAGTGCTTTGTCGGTAAATGTCTTTTTAAAGGAAAAAAATCGCCGTACGATGATTTTGCAAGCTGGAATTCTTGTTTCAAGTTTAAATGTTGTCGTACTAACAGGGTTGTTGTTGCTTCGAAATGGTAATTTTTCATTGATGGAAATTGGGTTACACTTATTAATGGCAGCGGCGTCTGGTATTGTTTCATCTGTGTTGGCAATGGGTATTTTACCGTATTTAGAGAGTGGACTCGGCTTAGTTTCTAGTATGAAGTTAATGGAACTCTCTAGTCCGAATCACCCGTTGTTACGCAAAATCTTATTAGAAGCGCCAGGAACGTATCATCATAGTGTTATGGTTGCAAACTTATCTGAAGCTGCATGTGAAGCTGTAGGAGCTAATGGATTATTAGCAAGGGTTGGTGCATATTATCATGACATTGGGAAAACGGTTCAGCCGCATTTCTTTATTGAAAACCAAATGGGAATTCCAAACCCACACGATAAACTAGACCCTGAAACAAGTCGGGATATTATTATTGCTCATGTGACAGATGGCGTGAAAATGTTAGAAGAATATCATATGCCGCAGGAAATTGTTGATATTGCTGGACAGCATCATGGAACGACATTGTTAAAATATTTTTATTATAAAGCGATTAAAGAAGATAAAGATAAATATACGGAAGAGATGTTCCGTTATCCTGGTTCGAAGGCAACTTCAAAGGAATCAGCTATTGTTGGAATCGCTGATAGTGTAGAAGCTGCAGTTCGTTCAATGAACGCGCCAACGCCACAGCAGATTAATCATCTTGTTCAAAGTATTATAAAGGATCGTCTGCAAGATGAGCAGTTTAGTGAATGTAATTTAACGTTTAAGGAATTACAAATCGTTGGTAGAACATTATGTGAAACGTTAAATGGAATTTTTCATTCACGTATTACGTATCCGAAATTATCAGAAGAAAAGGTGAAAGAATGAGTTTAATTATTGATTTTATTGATGAAACAGAAGTTGTAGAGCAAGTTCATATGGATATGATGAGAAGTTTAATAGAGAGCGCGGCAAAAGCAGAAGGCGTAGAAGCGGGAGCTGAGCTTTCTATTACATTTGTTGATAATGACCGAATTAGAGAAATTAATCGTGAATATCGCGGTAAGGATCAACCAACGGATGTCATTTCGTTTGCCCTAGAAGATATGGGAGAAGGTGAAATGGAAATTGTCGGTACTGATATGCCGCGTATGTTAGGAGACTTAATTATCTCTATTCCAAGAACAAAAGAACAGGCAGAGGAATATGCACACTCTTTTGAGCGTGAACTTGGATTTTTAACAGTACATGGTTTCTTGCATCTACTTGGTTATGATCATATGACCGAAGAAGACGAACAAGTGATGTTTGGGAAGCAAAAAGAAATTTTAGATGCTTTCGGATTAGCGAGATGAAAAAAGGAAAACTTATAAATAGTTTTCGATGTGCGTTAGCGGGAATTCTTTTTGCTGTTCTTTATGAGCGGAATGTAAAAATTCACTTTGTAGCAGCACTTTTTGTTATTAGCGCAGGTTTTTATTTTCACATTACGACGGTGGAGTGGCTCATACTATTACTGACAATTGGAATTGTTATTAGCTTAGAGATGGTGAATACAGCAATTGAAAAAACGGTAGACTTAAGTACATCGGAGTTTCATCCTCTTGCTAAAGTTGCAAAGGATGTTGCAGCTGGAGTCGTATTATTCTTTTCTTGTATCGCTGTTATAATTGGTGCTATTATCTTCTTGCCTTATATGGTATAGTTGCATTCCAAAGATTATTATCTTTCTATATTGCGAGTGGAAAGGAAGCGGGAAATATGAACAGCAAAGAATTAATTCAAGAAGCAATTGAAGCGCGTAAACAAGCATATGTACCATACTCTAAGTTTGGGGTAGGTGCGGCGTTGTTAACGGAAGATGGAAAGTTATACCGTGGTTGTAATGTAGAGAATGCTTCATACGGTCTGTGCAACTGTGCAGAACGAACAGCTTTATTTAAAGCAATTTCTGAAGGTGACAAACAATTTGCAGCAATTGCTGTAGTAGCAGATACAAAGCGTCCTGTACCGCCATGTGGTGCATGTAGACAAGTGATGGTTGAACTTTGTCAACCTCATACGAAAGTATATTTATCAAACTTACAAGGTGACATGCAAGAAACGACAGTAGGAGAGCTGTTACCTGGAGCATTTTTAGCGGAGGATTTACATGAATAGAGAAGGTTTTAAATCAGGGTTCGTTTCTATTATTGGACGACCTAATGTTGGGAAATCAACGTTTTTAAATCGTATTATCGGTCAAAAGATTGCGATTATGAGTGATAAGCCGCAAACAACACGTAATAAAATTCAAGGTGTATATACAGAAAATGATGCGCAAGTTGTTTTTATTGATACGCCTGGTATACATAAACCGAAGCACAAACTTGGTGACTTTATGGTGAAAATGGCCCAAACAACGTTAAAAGAAGTTGATATTGTGTTGTTTATGGTGAATGCAGAAGAGGGTTTTGGACGTGGTGAAGAATTTATTATTGAAAAGTTGCAAGAGACGAAGCAACCTGTATTTTTAGTGATTAATAAAATTGATCAAATTCACCCAGACGAGCTATTAATGCTTATCGATAAATATCGTACATTATATAATTTTGCAGAGATTGTACCAATTTCCGCATTAGAGGGGAATAATATTGACTCTTTAATTGGTGCAATTAAAAAGTATTTACCAGAAGGGCCACAGTACTATCCAGAAAACCAAGTGACGGATCATCCTGAGCGTTTTATTATTGCTGAGCTAATTCGTGAAAAAGTGTTACATTTAACGCGCGAAGAAGTACCACACTCTGTTGCTGTCGTAATTGATGCGATTCAAAAGCGTGAAAACGGTGCGGTTTATGTAAATGCAACAGTTGTTGTAGAACGAGCTTCCCAAAAAGGGATTGTAATTGGAAAGCAAGGTAAGATGTTAAAAGAAGTTGGAAAAAGAGCACGTATGGATATTGAAGCGCTGCTAGGATCTAGAGTGTTTTTAGAAGTCTGGGTAAAAGTACAAAAGGATTGGCGCAATAAGATGTCTCAGCTACGCGATCTTGGTTTCCGTGAAGATGAGTACATGTAAGATTGACTTCTTACAGATAAGAATATAAAGCATCTGTTAAAAAGGTGAGAATTAGCAAAAAATTTCTCACATGAAAACGGGCAAAATGGGTCATTTTAATAACAACAAAAGAAATTGGATTACATGCTATGCTTATTGAGAAAGGTGGATTCTTATGTTAGATTTTACCTGGAAGTTTTTTTCTAAAACTGGAAGTGTTGAAACGTATTTACTTTTAAAAGAAATGGAAAAAGACATGCAAGATGAGATGGACCAACATGATGAAGAGCTAGCGCATCTAGACTCTCCAATTTCTTGACCCATTTTGTTCAAACCTTGGATGGTGACGAACATGTTTCAAAAAATTGAGGGAATTGTAATTCGGACAACAGATTATGGAGAAACAAATAAAATTGTAACGATATTCTCTCGGGAATTTGGTAAAGTGAGCGCAATGGCTAGAGGAGCAAAAAAGCCGAAAAGTAGGCTTTCATCTATTTCACAGTTATTAACTCACGGTCATTTTCTCATTCAAATGGGGTCTGGATTAGGAACATTGCAGCAGGGAGAGATTATTTCTTCTATGAAAGAAATTCGTGAAGATATATTTTTAACTGCATATGCGACATTTATTGTCGAATTAACTGATAAATCAACAGAAGATAAAAAGCATAATCCATATTTATTTGAAATGTTGAACCAGACATTGCATTATATGAGTGAAGGAACGGATCCTGAAGTGCTAGCATTAATTTATCAAACAAAAATGCTGCCGGTATTAGGTCTCCATCCATACTTTGATACATGTGCAATTTGTCGCCAAGAAACAGAATTTGTCGCCTTCTCTGTTCGAGAAGGCGGTTTTCTGTGTAAACAACATGCGCCACAAGACTCGCATGCTATTCCTGTTGGAGAAGCTGTTCACAAGTTACTTCGTTTATTTTATCACTTTGACTTAGGAAGGCTTGGGAATGTATCAGTAAAAGATGAAACAAAGAAGCAAATGAGTACGGTGTTAAACATGTATTATGATGAATATTGTGGAATATACTTAAAATCAAGGCGTTTTCTTAGCCAACTCGACAAATTTAAAATATAATGAGGACCTAAGTTGGTCCTTTTTACATACTGAGTGAAGTTGCACTTTATATAAATCTATTTTGCTTGTCGTGAAATTTGGTGAAGCAAAGAAGTATATATTTCCAACTTGACTGTTTACGACTAAAATAGCTGCCACGTATATAAGAATGGCAAACGTACTCACTTCATCCATTTGTTGTAATTCGGCGCCCGGTAGGAAAAGGCACTGACCGCTACTGCACATGGAGGAACCCACCCTTCTATCGAAAAGGAAGGGGAGAGTTTTTTAACTTGTATTTATATAGTAAGGTGTTTTTCTCGATTGGAAAAAGAAAAATGTATGACAGTTTTTCAATTTTCATGCATTTAGTATATAATATTTAAAAGATAGTATAACTTTTTTGTTGTGCAATAAAGGTGGTGATTCCGATAGAACTGAATAAACGTCAAGAACATATTATTCAAATCGTAAAAGATAATGGTCCAATTACAGGGGAAGCAATCGCAGATCAGTTAAATTTAACGAGAGCAACACTTCGTCCGGATTTAGCAATTTTAACGATGGCGGGTTATTTAGAAGCTCGTCCGCGTGTAGGATATTTTTATACAGGAAAAACTGGTGGTCAGTTATTATCAGAGGCTGTTAAAAAAATTAAAGTGCAAGATTATCAATCTAGGCCAGTTGTGATCGATAAAAATGTTTCTGTATATGATGCCATTTGTACGATGTTTTTAGAAGATATTGGCACGTTGTTTGTCGTAGAGGAAAATACGTTATTAGTTGGGGTTGTTTCTCGAAAAGATTTGTTAAGAGCGAGTTTAGGGAAGCAGGATTTAACGTCGTTACCAGTAAATATCATTATGACAAGGATGCCTAATATTACGATGTGCCGCAGAGAGGATCGTTTGTATGACGTTGCCATGAATTTAATAGAAAAGCAGATTGATGCTGTTCCTGTTGTGAAAGACACAAAGCAAGGATTAGAAGTTATTGGCCGAATTACAAAAACAAATATTACGCGTGCATTTGTAAATTTAGTGAACCATGAATGATTGTAATTTGTGCAAAGTGAGGTAGTGCAATGAATAATAAAATCGTATATGTCGTGTCCGATTCGGTTGGAGAAACGGCGGATTTAGTTGTTCGAGCAGCGATGGGACAGTTTCCATTTGCTCTCGATATTAGACGTGTTCCATATGTAGAAGATACGGGTACATTAAAGGAAGTAATTTCTATTGCGAAGAGTAATAATGGACTAATTTGTTTTACATTAGTAAAGCCTGAAATGCGTCGTTATTTGCTTGAAGAGTCCGCAAAAGAAGGTGTAGAGGCTTATGATATTATTGGTCCTCTTATTGATCAAATTGAAGAGATTACAGGACAAGTGCCAAGGTATGAGCCTGGTATTGTTCGTAAGTTAGATGAAGAATACTTTAAGAAGATTGAAGCAATTGAATTTGCGGTAAAATATGATGACGGCAGAGACGCACGTGGTATTTTAAAAGCAGATATTGTTTTAATCGGTGTATCACGTACATCAAAAACACCACTTTCACAATACTTAGCACATAATAAACGTTTGAAAGTAGCAAACGTACCGCTTGTACCAGAAGTGGATCCACCTGAAGAGCTATACCTTGTTCCAAAAGAAAAATGCTTTGGTCTGAAGATTACGCCAGAAAAGTTAAATCATATTCGTAAAGAGCGTTTAAAATCATTAGGATTAAGTGACGGAGCAAGTTATGCGAATATTAACCGTATTGAAGAGGAAATGAAACATTTTGAGCGCGTTGTAAGTAAAATTGATTGCCAAGTTATTGATGTATCAAATAAGGCGATTGAAGAAACGGCAAATATCATCGTCAATGCTGTGCAAAACCAGAAAATGTTTTAGCGCATTTACCAATGGTGAATGTGCTTTTTTAATGATATGAGAAAATTCTAAAGTGATGTAGCCAACCTTTAAAAAATATATTATAATAAAAAATTGTGATAAAACGTGTATTTTACGTTTAGACTTTAATTTTTCAGAATACAATAAGGATAGGGTTTACGGAAAAGGCATACTTTTACGTAAAATCGACAAAAATCTGAATAAGAAATGCACATTAAGAAGGATTCGCAGAAGGGATGTAGAATAGAGAAATATGCAAAACATCAGTAAGATTTTTGTTGATGCAGATGCATGTCCTGTGAAGGATGAAATTGTGCAAGTCGGCGCAAAATTTCATGTAGAGATTTTTTTTATCGCATCCTACGCTCACCAGTCAAGAAGACAGGAAGGGAATTGGATATACGTAGATTCTGAACAAGATGAAGTAGATTTTTATATCTACAAGGAAGCGAAAAAAGCAGATCTCGTTATCACGCAGGATATGGGCCTTGCTGGGCTTCTCGTACAAAAAGGGGTATATGTCCTTACTCCACGCGGTACGACGGTGACAGAAGATCGTATGGATACAATTTTATATAATCGGTATGTATCTGCGAAATTACGCAGGCAAGGGACATTTACGAAAGGTCCCAAAGCGTTTTCTAAGCAAGATAGACAATATTTTTTGTCAAATTTAGAAAAAATATTGTCGAATAATAAAGGAATCTTTTAATTTGTATCGAATACAAAACACGACACGGAGATGGAATGAATGGGGAACAGAATTCCTGAGGCAGTTGTAGAACAAATTCGCACATCATCTGATATTGTAGAAGTGATTGGCGAGTATGTTCAACTTAAAAAGCAAGGGCGAAATTATTTTGGTCTTTGCCCGTTTCATGGTGAAAATTCACCGTCATTTTCTGTTTCCTCAGATAAGCAAATTTTTCATTGCTTCGGATGTGGAGAGGGAGGAAACGTATTTTCTTTCCTTATGAAGATGGATGGGCTTTCTTTTACAGAAGCGGTCCAAAAACTTGGTGAGAGAAACGGTATTCAAGTTGCTGACTATGCGCCGGTACAAGAACAAAAAGAGGACATATCTGATGATAGTGTCATTATGTTACAAGCTCATGAGCTACTGAAAAAATACTATCACCATCTTTTAGTAAATACAGAAGAAGGAAAAGAGGCACTTTCCTATTTACTAAATCGAGGTATTACAGAAGAAATGATTGCAAAATTTGAGATTGGTTATGCAACACCATTCTGGGATGCAGCAGCGAAAATTTTGCAAAAACGAGGTTTTTCATTATCGGTTATGGAACAAGCAGGCTTGCTTATTCGTAGCGAAAAAGATGGTAGTTACCACGATCGTTTCCGCGGACGGATTATGTTTCCGATTCATACTTTACAAGGAAAAGTAGCTGCATTTAGTGGGCGGGCATTAGGAGACGATACTCCGAAATATTTAAATAGCCCCGAAACGATGATTTTCCAAAAAAGTAAAATATTGTATAACTTTCATGAGGCACGAGCGTTTATCCGAAAAAAAGGACGGGTTGTTCTTTTCGAAGGATATGCGGATGTATTAGCAGCTGTAAAAAGTGGTATTGGAGAGTCCATTGCAACAATGGGGACTGCTCTAACCGAAAATCAGGCAAAACTTCTGCGGCGTAATGTTGAAACTGTTGTTCTTTGCTATGATGGTGATAAAGCTGGACAAGAAGCAACGATGAAAGCGGGACAACTGTTACGGAAAGTCGGTTGTGAAGTTAAAGTGGTTGCAATGCCCGATAAGCTGGATCCCGATGATTACGTGCAACAACATGGAACAGTGGCTTTTGAAAGGCTCGTCAATGCAAGCATCAGTTTTATAGGATTTAAAATAAATTACCTTCGTTTAGGGAAAAATTTGCAAGATGAGTCGAGCAAAGAAGTTTACGTCAAAAGTGTTTTGAAAGAGTTGGCGTTATTGCAAGATGCGATGCAGGCTGAATCGTATTTGAAATCACTATCACAAGAGTTTGCTTACTCAATGGAAACACTTTTAAAGCAATTGCACCAATATCGCAAAGAACAAAAGATACAGCAAAAACAAACGAAACAAATTTCACAGCCTTCTCAATTTGTTCATGCTAAGCCAAAATTTTCTGGATTTGAAAGAGCGGAAAGAGAGCTCATTTATCATATGTTGCAAAGTACAGACGTTGCTTCACGTATAGAGTCACATATAGAAGATTTTCATACAGAAGAACATAAAGGGATTTTATATGAGTTATACGCATATTATGAAAAGGGAAATGAACCTTCAGTCGGAAACTTTTTAAGTTGGCTCACTGATGAAAGTTTGAAAAGTATTGTAACGAACATTTCAACTGATGAAATGATTAATCCGGAGTATACGGAAGAATTACTTCAAGGTAACCTTGAAGCATTGCAGCGTCATAAGCAAAAGTTAAAACATATGGAAAATATGTTTATGCTAAAGCAAGTGGAGAAAGAAGATCATGTAGCAGCTGCAAGGCTAATTCAAGAAGCTTTACAAAAACGAAAAGCAAGAAAATAGCTTTTTGGATAAAAATTTATTATAATGATTGTTTGTATCTCGCATTAGGAGGGGAACAAATGGCTGAAAAACCAGCTCGTTCTAAACAAATTGAAACTGAAATGACTCTTGAGCAAGTAAAGGAACAACTTACTGAGCTCGGAAAAAAACGTGGCGTTCTTACATATGAAGAGATTGCAGAACGCATGAATGGATTCGATATCGAATCCGACCAAATGGATGAATACTATGAATATTTAGGTGAACAAGGAATCGATTTAGTAGGTGACAGCGATGAAGATCCAAATACTCATCAGCTAACAAAGACTGAAGAAGAATTCGACTTAAATGATTTAAGTGTACCACCAGGTGTGAAAATTAACGATCCTGTTCGTATGTATTTAAAAGAAATTGGACGCGTTGATTTATTATCTGCCGAAGAAGAAATTCGTCTTGCAACGCGTATTGAAGAAGGCGACGAAGAAGCGAAACGCCGTCTTGCTGAAGCAAACTTACGTCTTGTAGTAAGTATTGCAAAACGCTATGTTGGTCGCGGTATGTTATTCTTAGACTTAATCCAAGAAGGAAACATGGGTCTAATTAAAGCTGTTGAAAAATTTGATTACCGAAAAGGCTTTAAATTTAGTACGTATGCAACGTGGTGGATTCGTCAAGCGATTACACGTGCAATTGCTGACCAAGCAAGAACGATTCGTATTCCAGTTCATATGGTTGAAACGATTAACAAACTAATTCGTGTACAACGTCAATTATTACAAGACTTAGGTCGCGAGCCATCTCCAGAAGAAATCGGTGAAGAAATGGATCTTGCTCCTGAAAAAGTGCGTGAAATCTTAAAAATTGCACAAGAGCCAGTTTCTTTAGAAACACCAATTGGTGAAGAAGATGATTCACATTTAGGCGACTTCATTGAAGACCAAGAAGCTACATCTCCGGCAGATCATGCAGCATATGAACTGTTAAAAGAGCAGTTAGAAGATGTATTAGACACGCTAACAGATCGTGAAGAAAATGTACTTCGTCTTCGTTTTGGTTTAGATGATGGACGAACTCGTACGCTTGAAGAAGTTGGGAAAGTATTCGGCGTAACGAGAGAGCGTATTCGTCAAATTGAAGCAAAAGCGCTTCGTAAATTAAGACACCCAAGCCGCAGCAAGCGTCTGAAAGATTTCTTAGAATAGACTGTTCTTTAAAGTTTACTTCATATTTATGAAGTAAACTTTTTTTGTTATCTTTTGTTAAAAAATAGCTGTTTGTAGCGGTTACAATTCTTGTAATTTATTTTACAGAATTGTCTTTTGATTTGCAAATGCTCATTTTTGGATTTTTCGATTAATTTCGTTTATTCTTTACAATAATATATGAATAATATAACTATTTATGTTGGGAAAAGAAGAGATTTAGCAAAAAAATGAGAACTTCAATAAGGAATGATTGCCTATTTTCATAATAAAAAATCTTGAGAAATAAAAACTGATAAATCTTATTAATAGAATGTTTTTTCAATTCTTTCAGTTTTGTCTTTTCTGGTAGGTTGTTTTCAAGTACAATATAAATGACTGAATCATCAAACTATTGAGGGACATAGAGGGGGAAAGAGAAAAATGAAACGCAATCCATTAATTCCATTTGCTCTTATTGCTGTAATCGGTATCGCTTGTATGTTCATATTTTCATTTGAAGGGCTTTATAAATCGAAAGAACTAGCTGAGACAGAGAAAAATGGGGGGAAATCAGCGCAAGCAGCAACGCCTGAGGAAATTGTACAACAAAGTTGTATAAGCTGTCATGGTGACCAATTACAAGGAGCGACAGGACCGAACTTACAAAAAATCGGTAGCAAGCTTTCTAAAGAAGAAATCCAAGATATTCTTATTAACGGAAAAGGGAGTATGCCTCCTGGTTTAGTACCAGCTGAACAAGCGTCGAAAGTTGCTGATTGGTTGGCGAAGAAAAAATAACGTATACATAAATGCCCTTTGGAGAACCAAAGGGTTTTTTCTTTTATAAAAAATTGCTTTGAGCCTTGCAACTACTACTGTAAATTCATTATCATGAAGGAAGACTGAAAAGTGAAGGAGCAATTAAAGAGAATGAATGAAGTAAAGTTATCAAAACGGTTAGAAGAGGTAGTTCTTGAAGTGCCAGTTGGTGCTACAGTTGCAGATATTGGATCTGATCATGCGTATTTACCTTGTTACGCAATTTTACAAGGCATTGCATCAAAGGCGGTAGCAGGAGAAGTTGTAGAAGGTCCATTTTGCTCAGCGCAAGCTACAGTTGCACAATGTGGTTTAAAAGACAAAATTGATGTACGTAAAGGGAGTGGCCTAGCTGTTATCTCACCAGGAGAAGTAGATGCCATTACAATT
Organism: Bacillus manliponensis; assembly: GCF_000712595.1. Classification (GTDB taxonomy): domain Bacteria; phylum Bacillota; class Bacilli; order Bacillales; family Bacillaceae_G; genus Bacillus_A; species Bacillus_A manliponensis. Next base: position 123,383 of record NZ_JOTN01000007.1, read on the forward strand.
GCTGGGATGGGCGGAGCTTTAATTCGCGATATTTTAGAAGACGGCAAAGAAAAGTTAGAAGGTGTTACGCGTTTAATTTTACAACCTAACATCGCAGCTCACCATATCCGTGAATGGTTTATTGAAAATGGTTGGGAATTAATAAAAGAGAAAATCGTAAAAGAAGACGGAAAGATTTATGAAATATTAGTTGGAGAACGAGGAGATACACTTCGTCCTTATAATATACAAAAAGAAGAAGCGCTTTTAATGGGTCCATTTTTAATGAAAGGAAAAAGCGAAGTGTTTGCTGAGAAGTGGACGAATGAAGTGAAGAACTTTAAAAATATTTTAGCGCAATTAGAACGTGCGACAGAAACAGAAGAAACAAAAGTGAAAAGAGAAGAAATATTGCATAAAATTCGCATGGTAGAGGAGGTTTTAGCGTGAGTAAAATTCCAAATGGGCATGAAATTATTACTTTATTTGAAAGTATGTATCCGAAGCATTTAGCAATGGAAGGTGATAAAGTCGGTTTGCAGATCGGTGCATTAAACAAATCGGTTGAAAACGTATTAATTGCTTTGGATGTGACAGAAGAAGTAGTAGATGAAGCAATTGAAAAAGGTGCAAAGTTAATTATTGCTCACCACCCACTTATTTTCCGTCCTTTAAAGGCGATTCAAACAGATCAAGCGTACGGCAGAATTATTGAGAAGTGTATAAAACAAGATATTGCAATTTATGCAGCTCATACGAATGTAGATATTGCTAAAGGCGGTGTAAATGATTTACTCGCAGAGGCATTAGAGCTAGAAAAAACAGAAGTATTAGTGCCGACGTATGCAGAAGAAATGAAAAAATTAGTTGTGTTTGTTCCAGCTGCACATGCTGATGCTGTAAGAGCAGCGATTGGAAATTCAGGAGCAGGTCATATCGGCAATTATAGCCATTGTACGTTTAATAGCGAAGGCACAGGTACATTCAGACCTGAAGATGGGACAAACCCGTATATCGGGCAAGTAGGACAGTTAGAAAGTGTTCAAGAAGTACGTATAGAAACAATTATTCCTGCTTCACTGCAACGTAAAGTAATAAAAGCAATGGTGGCTGCTCATCCGTATGAAGAAGTGGCTTACGATGTTTATCCGCTTGAGAATAAGGGAGAAACATTAGGACTTGGAAAAATTGGTTATTTAAAAAATGAAATGACGTTAGAACAATTTGCAGAGCATGTAAAAGTGTCGCTTGATGTAAAAGGTGTGCGTGTTGTTGGTGCATTACATGATACAGTAAAAAAGGTAGCCGTCCTTGGTGGGGACGGAAATAAATATATAAATCAAGCGAAATTTAAAGGAGCAGACGTGTACGTGACAGGTGATATGTACTATCATGTTGCACATGATGCAATGATGCTTGGATTAAATATTGTAGACCCAGGTCACAATGTAGAAAAAGTGATGAAACAAGGTGTGCAAAAACAATTGCAGCAAAAAGTAGATGAGAAGAAATTAGCCGTAAATATTCATGCTTCTATTCTCCATACAGATCCATTTACGTTTATGTAAAAAAATCCGTTACTTCAATTTGAAGTAACGGATTTTTTTATTTCTTTTGTTTTACACGTGGTAAAATCTTTTGAAGTGGAACCTTTCGTTTACGCTCCCAAGTAGCGGGACTCATTGGATCATATTGCTCAAAGAAAGCAATTACTTCTTTTGTAATTGGTGTTGGAGTTGAAGCGCCTGCTGTAATTGCAACTGTTTCAACGCCTTGTAGCCATTCTAACTGAATTTCACTTACGTCCGCAATTCGGTACGCTGTTGTACTTGCGATTTCTTGTGATACTTGTGCTAAGCGGTTAGAGTTATTACTTTTTGGATCGCCAACAACAATTGTTAAGTCAGCTACGCCTGCTTGTTTAGCAACAGCTTCTTGACGAACTTGTGTTGCTAAGCAAATCTCTTTATGGAATTCAGCTGTTGGGAATTTCTCTTGAATTTTTTCCATAATAAGCTGTACATCCCATTGGCTCATTGTTGTTTGGTTTGTTACTAAAATTTTATCTGTTGGAATTTCAAGTGTGTCTAGGTCTTCTGCTTTTTCGATGAGATGAACAATCTCCGGAGCAATACCAACAGCACCTTCAGGTTCAGGATGTCCCTTTTTTCCGATATAGATAATATGGTAGCCTTCTTCTTTTTTCTCAGCAATTAAATCGTGTGTTTTTGTTACATCTGGGCATGTCGCATCAATGGTTGTTAAACCCTTCTCTTTTGCACGTTTCTTTACTTCTGGAGATACACCGTGTGCTGTAAAGATAACAGTACCAGAATCAATTTGTTCTAAAATTTCTAAGCGGTTTGGACCATCTAACGTAATGATGCCATCTTCTTCAAATGCATCTGTAACGTGTTTGTTATGCACAATCATACCTAAAATGTAGATTGGTCTTGGTAATGTTTTATCAAGCGCTGCATTGCGCGCGATAACCATCGCATCGACAACTCCGTAGCAGTAGCCGCGAGGGGAAATTTTAACAATCTTCATGAAATCAATCCTCTCCTTTATTCAAGGAATCGTTTTGTAAAGTAAACCTTTTACCATTATAAAGGAGGAGAGGACAGATGACAAAGAAATGTTATACGTATAATTTTGGCTTTGATGTAGGAATAGGAGCTACAATGGGTTCTTCTTTTACCTCTATTTCTGTGACAGGTGTCTTCTTTCTTTTCCTCTTCTTAGTCGGAGCCTTAGGAGAAGGAGCTACAGAAGTTTTTTCTTTTTTAGGCTCTTCTGTCACATCTTGCTTCGTTTCCGTAGCTTCTTCTGCCGAATCATTGCTCGACGTGAAAATTTTCATTAAGCTTGGAATGCTACGAACGAGAGGTGTATATTGCTCGACAACTGGACCAACGGATTGGGCAACTTGAACAACTTTTTCGACGTTGTTTAACATGCCGGTTGGATTTGAAATTAAATTTGAGAAAAAGGTACCAATCCCGCTCGAAGTGCCTTCTGCACTTCCCCTTGTTTCGTTGTGATTTATCATTTTAGTCTCGGATCTCATCATTTGAGGTTGTTGCATCATTTGTTGACCACCTAAATATTGTGGCTGTTGTTGATATGGCATGTAAGGGTGTTGACTAAGCTGTCTATAAGGTGGCATCATTTGCATAAATGGTGCTGCGGGGTCATGTTTTTTAAATAATTTTGCTAATAAACCTTTCTTTTTTGGAACAAATGGTGGCATGCTATAATTAGGGTAGGGCATATAACGCGGTTGTTGCTGCATGTGCATTGGCTGTATAGGAGAGTTCTGATACATAAGAGAAATCCTCCTTTCTCAGATTAGGTATATACACTACAGTATGCAATTGTAAGGGAGAAGGTTAGTTATTATACATAAAGTCCACTTTCGTTGTTAGTTGAAAAAACTTATACAACTTATGTAAAATGAGACTGGTCTTTTTCTTCTTTCTTTGTGTTTTGTATGACTATGATAATGTATGGATGAAAGCTCTACCAGTCGTAAAAAGAGTGCTTTTCCGTTGTAAACAAAAACTAAAGATAGATTTTACGCCAGGATTTCGATATAATGTTAACTTGACTGATTTGTGACCGCAGTAGAAATAAGAAAGAAGGTGTAACATATGACAGAACAAACATTTACACAATATGATTTTAAACCATTTTTAATAGATGCGATTCGTGAATTACGTTTTTCAGAGCCTACGGAAATTCAACAAAAGATTTTCCCAGTTGTAAAAAAGGGAGTTAGTGTTATTGGACAATCTCAAACAGGTTCGGGTAAGACGCATGCGTATTTAATTCCAACTTTAAACCGAATTGATGCGAGTAAAGAAGAAGTGCAGCTTGTCATTACAGCTCCAACTCGTGAGTTAGCGCAGCAAATTCACCAAGAGGTCGTGAAATTAACAAAGTTTTGTGAAGAAGATCGTATGATCACAGCTCGTTGCTTTATTGGAGGAACAGATAAACAACGTTCGATTGAGAAGTTAAAAACACAACCTCACGTCGTTGTAGGGACGCCAGGTCGTATTAAAGATTTAGTGGAAGAGCAAGCTTTATTTGTGCATAAGGCTTCTGCTATTGTTGTTGATGAAGCGGACTTAATGCTAGATATGGGGTTCATTCATGATGTAGATAAAATTGCGGCTCGTATGCCAAAAAATTTACAAATGCTTGTATTCTCAGCTACGATTCCACAAAAGTTAAAGCCATTCATGAAGAAATATATGGAAAATCCAGAACATATTCATATCAATCCAAAACAAGTTACAGCTGTGAATTTAGAGCACTATTTAATTCCAGCAAAACATCGCAATAAAATTGCGTTAGTGAAAGATATGTTACTTCAATATCAGCCATATTTAGCAATCGTCTTCACAAATACAAAGAAAATGGCTGATGAAGTAGCAGATGGTTTAGCAGAGCGTGGTTTAAAGGTTGGTCGTATTCACGGAGACTTATCGCCGCGTGAGCGTAAAAAAATGATGAAGCAAATTCGTGATTTAGAATTCCAATACATTGTAGCAACTGACTTAGCAGCACGTGGAATTGATATTGAAGGGATCAGTCACGTAATTAACTACGAACTTCCGTCTGATTTAGACTTCTTTACTCACCGTGTAGGCCGAACAGCTCGTGCCGGCTATTCTGGTATTGCAGCAACACTATATCATCCAGCAGATGAAGAAGCTTTAGATCGTTTAGAGAAGCAACGTAACATTGAGTTCCATCACGTAGATTTAAAAGGAGATGAGTGGGTAGATTTAGGACCACGTCATCGTCGTAAAAATCGTAAAAAGCAAGGTAACGCGGAACTTGAGGTTATGGCAACAAAAGTTGTGAAAAAGCCGAAAAAAGTGAAACCGGGTTATAAGAAAAAGCTAGAAGCACAGCGTGAAAAAGTGAAGAAAAAGTATAGTGGTAAAAAGAGATAAGGGATTTCCTTATCTTTTTTCTTTTGGAGCACTTTGCTTCACATTTCTACAAATTATGCTATTATTATACCTATTGCATGAAGAAGAGGTGGTTATATTGAAAATTGGATCTCACGTTTCAATGAGTGGAAAGAAAATGTTATTAGCAGCAAGTGAAGAGGCTGTTTCTTACGGTGCAACAACATTTATGATTTACACAGGAGCACCGCAAAATACGAGAAGAAAACCAATTGAAGATTTAAATATAGAAGCTGGTCGTAAACATATGGAGCAAAATGGGATTGAAGAAATCATTGTACATGCTCCTTACATTATTAACATTGCGAACACAATTAAACCAGAAACGTTTCAGTTAGGTGTAGATTTCCTTCGCATGGAAATTGAAAGAACAGAAGCGTTAGGTGCAGCAACGCAAATCGTCCTTCATCCAGGAGCGCATGTTGGTGCAGGAGCTGATGCAGGAATTAAAAAGATTATTGAAGGTTTAAATGAAGTGTTAACACCAGAGCAGCGCGTTCATATTGCATTAGAAACAATGGCCGGAAAAGGAACGGAATGTGGCCGTAGTTTTGACGAAATTGCGAAAATTATTGACGGAGTTAAGCTTAATGAAAAGTTGTCCGTTTGCTTTGATACGTGTCATACACATGATGCGGGCTATGATATTGTAAATGACTTTGATGGCGTATTAAACGAATTCGATAAAATTGTTGGGATTGACCGTCTACAAGTGTTGCATATTAATGATAGTAAAAATGTACGTGGAGCAGGGAAAGACCGCCATGAAAATATTGGATTTGGTCATATTGGATATAAAGCGTTATATCATATTGTCCATCACCCACAATTACAGCATGTGCCGAAAATTTTAGAAACGCCGTATGTAGGTGAAGATAAAAACGACAAAAAAGCACCATATAAATTCGAAATTGAAATGTTCAAGAACGGTACGTTTGATGAAGGTATTTTAGAGAAGATAAAAGCACAGTAAGGAGGGGGATCCCCTCCTTATTTTAGTAGTTGTTGAAATAACGTATTTACTTTTTGCGCTGTAGCTGATGAAGTTACTTTTGCTATTTGCTGTAATAACAGCAACCTTGAATCTGGATCATAAATATTAATGTTTTTTCCTTGAATGAGGGTAACAATTTGTTCGGCTTGTTCAGGTGTAATGGATACTTTATATTCTTTGCTGTATTTTAACAATTCTTTTGGTGTCATGTTGTTTAATTTTTTGTTGACGAGCTGTTGAATTATATTCATATTGTAGTCCCCTTTCATGACATGTATATCCGAATATATGTAGGGACAGCTTGTATATATTCCAGTGAAAAGGGTTTTCCTCTTAGGGAAAGTAGAGCTATGTTATAATAGAAGAAGTAAAATACATAAAAAACAATATAGGGAGGTATTATGGAGAAAAAACAGCATAAAAAAGAAAGTGCAGCTCATATTTTATATCGCTTAATAATGATCATCTTTGGTGCTGGTTGTGCGGCGGTATCAATCGAATTGTTTTTAATGCCAAATAAAATTATTGACGGCGGTATTATAGGTGTTTCCCTCATATTAGATTATTTAACGCCAACTGTTTGGTGGTTAAGTTTTTCCACTTTAGTCGTAGTCCTCAACTTACCGTTTATGTATTCAGGGTATAAACAAATTGGTAAGACATTTATGTTATCTACAATCTTTGGTATTGTTTGTTTAGCGTTCATTGAATCGCTGCTGCATGGCGTAGATCCCTTTACAACGGATCCGATTTTAGCAACTGTATTTGGTGGGCTTATTTTAGGTGTTGGTGTAGGTATTGTTATTCGCCATGGTGGTTCATTAGATGGAACAGAAATTATGGGTATTTTATTAACGAAGAAACTCCCGTTTTCTGTCGGTGAGTTTGTGATGTTTGTGAACTTATTTATTTTTACATGGGCAGCATTTGTGTTTGGGGTTGAACAGGCGATGTACTCTGTTATGACGTATTATATTGCTTTCAAAACAATTGATATTGTGATTCAAGGTTTAGATGAAACAAAGGCTGTTATTATTGTTTCAGATTATTATGAAGAAGTTTCAAATGCCATTTTACACCGCCTAGGACGGGGAACAACAAAACTTGTAGGTAAAGGCGGTTATACAGATCAAGAAAAAGAAGTGATTTATGCAGTTGTTACTCGTTTAGAAGTAACGAAATTAAAAGCACTTGTACATGAAGTTGATGAAAAGGCCTTTATTACAATTATGAATACACAAGAAGTAAAAGGTGCAAAATTTAAATCAGCAATTCATTAAAAGCAGAGAGATTTTCTCTGCTTTTTGTTATAATAAAGAGGTTTGTATAAAGTAAGTATGTAAATTGGTTTACAACCCTTACCGAAGTATAATATAATGCAAACAGTAGTAAATCGGAATCATTCTGAATTGAATAGGTGAGAGAACATGAAATATATATTAGAAATAGAAGACCTCACGTTTCGTTATGAAGATCGAAATGTGCTAGAACATATTAATTTACAGGTTCCGAATGGAGCTTTTTTAGGTTTAGTAGGACCAAATGGTTCAGGGAAATCGACATTATTAAAATGCATATTAGGCATTTTGAAACCGAAGGAAGGGAATATTCGGTTATTTGGCATTGATAGCAAAAAGTTTAAAGACTGGAATAAAGTTGGATATGTTTCTCAAAAAGCAAACAGTTTTAACTCTGGTTTCCCAGCAACTGTGTTTGAGGTTGTTTCGATGGGGCTTGTTTCAAAAAAAGGTTTATTTCGTTTCTTAACGAAAGCGGATAAGGAGAAAGTGAAAGAAGCGATTGCCAATGTTGGTATGAGTGATTTTATAGACCGAAATATTGGAGAGCTTTCTGGTGGACAGCAGCAGCGTGTTTTCATTGCACGTGCACTTGTAAGTAATCCGCAGCTCTTAATTTTAGACGAGCCTACTGTCGGGATCGATGTGAAAAATGTAGAGAGTTTTTATGACATGTTAGAGCATTTAAATAAACACTTAGGGATTACACTCATTCTTGTCACACACGATATGGGAGCTGTCACAGAAAAGGTTACACACGTTGCTTGTTTAAACCAACATTTACATTTCCACGGAAATGTTGAAGCATTCCAAGAGCTAGAAGATGCAGAAATGTCATTATTATATGGACATCATGTTCATCGCCTGAAGCATGATCATGAGCATCATGGAGGGGTACGATGATACAAGATTTTTTACAATATGATTTTTTACGAAATTCTTTATATGCAGGTGTTTTAATTGGATTTGTTGCTCCGCTTCTTGGTGTGTTTGTTGTGATTCGTCGTCTTTCTCTTATTGCCGACGCTCTTAGTCACGTGACATTATCAGGTATTGCCGCGAGCTTATTATTAGAAAAAACGATTTTTGTTGGTGGTTTTTTAAATCCACTATACATGGGGATGATTTTTTCAATTGGTGGCGCACTACTAATTGAAAGGTTACGTACTGTATATAAGCATTACCAAGAGTTAGCCATTCCGATTATTTTATCAGCAGGAATTGGTGTTGGTGTAATTTTCATTTCACTTGCAGATGGATTTAATACAGATTTGTTTAGTTACTTGTTTGGTAGTGTGAGTGCGGTAACGAGCGGTGATTTATTGATTATTGGTATTGTCGCAATTATCGTTACAGCGACAATTATTTTATTATATAAAGAGCTGTTTTTATTATCATTTGATGAAGAGTATGCAGTAGCAACCGGACTTAGAGCAAAATGGCTTCATTTTATCTTTATTGTCCTAGTCGCGCTTGTTATTGCGGTTTCAATGCGTGTCGTCGGAATACTGCTTGTTTCATCATTAATGACTTTGCCTGTTGCAGCTAGTATTCGCATTGCAAAAGGCTTTAAACAAACAATTCTCTTTTCTATTATTTTTGGAGAAATCGCTGTAATTGGTGGAATGTTATCTGCTTATCAGCTTGATTTAGCTCCGGGCGGAACAATTGTTATGTTATCGGTTCTTATTTTAATTGGTGCAATCTTATGGAAGAAGAAAAAAACTGCATAAAGTAGGGATAGTTATGAATCTGACAGAAGCTTTACACCTTATGAAAGAGAAGGGGTATAAACATACTGGAAAGCGCGAAGAGATGCTTCGTGTCTTTGCTGTTCACAATCGTTATTTAACGGCAAAAGACGTTTTGGAACATATGAAGGATGATTATCCTGGTTTAAGTTTTGATACGATATACCGTAATTTAACAGTATTTGTAGAGATTGGTGTGCTAGAGCAAACAGAATTAAATGGAGAGAAACATTTTCGTTTTAAATGCTCCGTTACAGAACATCATCATCATTTTATTTGTTTAGACTGCGGGGGAACGAAAGAAATTACCGCATGTCCAATGGATGTAATGAACAAAGATTTCTCAGGATATGAAGTAACGGGACATAAGTTTGAAATATACGGTCGTTGTCCAAAGTGTGCACAATAAAAAAGCTTGTTGGTTATATAACCAACAAGCTTTTTTATTGTTTACTTTTCTTGCTTAGCAGCATATTCTGCAGCAATTTTATCGATTTCTTTTTTCAGCTCTTCAACCATTGTTTCTTCAGGTACTTTACGAACAACTTCACCTTTACGGAATAAAAGTCCCTCTCCGCGCGCTCCTGCAATACCGATATCAGCTTCACGAGCTTCACCAGGTCCGTTTACAGCACAGCCAAGCACTGCAACTTTAATAGGTGCTTTAATTTTAGAAATGTATTCTTCTACTTCGTTTGCAATACTGATTAAGTCAATCTCAATACGACCGCAAGTTGGGCAAGAGATTAACGTCGCAGCGTTAGAAGCAAGGCCAAATGATTTTAATAACTCACGGGCAACTTTTACTTCTTCAACTGGGTCAGCACTTAATGAAATACGTAGTGTATTTCCAATGCCGCGGCTTAAGATTGCGCCAAGGCCGGCAGCACTTTTTACAGTTCCGGCGAATAATGTACCAGATTCTGTAATACCAAGATGTAATGGGTAGTCAAAAGTACGTGCAGCTTTTTCGTATGCTTCGATTGCTAAATTTACATCGGACGCTTTCATTGATACGATAATATCATGGAAATCTAGGTCCTCTAAAATTTTAATGTGATGAAGCGCACTTTCCACCATACCATCAGCTGTTGGATAGCCATATTTCTCTAAAATATGGCGCTCAAGTGAACCTGCATTTACACCGATGCGGATTGGAATACCTCGCTCTTTCGCAGCATTTACAACAGCCTCTACTTTATGACGGCGACCGATGTTACCTGGGTTAATACGAACTTTGTCAATACCGCCTTCAATTGCTTTTAAAGCAAGACGATAGTCAAAGTGAATGTCCGCAACTAATGGAATGTTAATTTGTTTTTTTATGTCTGCAATCGCATTTGCAGCACGTTCGTCAGGAACGGCTACGCGGACGACTTGACAACCAGCTTCTTCTAAACGCTTAATTTCAGCAACAGTTGCTTCTACATCATGCGTTTTTGTGGTTGTCATACTTTGTATAATTAATTCATTATTACCGCCGATTGTTAAATTTCCAACTTTAACAGGACGTGTTTTTGTACGATGAGTCATTTCATTCACGAATTGATCGCTCTCCTTATGAAAGAAGTTTCTTAAATTATAGCCATATGCTGGCTAGCGGAAACTGATATTGCCAGTTTCACTTTTTCTATTGTATCAGCGTTTTTATATGATTGACAAGGATTATATATGTCGTCATTGATAGGCTGGGAATTTATAGGACTTTCCGATTTGAATGCTAGAAGGGGAGGTGTTGTTATTTAATTGTTTGAAGTCATGAATAACTTGATCAATAGAAGGGATTTTCTTCTTGTTAATTTCTTCTGTAATAGATAAGACGGTATCTCCTGTTTTTACCTCAATAGATTTATATGCTTTATTTGTTTCTTTTACATCTTTTTTGACAGTGGCTACTGTTTCTTTTGCTTTGGAATATGTACTTAACATCGGTAATGTTCCAACTCTCATATCATAATACAAAATATAACTGACTGTGATGATAAATAGTAATATGCCTAATCGTTTTTTCATTTGTTTTCCCTCCTTACAAAGAAATATATGCTTGTCCAAAAAAAAAATGCCATTATGGCATTTTTTTGGACAAGCATATATTATTGTTCGATTTTCTCTTTTGGTTGTGGAATTTCTTTTATTGTTAAGTAAAGAACGATTAGAACTACACCAATAAAGATAAAGAAGCTACCAGGAACAGCAACTTTTAAGAAGTCCATAATCATAAAGAAGACGATCGGAATCGTATGGCTATAAGTTGTTAAAATCCAATTTTGTTTATACGATAATTTACGCTTTCCGTTCATAGCTGAGCCGATGAACGCTAATAATGAAATACCGATAAATGAGAACATGAACCAGAATAAATAAATGAGTATGCCGATGACAAATGTTAAAATTGGGTAAATACCATCAATAGTAGAAACGAAATCTTGTAAGTCTTTCTTTTCTAACGTTGTAATTCCAAATTCACTATATGAAAAAGGTTGTTCCCCTTGTTGGTCAACAACAATCATTTTATCTTGTAAAATAAAGATGCCGTCTTGCTTTTTATAATTACTTATATCTGTTGCGTTTGGATCTAGTACAAATGTAAAATTATTTTCTTCTTGTACAATTGGTTCTGTAATATCAGCAGTAAGCTTACCATCTTCTATTTTAAAATCAGGCATTTCTTCATCAATCATCTGATTCAAAACATGAGTTCCTTCTTTAATCAAGTCACCAACTGCAACAGCTTTTGGAATTGTCACAAGCAGAGTTAGTAACATAATGTAAAGAATAGTTTTTCCCATTTTTTGAAAACGGAACAATGCCATCTCTTTTGGTGAGTATAAGCTTTTAAGTAGTTGTGTAAATATGGACATGCATTCACTTCCTTTTTTAATCTGTTCTATGTAATAATTCCATTGTAACGTACGTTTTACAATGACTACAAGTGTAGGGAAATATAAATTGACATATTTCTTTTTTATATGGTAAATTTAGATAAATGAAAATTAAAAAAACTTCAAAACCTTTTTCTTTTTTGAGGGTAAAGAGGGTCACGCGATGTGTAGTAGCGGTCAGAGCCTTTTTTGGCCACACGCCATGTTTAAACAAGAGTAGGGCTGATTTTGTTTGATAGGTCCAGAAATTGCTTAAAACCCTTTTTAAGAGAATCGTTTTGTGTAGTAAAAAGTACGAGTCACAATTGATATGAACAATACATATTGATAAAGAACAGTAAAATATCGTTTTATTTTAATCGCCAATAAAGTCATGGACCCTTAGCTCAGCTGGTTAGAGCAGACGGCTCATAACCGTCCGGTCGTAGGTTCGAGTCCTACAGGGTCCATATCCATTTCATATATTACATAATGCGAAAAAGACTTCCTTATATAGAAGGGAGTTTTTTTACGCAAACATAGGCATTTTATTTGAAAAGAGATGGGAAATTTGCTACGTTAATGGTGGCAATTAAATTTGTTTTCACCCTGTTATAATTAGGGTAAAATGAATGTGTATGTCAATTGTATTGACAATACATATAATGGGAGGAATGTAACAATGGCAAAACACGAATTACCAAATTTACCTTATGCGTATGATGCTTTAGAGCCTCACTTTGACAAAGAAACAATGAACATCCATCATACAAAACATCACAACACGTATGTGACAAACTTAAACGCAGCATTAGAAGGTCATGCTGAATTAGCTGAAAAAAGCATTGAAGAGTTAGTGGCAAACTTAAACGAAGTACCAGAAGCAATTCGCACAGCTGTTCGTAACAACGGCGGCGGACATGCAAACCACTCTTTATTCTGGACAATTCTTTCACCAAACGGTGGTGGACAACCAGTAGGTGAACTTGCAACTGCAATTGAAGCGAAATTTGGTAGCTTCGATGCATTCAAAGAAGAGTTCGCAAAAGCTGGTGCAACTCGCTTCGGTTCTGGTTGGGCTTGGCTTGTTGTAAACAACGGTGAATTAGAAGTAACAAGCACACCAAACCAAGACACTCCATTAATGGAAGGTAAAACACCTGTTTTAGGTCTAGATGTTTGGGAACATGCTTATTACCTACATTACCAAAACCGTCGTCCTGACTACATCGGTGCATTCTGGAACGTTGTAGATTGGAATGCAGTTGAAAAACGTTACCAAGACGCAAAATAGTAATCATTACTTGAAAAGCTAGGAGAATGTCTCCTAGCTTTTTTATTGACTTTCTTTTACATAATTGTGCTTGTCTTTGGAAGACTAGAACATGTAGTAAAGGAGAGTTATGCTATGAGGTGGAAACATTTAATTGGCGATGTAGAGGTGAATCGCGATTTACTATTATTGCTTACGGTCGGTGGATTATATACGTTAGCGATTGCGTTATCCAATACGTTTGTGAACATTTATTTATGGAAGCAAACAAAAGATTTTTTTAGTATTGGAGTGTATAACTTAGCAATTGTTATATTACAGCCACTCACATTTATAGTAGCAGGCAAGCTGGCCAAGAAAATTGATCGATCGATTCTGTTAAGAATTGGGGTAGGAACGTTAGCCCTTTTTTTTATTACGGTACTTGTAGCGGGAGAAAACTCCTCGAATTTTCTATTTTTAATAGGTGGTTTATTAGGTACGGGGTACGGATTTTACTGGCTTTCATTTAACTTGCTTACATTTGAAATTACAGAGCCAGAAACACGTGACTTTTTCAATGGATTTCTTGGATTGCTTACTTCTTTTTCTGGAATGATTGGACCAATAGCAGCTGGTTATATCATTTCATATATGAAAAAATGGGATGGTTATACGTTTGTATTTTTCCTTTCGTTAACCTTGTTTACAATTGCAGTTGTCGTAAGTTTTTTTCTTACAAAACGTGAATGTGAAGGTCAATATGAGATTGTAAAGGTAGTGAAAGAACGGGAATATGATAAAAACTGGGCGCGAATTACGAGGGCTCACTTTTGCCAAGGGTTACGCGAAGGGACATTTTTATTTGTTGTTTCTGTTTATGTATATTTAGCATCAGGCAGTGAAATGGCTTTAGGACAATACGGATTAGTGAATTCTGCCATTTCATTTATTTGTTATTACATCGTGGCAAGGACGTTAAAAAAGAAGTGGCGCAAACAAGCAATTTTAGTAGGCGGTATCATTTTGTATGCAGTTGTATTTTTAGTTGTTTTTGATGTGACGTATGTAAAGTTGTTAATTTATGCAGCTTGTATTGCGATTGCTTATCCAATCCTTCTCGTTCCATACGGTTCGATGACGTATGACGTTATCGGAAGAGCGAAAAATGCGAGAGAATGGCGCGTCGAGTATGTTGTTGTGCGTGAACTATGGTTAAATGGTGGCCGAATTGTTTCAGTTGGTAGCTTCTTAATCGCAGTATCATTATTTCCGGCTGAGAAGAGTTTACCATTTTTGCTGCTTATATTAGGAGCAGGACATTTTCTTATTTATTTTGCAATTCGAAATGTCACATATGATGACGAACCTTTAGAAAAAACAGGCTTAACGGTCGCTCAAACGACACAAAACCAGACGGAAGGAGAAGGTTAACTTCTACTATGTTTTATGTTAAAATGAGAGGACATATGTAACAGTCAATAGGACACCTAAATAGGTGTCCCTTTCAAATTACATAACTGTTAGTAGAGGGGGGAGCGTATGAGTAAGAAAAAGAAGAAAAAAAAGACCCACGTTCCATTTCGGTTAAATGTATTGTTTTTCTGTGTATTTTTAATGTTCTCAGCTGTTATCGTTAGGCTAGGAATGGTACAAATTGTACACGGTGAAGATTATCGAAATGAAGTGGAGCGAAAAGAAAACTCAACAGTAAGTACACCAGTGCCACGTGGGAAAATAGAAGATCGAAACGGTAACCTTGTTGTAGATAATAAACCACTTCGAACGATTACATTTACGAGAATGAAAGGGTCGACGTCAGAAGATCGTTTAGAAACTGCGAAACTACTTGCAAAATTGATTGAAGTTTCGCCAGAAAAATTGACGGAACGCGACAAAAAAGATTACTGGATTTCTTTAAATGAAGAGCGTGCCCAAAAGAAAATTACGAAGCAAGATCAAACAGATTTAAAAGCAGAGAAAATTGATGAGAAAGAGTTGGCACAGCGTCAACGTGATCGTATTACAGAAGAAGAGTTAAATGAGTTAACTGCAAATGACTTAGAAGTATTAGCAATTAAAAGTAAGATGGATAGCGGCTATTCTATGACACCGCAAATCATTAAAAAAGATGTGACTCCAAAAGAATATGCTGTTGTAAGTGAAAACTTAGCAAAACTTCCAGGTGTTGATACGACGGTTGACTGGGATCGTCATTATCCATATGATCCAATGTTACGCACAGTTCTAGGTGGTGTAACAAGTTCGGAAGAAGGTTTACCACATGAACGATTAGATTATTATCTTGTGCGTGACTACAACCGTAATGACCGCGTTGGAAAAAGTTATATTGAGCAGCAATATGATGATATGCTGCACGGTACCGAAGCTGAGGTTAAGAATATTACGGATGCAGAAGGTAATATTCTTGAAACGGTTTACTTGTCAAAAGGACAAAGTGGTGACAACATAAAGTTAACAATTGATATGGAGTTGCAAGCAAAGGTAGAAGAGATTCTTGAGAAAGAATTAAGAGCTACAAAATCTTCTGCTCCGTATATGGACCGAGCGTTTGTTGTTATGATGAATCCGAAAAACGGTGAAGTACTGTCAATGGCAGGAAAGCAATTTGTCACTGAAGATGGGGAAACGAAAATACAAGACTATGCGCTTGGAACGATGACAAGTTCGTATGAAATGGGATCTGTTGTAAAAGGTGCAACAGTATTAGCAGGATTTGAAACGGATGCTATTTCACATGGAACGTCAATTTATGATACTCCAATGACATTTAAAGGTGGTTTGAAAAAAGGGTCTTGGAAACCTCTTGGACCTGTTAATGATTTAACAGCGCTTCAGCAATCATCAAACGTGTATATGTTCCAAACGGCATTACGTATGGCAGGTGTACCATATGTACAAGGGGGACCGCTGAAAGTAAAATCAGAAGCATATGAAGACATGCGTTACTACTTTAACCAATTTGGATTAGGAGTACCAACAGGTATTGACCTTCCAAATGAAGTAGCTGGTTTTAAAGGACAGCAAAACCCAAGCGAACCAGGGAAACTGTTAGACTTATCGATTGGACAGTTTGATACGTATACAGCTCTTCAATTAGCGCAGTACGTATCTACAATTGCAAATGGTGGATATCGTATGCAGCCACAAGTAATTAAAGAAATTCGGGAAGCAACAACAAATCCAGATGAAGTTGGAAAAGTTGTTCATTCAATGGAGCCAGTTGTTTTAAATAGTGTAGACATGAGTAGTGATGATATTAGTCGTGTTCAAGAAGGATTTAAGATGGTATTCCAGACACAAAAAGGAACAGGATATGGGAATGGTGGTTTTGCAGGTGCAACGTATGACCCAGCTGGAAAAACTGGAACAGCAGAGGCAACGTATGCTGGACCTGATAAAACTGTCCGAGAGCGAAATGGTGGAGAACTTCCGATAACATATAATTTAACGTTAGTTGGTTATGCGCCAGCTTCCGATCCAGAAGTTGCTTTTTCAGTTGTTGTACCTTGGGTATCTAGTGATAAAAATGCAGTCAATAAAAAAATTGGCCGAGGGATTATGGATGCTTACTTCGAACTAAAAGAACAAAGAGCAAACGGTGGTACGGAACAAGCTGAAAATAGCGAAAGTACAACAGAAGAATAAAAATATAAAAAACGAAGCACACTATCGATGAAGATAGTGTGCTTTTTTTTATTGTTATTGCATATGGTGAGAGTAAGAGGTGTACAAGCTGTTTGATAAAGAGAATTTCGCTTTTTACAAAGCAAAGTTACTGTTATGAAGAGAATAAGAGTAACGAGCCCATTTCCTACTTGTGTTTAAACAAAGGGAGAGACAGTCAAAGGCCCTGACCGTTACAATGCATGGCCAGATGCCCTCTTCCACCTAAAAGAAAAAGGTTCTTCCTTTTTAATATGCAGTTTATCCCGCATTAACGTGCTTCTCCCAGCTCAAAACTTAGAGGATGCAGAGAAGTTTAGGTGGGAGAAGCACGTAAAAGCCCGATTGGTTCAACTAACACTCAGTGGGGGATGAAGCCCCCCCACTGAGTGAAGTTTCACTTTATTTACAAAACTTTTACAAATCATTAAAACAGCATTAATAGTTCAGTATTATTCTTATATGTGTAATCCTGTTATCAGGGTACTCCTAGGAGGAAACATGACGTGAAACAGCGCAGTGCAAGAGCGATGCTTCTAGCGATGTCAGCTTGTTTTAGTTTCTTTTGTAGTTCAGTTGTACATGCTGGAGCTATAAAGGAAGTGAGGGTTGACGGCTCCTCAACAGTTTTTCCAATTATGGAAGCTGTTGCTGAAGAGTATACGAAGTATGATCCATCTGTGAAAATTTCAATTAGTATATCAGGAACAGGTGGAGGATTTCATCGTTTTGGAAAAGGAGAAGTGGATTTAAATAATGCTTCTCGTCCTATAAAAGAAGAAGAAGAACAATTTGTAAAAAAAAATCAAATAACATATACACCATTTCAACTTGCATATGACGGTCTTACTATCATTGTGAACCGTAATAATACATGGGTAGATAATTTATCGCTCGAGGAACTTAAAGCGCTGTGGCAAGAAAATGGGTCAGCGAAACAATGGTCTAACATTCACCCGAAGTGGCCACGTGAACGCATTTCGTTTTATGCACCAGGTGTTGATTCTGGAACATACGATTATTTTCAAAGTATTGTACTAGAAAAGAACCCTATTACAAAAGGAGTTACACTATCAGAAGATGATAATGTGTTAATTCGAGGGGTTCAAAATGATAAAAATGCGATTGCTTTTGTTGGATATGCCTATTATGTGGCGAACAAAGATAAAGTAAAAGCTGTTTCTATAAACAGTGTATTGCCAACGAAAGAGACAATTCAATCTGGTAAGTATAGTCCGCTTTCGAGACCGTTATATGTATATGCGAATGATGCAGCAGTGCAAAAAAAAGCTAGTGTCGCTCGTTATCTTTCGTTTATGCTCACGCATGGCGGAGATTTAGTTGAAGAAGTTGGTTATGTGAGATTACCGCAACATAAATATAATGAACAGCTGCGAATGTTAACAGAAATAGAAAAATAATGTATGGATGGAAAGGGGTTTTCATCTTTGACTCGTAACAAAAGGAGTCACGTTACAATTTCTATTCAACATTTGATTGAAAGAAATAAAGTCAAACGAAGACAAGCGCAGCGAATCAATCAAATGGTTCCTTTTTTACTCAAGGGAATTGCTAGTGTTTCCATCATTGTAACAATTGCGATTGTTATAACGTTGGCAAATGAAACGATTGCTTTTTTTCAGAAAGTATCTGTTGTATCTTTTTTTACTGAAAAAGAATGGCTTCCTTTCTTTGAAACTCCAAAGTTTGGCGTGTTACCTCTCATATATGGAACAATACTTGTTACAGTAATTGCGATGTTAGTAGCTGTTCCCATTGGACTTGGTTGTGCAATTTTTTTAAGTGAATACGCTTCGAATGGCGTAAGGAAGGTTTTGAAGCCATTACTGGAGCTATTGGCTGGAATTCCGACCATTGTATATGGGTTCTTTGCTTTAACGGTTGTGACGCCATTACTGCAAAAGATAATTCCAAATTTGCAGTTTTTTAATGCAGTAAGTCCAGGGATTGTGATGGGAATTATGATTGTTCCAACGATTGCATCTTTATCTGAAGATGCAATGCGGGCTGTGCCAAACAGGTTAAGAGAAGCATCGTATGCAATCGGAGCAACTCGCTTTGAAACGATGAGAAAGATTGTGCTCCCTACCGCTTTAACAGGTATCGCCTCTGCAATTGTACTTGGAGCTTCAAGGGCAATTGGAGAAACGATGATTGTGGTAATAGCAGGTGGGGCCACGCCAAATTTGTCAGCACATCCCACTGAATCCATTCAGACGTTAACAGCGTACATCGTGCAAGTTAGTTTAGGGGATGCTCCTTACGGTACAACAACGTACTATAGCATGTATGCAGTAGGAGCGACGTTGTTTATTTTTACGCTCGTTATGAACATAATTGCTCAGTATATTATGCGTCGCTTCAAGGAGGCGACGTAATATGCGGCTTATAAACGAACGGAAAGTAAAAGAGAATATGTCTTCACGATTTTTTGAAGATCGAATACAACAAATTATTTTTTATGCCGTTATAGTATTTTCAATTTGTATACTCATCGTTTTATTATCTCAAATTTTTATGCAAGGTAAGAGTTATTTATCTCTTGAATTTTTAACAAACTTTGCTTCGCGCAATCCGAAAGAAGCAGGGATTGCAGCTGCTTTGTCAGGAACGATTCTATTTATGAGTGCTGTCGCACCGCTATCTCTATTTTTAGGAATAGGAACAGCGTTATATTTAGAGCATTACGCAAGGCAATCTTTTTTTACAAGAATGATAGAGATGAATATTCAAACATTAGCGGGTGTTCCATCGATTGTATATGGATTACTTGGATTAACAATTTTTGTATATGGATTTGGACTCGGTGAAAGTATAATAGCAGCTGCTTTGACAATGACGTTACTTGTTTTACCAACTGTTGTTGTTGCAGCGAGCGAAGCGATTCGTTCTGTACCAAAATCTTTGTTAGAAGCTTCTTATGGAGTTGGAGCGACGAAATGGCAAACGATGTATCGTATTGTCATCCCAACTGCAACACCAGGTATTTTAACAGGTTGTATTTTAGCTTTATCAAGAGCAATTGGGGAGGCAGCGCCTTTATTAGTCATTGGCGCACTTGCTTTTGCGAACTATGTACCTCTTGATATGTTTGATAGATTCACAGTTTTGCCAATTCAAATTTTTAATTGGATGAGTAGACCACAAGAAGAATTTCAACATGTAGCAGCGGCAGGGATTATTGTACTAATTACTTTGTTATTTTGTATAAATGCTGTGGCAATTTGGCTGCGAAATCGGAAATAAGAAGGAACTGGATGAAAGGGGAATTTCAAAATGGTATCAGTAGTAAACGTGCAAGTGAAAAATGAGGGAAAAAAAGAGGCAGCACCAAAAAATATTGTATTTGATACACAAAACTTAAATTTATGGTACGGGGAAGATCATGCGTTAAAAGATGTGAATTTAAGTATTTATGAAAATGAAGTAACAGCAATTATTGGTCCGAGTGGTTGTGGTAAATCAACGTATTTAAAAACATTAAACCGCATGGTAGAACTAGTACCAATTGTACGTACGACAGGGGCTATTAAATACCGTGATCGTAATATTTTTGATAAAGGTTATCCTGTAGAAGAGCTTCGTACACATGTTGGAATGGTATTTCAGAAGCCCAATCCATTTCCGAAGTCCATTTATGAAAATGTAGCGTACGGTCCGAAAATTCACGGGATTCGTGATAAGAAAACACTTGATGAAATTGTTGAGAAAAGTTTACGTGGTGCGGCGATTTGGGATGAATTAAAGGATCGTTTGCATGATAATGCATACGGATTATCGGGAGGACAACAACAACGTCTATGTATCGCGCGTTGTTTAGCTATCGAGCCAGATGTTATTTTAATGGATGAACCGACATCAGCATTAGACCCAATTTCTACGTTAAAAGTGGAAGAGTTAATTCAAGAATTAAAGAAAGATTTTAGTATTGTAATTGTGACACATAATATGCAGCAGGCAGCACGTATTTCTGATAAGACTGCATTCTTCTTGAGTGGGGAAGTAGTTGAATATACAGATACAAACAAACTATTTACAACACCAACAGACAAGAGAACGGAAGATTACATTACAGGTCGATTTGGTTAATAATGCTTAAAGAGTTTTTTGGAAAAATATTAATTTTGTTGTCCGTCATATGAATGGAATAAATATCGTTATCTTAAAATAGGTCATATCATATGTACGAATCAATAAGGGGGAAATAAAGGTGGTACGCGAACAATTTCAATATGACTTACAAACATTGCAGCAGCAAGTAATTGAGCTTGGAAATTTAGCAAAACATGCACTAACAGTAGCGATGGAAGGGCTTCGTACACAAAATGTTGAGAAAGCACTTGAAGTGATTGACAATGACTATCGTATGGATGATTTAGAAGAGGAAATTAATGATTTTGCATTAATGCTTATTACAAAGCAGCAACCTGTTGCCGGAGATTTAAGAAGAATTTTTATTTCTATTAAAACAGCGACAGATTTAGAGCGTATTGCAGATCATGCTGTAAATATTGCAAAATCAACAATTCGTATTGGTGAAAAAGAGTTAGCTGTATCATTGCAAGAAGTTGAGAAAATGTTTCGAGTTGCCTTTGATATGTTAGAGTTAGCATTAAAAGCGTATCAGGAAGAGAATTTGACGGATGCGAAACGGGTTGCGGAAATGGATGACATGGTTGATGAAGTATATGGAAATGCAATTCGTGAATTTATTTCGTTTGTTCCTGAACATCCGGAAACAATTACGCAAATTACACAGTTATCATTTATTGCAAGATATATTGAGCGTGTAGCGGATCATGTTACAAATATTGTAGAAAATGTTTTTTACGTTGTAAAAGGAAGACATTATTTATTAAATGAATAGTAGGTTGAAAAAGAAGGAGATATGTATCACCTTCTTTTTTTGTTAGCCAAAATATGACAAAAAAAGCTCGTTGTTTCTTTTCTGTAGCGGTGATAAGATTGACCATAATGTATCAGGAGAATTTTGGAAACGTTTACTTTTAATAGTATGCTTCACTTTACCCTTCTTACAAAGAAGAGAAAAGAGGAATATATGGAGCCTTTACGTATTTTAATGTTAGCTTGGGAATATCCACCGATGATAGTTGGAGGACTCGGACGGCACGTATATGAGTTATCTCGAGCGCTTACTCGTAACGGTCACGAAGTTCACGTTATAACGGTTCATGATAAGGCACAGGTGTTTTATGAGGAAATAGAGAGCATTCATGTTCATCGTGTAGTGAGGAATCTTTACGATAAGAATGCATTTTATGAGTGGGTGAATCATTTAAATGAAGAGATGGTTGCATATGCTTTAGATCTTTGTGAGCGCTATGAATTTCATGTTGTGCATGCTCATGATTGGCTTGTAGCGAAGTGTGCAATTGAATTACAACAAAAAAAGTGTTTGGCAATTGTGACAACAATTCACGCAACGGAGCATGGACGGAACAATGGAATTCATACATCGCTTCAATATAACATACACATGAAGGAAAAAGAATTGGCAGAGGTTTCTCAGTTTATTATTGTTTGCAGTCAATTTATGAAAGATGAAGTTGTGAAAGTGTTAGCGATACAGAGTGAAAAGGTAACAGTGCTACCGAATGGAATTGATGAGCACTTTTTTCATGAAATTGTACCAACATATAAGATGCTGGAAGGAATTCAGTGTGAACAGCGGTTTTTAATTTTTTCAATTGGACGGATTGTTAGTGAAAAAGGCTTTTATACAATTATTGAAGTAGCACCACATTTAACGTTCCTTTATCCTAACCTTTTGTTTATCATTGCTGGAAAAGGCCCAATGCTAGAACAATATCGCTCAATTGTAAAGGAAAGAGGATTACAGCAACATGTTATGTTTTGTGGATATATTTCTGAGGAGGAGCAACGTGCGTTTTTACAGTGCTGTGATGTGTTATTAATTCCAAGTTTGTATGAACCTTTTGGAATTGTTGCATTAGAGGGGATGTTAGCAAAAAAACCAGTTGTTGTCTCAAGTGTTGGTGGACTACGAGAGATTATTACAGATGGTGTAAATGGTTTTCATATAGAGGCTGGTTGTCCGTACAGCTTATCACATCAGTTAACGTATGTAATAGAAGAGTATGAAATTGCTTGTCAAATTGCTTGTAAAGGTTATGAAGACGTACTGACGTATTATAATTGGGATAAAATTGCAAAGTCGACAGTGAACGTGTATGAGAATGTAGTTCAGCATCATAAAATGGGGGGGTGAATATATATGAAGGGGGTTATTTTAGCGGGAGGAAAAGGGACACGTTTACGGCCATTAACATGTAACCTTCCGAAGCCGATGCTGCCATTGCTTCAAAAACCAGTAATGGAATATAGTATCGAACTTTTAAAACGTCATGGGATTACTGAAATTGCTGTTACAGTTCAATATATGAGTTCAATTATTCAAAATTATTTTGGTGACGGTAGTAAGTGGGGGGTGAAGCTGCATTACTTTGAAGATTCTCCTCCTTTAGGTACAGCTGGAAGCGTAAAACAGGCAGAAGACTTTTTAGATGAGCCGTTCGTTGTCATTAGTGGTGATGCACTAACAGATTTTCATTTGTCGGCAGGTATCGATTTTCACCAAAGTAGTGAAAAGCTTGTAACGATGTTTATAAAAGAGGTAACAAATCCACTACCTTTTGGCTCTGTTGTTATGAATCAATTTCATGAAATTGTAAAATATATTGAAAAGCCAAGTTGGAATGAAGTTGTTTCTAATACAGTGAATACAGGTATCTACATTATGGACCCCGAGATTTTTTCTTATATTCCACCTCATATGTTTTTTGATTTTAGTCAGCACGTATTTCCTCTATTAGAAAATAAAGAAGTAATGTACGGTTATGTTGCAGATGGATATTGGCTTGATATTGGGACTTTTTCTCAATATCGAAAAGCACAATTTGATTTGCTTGCTAAAAAAGTCCATGTACCTATTCCATATACAGAAGTATTACCAATGGTATGGATTGGAAATGATGTCACAATTGAAAAGGGCACAAAAATACACGGCCCTGCCTTTATTGGTGAAGGTTCTATCATTCAAACAGGAGCAGTAATTGAACCGTATTCTATCGTTGGTAAGCATAGTATTATTTCTGCTTACACTCATATGCAAAAAAGTATTGTGTTATCTAATACTCACGTTGGTAAACGATGTGAGCTTATTGGTACAACAGTTGGAGCAAGTACTATTGTTGAAGATGGTGTGACATTGTTTGAAAAAAGTGTCGTCGCAGATAGTTGCCGTATTGGCCGAAATACAGTGATTAAAGCAAAAGGAAAGGTATGGCCTGAAAAAGTGATTCATAGCGGTGCGATTGTTGCTTCATCTGGGGTTGCTGAGTATGAAAATGTCTCATCCTTTTTACAGAAAAGCCGAATGTTAGGTAGAAGTAACTTTGATATTACCCCTCAAGTTGTTGTGAAGTTAGCAATGGCCTATGGATCCTTATTTGGGGAGTGTGAGAAACTACTCATTGGAAGTAGTTCACATGCAGATGCACAAATGTTTAAACATATTTTCTTACATGCGATTCATACAGTAGGACTTAATACGATTGAATGTCAAGAAGCTCATGAAGCTTGTTTTCGTTATGCTGTTGAGAAGATGAACGTAGCTGGTGGTGTGTTTATTTATAGAGGTAATGATGAAAAAATTGTAATTGAGTTATGTGATGAAAATGGAATGGGACTTACACATAAAAAGCAAAAGGAAATTGAGAATTTATATACTGCCGAATCGTTTCGTTATGTTGAAAGTAAAAAACTTGGAAGTAACGAAATAGCATATATTTCTGCACAATCTTATGTGAATGAAGCGCTTGATTGTGTAGATGTGGAAGCGATACGAAAAAGTAGATTTCATCTTTTGATTAATAAGTGGGATGAAACGCTGCAACCACTATTGTTGGAATTTTTGCAAAAACTTGGTTGCACAGTAACTTGGGTATATGCTACAGATCAAAAGGAACATATTAAATTGTTAATGAAATCGAGTCAGTCGCATATGGCGATTATGTTTCGGGATGAAGGCAAAACATTTGAGCTTTATGATTTATACGGAAATGTATATCAAAATACAAATTGTGAAGAAATTGAAGTTCCTGATGTATTGTTGGAAAAAGAAGCTTGCTTTTACCCGCTATCATTAAAAATAGGTGACTGCTATCACCTTTTCTATGTTCGTGACGAAGAAAAAAAGTCCTTAAAGATGAGATGGAAGCAAGATATTTTATTTCGTATAGGAAAATTATTGGAGCTAGTAAGTGTTGAGGAGAAAATATTACCAAACATGTTAATGAAATCTCCACCTCTTTATTTGTTATGTGAAGAAGTTAGATGTTCATGGAATGAAAAAGGGAAAGTATTAGGAATGTTACTCCGTGATACAAAGGAATTAGAGTTTGAAGTGTTAGAGGGAATTAAGTTTACACATGCAGAAGAAGAGTGGTCTTATATCGTTTCTGATGTGAGTCAACCGAAATTTTTTGTGTATTCTCATGCAAAAACTCCCATTATTGCGAAAGAAAATATAAAAAATATTGTAGAAAAGATTCGACAATACCAAAAGGTGTAGAAATTTTATTTTAAAAGTGTTATTATAGTGAAGTCTGATTTAAGTTATTAGTGACTGGAGGGAAATAAGAATGCGTGTAAACATTACTCTAGCATGTACAGAATGCGGAGATCGTAACTATATCTCTAAGAAAAATAAACGTAATAACGCTGAGCGTCTTGAGCTTAAAAAATATTGCAAGCGTGACAAGAAAGCTACGTTACACCGTGAAACAAAGTAAACAGTAGGAATATTTCCTACTGTTTCTTTTATATTAGGGGGAATTATTTTGAGAGAAGAAAAACAGCAATTACGAAAAATTATGTTACAGAACTTGCATTCTTTATCAAAAGATGACCATATAACTTTATCGGAAAAAATAGAAGCTTCTTTATATAAGCAAAAAGAATGGAAAGAGGCAAAAATAATTGGTATTACGCTTTCAATGGGAAAGGAAGTACATACAGATTCTATTATTGAAAGGGCATGGAAAGAAGGAAAGAAAGTTGCTGTTCCAAAGTGTGAACGTGGAACAGGAAAGATGACATTTCGATGCATCACAAACTTTGACCAACTAGAAACCGTGTATATGAAGTTACGTGAGCCAATTCCTGCTATAACAGAAATAGTAGAGTCGCAGCAAATAGATTTACTCGTTGTACCTGGCGTTGTATTTACGAGAGATGGATTTCGCATTGGATATGGTGGAGGATATTATGATCGCTATTTAGAGAACTACGAAGGAAATACTTTATCTTTAGTATTCCAATTTCAAGTTGTTCCCTATATTCCAACAGAGCCATTTGACCAGCCAGTACAAAAAATTATTACAGAAAAAGAAACGATTTGTAATTTGCGACTTGTATAGACAATTTAAAATTGACGAATCTTTTTTCGGTTTATTATAATAAAAAATGTGAACGTTTTCTTATTTGTAGTCTTCACTACAATAAGTCAATATAGAAGGTGAAAATGATGAAATCTATTTACGATATTCAACAATTTTTAAAGCGATTTGGAACGATTATTTATACAGGAAACCGTATTGCTGATTTACAGTTGATGGGAGAAGAGATAAAAGAACTTCATCAATCACAACTTATTGAACAAAAAGATTATGAAATTGCTCTATTTTTATTAAAACAAGAAGTTCAAAAAGAAGAGCAAAAGAAGTAGAGGAAGGACGGGGAAGAGAATGGAAGAGAGATGGTTAGTAGGAGTTGACCTTGGCGGGACAACAATTAAGTTAGCATTTATTAATATGTACGGTGAGTTTTTACATAAATGGGAAATCCCAACGAACAAAGAGGAAGCAGGAAAACATATTACGCTTGATATTGCTAAGGCAATTGATAAGAAATTACAAGATTTAGGTGAATTGAAACATAGATTAGTTGGAATCGGAATGGGTGCACCGGGTCCTGTTCAAGTAACTACTGGTATGATTTATGAAGCTGTGAATTTAGGATGGAAAAACTATCCGTTAAAGGACTTACTTGAAGTAGAAACAGGATTACCAGTTGTTGTAGATAATGATGCAAATATCGCGGCGCTTGGTGAGATGTGGAAAGGTGCTGGAGAAGGAGCGAAAGACATAGTTTGTATGACACTTGGGACAGGTGTTGGTGGCGGTGTAATTGCAAATGGTGAAATCGTTCACGGCGCAAGTGGTGCAGGCGGTGAAATCGGTCATATTACAGTTGTAACAGAAAATGGTTTCCCTTGTAACTGTGGTAAAAGTGGTTGTCTAGAAACAGTTTCCTCTGCAACAGGTATTGTCCGTGTTGCAATGAAGAAGCTACAAGAGACAGATGAAGATAGCGTTCTACGCTCTGTTTTAAAGCAAGAAGGACAACTGACATCTAAAGATGTATTTGACGCTCTTGCTGAAGGTGACGCGTTAGCAGCGCAAATCGTTGAAAAAGTTGCTTCTTACTTAGGATTAGCAGTAGCAAACTTATCCAGCACATTAAACCCAGAGAAAGTTGTAATTGGCGGCGGTGTATCAAAAGCAGGAGATGCGTTAATTCAACCGATTCAGCGTTACTTTGAACAGTATGCCTTTTCTCGTGCATTCAAAAGTACAAAACTTGCAATTGCAACACTTGGTAACGATGCAGGTGTAATTGGCGGTGCGTGGCTTGTAAGAAAATATATATGTAAAGTTAACTAAAAGGAAGGGGAATAACCCCTTCCTTTTTTGTATGTTTGTTCATGTTGTATGTAAGTGAATTTAGTGAGCTGGTGGATAACCGCTATTTAATACGGTCATTACTGTAAACCAGCCAAACACAAGTACAGTTGCGACAGAAAGACCTGCACCGAGCATGTCTTTTGCCCGCAATGTTTTAAGGGAAGCAATTACAGCGAACAGAGTGACTAACGCAAAAATAATAACAAGACCCATACATATCCCCCTCTGTCTCCTCATTCTTTCGTTTGAGTTTTTGAAATATTTTTTCAATTATAATTTTACATGTTTTATAATTGATTGTCGAGGTAACATACGTGCTTTTCTTAAGAGAAGAAAGTGGTGTATCATGAAAGAGAATGAAAGAAGTGGAGGAGATCGAAACATGAGATGGATTCAAATGCCTTTAGGGCCATTACAAACAAATGCGTATATTTTAAGTAACAATGAAAATGAATGTGTTATTTTTGATCCGGGAAGTGAAGGGACAAAAGTTATTCATTATGTAAAAGAACGAGGGTTAAAGCCGCTTGCTATCTTATTAACGCATGCTCACTTTGATCATATAGGTGCTGTTGATGAAGTGCGCAGCGCATTTCAAATTCCGGTTTATCTTCATAAAGAAGAGGAAGAATGGCTAGGAAATGCAGCGTATAACGGTTCGCAGTTATTTATGATGAGTGAAAGTATTACAGTAAATCCTGCAGAACATTTAATTGAAGAAGAAGGGACATTAACAATTGGTTCGTTCACATTTGAGATGTTTGAAACACCAGGGCATTCACCAGGGAGTATTTCGTATTATTGTAAGGAAGCAAATGCAGTATGTTCTGGAGATGTGTTATTCCAAATGAGTATTGGGCGTACAGATTTACCAGGTGGCAGTTTCGAAGAGCTTATTATGAGCATTGAAGGAAGGTTATTTGAATTGCCAGATGATACACGTGTACTATGTGGACATGGACCGGAAACAACGATTGGATTTGAAAAAGAAAATAATCCATTTTTACGATAGAGGATGCGACAATATGCGGTGTTTATTAAAGAAAGCGATGGAGGAAGAAGTTGACGGTTCTATTTCATATAGTACGTATATGAACATTGTTCTATATGACGAAAAGTATGGATATTACATGAAAGAACGTCCTAAAATTGGAGGACAAGGTGACTTTTTCACAAACAGTAACATATCATCTGTTTTTGCTAAGACGTTTGCTCGTTTGTTTAGTAGGCTTGTAGAGGACGGGGCCGTTGCACCTCATATTTGTGAAATTGGCGGAGGAACAGGGAAGTTTGCGTATGATTTTTTAACAGAATGGGAAGGGATTTCTAAAGATACGTTTGCGAAGTTACGATATTCTATTATAGAAGTGAGTCCTTTTCATCAAAAGCTGCAAAATGAGAAGCTTTCCTCGTTTTGTAATGTTGTACAACATTGTACATATGAAGGATTAGGTGGCTCTTTTAGGGGGATTGTTTTTTCTAATGAGTTATTTGATGCTTTTCCGGTAGAAGTCGTTACAAAAAAAGATGGTCTCTTACATGAGGTTCGGGTGACATATGATGGAGAACATTGTTTAAAGGAAGTACTTCGTCCATTGCAACGTAAAGATATTTTGCGTTATTTGAAAAAACATAATATAGAACTAAAGGATGGGCAACGATTTGAAGTACCGTTAATCATGAGTGGTTATGTAAATCGGTTAATGAATTGGTTGCATGAAGGGCTACTCATTACAATCGACTATGGTTACACGAATGAAGAATGGGGGCATCCTGTTCATGCTGAAGGAAGTTTACGTGGGTATTATAAGCATCGACTGATATATGATCCGCTTGAATACCCAGGAGAGATGGACATAACGTCTCATATTCATGTAGATGAACTAAAGGTTACAGCTGAAGAGTTAGGGTTACAGACGATATGGCATACGAATCAAAGAGATTTTTTATTGGCAGCCAATATTTTAGAACAATTAGTTCAGCATGAAGACTTAAATCCTTTTTCAGAAGTACAAAAACAAAATCGTGCAATTCGCTCTATTGTTTTGCAAGGTGGTATAAGTGATTCCTTTCAGATTATCGTTCAAAAAAAAGGAATGCCGCATTTTGAAATGTTTACATAAAACAAGGCGCAGATATTTGTCTGCGCCTTGTTTTATGTAATACGACTTTTGTTTAGGATATGTAGTATTTATATTTTCTCCCATGGTGATATGTTTATATTAAAGATATGAGATGAAAAATATAAAGTACGTCCTATTTTTTAATTTGATACGACCCTTATCCTAGTAACACTCGAACTAATTGAACAATTGTTTCATTTTCTACTTTATAGTAGATTTCTAATCCTTTTCTTTCACTTGTAACAATTTTAGCGCTTTTTAGCTTTGCTAAATGTTGTGAAATTGTGGATTGTGGCATATTTAAGCCTGTGTACATTGTTGAAACGTTACTTGCTCCACGCTCGATTAGACCTTTTACGATACATAAACGAACTGGGTGTGCAAGAACCTTCAATAGTTCTGCATTGTTTTCATACATTTCTAATTCCTTTTGAAAGGTTTCTAACATGTTCTTTCCACCTCCATGCATGCTGTTATACCATTACTATTCATACCAAAATTTTAATAAAAAGAAAACAGTTGTCGCAAAAAAAATGTTCTACAGTAAACAAAATGTAAGAAAAGAGAACGTGATGTAAATAAACTAGATAATTTTAGGCGTTTTTTTATAAAGAGAAGGCCTTGTGCACTTTAAGGTATCTATCTAAACTTATAACACGATTTTATCATGTGCTGTAATTTTTTTCAAATACATAAAGTGAATTTTTAGAAAAATAAGAAAAAAGGATTCGACATTTTTTTCGCGAATGTAATAAAAACTAGAGAGGGGAGAGGGCATGAAACTAGAATTTTTAGGAACAGCGGGTGCAACACCAATACCAAGACCTGGGAGTTATAGTAGTGTTAGTAAAGAGGCAAGAGAAAAAGGTCTTCCATATAGCAGAATGGGCCCAAGTGTGTTTGTGCATGATTTAAAGCTATTAATTGATACACCAGAAGAAATACGCTTGCAGTTAGAGCGTGCCGCTATTTCAAAAGTAGAGGCAGGCCTCTATTCACATTGGCACCCAGATCATACGATGGGAAGACGGATTTGGGAAACGATGGCGTTTGAAACAAATAAAGCGTGGGGAACAGCTGTATATGTACCAGAACAAGTAGCAGAAGATATGAAACAATTTTTAGGCTCTTGGGATCACTTACAGTTTATGAATCAACAAGGATGGATTGATATAATTGTATTAAAAGATGGACAGTCATTTATAAAAAATAATATAAAAGTAACACCAATTAAGCTTCATGAACAGTATGTATATGCATTTTTGTTAGAAGAAAAAGAAAAGCGGGTATTTATTGCACCTGATGAACTATATAAATGGGAACCACCAGCACATCTCATTGGTAACCTTGATGTAGCAGTGTTACCGATGGGTATTCTTGAGTTTGATTGGAAAACGAAAGAACGAAAAAGAGAGAGAGTTTTTATTGAAAAAATACGAGAAGCGACATTTGAAGAAACGTTAGAGGTAGCAAAACAATTACATGCGAAACATACCATTATTACGCATATAGAAGAAGTCGATCATATGGGGTATGATGAGTTAAAAGAAATAGAAACACAGCTAAGAAAAGAAGGCTTACATGTTACATTTGCATACGATACGATGCAGGTGGAAGTGTAGTTGATTATAAGTTGTTTTTCTAGAGTAATTGAAAAAGTAATCGACAATATGTCCCAGGAAATTAATATGCACGCATTGTATCATGGCATCGAGCATACGAGGTATCATTTAGGACAAAACGTTGATCGCTCAAAAAGAATGACAGGAGCCAACTTTAATTTTTGTCAACGAGGCATCAATGAAGGGAACCTCAAGTTATTAATTGAACGTGAGTAAAACCCGTTAAGAAATAACGGGTTCTTCTACATGTGCTAGTGCATGCTCAAAGTCTTGTATTAAGTCTTCTACGTTCTCTAAACCGACAGATAGACGAAGGAGCGCGTTTGAAATACCACGTTGTTCTCTTGCTTCTTCTGACATCGCAGCATGGGACATTTTAGCTGGGTAAGAAAGAATGGATTCAACGGCCCCTAGGCTTACTGCAAAAACAGGGAGCTTGACATGAGCTAAAAAATTACGTAAGGCATCCTCTGATTCTAGCGTAAAGGAAAGGACAGCTCCTGCTGAAGATGCTTGTTTACGTTGCGTTTCGAACCCTTCATGTGATGATAGGCCTGGATAATAAATGTCTTTAATTTTAGGATGTTGTTGTAAATATTGAGCGATTCTCTCAGCACCTTTTACCGATTGTTCAAGCCGAACGTGTAATGTTTTAAGCCCTCGTAATACGAGAGAACAATCTTGTGGTCCTAATATTGCACCAAATGCATTTTGCAAAAAGTGGATTTGTTCAGCTAGTGCCTCATTTTTCACTACGGCCAATCCTGCTGTCACATCGCTATGACCAGCAATAAATTTTGTTGCGCTGTGGAGTACAATATCAGCACCAAGTTCTAACGGTTTTTGATGTAGCGGTGTTAAAAAGGTATTATCTACAAACGTTAGCGCATTCACTGATTTTGCTAGTTTAGAAATAGCTTTTATATCTGTTACTTTTAATAGTGGGTTTGATGGTGTTTCGACATAAAATACTTTTGTATTTGGCTGTATCGCACGTTTTACTTTTTCGATGTTTGTCATATCAACAAACGTGTGAGAAATGCCGTATCGAGATAGCACTTCTGTGACAACTCGGTATGTCCCGCCGTATACATCTTCTGATATAAGAACGTGATCGCCTTTTGAAAGAAGGAGAAATGCAGTTGAAATAGCAGCCATTCCAGATGAAAAGGCAAAACCTCTCGTACCTCCTTCTAGCAATGCAATGATTTCTTCAAGTGCTTCGCGAGTTGGATTTCCAGAACGACTATAATCATATTTTCCAAATGAGTCAACATCAAATTGATGAAAGGTAGATGTATTATAAATGGGAACGCTCACAGCACCTGTTGTTTCATCGTGTTTAAAACGGTTATGGAGTAAAAGAGTATCTACGGAATAGCTCATATTTTCACCTCTTCTTTTACTTTTGCAAATGCTTGTTGTAAATCAATGATTAGGTCATTCGCATTTTCAATTCCAACTGAGAAACGAAGGAGGCGATTACAAACACCTCTAGCAATTCGAATATCTTCTGGAATATCAGCGTGCGTTTGTGTTGCTGGGTACGTAATAAAACTTTCTACACCGCCAAGGCTTTCAGCAAATGAAATGATAGAGAACGATTGTAGCAGTGGGTCTACCCATTTCTCATCGCGTAAACGAAATGAGATCATGCCCCCTTTGCCAGGATAAAATACATCCGTAACGGCATCTTCTTCTTGTAGATAGGAAACGATTGCTTTTGCATTTTCTTCATGTTGTCTCATGCGAAGAGCTAACGTTTTCATGCCACGTAGTAAAAGCCAACAGTCAAATGGCCCTAGTACAGCACCAGAAGCATTATGGTAATGAGCAAGCTCTTCACATAATTTTTTTCCTTTTGCTATAACAAGACCGCTCAGCACATCATTATGTCCACCTAAATATTTCGTTGCACTATGAATAACAATGTCGGCTCCTTCTGTTAGAGGCTTTTGTAAATATGGTGTATAGAAGGTGTTGTCTACAATAAGAAGTAAACCGTGCTTTTTGGCAATTTTAGCGACCGCGCGAATATCGGTTACTTGCATTAATGGATTTGTTGGTGTTTCAACAAAAATTGCTTTCGTTTTACTAGAAATCGCTTGTTCAATTTGTTCGGTATGTTGTGTTTCGACGTATGTACATCGAACATCCCACTTTTCTTCATGTTCTTTAAATAAGCGGTATGTTCCGCCGTATAAGTCTTCAGACACAATTAATTCGTCACCAGAGCGGAAAAGTGATAGAACAAGAAGAACAGCTGCCATACCAGAACTACAAGCGTAACCGTGCTCTCCTTCTTCTAAACTAGCAATAGACTGCTCTAGTAATAAGCGAGTTGGATTTGCTGTTCGGGAGTAATCAAATCCTGTTGATTTCCCAAGACCTTCGTGCCGATATGCAGTAGAAAGATAGATAGGTGGATTCACAGCTCCAGTTGTTGTTTCACTTCGATTTCCAAGCTGAGCAAGCTTTGTTTCAATTGTTGACATGATAAATTCCTCCTCAATATAAAATAAAAAAGCCTTCTAAGAAGAAGGCTTACCGTGCGAATGTAGTCTTCTTCTTATCTTTCAAATCATTTCTCAGTTTGCTGGAATTAGCACCTTATTAACAAAAATGTTAATGGTTGCTGAGGCGTCAACGGGCCAGTCCCTAGACCTCTCTAGATAAGAATGTATCGTATGCAGTTTGAATTATGCTTTTTACTTTACAATATATATTAAGTGAATTGCAACTCTATTTTAAATAATTTAATTTTTCTTAAATTTAATTGACTTCTTTATTTTGTTATGGTAAATTAATGAGAAAATTAACAAAGATTGTAAAAGTTAATACAATAACATATAAATCTCTTATCAAGAGTGGTGGAGGGAAAGGCCCTATGAAACCCAGCAACCTTCAAACACATGTTGTTTGAAACGGTGCTAATACCTGCAGAGTGTAATCTGCGTGATAAGAGGAGGATGAACAAAGTCCCCCTCTTCATGGAGAAGAGGGGGTTTTTATATTGAATGAAATGAGGGAGTTATGTGAAACTATTAGATTTACTAAATAAAGGTATTGTGATTGGTGATGGGGCGGTAGGAACGTTGTTACATTCACATGGATTACAAAGTTGCTTTGAAGAGTTAAATCTGTCCGATCCTAATCGAATTGTGTCTATTCATAAACAATACGTAGCGGCGGGAGCCGACATTATTCAGACGAATACGTACGGAGCAAATGAAGGAAAACTCCGTATGTATGGCCTTGAAAATAAAGTTGAAAAAATTAATAAAGAAGCAGTCAAGCTAGCAAAAGCGGCAGTGAAAGAAAGGAATGCTGTTGTTGGAACGATTGGAGGTATGAAACATCTTGGAGCTATTACAACGACGGATACCGAGCGTGAATTTATGTTACTTGAGCAAGCAAACGCTTTGCTAGAAGAAGGGGTTGATGGACTTTTACTAGAAACATTTTACGATGAGTTCGAATTGCTTCACGCTGTAAAAACATTGCGGAAACAAACGAATATCCCTCTTATTGCTCAGCTTGCGTTACATGAAGTAGGAACGACGCAAAACGGCAATTACATAGATGACATATTACAACAACTCATTCATGTAGGGGCAAATGTTGTCGGTTTAAATTGTCAGTTAGGACCGCTTCATATGATTGAGTCTCTTAAGATGATATCGATACCGAAAAGTGGTTTTATATCTGCATATCCGAATGCAGGGCTTCCGAAATATGTTGAGGGTCGTTATGAGTATGAAGGAAGCGTTGCTTATTTTGAAGAAACGGCTCCGAAGTTTATTGAAGAGGGAGTACGTTTGCTTGGTGGATGTTGTGGAACGAGGCCAGCTCATATTGAAGCAATAAAACGTGCTTTAGAAAAGAAGGTACCTATTACAGAGAAACAAGTTGCAGAGCGGCCGAAGATAGTAACTCCCCAGCGTTCGAACGTAGTAAATCGTATTACTCTGGCGGAGAAAGCAAAAAAAGAAACAACAATTGTTGTTGAGTTAGATCCACCGAAAACATTAGATACGAATCGTTTTTTTGAAGGAGCAAAAGCACTGAAAAGAGCGGGTACTGATGCAATTACATTAGCGGATAACTCCCTTGCATCTCCACGCATTTCAAATATGGCGATGGGTTCATTGTTAACAAAACATGATATTCCTGTGTTAACGCATTTAACATGTCGTGATCATAACGTTATTGGTTTGCAGTCGCATTTACTCGGATTGTCAACGCTTGGAATGGAAGAAGTGCTAGCGTTAACCGGGGATCCAGCGCGAGTTGGCGATTTTCCTGGTGCAACGTCTGTATATGACCTCTCTTCCATTGAATTAATTAAAATGATTCAAGAAATGAATAATGGGCGCTCTATTATGGGGAAATCGATTGGTCCTGCTACTAGTTTTTCGATTGGGGCTGCGTTTAATCCGAATGTGAAAAAACTAAATGCGGCTGTGAAAAGAATGGAACGAAAAATCGCAGCTGGTGCGACATACTTTTTAACGCAGCCGGTGTACGACGTAGCGTTAATTGAAAAAATATATGAAGAAACGAAACATCTCGAAGAGCCAATTTTTATTGGAATTATGCCGCTTATTAGTAAGCGGAATGCGGACTTTTTACATTATGAAGTACCTGGTATTACGCTCCCTGAAGAAGTGCGCCAGCGCATGGACGGTCATGAAACGAAAGAATCTGCCGTACAAGAAGGGATTCGAATTGCTGAAGAACTAATTGATGTGACAATGAAATATTTCAACGGCATTTACCTCATTACACCGTTTTTAAGATATGAAGTGACAGCAAGCCTTGTAAAGTATGTGAAGCGGAAACAAAAAGAGAAAGAAGGAATTTATGCATGAGACCAATAGAACAAAGACTCCAGCAAGAAATTTTAATTTTAGATGGTGCAATGGGAACGATGATTCAAGAAGCGGACTTAATCGCTGAAGATTTTGGCGGTGAAGATTATGAAGGCTGTAATGAATATTTAGTAGAAACACGCCCGGATGTAATTTTTGAGATTCATAAAAAATATATTGAAGCAGGCGCTGATATTATTGAAACAAATACATTTGGTGCGACTAATATTGTCTTAAGCGATTATGACTTGTCTTACTTAGATGAAGAACTAAATGAAAAAGCTGCTTTACTCGCCAAACGAGCTGTAAAGGAGAGTGGAAAAGAAGTATATGTTGCTGGTGCAATGGGACCGACGACGAAAGCAATTAGCGTAACAGGTGGTGTAACGTTTGAAGAACTAATTGAAGCGTATACGAGGCAAGCACGCGCGCTTTTAAGAGGTGGTGTCGATGTCCTTCTTGTAGAAACAAGTCAAGATATGCGTAACGTGAAAGCCGCTTGTTTAGGAATTGAACAGGCCTTTTTGGAAACAAAGAAACGAGTTCCACTTATGATCTCAGGAACGATTGAGCCAATGGGGACGACGCTTGCGGGTCAAACGATTGAGGCATTTTATTTGTCAATTGAGCATATGAAGCCGCTTTGTGTTGGTTTAAACTGTGCAACAGGACCGGAATTTATGAGGGAGCATATTCGTTCTCTTTCCAGTTTAGCAGAGTGTTATATTTCTTGTTATCCGAATGCAGGGCTCCCAGATGAAAATGGTCATTATCATGAATCACCAAGCTCTCTTGCTCAAAAAGTGAAATTGTTTGCGGAAGAAGGGTGGGTTAATATCGTTGGTGGTTGTTGCGGAACAACACCTGAACATGTCCGTGCGATGAAAGAAGCGTTAACACCATTAAAAGCACGTGCAAAAGAAAAGCGCTTAGGGCACGGTATTAGCGGACTTGAAGCGCTTCAATATGAAGATTCAATGCGACCATTATTTGTTGGAGAACGAACGAATGTTATTGGATCCAGGAAGTTTAAGCAGTTGATTGCAGATGGAAAGTTTGAAGAGGCATCTGAAATTGCGAGAGCGCAGGTGAAGAAAAATGCGCATATTATTGATATTTGTATGGCTGATCCAGACCGAGATGAAATTGCAGACATGGAAAGTTTTTTAGCAGAAGTAACGAAAGTGTTAAAAGTTCCAATTATGATTGATTCTACCGACGAGCGTGTTATGGAAAAAGCGTTAACATACATACAAGGAAAAGGTGTCATTAACTCTATTAATCTTGAAGATGGAGAAGAACGTTTTGAAAAAGTGTTGCCGCTTATTAAAAAATACGGTGCAGCAATTGTAGTTGGTACGATTGATGAACAAGGGATGGCAGTAAGTGCAGAGCGAAAGCTTGAAATTGCAAAACGAAGCTACGAATCATTAACGAAAGAATACGGGATACGTCCATCTGATATCATATTTGATGCGCTTGTTTTTCCGGTTGGTACAGGAGATGAGGAATATATCGGTTCAGCGGCAGCAACAGTAGAAGGAATACGTCTTATAAAAGAAGCGCTCCCAGAATGTTTAACGATTTTAGGTGTGAGCAATATTTCATTTGGTTTGCCACCAGCTGGAAGGGAAGTATTAAACTCTGTCTTTTTATATCACGCAACAAAGGCAGGGCTTGATTATGCAATCGTAAATACAGAGAAATTAGAGAGATATGCCTCAATTTCTGAAGAGGAAAAGAAACTTGCCAATGATTTATTATTTGAAACAACGCAAGAAACGTTAGAAACATTTACAAACTTTTATCGTAATGCAAAGAAAAAAGAAAAGGTTGTGGGCGAGAAGTTAACGTTAGAAGAACGATTAGCAAATTACATTGTAGAAGGAACGAAGCAAGGATTACATAAAGATTTACAGGTAGCTCTTGATGAAGGTAGAAAACCACTTGATATTATTAATGGCCCACTTATGACAGGGATGGATGAAGTTGGTCGATTGTTTAATAATAATGAGCTTATTGTTGCTGAAGTGTTGCAAAGTGCAGAAAGTATGAAGGCAGCAGTCGCTTATTTAGAGCCACATATGGAAACGAGTGATAGTGCGAAAAAAGGAAAAGTACTGCTTGCAACAGTAAAAGGTGATGTTCATGATATAGGAAAAAATTTAGTAGAGATTATTTTAGCAAACAACGGTTACGATATTATTAATTTAGGAATCAATGTCCGCTCTGATCGAATTATTCAGGAAGTACAAGAAAAGAAACCGGATATTATCGGACTATCTGGCTTGCTTGTGAAGTCCGCTCAGCAAATGGTAACGACAGCGGAAGATTTAAAAGCGGCTAATATCCATGTTCCAATCGTTGTTGGTGGTGCAGCATTGACGAGGAAATTTACAGACACACGGATTTCTCCTTCATATAATGGTCTCGTGTTATATGCGAGTGACGCGATGAATGGATTAGATTTAATGAATAAATTACAAAAAGAAGATGAACGAGAAAAGATGAAGCAAGATAAAAAAGAGCGTCATTTGCAAGTTGTAAAACAAGAAGAGAAAAAAATAGAAGAACCAATTGTAATTGAAAAATTGCCACCTGAATCGGTAATGATACCTGCTTCAACAGAGCGAGTTGTTCTTCGTGATATTCCTGTATCTCATCTTGCACCTTTTCTAAACAGACAAATGTTGCTTGGGCATCATTTAGGGTTAAAGGGAAATGTAAAAAAATTATTAGCAGAAGGTGATGTGCGCGCTCATCAATTAAATGATTTAATTGATGACTTACTGCGTGAAGGTGCATCTTGGTTACAACCAAAAGCAGTGTATCAATTTTTCCCAGCGCAAAGCGATGGAGAAAGTATTATCATTTATGATCCAAAAGATCATACACGTGTGCTCAAACGTTTTACTTTCCCAAGGCAAGGAAAGGCGCCGTACCGAACGCTAGGAGATTATTTAAGACCGGTTGGAGATGAAATGGATTATGTTGCTTTCTTAGCTGTTACAGCTGGAAATGGTGTTCGGGAAATTGCAAACAGATGGAAAGAACAAGGGGATTATTTAAGAAGTCATGCGATTCAATCACTGGCGCTTGAACTGGCCGAAGGATTAGCGGAAAAAACACATATGTTAATTCGAGATCGCTGGGGGATTCCAGATTCTCCTGATATGACAATGGAGGAACGTTTCAGGACGAAATATAGAGGAATACGTGTTTCTTTCGGCTATCCAGCTTGCCCAGAACTTGCAGACCAAGAAAAACTATTCCACTTAATTCAGCCAGAAGAAATAGGAATTAAGTTAACAGAAGGATTTATGATGGAACCAGAAGCATCGGTAACTGCAATGGTATTTGCGCACCCGAAAGCACGTTATTTTAGTGTATTATAAGCTATAGAGTGAAACTTCACGCAAGTAGGGGGATTCATCTCTACTGTGTGTTAGCTCGCAAATAGCGGGATAAAGGGGGCAAAGCATGAAAAAGATTGTTTTTACAGGTGGCGGTTCTGCTGGTCATGTTACACCAAATGTAGCACTTATGCCGCATTTACAAAAAGAAGGGTGGGATATTTCATATATTGGTTCTCACCGTGGAATTGAAAAGACGATTATTGAAAAGGAAGGTATTCCTTATTACGGGATAGCGAGCGGAAAATTACGTAGATATTTTGATTTACAAAATATAAAAGATCCGTTTCTCGTGATGAAGGGTGTAATGGATGCTTATATACGTATTCGCAAAATAAAGCCTGATGTCATTTTTTCAAAAGGTGGATTTGTATCAGTACCAGTTGTTATTGGAGGGTGGCTCAACCGTGTCCCTATTTTGTTACATGAATCAGATATGACGCCAGGGCTTGCAAATAAAATTTCTTTAAAATTTGCTTCTAAAATTTTTGTAACATTTGAAGAAGCGAAAAGGCATTTACCAGCTGAAAAGACGATTTATACAGGTTCTCCGGTTCGTGAAGATGTATTACAAGGAAAGCGTGAACATGGTTTAAAGTGGTTACAGTTTCATGATAGAAAGCCAGTGATTACAATGATGGGTGGGAGCTTAGGAGCTAAGAAAATAAATGAAACACTTCGAAAGGCACTGCCGCAGCTTTTAACACATTATCAAATCGTCCATCTTTGCGGGAAAGATAATATAGATGAGTCATTGCAAGAAACGAAAGGGTATGCGCAGTTCGAATATGTTCATGAAGAATTACCGCATATACTAGCAGCGACAGACTTCGTTATTTCACGAGCAGGATCAAATGCAATTTTTGAGTTTTTAACGCTGCAAAAACCAATGATTTTAATTCCACTGCCGAAGGCTTCAAGTAGAGGGGATCAAATTTTAAATGCGCAGTCGTTTGAACAACAAGGATATGCAACAGTTCTATATGAGGAAGCGTTAACGGAAGAGACAATTGTTTCGTGCATTGATGAGTTGTGTAGAAATAAGGAGCAATATAAGCAAGCAATGAACAAATATAATGGGCAGCAAGCAGTACAAACAATCATCGATCAGATTAAAAAGGCATGATAAGAATCATGCCCTTTTAGCCGTTATGAAATATTCGAACGTTTACATATTTTATGTTACAATAGCAGAGGTTTACAGGGAAATTCCAATTGTACGGGTGAAAAAAACGCGCGGGATGAGGAGTGATCGGGTTGGAGCTTAGTCTCTATGAAAATACCACTCTTATTATTTGTTTTATATTATATGTTGGTAGTGTCATAGTTTACATTGCAAGGAAGTTTAAGCAAGAAAGAGAGCTTGCAAAATCTGAAATTACAGCTCAGTTAGAAATGTTAAATCGTGAAAATGATCAAAAACAAGAAGCAAGAGAGAAGAAGGCAAGATAAATCGTATTGTCCTCTCACATTCTCGTAAACGTAATCGGAATTTCCCAGTTGTTTATATAAAACGAAAGGGGTAGCTTTCTATGAAGTTTTATATAGCATCAAGTTTTCAAAATAAACATCTTGTTCAAGAGGTATCGAAAAAACTACGTAAAGCAGGATGGGAACATACATATGATTGGACAAAAAATGAAAGGGCAACTAACGCTGCTACGCTGTGCGAAATTGGAGTAGCAGAAAAACAAGCCATTCAACAATCAGATGTTTTTTTACTTGTATTAGATGGAGGAAACGGAAGTCATACAGAGCTTGGTATGGCAATTGCTTGGGAGAAAAAAATATATGTGTATCATCGAAATAATCAATTAGAAACGACATTTTATCATTTGCCAGAAGTAAATGTGTTTCAAGGGGAATTAGAGCAGTTTGTTTCGTATATACTGAGGAAGGAAGAATAGGTATGAAAATCTGTGATTCTATATACGGTGAGTACGAAATAGATGGTGTGTTAGAAGAACTGATTCAAACGAAAGCAATGCAGCGCTTGAAAAATATTCATCAAGGTGGAGCAAGTTTTCTTGTTAATCCTAAGTGGAATGTTCCACGTTATGAACACTCAATTGGCGTTATGTTACTTGTGAAAATGTTAGGCGGAACAGTAGAAGAACAAATTGCAGCTTTACTGCATGATGTATCACATACAGCTTTTTCACATGTTATTGATCACGTATTACATACAGACGAAGAAAATTATCATGAGGAAATATTTCAAGATGTCATTCAAAATTCAGAAATTCCTGCTGTATTAAAAAAGTATGGTTATACTTATACTTTACTTCAGGAATGGGAAAAATGGACGTTGTTAGAGCGACCACTTCCTTTACTTTGTGCCGATCGAATTGATTATACACTTCGAGATTTGTATACATATGGAATGATTTCAAAAGAGGATATAAATCAGTTTTTACCATCGTTAATTGTGAAGGAGAATCAAATTTGTGTTTCTTCTCTTTATGCAGCAGAATGGTTCGTTAAAGTGTATTATAAAGAAACATTAGATTTCTTTTTACACCCATTAAATGCGTATGGTTATTCATTATTAATAAGTATATTAAAGAGAGCGTTAGAAAAAAGAATTATACAAATAGAAGATTTCTTAACAGATGATTGGGAAATCATAAAAAGGCTACAAAGCTGTGAAGATGAAAAAACACATGAGTTATTAACACTTCTGCAGGGCAATGTTCAGATTGAAGAAAATAAAGATGAGTATGATATTTGCTATGGAGGCGGAAAAGAACGAATTGTTGATCCTTCTGTTTATATAGATGGTGAAATAAAAAGTGCTTCTAGTTTATCTTTATATGTGAGAGAGTGTAATGGAATAGCAAAAGCACGTTTTCGTGAAAATATGTATTTAAAGATAAAAAAGAATTAAAGGAGTTTATATATGAAATTAGAGCAAGGATGGCAAACGAGCTTTTTAGAAGTAGTTCAGCAAAGTGAATTTAAGAAAGGCGCTTCATTACAGCAACTATTGTTTCAAGATGGTGAAGAAGTAGAGGAGCTTGTTGATGATTACGGTTATGAAGAAATTGTGAACCGTGAACACGATGAGGAGATAGAAGATATTTTAGGAGAAGATCTTTTTTATACTTTAGAACGTCATGTCCTATCTGTTGCGAATCCGGAAGGAAAGTTAATTTCATTTTTAGATGGCCTAGGATTCCATGTTTTAGATTGGA
Organism: Bacillus manliponensis; assembly: GCF_000712595.1. Taxonomy (GTDB): domain Bacteria; phylum Bacillota; class Bacilli; order Bacillales; family Bacillaceae_G; genus Bacillus_A; species Bacillus_A manliponensis. The sequence continues at coordinate 166,221 of NZ_JOTN01000007.1, forward strand.
TTGTATTATTAGAAACAGAGTTTGGTGTAAAGAGTGCATTATTTTCCTCGGAAGTTGTAAAGCAAATAGAGAAGCGATTTAAAATGTTTCCTTACGTAGAAGGAGACAAAACTATTTTTCATATGACGTTAGAGGAAGCTATAGACTTGTTAGAAAGTGTAACTGGTTTAGCAGTGAAATCAAAAATGAATATAAAATGAAAAAGAAAGACCATCACAATAATACTGTGATGGTCTTTCTTTTTCATTTTACGAGTTTGTTTTTAGTAGCATTTTTATATTTTTATCATATATATACAGAAATGATATAAAGTTGCTCCTCCACTGTAGCTTAGTAAAGTGGGGGTCTTATTGTTCGAAAAAAGAGGTGAAGGAGATGAACTTTGATATTACAGGACAAAAAGCATATGTAAATGATGGGCCATACCGAAATCAAATGGGAGTTATAAAACGAATTGGTTCGGAGCAAACGAGCATATATAAAATTGTCATTAATAATATCGATATTGATGTTGAATTAAAAGATATCATTTTAGTTGATGTTGATGTCCGCCAATTTCATGATTGGTGTGAACAAAACGGATATTGTTAAAAAGACCGGATATAACAAATCCCCCTGGATTACGTCCAGGGGGATTTGTTATGCTACCACTTCTGATTGGGTATTTTCTTTGTTATATGTTTCTTCATCTAATTCACCAAGCCATTTACTAGAAACAAGCCCAGCTGTCATAGATCCACTTACGTTTAATGCAGTACGCCCCATATCAATTAATGGTTCAACAGAGATTAATAGAGCAACAATCTCGATTGGCAGATTCATTGTAGATAGGACGATAAGTGCTGCGAATGTTGCACCACCACCAACACCAGCTACACCAAATGAGCTAATCGCGATAACAGCAATTAATGTTAGCATAAATTTTGGATCTAACGGATTGATACCAACTGTTGGAGCAACCATCATTGCAAGCATTGCTGGATAAATACCTGCGCATCCATTTTGACCAATCGATACGCCAAATGATGCTGAGAAGTTTGAAATCCCTTCAGAAATACCAAGCTGTTCCTTTTGTGTTTTAATATTTAATGGCAGTGCACCTGCACTTGAACGAGATGTAAATGCAAATGTTAACACCGGGAATACTTTTTTCACAAACTGGATAGGATTTAATCCTGTTAATGAAATGAGTAGTAAATGAATGATAAACATGGTAATCATTGCAACATAAGATGCTAGCACAAAGTTTCCTAGCTTTAAGATGGAATTTAAGTCACTGCTAGATACCATTTTTGTCATAAGTGCAAGCACACCGTATGGAGTAAGGCGTAAAATTAATGTTACCATACGCATTACAATTGCATACACAGCATCGAGACCCTTCTTGAATACTTCTGCTTGTTCTGGATGCTTGCGTCTTACGCCTAAAAAGGCAATTCCAATAAACGCTGTAAAAATAACGACAGAAATCGTTGATGTAGGGCGAGCTCCTGTTAAATCTAGAAATGGATTTGCAGGTAATAATTCTAGTATTTGTTGTGGGATTGATGCTCCTTCAACTGATGTAAAGCGTTCTTCTACTACTTTTAGGCGCTCTGTTTCCGCAGTTCCTTGTTGTAAATCTGTTGCTTCAATGTTAAATCCAGCACTTGCTGCAATTCCGACAGCAGCTGAAATAGCAGTTGTTAAAAGTAAAATGCCGATAATAAAACCACTAATTTTTCCAAGGTTATTTGTTAGTTTTAATTTTGTAAATGCTGAAAGAATTGATACGACAATAAGTGGCATAACAATCATTTGTAGTAGTTTTACATAACCACTTCCGATTAGATTAAACCAGTTATTTGATTGTACGATAACATCTGAAGTCGGATCATAAAAGAATTGTAAAATAAGTCCGTAAGAAATTCCGATTCCAAGCGCTGTAAATACACGTTTATTAAATGAAACATATTTACGCTGCATGTAATATAATACGCCGACTAAAACAAGCATAATAGCAATATTAGCCACGATTAACAATGTGTCCATGTTGTTTCCCCTCTTTCCGAGCTGTTACATCAAATATATTTCAATAAAACCTATAAGTCAACTAGGGAATTAAAAAATGTGGAAAAATTTATCTCAATGAATAAAGTGCGGCTAACTGCTTTAGCATAAACAGATAACCGCATTTGTGAAAAAATAATTGAATTGAGAAAAACATAGTGTGACGGTTGGAATTAAAAGTGGTTTCGTTATTTGTCTTTCTTTACGTCAATTGTCATCTTTCCGATATTTTCTTTTCCGTTTTTTAAAGTTATTTTTGTACGTCCTGCTTCTTGAAATGTATAAGGAGGGAGTTCATATATGCTTTTAATTTGAAATGCTCTTTTTACATCTTGTATGGATTCATTATGAAGCTTTGACATATGTGGCTTCCATACCGTTTCTTTTCCAGTTGGATATTGAATATGAAATTCAGTATTAGTGTGATTAATTTCTTTCCAAGAAACAAGCATAATAGTTGTTTCCTTCCCTTGCTTCACAAGTGAATCAGAATAGTACCCTAATTCTCCGATGTTTCCGAATACCGTATAATTGTTGTTATTCACTTCGATGTCAATATAAGAAAGTTGGTATGTTACTTTATGGTAGATACCATATGAAAAGGTGAGGATTGCTGCGATGGTAATCCATGTTAGGAGTACTTTTAGTTTTTTTCCTTGAAAACTTACCATCATGGCGGAGTTTGGAGCAAATTTTTGTGCGAATAGAAAAGAGAGGACAATGAGAAACAAACAAATGCCAATGAATATATACATTATTCATTCCCTCCTTACGTAAGGATAGAAGTCTTTCTGTTTTTGTTTCTAATATATTCTGCTGTTGTAAGTTACATGTTTATGGCAAGTGTATAAATTAAGAAAGGACGAAGCCTAACGATAAGACTTCATCCTGCAATAAAGATGCTTTTAATGTCCAACGCTAGGTGTGAAAAGGAATGTGGTGTAGTATGTAAAACCGATGAAGAAGACTGTTAAATACGCACCAAATACATAAAGATACATGCGCTCTGTTAATTTTAAATAACTTAAAAGTACGAAAAATCCTGTTTGTCCTAAAAATAATAACGAAACAGCTTCCATATCCCCTACATAAAACATGACCGCAAAAATACCAGTCCAAAAGCCGAGAACGCGAAACATACGATCCATACGATTCCCCCCTTTTTGTATGAACTTAAAGTCTCTCCTTAATTATAATTCACTTTTCTAACTATTGTAAACATTTACAAAATAAGAAGCCGGATTATGCTGACTTCTTATTTTTATTTTGCATTGTTTCGTTGTTGTGCGTTAGGAAAGAGAACTAATTTTTATCCCGCAAAAGCCCGATTGGTCAGGCTAACACTCAGTGGAGGATGAAGAACCCACTGAGTGAAGTTCCACTTTATATAGAAAGTCGATAGTTACAAGATTTGCAACCGTCTAATATGTTATCTTGTCTTGTTAATTCTATATTGGAAAATAAAACTTCAAATATCCCTTTCATCATATTCCCATGCATTGCGCACATTTCTTTTGGATGTTGAACGGCTACTTCTTTAAATGGACAATTGTGTACTTCATAAAAAACTTTTCCATCTTTTATATTCAACTCGAAAGCCGGAGATAAGCCAGCTGTTGATAAAACTTCTTTTGCAATTTGTACTTTTTGTTCAATTGTTAATTCTGTTTCATCTATATTTAAACGATGCAAATGTTGTGTCATAATCTCTTTTCCGAATTGCTTGCCTGTTTCATAAAGTGCCTCTTCTCCGATTTTTCCGAGGCTTAGTAACGAGTTACATGCGATTTGAGCAAGCGTGCGGTAGTCACGAAATGGGAATTGTAGCTGAATGACATCTTCAGATAATGCATATAATCGACTCGGTCTTCCGCCTTTTCCTGTTTTCTTTGTTTCGGATGTTAACATATTTACATCCTCTAATTTTGAGAGATGTAGGCGAGCTACGTTTGGGTGAATATTGAATTCATCTGCAATTTCTTGTACTGTTACGTCACTATGTTTTTGTGAAATATATTTATAAATGTAATAGCGTGTTGGATCGGATAATACGCCTGTTATTTTTAAAGTTTGTTCCATTACAATCGCCACCTTTTTTACATTATCAAGAATACTAACATTATAATATAGATAAAGCTGTATAATAATGGTTTTCTGTAATGGTTCATTAATTGTTCATAATTTCACAAACTTAATGGTGTTTTTTTATATGTAAAGCGATAGAATTTATCTGGGAAAACGAAAAAATCATGATTTTTCTTTTTACAGCCCTCATGATATATACATAGTGAGGAGGCGATAAAACATGAAGAGTGTCGAACGGTTTGCAGATAATTTAGTGAAAGAAGCATGTATGTTACGAGCATCAGATATCCATATTATTCCGCGTCATGAAGATGCAGTTGTGCAGTTCAGAATTGACAGAGATTTAGTAACAAAGTATTACATCGCAAAGGAATTTGGAGAACGCCTTGTGTCACATTTTAAATTTCTAGCTTCAATGGATATTGGAGAAAGAAGAAAACCACAAAATGGGGCACTACAGATGCAAATAAAAGAAGCAGATGTGTATTTACGATTATCAACGTTACCAACTATTTATTATGAAAGTCTTGTTATTCGAATTCATCTTCAAGGCTCAACGGAGCACCTCTCTCATCTTTCATTATTTCCAAATACCGCTACAAAACTTCTCTCCTTTTTACATCATTCCCACGGTTTATTAATATTTACAGGCCCAACTGGTTCTGGTAAAACAACAACGATTTATTCTTTATTAGAAGTAGCAAAGAAGCAAGGATTACGCCGTATTGTAACCCTCGAAGATCCAGTAGAGAAAAGAAAAGAAGGTTTATTACAGATTCAAATTAATGAAAAAGCAGGAATTACGTATGCAGCAGGATTAAAGGCTATTTTACGACATGATCCAGATATTATTTTAGTTGGAGAAATTAGAGATGAGGAAACCGCTAAAATAGCAATTCGAGCAAGTTTAACAGGTCATTTAGTATTAACGACGTTGCATACGAACGATGCAAAGGGAGCAGTGCTACGCCTGTTAGATTTCGGTGTTACACTTCAAGAAATTGAACAAGCATTGTTGGCAGTTGCTGCGCAAAGGCTTGTTGAGTTGAAATGTCCGTTTTGTCAAAAGAGATGTTCTCCTTTATGTAAGAAAATGAGGAAAGTGCGTCGTGCTAGCATTTATGAGGTGTTATATAGAAATGAGCTGAAAAAAGTAATTCGTGAGGCACAAGGGGAAAATGTAACGTATTGTTATATGACTTTGCAAGATTGTATCCGAAAAGGAAAAGCTTTAGGTTTTTTAGAAGAGGATATGTATGTTTAACAAAATGAAGTGGCGTTTGCATGAGCAAGCATTATTAATGAAGCGCCTTGGTGAATTATTAACAAAAGGATACTCTTTGTTACATGCTCTCGAATTTCTTCAATTACACTTGCAGGCAGAAAAGAAAAAGCAGCTTTGCAGTGTAATTGAAGAGTTGAAAAAAGGACGTAGTTTACATGATGTATTTCAGCAGTTAACATTTCACGCCGATTTATTAAGTTATTTGTTTTACGCAGAGAAACATGGTGATATAGCTTTTGCATTGCAGCAAGGAAGTGTATTGCTTCAGCACAAGGATAAACGGCAAAAAGATATTATGAAAGTGCTACGTTATCCTCTATTTTTATCTGTATTTTTATTAGCGATTCTTCTTGTTTTTAATCTTGTTCTTTTACCCCAGTTTTCAACATTATACAAGTCATTACAAACTGAAACATCTTCCTTTACAGATACGATTTTAACATGTATAGAGCTTTTGCCATATGTAATCGGTGGGTTTCTTAGTTTGTTGGGCATAGCTGTGTTTATCTATATTTTCTATATAAAACAAATGCACTCTGTTAAAAGGATGGATATGTTTATGCGGTTGCCAATGATAAATTCATTTTTACGTTTGATGAATTCTCATTATTTTGCTACGCAGCTTAGTGCATTGTTACAAGGGGGACTTTCAGTTTTAGAAGCGTTAACGTTAATGAGTGAACAGAAGCATCAACCGTTTTTTCAATATGAGGCGATTTATATAAAAGATTTACTGACAAAAGGAGAACAATTGGATTGTATTTTGATGAACCGTCGTTATTATGAGCTTGAACTTTCTTTTATTATGACTCATGGGCAGGCGAATGGAAATTTAGCAGCGGAACTAAGGGACTATAGTGAAATGATTGTGGAAAAAACAGAAGAAAAAATGAATAAGACGTTGTTTATTATACAGCCAATTTTATTTGCATGTATCGGTCTTACAGTAGTACTTATGTATTTGGCGATGATTATGCCGATGTTTCAAATGATGGATACGATGTAAGGAGGATGAAATATGAAAAATGAAAAAGGGTTCACCTTATTAGAAATGTTACTTGTTATGCTTGTTATTTCTGTTTTGTTACTTCTTATTATTCCAAATGTGATTAAACAAAAAGATTCTGTTCAAGGAAAAGGATGCGATGCATTTGTGAAATCTGTAGAAACACAAGTTGAAACGTATAGATTAGAGCATGATACAATTCCAACTGTACAAGAGTTGCATGAGAAAAAATATATTACAAAAGATGCTTGTCCAGATGGGAGAACGATTTCAATCCATCCTGATACTGGCCTTGTTGAGGTAGAAGGCGAATCGTGAAAGAAGAGGGATTTACTTTACTAGAGATGTTGCTCGTTCTTGGAGTCATTTCAATATTAAGTGTCATAACATATTTCAATCTTTATCCACTATATGAAAAAAAGAAAGCCGAACAATTTGTTGAGCAATTTTCGCAAGATGTTCTACTTATGCAGCAGTTTGCAATTAGCCATCGGAACTATTACACGTTACGATGGTTTCCTCACCAATCTATGTATAGCATTTCAGCGACGGGCGGTAGTAAACCTGTATTTCAAAGGTATTATGATGAAGCTATAGAAGTGGATTTATACACATTTCCAAATCCAATGACGTATAGTTCAACTGGCAACATTAATCGAGGCGGAACGATTATCATTACGTATAAATCACTCACGTATCGCATCGTATTTCAGCTTGGTCGGGGGAGATTTACGTATTATGAAATGTGAGAAAGGATCTGTCATGCTTGAAATGCTAGTGTCGTTAATTTTACTTATGATGGTAGCATCACTTATATTCCCGCAAACACTTCTTATTATGAAGGAACGAAAAAATATACAGATGAAGTATAAAGCACAAGTATTATTGCAAGAGGAAGCAGCTTTATATTTGTATGAAAATGGAGAAATGTTGCCGAAAGTAAAAGAAGAAGAGGGGATAACGTATATGCTAAGGTGGGAAGATGAAAAAGTTTGTGTATTATGGGAAGATGTAAGGCAACATGAAATGAAACGGTGCCGTTATGTTGAAAAATAAACAAGGATTTACATTGCTTGAGATGTTGCTATGTTTATTTTTTTTATCATTGTTTCTTTTATTATTTCCACGGTTACACCTATTATTTGTTGAAGTTCCACACGCAGAGCAAATTAGTAACTGGGAGTGGAATGTTTTTTTGCATCAAGTGCAATTAGAATTCCATGATGTAAGTAAAGGACGTGGAAGTGGAAGGATAGTTATATTTCAATCAGAGAGTGGAAATACGATTATGTATACGACTTCAGGAAGCAGAGTTGTCCGGAAAGTGAACGGTGAGGGCCATGAAGTATTGTTGCAAAAAGTAAAATATATATCTTATGAATTAACACCACATACATTATGGATACGTGTACAAGATGAGAGTGGTAAAATCCTTCATGGTGTGGTAACGCGGTACTCTTCTTTAGAGGTATCAATGTGAAAAACGAACATGGATTTACAATGCCAGGTACATTAGTGCTCCTCTTTTTATTATTTTCGTTTTTTATATATGAAGTAAATGCACTTGTGACAGATCAGATGTTTTATGAAGAAGCTGAAACTTTGTTTATATTAGATGAAGTAATGCAACAAGCTGTTATTGATGTGAAAGATGAAGTGATAGAAGAAGAGGGACAAGGAGAAGTTTTTTATTCATACAAAAGTGGAGATGTAATAGGAAGTTATGTAGTTGAAGAAAGAGTTGCTTTTATTACATTGCAATGTATTGTAAAAGGAAATCAATCATATACAGTTAATTTTCAGTATAATAAAGAAAATGGCAGCATTACAAACTGGAGGGAGACAACAAGTTAAGATGAAAGCGATATATATTACAGGTTTTATGGGAGCAGGAAAAACAACCGTAGGTAAAGCTTTAAGTGAGGTGCTGGATCTTCCAGTTATAGATACGGATCAAGAAATTGAGAGGAAATATGGGAAAATCATTCGGGATATTTTTGCGGAGGAAGGGGAAAATGTTTTTCGGCAATATGAAAGTGAAATGTTACAATCTGTGCCGACAATAAATACAATTATTACAACAGGAGGAGGGATTGTTGAAAAGGAAATCAATCGAAGTTGGATGGCGAAACATGGAATTAATATTTATTTATATTGTGATCCACATGTTATTGCTGCACGTCTTCATGAAGATATAACAAGGCCGCTATTTCAAAAAGAAAATATTGAAGCGTTTATTGAGAAATTTAAACAGCGTGAGCCACTTTATGAAGAGGCAACAATCAAAGTGAATACAACTAATAAACAAGTTAAGGATATTGTAAAAGAAATTAAGATGAAGATTAATGTGTAAAGAAAATGGGCATACTCATGTAGTAGAGGTGAGTAAAATGTCTACAAATGATTATATAAGATATGTTACACAACAATTTGTGTCGTATATGGATGTACCAAAAGAAGATCGGAAGCAAAAGCGTCAACAGCGCCGTGCAGAGCGTGAGCCATTTTTAAATCGCTGGTTTGGAATTGTTCCGTTTAGTGCTGCTTTTGTATACGAGAGAGTGAAGAAAAAACGAAAAAAATCTAGTTAACAATTGTAATAAATTACAACTAGAAATCGTTATATATGTCATAGTAAAATTTATAGCGCCGAGATTTTTCGTCATAAATCGACGCTATACCTAAAAATAACGCCATGGACCTTGGTCTTGGCGTTATTTTGATGTAAGGGAATTTCAAGAGTGAGTTACTGTTTGAGGAATCAATATGTAAATGTTGATTAAAGTGAGAATTATTTGATAAAAAATATTAAATTAAAAAGATTTTAATGTAATATTGACTTTAATATTGTGATTTATATATAATTAATTAAAGAAGGCAAGCTTTTTCTTTTGGACAAGTAATATGCCGGTGCTGCGTAAACGTCTTCAGTACGTACAAAACGTAGAATAAAAAGAAATTTTATCCGCTATTTCCGTTTACTATTTATGTAAGCTCTCAAGTTAGGGTGTCGTCTATGATGAATAGTGAGATAAAAATATAATATAAAAACGATTGTCTCTAGCGAGACAATCGTTTTTATATTATAATAAGTAAAACGCTTACATTTTAAGAGCGTATGTTCACAAAATTGTTTAAAATTCATATTATAACTATGTCTATGTTGTTTTATAATAAGGCTAAGTAATTATATGAGTACAATATACAATACTATGAAATAAATAATATGTAACATATATAAATGTAAACGCTAACAAAAAAGAGGTGGGAATATGAGTAAATTTTTCTTTAATCATAATTTAGCTACAGTAGAAGATGGAAAGTTGATAGAATATGCGGAAACGATTTATGGAACAGGCGGCCGTTCTGTATTAGAAAATTTAAAAGCAAAAGCGTCGATTCGTTTACGCGAGCGTTATCCGAATAAGTCTGATGAGCAAATCTCTTTTCTTGTTCGAGAAGGACTGCATAGCATGTTTCAAAAATATGTAAGTGAGTAAAAAGGGAAGGGAAACCGTCCCTTTTTATTTTGTATAAAGAGGTCTTCTTTAGCTGAAAATACGAGAGACGAATAGGAACGGAGGTGAATTATATGAGCAACGGAGCAGGTGGATCGAAAAAGAATCGTGAGACTGACGCAAACCACGTGAGTGCAAAACAGCGAGAATATCAAAAGCGAATGACAAATATTCAACAACAAGAACATAATGATGGCCGTAAATACAATGGAAAAATATGAATGAACATGCCCGCGTAGAAACAAATGATTATAACTATGTGGGCATGTTTTCTTTAAGTAAGGAAATGATCACCTTTTATATAAAAAATTCCACCATTTATAATTTGCATTGCCACGTATGGTTCGTATTGTTCCTGTAATGCTTGCTTTTCAATTTCATAGCTTTCAGGGAGTTCTTCACTTTCTTCATAAAATTTACCGAGTAGCTGTAAATCATGATTCCAACGCTGCCGCGCTTCTTCAGCCCACGTATGATCCTCTTTTGCAATGACCGTTTTTAATGTTTCTTCGATTCGATTTAATCCACTTCCAGGCTTAATAATTGGAGAAAGTGTAAAACAAAAATCAGGGATTTTTGGTGTAAGCTGAAGTGCTGCAATCGATTCATGAAAGTTTGTAATCATGGCACCAGAGATGAGATGAATACCGATTGAATGGAGCACATCTCGTTTTCTGTCACACTGATAAGAGACTTTTATATTGACACCAAGCCATGGATGAAGAGGTGTATTTGTTCGTCCGTTTGTTTGAACATCTTCAAATAAACGAATATAAGCACCTAAATTTTTTGTTGTTTCAAACATTTGATGTAAACGTGGTGAACCGTAATGGATAAATTCACTGTCTTTGTCATCCTCTTTTTGGATGGTTGTAAAAGAAAGACGCATTGGGTTAGGAATGCCGCCTGTTTTTTCAAGGTAGTGCCAATAAAATGGACGATTCATTAATAATTTATCCATCTCGATTGTTAATTGTACATCGAGTAAAGAAGGCGAACGCTGTAAAATTTCGCATTCATTTGCCTCAAAAAATCGCCATAAATAATCATAAATTTCATGTTGCTGCATAGCCCTGCACCTCAGCTTCACTTCTTCTTGCAAATTCAATAATGGAGGTTAAGTTTTCCATTTTAATGCGAATTTCTCCTTCGCTTTTTGACTCAGCGAAAATCTCCTGTATGTGCGCATCGATATTTTTCATATTAATACGTGTTAAAATGTCGTCAAGTTCACCGATAACACGCTCAAACAGCTGTATTTTTTCGTATAGTAGTTTCAAAATATGCTCTTCAACGGTATGCTTCGTTGCCAAATTATAAATATGCACATCATGTTTTTGACCAAGGCGGTGAATACGACCAATTCTTTGCTCAAGTCGCATCGGATTCCAAGGGAGATCATAGTTAATCATATGGTTACAAAACTGTAGGTTAATCCCTTCTCCGCCAGCTTCCGTTGCAATTAATACTTTTGCATGGTTTTGGAACAATTCTTTCATCCAATCTTTTTTGCCACGTTTAAATCCACCACGAAATGGAACGGAAGAAATACCATGTTGTTTTAAGAACCATTGTAAATACATTTGTGAAGCTCTATACTCTGTAAAAATTACCACTTTATCATCAATTTCTTTAATAATTTCTAATGCCTTTGCTGCTTTTGAATTTGAGGAAATACAATTGATTTTCTCCATTAATACGTTAATATGTGGATCTGGTATGTATTCCCCGTTTTCTTTTTGTCTTTTTTCTATATGTTTTTTTAATGAAAAGTAAACAGCTTCGCGACTGCTACAAGCTTCTCGCTTTAGCGTTAAAGCGGAAAATGCAGAAGTAAAAGCATCGCCAGTTCTCCAACTTTCAATCGCATCATATAAGTCTCGTTCTTGGTCATTAAAATCAATAAACATCGTATGTACATGGCGCTTCGGCCAATCAATCCCAGTATCGTTGCGTCGGTTTCGAACCATTACTTTATTAATGAGCGCCTTTAAATGTTCGTCAGACTCAGCTGTTCTATTTTTAGAAGCATAGTATTCCTCAAAGTTTGATTGATTCCCAAGGTGCCCTGGTTTTAGTAAGGATACAAGATTAAAAATTTCATCAATTTTGTTTTGAACGGGTGTTGCAGTTAGTAGTAAACAAAACTTTTTCTTTAGCCGCTGTGCGAATTCATAGTTTTTTGTTTTATTATTTTTTAATTTATGTGCTTCATCAATAATAATAAGGTCGTATTCTAAACTTAGTACGATATCGCGATGCGGGTGCCGCTTTGCTGTATCAATCGAAGAGACGATAACATCACATTGTTCCCATGAATAGCTTTTCTTTTGTGCAACGGCGGGAATGAAAAATTTTGTGTTTAACTCATATGCCCACTGTGAAACAAGAGAGGCTGGAACGAGTATTAGCACCTTTTTTACAAGGCCGCGCACCATATATTCTTTTAAAATTAATCCAGCTTCAATTGTTTTCCCAAGTCCAACTTCATCTGCTAATATTGCTTTTCCATTCATCTGTTCAATGACAGTTTGTGCAACTTCAAGCTGATGTGGAAGCGGTGTGAAATGTGATAAATGCTTTGGAGCTTGTAAACCATCAAAGGTCGGAACAAGTAATGATTTTTCTGTTTCATAAGCTAATTGAAATAGCTCCCAGTTTGTCCATGGCCCATCATCTTCCATTCGCTTTAAAAAACTTTCTTTCCACGAATGATCCACTTTAATTTCAACATTCATAATAACTCTCCTACCTTCTATAAATTCTAAATTATTTTTTAAGCTAGAATATTGATGAAATAGAACGAAAAATGTTAGGATAATGGTGTGAAATGTGTGGAATCTTTCGTATTTTGTCCAAGAGAGTAGTTTTTTATTACGCTTTCATGAAAAAAAATAGTGAGATTCCGTATATCCCACTGTTTCTGAAAATTAAACGTTTCGATGTGGGAAGCTTCTTTTCATAGATTTGTCATAGACAGCGCAAGGGGGAGAGAACATGATTACATTACAACGTACACCACTATATGATGTGTATGCGAAGTATGGTGCAAAAACAATTGACTTTGGTGGTTGGGAGCTACCAGTTCAATTTTCTAGCATTAAAGAAGAGCACGAGGCTGTTCGCAGTGCAGCGGGTCTTTTTGATGTTTCTCATATGGGAGAAGTAGAAGTAAAAGGTCCAGATAGTTTAGCATTTTTACAACGAATGATGACAAATGACGTGTCTATCTTAAAGGTAGGCGGAGCTCAATATACGGCGATGTGTTATGAAGATGGTGGCACAGTAGATGATTTATTAATCTATAAGAGAGATGAAGAGGATTATCTACTTGTTATTAATGCTTCTAACATTGAAAAAGATTACGAGTGGTTAGCGTCTCATGTAGAAGGTAATGTGACAGTAACAAACGTTTCACCTGAAATCGCTCAGCTTGCAATTCAAGGACCAAAAGCAGAAAGTATTTTGCAGAAAGTAACGTCAGAAGATTTGAAAGAAATTAAGTTCTTTAAATTTAAGGACGATGTTGCAATTGATGGAATTCCAGCGCTTGTATCACGTACAGGTTATACAGGTGAAGATGGATTTGAGATCTACTGTAAGAGCGAAGATGCAGAAAAGATTTGGGATAAACTTCTTGAAGTAGGGGCAGAAGATGGATTAAAAGCGTGTGGACTAGGGGCTCGTGATACACTTCGCTTTGAAGCGACACTTCCTTTGTATGGTCAAGAGTTAACGAAAGAGATTACACCAATTGAAGCTGGTATTGGCTTTGCGGTGAAGACAAACAAAGAAGTAGAGTTCTTTGGAAAGAAAGTGTTAAAAGAGCAAAAGGAAAACGGTGCGCCTCGTAAATCAGTCGGCATTGAAGTGATTGAACGCGGAATTCCTCGCAGTCATTATCCAGTATACATTGGTGATGAAAAAATTGGAGAAGTAACGAGTGGAACACAATCTCCTACTCTGAAGAAAAATATCGGCTTAGCACTTATCGATGTAAAATACGCGGTAGTAGATACTGAAGTAGAGATTGAAATTCGTAATAAACGTGTCAAAGCAATCGTTGTACCAACACCATTTTACAAACGTTCAAAGTAATCGGGAGAGGGGTAGATTTCATGTTACATCGTTATCTTCCAATGACAGAAGAAGACAAAAAAGAGATGTTACAAACGATTGGTGTACAATCAATCGATGAACTATTTTCAGATATTCCAAAAAGCGTTCTATTTCAAGGGGAATTAAATTTAAAGCAAGCAAAATCAGAGCCGGAATTATTAAAAGAATTATCTGCGCTTGCTAGTAAAAATGCAAACTTAAAAGACTATGCTTCTTTCTTAGGAGCAGGTGTTTATGACCATTATGCACCAGTAATTGTTGATCATGTTCTTTCTCGTTCAGAATTTTATACAGCATATACACCATACCAACCAGAAATTTCACAAGGGGAACTACAAGCAATCTTTGAATATCAAACGATGATTTGTGAATTAACTGGTATGGATGTTGCAAACTCTTCTATGTATGACGGTGGTACAGCGCTTGCGGAAGCAGCAATGTTAGCAGCTGGACATACACGTAAAAAGAAAATCCTTGTTTCAAAAGCAGTTCACCCGGAATCAAGAGCTGTTCTTGAAACATATGCAAAAGGTCAGCGTCTTGAAGTTGTTGAAATCGACTATAAAGACGGTGTAACAGATTTACAGGTGCTGCAAAGTGAAGTAGATGACAGCGTTGCTTGCGTAATTGTTCAATATCCAAACTTCTTTGGTCAAGTAGAGAAGTTAGCTGACATTGAAAAGATTGTACATAAGCAAAAATCGTTATTTATCGTTTCTTCTAATCCATTATCATTAGGAGCATTAACACCTCCTGGTAAACTTGGTGCAGATATCGTTGTTGGTGACGCGCAGCCATTTGGTATTCCAACGCAGTTTGGTGGCCCGCACTGTGGTTACTTTGCAACGACAAAAGCGTTCATGCGTAAAATTCCAGGTCGTCTTGTTGGACAAACAGTAGACTCAGAAGGTCAGCGCGGTTTCGTATTAACATTGCAAGCACGTGAGCAGCATATTCGTCGTGATAAAGCGACATCTAACATCTGTTCAAACCAAGCATTAAATGCATTAGCAGCTTCTGTTGCGATGACAGCGCTTGGGAAACAAGGTGTAAAAGAAATGGCTCGTCAAAACATTTACAAAGCACAGTACGCAAAACGTCAATTTGAAGCGAATGGCTTTACAGTAACGTTTAGCGGTCCATTCTTCAATGAATTTGTTGTAGACTGCAAACGTCCAGTACAAGATGTAAACGATGCGTTGCTGCAAAAGAACATTATTGGTGGTTATGACCTAGGTCGTGACTATGCAGAACTTAAAAACCATATGTTACTTGCTGTTACAGAGCTTCGTACAAAAGAAGAAATCGACGCACTTGTGAAAGAAATGGGGGATATCCAATGATGAACGAAAATCAACCGCTTATTTTTGAAATGAGTAAAGAAGGAAGAATAGGATATAGCTTACCCCAATTAGATGTCGAAGAAGTAAAGCTTGAAGATATATTTGGTACTGAGTATGTTCGTACAGAAGATGCAGAGCTTCCAGAAGTATCAGAGTTAGATATTATGCGCCACTACACAGCGCTTTCTCGACGTAATCACGGTGTTGATTCTGGATTCTATCCACTTGGGTCTTGTACGATGAAATACAATCCGAAAATTAATGAAAATGTTGCTCGTTTCCCTGGATTTGCTCATATTCATCCACTTCAAGATGAAAAGACAGTGCAAGGTGCAATGGAGCTTTTATACGATTTACAAGAGCATTTAACAGAAATTACAGGTATGGATACAGTAACACTTCAGCCAGCAGCAGGTGCGCATGGTGAGTGGACTGGTTTAATGTTAATTCGTGCATACCATGAAGCAAAAGGTGATTACAACCGTACGAAAGTAATCGTTCCAGATTCTGCGCACGGTACAAACCCAGCATCTGCAACAGTAGCTGGATTTGAAACAATTACAGTACAATCGGATGAGAACGGTCTTGTTGATTTAGAAGACTTAAAGCGTGTCGTGAACGAAGAAACAGCAGCACTTATGTTAACAAATCCAAATACACTTGGTTTATTTGAAGAACACATTTTAGAGATGGCGAAAATTGTCCATGATGCAGGTGGTAAGTTGTATTATGACGGTGCGAACTTAAATGCAGTATTAAGTAAAGCACGTCCTGGAGATATGGGCTTTGACGTTGTTCACTTAAATCTTCATAAAACATTTACAGGCCCACACGGCGGCGGTGGCCCAGGTTCTGGCCCGGTTGGTGTAAAAGCGGACTTAATGCCATTTTTACCAAAACCAATTTTAGAGAAGACAGAAAATGGTTACCACTTTAACTACGATCGTCCGCATGCAATCGGTCGTGTGAAACCATACTACGGTAACTTTGGTATTAACGTTCGTGCATATACGTATATTCGCTCTATGGGTCCAGATGGGCTTCGTGCAGTAACAGAATATGCTGTATTAAATGCAAATTATATGATGAGAAGATTAGCGCCGCACTTTGATCTTCCATTTGATAGACATTGTAAGCATGAGTTTGTATTATCTGGTCGTCGTCAAAAGAAACTAGGTGTACGCACGCTTGATATTGCAAAACGTTTGCTTGACTTTGGTTATCATCCACCAACAATTTACTTCCCATTAAATGTGGAAGAGTGTATCATGATTGAGCCAACAGAAACGGAATCAAAAGAAACATTAGATGGCTTTATTGATATAATGATTCAAATTGCAAAAGAAGTAGAAGAGAATCCAGAAATTGTTCAAGAGGCACCACATACAACTGTGATTAAGCGTCTTGATGAAACAATGGCTGCACGTAAGCCAGTTTTACGTTACGAAAAGCCAGCTCCAGTACAAGTTTAATGAAATATAGAAAAAGAACTCGCAATTGCGAGTTCTTTTTTATTTCTATAAAAAAATGTTAAAGATTTGTGAATTTTACATAACGATAAGGGAAAAACATACTTTTTATACAAATTTGTTGAAAAAGTCCGTTTGATAAAATTGTGTATTTTTGTTAGAATTTTATTGAAATTAAAGGAATATAGAGACGAAATAATAGCTCGCTTTTATACATATGTGAAAAAATGAACAAGGAGATGAAAAAAAGCATGGGTTACAAGCGTTACAAAATGGTATACCATTTGGAGGACGGAAAAACAATTCAAGACATAAAAGAATTTTATTACAGAGATCACAATAAAATGCTTGAGCGTGTTAAGCATCATGTAACGGATAATCAAAATGTAACAGCAATTGACCCACAAGGAACGCTTATTTCAATAGCTTGTGATGATATTGTAAAGGTAGAATTAAACTACTTATAAAGTGAAACTGTACTCAGTGGAGGAGAGGTTTTTCTTAATTGAACGAATCGGCTTTTACGTGTTGTTAACCTTTTACCTAACTTGCTTGCTTTTTTAAAGTTTTGAGATGGGAGTTTTACAGCACATTAATTAGGGATAAAAAAACTTAACCTTGAGTCAACGCTTATTATTCGTTACAATAGGGTGTTGAATGATGAAGTCATGAGAGAGGAGTTCGTTATGGGTAGTAAAAGTCACTTTTATATGTTTATTATTGCTTTTTTACTTGTTACTTTTTTAACGATTTATTTAATTGTTGATAGTAGCTGGTATCATACAGTACACCCAGCATTCCTTATTTTTATGTATATTGGAATTGCGGTTGTCAGCTTTGGAATGAGAGATGAAGTGTTAAATCGCTTTGAAAAGTGATACATATATAAAGACCAACAGGAAAATGTTGGTCTTTTTTTCTTGCAAAAAATACTTATTGTACTTTTCATGATAGCAGGTTTCATATATGTGCTCTCAATGATCACTTCAATAGCTGCATTTGAAGCAAAAGAGTTGTAGTATTACATGATAAAAGAGTACCTTATGAAAAGGCACTCTTATAGAAAAAGATGATGCGCAATAAACTTTGAAACAGAAATACCATCTAACAAATGATACAAAGGCACTCTATAAGTATGTAACGTGAAGCTAAAAAGAACAACAAGTACGATAAAGATGAAGAATAAAAATAGAATATGTTTATGTACAGAAATTTGCATATAATCAGCTCCTTTCTTGGTAGTGTCCCCAAAGAAAAGGAGAATATGAAAAAGTGAGCTACTTTTTTAGAAAAAGCAGCTCGCTTTTGATTAGCTAATTAACTTCAAACCAATCGCACCACATAAAATGCAGCTTAAAAATGTAAGGCGGCGCCAATCGGCAGATTCTTTGAAAATTAAAATACCAAGTAATGCACTACCAGCCGTACCAATTCCTGTCCAAATTGCGTAAGCTGTGCCCATCGGTAATGATTTCATTGCAAGCGATAGGAAGAAGAAGCTGACAGTGAAGCTTGCGATTAACATAAGCTTTGGTATCCAGCTTTTCTTTTCTGTTGCAATTTTCATGAGGATTACACCAATTACTTCGCAAATACCAGCTAAAATTAAAAATACCCATGCCATCTTATGCGGCCTCCTTATCTTGCTTTTCTTCTGTTACTCTTTTTAAACCAATTACGCCAACGAAGATTAAACCGATTAATAAAATCTTCAGAATCGAGAACGGTTCACCGAAAACTAAAATTTCTATTAAAACAATTCCTCCGGCACCAAGTCCAGTGAAGACTGCATATACAGTTCCAACAGGGAGCTTTGCATAAGCTTTAAATAAAAGGTAAAAGCTAATTGCGATTGCAATAATGACACCAATCCACTCTAGTGGTGTTGAAGCTGTTTTTAATCCAATCACCCAAAAAATTTCAATAATACCAGCGATGATAACATAAATCCATTCCATCATTCATTCTCCTTCCTACCAGTCGTTAGTTTGAGGGCTGAAAAATGACGTCTTGCTTATGCAATCCGCCATGTTCACAAAACGATTACAATATATTACTATGTGATAAACCACGCCAAAATACTTTCCAAGATGCAGCTAAACGCACTTCAAAGCGATCAAACCCGGCATATAATAATTCCACCATAAGACCATCAAGTAAGCATAAGTATGCTTCTAGTGCGTCACGAGTTTCAATGTTTTGAAGTAGACCTTCTTCGTTCGCTTGTTCGAATAGTGGGAATAAAAGTTGGCCAATGTGTTCAATATGGTTATTTGCTTTTATAACGATTTGTTCCCGAAAGGCATCGGGAGGGAAATAAGAAGTTCTTAGCCAGAACATGGCTTCTTCGCTTTCTTGAAAGCGATGAGCATAGCCAGTTAACAAATTTAGAAGAATATCTGCAAAAGAAGCCTGTTCAATTTGTGCTGTGTATTGCTGAAAATATTGTATGTCTTTTTGAAGTGCTTCTTCTAAACAAGTAAAGTAAAGTTCTTCTTTTCCTTTAAAGTGTGCGTAAATAGATGGTTTTTTAATCCCAACATCTTGAGCAATATTTGCCAATGATGTTCCTTCATAGCCAAATCGTGCAAAATGTGATAGTGCAATTGCTTTAATACGGTTTGCCGTCATGTGCAGCCCCCTCTACCTACCGTTCGTTAGTTAAACTATAAAATAAATAAAAAAGAAAGTCAAGAAGAGCATCATATGTTATGAGCTCTTCATATTGTTTCACGTTCAATCAAACGAAAGGTTAATTCTTCTGAAGTGCCAGCGATCTGTCCTTTTTGGACTTGCTCATGAAAAAGAGAAAAGGAATAACTTCCCATTGTAAAACTAGGGTGCTCAATTGTTGTAATTTCTAATGCTTCTGCAATAGGGTGATTATCAAATCCTAAAATTGCTAAATCTTCTGGGACACGAAGGCCTTGTTTTTTCGCTTCTGTTACGAGTCCGGCTGCAACCTGATCACTTGCAGCAAAAAGGGCTGTCGGTTTGTTTTTCATGTTTATTATCTTTTGTATGACGTTTGAGCCATCTTGAATGTTATAGCATTCATAAAACATCCAATCCGTTTGAGCGCGCTTTCCAGCGGACTGTAGGGCATGAATGAATGCTTGTTCCCGTTGTTTTGTGTGAATGCTTTTTTCTCGTGCTAAACAAAAGCCAATTTGTTCATGCCCTTTATTAAGTAAGTATTCCATTCCCATTCGAAAGCCTTCGTAATGATTCACAAATACAGATGAGATAAGAGGATGCTCAACTTTCTCACAAGAAACGATTGGTGCAAATTTTGCATAAGGTTCAATTGCACTCCATTGACTCGTCCGTGAGCAAATAATCATGCCGTCAAATTGTTTTGTTTTCATCATTTCAAGGACACGCATCTCTTCAATGCTGTCGTAATTTGTTTGGCAAAGATTAATACGGTAACCAGAAGCTAGCGCTTCCTTACCGATTCCTTCCATAATTGTGCTAAAGTAAGGCAAATTAATGAAGGGAACCATGACACCAATCGTAAATGTTTTTCCTTTTAGTAGGTGGACAGCATTTGCATTTTTTGCATAATTTAGTTCTTCTACTGTATCAAGAACTTTCTTTCTTTTTTCTTCACTTACATATGGATGATCATTTAAGACACGTGAAACGGTTGTGACAGATACGCCGGCAGTTTTTGCAATTTCTCTTATATTTACCATGTATATCCCCCCTTTTATTTTATCCTGGAAAAGTTTGATTGCTTCAATTAACAACCAGTGGGGAATGAATACCCTACTGAGTGAAGTTCTACTTTATTATATATGGAATTTCAAAAAAGTGTTTGATGTATAAGTTTACTTTTTTATCCCGCTATTTGCGGGCTGTAATACTCCCACCTCAAAACTTGAGAGAAAACGAAGAAGTTTAGGTGGGAGATAAACAGCCCGTAAAGGCCCGATTGGTCGGGCTAACAATCAGTGGGGGATGAAGAAAACCCACACTGATTGAAGTTTCACTTTATAAAGTGATGTTGTTTATGTTACTTAAAAAAATTGTGAAAATGTATTGACCTGAAACGCATTTCATCTTGTATGGTACAAGAGAGCGATTTGTTACTGGCGTTACCATTTATACAAGGGCGTAACAGTAACAGATGGCTTCTTTTGTTATGTTATGAAGTTTATCATAGAGGAAATATACATTGCTGCTGATTTTTTTCTGTTGCTGTCAAAAAGTGTGAGATAAACGAGGAAAGTTTACACAGGTAGGGTGACTGTAGAAAGAGAATATGAACATACAAACAAAATGTTTGGTGATAGGAGCGGAGGCAATATGAAAAAGAGTGTCATTTGTTTCATATTTTCTAGCATCTTACTTAGTTCATGTTCTTTTCAACAGTCATCAGTAGGCGAGAAGAAGTTTATTGCAGAAGGAGATATGATGGTAGAGCCAATGTCAGTAGCAGAGGCACAAAGCATTGTTCCGTTTTCATTTCAAGTCCCCACTTTTTTACCATATGAAGCAACAGATGAGATAGAAGCAACAGTTCGCGATATTGAAAAGAACAAAATTGTCATTGATATTAAGTATGAACAGAAAGAGAGAAATCAGGCAGAGTATATTGAGTTGACGATAGCAAATTTTGCGTATAACTTTCCAATTATTGTAGATCAGCAGCTTTTTCAAGAGGAGATACAATTAAAAAAGAATGTGATAGCATATTTTAAAGATCGAGATGATGAAGAAGATTTTGCAACATTAACGTGGCAAGAAGATAAAGTAGAGTATCAACTTTTATACAGAAATGTAGCAGAAGGTAGTACGGAAGAAGTGAAACAAAACTTAATATATATTGCTAAAAATATGGAAAAAAAGAACTAGCTTCTCATAGGAAGTTAGTTCTTTTTGATTAGTTTTTCTTTTTAATCTTACCTGTCCAAACTTTGAATCCACCTTGTAATTGGTAGAATTCTGTAAAGCCTTGTTTTTTTAAATATTGTGCAGCACGTCCAGTACGGAAACCGCTTTGGCAATACATATAAATAGGTTGATCTTTACGAAGTTCTTTATGACGAAGACGTATTTGTGATAATGGAATGTTACGAGCACCTAAAATATGGCCACCATTATACTCGTCCGTTTCACGAATATCGATAAGTTGTGCTTTACGATAACCAGCACGAAACTCTTCTTCTGAAAGTGTTTTAATTAATTTTTTCTGATAGAAGTACATCCATACAGAATAGCCGATAAATGCTACAAGTACGGCTAATATAACAATAACAGTTGTTGACACGGTTTTATCGCTCCCTTTTTTTCTTATCCTCTTTTCAATATTATAATGTTACTATACATTTATGCAACAAGTTCATTGTGCATAAGAAGAAATTTCGTATTCTTTCACAAATTTTGTCGAATTTGATAGACTGAAGAATGAGAGAAAATTAGTATGTATGAGGTGTGGGATGGAAAAAGAAAAATGGTGTTACATAAATTCAGGAAAATGCTCTCCGGCCTTTAATATGGCATTGGATGAATGTTTATTAAATTGGCAAAGTGAAAAAATGATGCCACCAACGATTCGCTTTTATGAGTGGGAGGTACCGACATTAACAGTTGGTTACTTCCAGCGCGTCGCAAAAGATATCGATATGGAAGAAGTGAAACGAAAGGAACTTGGTTTCGTTCGCCGTCAAACAGGCGGTAGAGGCGTTCTTCATGATAAAGAGTTAACATATAGTGTTATCGTATCAGAAGAGCATCCAAGTATGCCAACGACGGTAACAGAAGCATACCGCGTCATTTCACAAGGATTATTAGAAGGATTTAAAGCATTAGGGCTAGATGCATATTATGCTGTGCCGAAAACAGAAGCAGATCGCGAAAATTTAAAAAATCCGCGCACAGGTGTTTGTTTTGATGCCCCGTCTTGGTATGAAATTGTTGTAGAAGGTAGAAAAATTGCGGGAAGTGCACAAACTCGTCAAAAAGGTGTTATTTTACAGCACGGTTCTATTCCGTTAGAAATTGATTTAGATGAGCTGTACGATTTATTCTTATTTCCAAATGAGCGCGTGAAAGAACGCATGAAGAGTATGTTCTCTTCTAAAGCTGTTGCTATTAATGATTTAACAGATCGTACGTTTACAATTGATCAGTTTATTGAGGCGTTTGAAGAAGGGTTTGCCAAAGGGCTTAATATAGAGCTTGTTCCTTATAAATTAACGGAAGAGCAGCTACATGAAGTTGAAACATTAGCAAAAGAAAAGTATGAGAGTGACGAATGGAATTATAAAAAATAAGGAGAGGGCCTAGGCTCTCTCCTTATTTTTTTGCTATGTGTTAAATCGTAATTAGCGGGGAAAAAATCCCTTTGATTACAGCTTCACTTTATAGAAGGTTAAGTACTTTTTCGACTTTAATTCCTTTATCTTGTAAAGAACGTAAACGATTTACAACGTCCATAATTTCTTTATCAAATGCAACACTAATTCCTTGACTAGTTAGTTCGGCTTTTAAGCTTTCAATAGAATCATCTACATCAATTCCAAGTTCGTAGTCTTGACATACTTCTACAGCTTTTTTGACAAGCTTTACATAATTTGTTTGCAGCGCTGAATTTGTTTCAGCTGAAGCTTTTGGAGCAGGTGTAACCGCTTCTTTTTTTGTCATTGAAATCGTTTCCTCTTTTTTTGTAGGCGCTGGATTTGCCTTTTCGATAACCGCTTCTACACGCTTTGGTGAAGGGGCTGGAACTACCTTTTCACTGACTGGTTCTACACGTTTTGGTGGAGCTGGAGTAGGTGCTACAGACGTGATAGGTTCCATCGGTTTTGTAACTGGCTTTGCAACAGGTGTAACTGGTTTCGGAACGTCTACAATCACTTCTTTTTTCGGAGCCGGTTTCTTTTCAACTGGTGTTGCTTCTGTAACATCTTCTGCTACTTCTTCCTTCGTTCCTTTACTCCACATCACGCGTTCGATTTGCAGTGATACATTGTTTTTGTTCATTGCTGTTAACGTCACTTTACCAACTTCAGCATTTCCGGTGAAGTCGACAATCTTATAAATAACGCTTTTGTTCCAATCCACGTTTCCGCTCAAAAATAATTCTTCGTTACATTTTGGCGTCAAGCCCTCGATTTTAATTTCAGCGTTTACACCGTTTTCACTATATACCATGATTAGCGAAGCATTTACATCTTCATCAGCTAACATTAGCTCACGGACCATTTTGCCGGTGCGTACTTCTGTTTTCTTCTTAAGTGACATCAAATTTCCCCTCTCAAATAATCAATAATAATAAAAAATCGCATAACGAAAAATAATTGCTCACGAAGAAATATGATACCGAGAATAAAAGCATCACGTCAACAATTTACTTTAATTATTTTGTATTTTTCTTGTTTCTTTATGAAATTTTTTGATTTGTAAAATTAGACAGGAGAAAAACAGCCTAAAATTTGTAGTGGAAAAGATTATACAGGGTTGCTCTTTCTTTTTCATCTCATACTAAAACGAAAGAGGGGGATTGATATGAAACCGTTTATGCCAAAGCTGATTTATTTTGAACCAGCTGCACTTGAATATCCACTTGGAAAAGAACTATATAATAAATTTACAAGCATGGGGCTTGAGATTCGAGAAACGACATCTCATAACCAAATTCGTGATTTACCTGGCGATAATGATTTGCAAAAGTATCGAAATGCAAAGTCAACGCTTGTGGTTGGTGTGAGAAGGACGTTAAAGTTTGATACTTCAAAACCGTCAGCAGAATATGCGATTCCACTTGCGACAGGTTGTATGGGACATTGTCATTATTGCTATTTACAAACAACACTTGGAAGTAAGCCATATGTTCGTACATATGTAAATTTAGATGAAATCTTTCAGCAAGCACAAAAGTATATGGATGAGCGTGCCCCCGAAATTACAAGATTTGAGGCAGCTTGTACGTCTGATATTGTTGGAATTGATCATTTAACTCATTCGTTAAAGAAAGCAATTGAATTTATTGGTCAAAGTGAATACGGAAGGCTCAGGTTTGTGACGAAGTATTCACATGTCGATCATTTATTAGATGCAAAACATAATGGGAAAACACGCTTTCGTTTTAGTATTAACTCTCGGTATGTTATTAAAAACTTTGAACCGGGGACATCACCGTTTGAAGAAAGAATTGAGGCTGCTCGCAAAGTAGCAGGAGCAAATTATCCGCTTGGTTTTATTGTTGCACCGATTTACATGCACGAAAACTGGGAAGAAGGGTATCGTGAATTATTTGAGCGTTTGCATCATGCATTGAAAGATTTAACATTGCCAAACTTATCATTTGAGCTCATTCAGCACCGATTTACGAAACCTGCGAAAAAAGTTATTCAGCAGCGCTATCCAAATACGAAACTGGAAATGGATGAAGAGAAAAGGAAATATAAATGGGGACGTTATGGTATTGGAAAGTATGTATATAAAACCGACGAAGCTGCAAATTTAGAAGAAACAATTCGAGGTTACATACTGGAATATTTTCCGGATGCTGAAATTCAATATTTTACTTGAAGAATCCATGCTATATACATGGATTCTTTTCAAGAGATGGCTTGTTTGTACCTTGTCATGCTATCTTTTCTGTTGTATGATTTTATTGATTGCTTAGTGCGGAAAACATGACACATCAAGTGAATTTTCAATCAGTCGGGCTTCATCCAGCACGGATTGTTAGTTGAACAACTTGAGTTTTTATAGGCT
The DNA here is from genome assembly GCF_000712595.1 of Bacillus manliponensis. Lineage (GTDB taxonomy): Bacteria > Bacillota > Bacilli > Bacillales > Bacillaceae_G > Bacillus_A > Bacillus_A manliponensis. The sequence continues at coordinate 191,825 of NZ_JOTN01000007.1, forward strand.
GTTTACTTTCGATTAAAACTTTTTTGCGTTTTTTTAAGCTTTAAAGAGTATTACAGCCCGTTAAAGCGGAATAAAAATAAAATCGGATGGAGGAAACCAATGCCTACCCCTAGTATGGAAGATTATATTGAACAAATTTATTTGTTAATTGAAGAAAAGGGATATGCCCGTGTATCTGATATTGCTGAAGCTTTGGGTGTACATCCATCCTCTGTAACAAAAATGGTACAAAAGTTAGATAAAGACGAGTATCTTATTTATGAGAAATATAGAGGACTTGTATTAACAACAAAAGGAAAGAAAATTGGTAAACGTCTTGTTTATCGTCATGATTTGTTAGAGCAATTTATGCGCATTATTGGTTTAGATGAAAGTAAGGTTTATAATGATGTGGAAGGAATTGAGCATCATTTAAGTTGGGAAGCAATTGATCGTATTGGCGATTTAGTGCAATACTTCGAACAAGATAAAGAGCGTATCGAAACGCTCCGCAGTGTACAAAAAGCAAATGAAGAACAGGCGCAGTAAAGGAGACAGAAGATGTCTCCTTTTTTACATTATAAAAAAGACCGTACATTCTAAAAAGATGCACGGTCTTTCTTTTTGTTTTTCTTTCCTTCAATAACTGTTAAGTGAGATGGCTTCCGTTTTCGCTTGAGAGGAGAAGGACTGTCCTTCTTTCCTTTTGAATCAGAAGCGTTTCGCTTTAATAATGTATTGCTTAGGGGTGTTACGTTTTTCTTTCCATATTTCTTGTTTGATTGTTTTGCAGCTCGTTTGTAAGAGCTTTGTGAGCCGTTAGCAGAACCGCTAGAACTTGTGAATACTTTGTATAGTAAATAAAATATACCCGCAACGACAAGCATGGTAAGTATATTTTTCACAATATCGTACGGGTCTGTGACAGCCTTTGCAATAAGGCCAAACGCAGCTAATCCAACAATAAGAGAAAATAAAGCGATTAAAAACGTGCGACCGTTCATAGGGAACACCTCCTAAAAAGAACCTGTATTTAGATTAGTTTATTAGCGAAAGGTGAAGGAGTTGACTAACATTATAAAAGTTAGGATTGTTTTCCTTCTAAGCGAAGCAATTCTTCAAATGATGCAATTGCTACTTCAACTTGATCATCTGTCGGTTCTTTCGTTGTTAAAAGTTGTAGCCATAAACCAGGGTATCCAATAGCCTTCAGTACAGGGACATTTCGTAAGCGGTTTGTAAACTGTAACACTTCAAATGAAATGCCAAGTACAACTGGAATGAGTAAAATACGGTTTACAACTCGTAGCCAAAGCGGATCGGTTGGAACGAGAAAGTAAACAAACATCCCAATGATAACAGTAAAGAGAATAAAGCTACTACCGCAACGATAATGTAAGCGAGTTTGACTTTGTACATTTTCTACTGTTAGCGGAAGGTTATTTTCATAAGCATTAATTACTTTATGTTCTGCCCCATGATATTGAAATACACGTTTAATCATAGGGGTTAATGATACAAAGTAAATATAACTCAGGAGTAAAATGAGCTTAATTATACTTTCTACAATAATTTGTCCTACATGAGACGGGAAAATTGGTCTCGTAAGTTCAGCTAACAGTGCTGGTACGGCTGTGAAAATTACTTTTCCGAAAATGAATGATAAAACACCAACTGCGGCTACACCTAGTACCATTGCAAGTTTTGATTCTTTTTCTTTTTCTTTAGCAAGTTTGTCATCGTCTTCAGGATCTACATCGAAGCGTTCTGAGGCAAAATTTAAATGTTTTGCTCCGTTTGCACTTGCATCAATGATTGCTGCAATGCCGCGCAGAAATGGAATCTTTTTTAAAACGGATGAAAATTTATTACGAACGCGAGGCAATCGATAAAATTCAATCGACTCATCTTTGCGGCGAATCGCTGTAACAGTATATTCTCTACCACCGAACATAACTCCTTCTATTACTGCTTGACCGCCATACACTTGTTTTGTCTCTTCTGCCATGTCAACACCAACCTGTATTTGTTTCTCTTCTGTAAAAAGAGGTAAATGATACTCTATCGTATTGTCTATTATGATAATTGTTTCTTATAGTTGACAATCAATGAGTTTCTTTTATTTTATCGACAAATATAAGGGGCTGACAAGAGAAAAAGATAGACAGCTTATACATTTCTTATTATTTTTATAGACAAAATTCGCACTCTTTAAACATGCTTCAAAATAGTTTCGGACATACTAGTGAGCGGAGGTGTCAATTTTGAAACAACAACAGTCTTTAGCAAGGAAAGTTATTGAGATTGGTTTATTTGGCGGTTTGTTTTGGGGCGGAATTTGGTATTTTTTACACATTTTCTCCTTTACGGTAGCAGGACCGAATTATTTTCTTTTACCATTTGCTTTTGGAGGATGGAAAGAGGGAATGTGGGGGAACATTGTTGGCATCATTTGTATGGCAATATTGTCTATTCTTGTCGCATTTTTATATTTGGTGGCTTTTAAAAAGTTTGAAGGTGTCGTGCCAGGTATTTTATATGGGGTTGGTTTATGGATGATTTTATTTTTAGCGATAGGCTCGTTTGCTCCGGTTATAAAAAGTGCAATGGAAATGCCGAGGGAAACAGTGATCACAACGATCTGTATTTTTATTTTGTATGGTGTATTTATTGCGTATTCTGTAGCATTTGAAGCGAATAATGTAAACGAAGGAGAGGGTGAGGAAAAGACAAACTATTCAAATAAGTGATGAGTATGGTAGAATGTTGCATAGACATTCTTTTATATAAGGGGTTTATACATATGAAAAAACTACTCCTCATTAACGGTCCTAATTTAAATCGTCTTGGTGTTCGCGAGGTCGGTATATATGGAAAAGGGACGTTATCATCACTAGAGAGAGAACTGAAGCAACAAGCAGAAACGATGGGAGCGGAGTTAGAATGTTTCCAGTCCAATCATGAAGGAGCAATTATTGATAGCATTCATGAAGCGGATAACGTATACGAAGGAATCATTTTAAATCCAGGTGCATACACGCATTATAGCTATGCGATTCGAGATGCAATTGCAAGCGTTTCGATTCCAGTTATGGAAGTACATATTTCAAACATTCATCAAAGAGAAGAATTTAGGCACGTATCTGTAACGGCTCCTGTTACAGCCGGGCAAATTGTTGGATGTGGTTTTTATGGCTATACATTAGCGCTATATGCATTAATAGAGAAACTAGGGGGGCATAACTAATGGAAAAGTTGACGAAGTTAAGAAGTGCATTTGAAACAGCTAATATTGATGGGATTTTATTAACAAATCATTACAGCCGTAGATATATGACTGACTTTACAGGAACAGCAGGTGTTGTATTAGTTTCTAAGGAACGCTCTTTATTTATTACAGATTTCCGGTATGTAGAACAGGCGCAAAAGCAAACGGCTGGATATGAAATTGTACAACATAACGGTCCAATCATTGAAGAAGTTGCAAAAAGAGTCAAAGAGTTAGGAATTCAAAAGCTTGGTTTTGAGCAAGATAGTCTTACATATAGCTCGTATGCAGCGTATACAAAGGAAGTTGAAGTAGAATTTGTTCCGACTTCTGGTATTGTAGAAAACTTACGCTTGATAAAGACCGATTCAGAGATTAAGATATTAAAGGAAGCTGCACAGATTGCAGATGCTGCCTTTGAACATATTCTATCATTCATTCGCCCAGGCGTATCTGAGATTGAAGTGTCAAATGAACTTGAATTTTTCATGAGAAAACAAGGAGCAACATCTTCTTCGTTTGATATTATTGTTGCTTCTGGACTTCGTTCCGCGTTGCCGCACGGTGTGGCATCTGAAAAGTTGATAGAAACAGGAGATTTCGTTACGTTAGACTTCGGTGCTTACTATAAAGGCTACTGCTCTGATATTACTCGTACAATTGCGGTTGGAGAGCCTTCAGATAAATTGAAGGAAATTTACGATGTCGTATTAGAAGCACAATTACGTGGTGTAAATGGTATTAAAGCTGGTTTAACTGGTCGTGAGGCAGATGCGCTAACACGTGATTACATAACTGAAAAAGGATATGGCGAATACTTTGGGCACTCTACAGGGCATGGAATTGGCCTTGAAGTTCATGAAGGACCGGGACTTGCATCGCGCGTTGACAAAGTACTTGAGCCAGGTATGGTCGTGACAGTAGAACCGGGAATTTACATTCCGAATGTGGGCGGCGTTCGTATCGAGGACGACATCGTTGTAACAGAGAATGGTAATGAAGTATTAACGAAGTCTCCAAAAGAACTTATTATTTTGTAATACACAGGAGGATTTTTTGCATGATTTCAGTAAACGATTTTCGTACAGGTTTAACAATCGCAGTAGACAATGGACTTTGGCAGGTTATGGAGTTCCAACACGTAAAGCCAGGTAAAGGTGCTGCATTTGTTCGCTCTAAACTACGCAACCTTCGCACAGGTTCTGTTCAAGAAAAAACATTCCGCGCTGGTGAGAAAGTAGAAAAAGCACATATCGAAAACCGTCGTATGCAATATCTATATGCAAGTGGTGCTGAGCACGTATTCATGGATAACGGTACGTATGAGCAACTTGAACTTGGTGAAAAGCAAATCGAACGTGAGTTGAAATTCTTAAAAGAAAACATGGAAGTTTCTATCATGACATACCAAGGTGAAGTACTTGGTGTTGAACTTCCAAATACTGTTGAGTTAAAAGTTGTTGAAACAGAGCCAGGAATTAAAGGTGATACAGCTTCTAACGTAACAAAACCAGCTACACTTGAAACAGGTTTAGTTGTACAAGTTCCAATCTTTATTAACGAAGGTGAAACATTAATCATTAACACGGGAGAAGCGAAATACGTTTCTCGTGCATAATAAAAAAAGCACGCGTGAATATCACGCGTGCTTTTTTTATGTGAAATACGGCAAGTAATAAATAATGGTTACAATGAAGCTCACTGCTAACAGTAAAAGAGAACCGATAAAATACGAATCAAATTGCATTTGAAATGGTCTCACTTCACTTGTTGCAATACCGTCCCATCGATGAGGTGAGATATGTCTTTCGTTTGCGGATAGATTTTTGTTAAGCCGAAGGAGCCAAACGAGACCAAACATTCCTAAGCTTCCTAAGAAAAATGACTCCATAAATGACCAACCGGTAGCTAATGAAAACAAAAAGATAGCGATGAGTTGTAGGACGACTGAGAATGAAATTTTAGCGGTTTTCATTTTGTTCCTCCTTTTGTTTGTTTATATAAATATACCATATTTAGTTAGAAATTTCAGAATTATACAAAGGGTATATAAGTATATAAAAAATTCTCTTTTACACTTCTGAAAGAGACAACCTGTGCATATGGTTGTACAAACATATTCTTTTTGCAAATGTTAGCGGAAGTGAGAGAAGGTGAGAGGATGAAACAATGGCTAGCAGCGCTAGAAACCTCTGTGCTTATGATGGCAACACTTCGTCTTTTTTCGGGGAGCATGGAAATTGTTGCTGCTTTGCTGATGCTGTATTTTAATGATGCAAAAAAAGCATTATTTGTGAACGGACTATTAGCATTTGTTGGACCAACGGTTTTGATTTTGACAATGTCCATTGGCATTGCAAGTGTAGCAAATGAGATTTCAATGTCAAAGATGCTTTTTCTTGCGCTTGGAGTAGGGTGTATTTTTATTGCGGTGTTGAAATAGAGGTTTTGATGGGGAGAGGTATATGAAAGAAGTATTAGAGATTTTACCAAGATATATGAAAGAAATGATTGAACACAGTGAGTATTATCATGACTTAGAGGAAATTCGGATTCGGATTGGAAGACCGATTGAATGTATTGCACGTGGTGAAGCTCATTTTCTTCACCACATTGTAAAAGCTGAAGACGGTACGTATTTATTAAATAAATTAAGTCAGTTCTCGATTTATACGATGGAAGAAGAATTGAAGCGTGGTTATGTGACGCTCCGAGGTGGACACCGCGTTGGTTTAGCTGGAAAAGTTGTGACAGAGCATGGAGCTGTGAAAATTATACGTGACGTGTCATCGTTTAATATTCGGATTGCAAGGCAAAAAATTGGAATTGCCCATCCACTATTGCCGTATTTATATGACAAACGCTGGCTTAATACAATGATTATCGGTCCGCCGCAAACAGGAAAAACAACATTGCTTCGTGATGTATCTCGCTGTATGAGTGCTGGTGTAACGACAGCACGTATTCCGTCTTGTAAAGTTGGAATCGTCGATGAACGTTCCGAGATTGCTGGTTGTGTAAAAGGTGTCCCGCAATATGAATTTGGATCTCGCGTTGATGTATTAGATGCTTGTCCTAAAGCAGAAGGAATGATGATGATGATTCGTTCGATGAGCCCAGATGTATTAATTGTTGATGAAATTGGTAGACAAGAAGATAGTGAAGCGATTATGGAAGCAGTTCATGCAGGAGTACAATTATTTATTAGTGCACATGGCTATTCGTATGAAGACATTATAAAACGTCCTTCTTTACAACCACTTTTAAAATTAGGTGTTTTTGAACGGTTTGTTGAGCTGTCAAAAGCGAAAGGACCGGGAACAGTGATGCAAATTAAAGATATGTATGGAAAACCTTTGCAAAGGCGAGAGAAGGTGAAAAGTTCATGATCAAAATTGTTGGTGCTGTACTTATTGTAGCAGTGACAACATTTTTTGGTTTTTCCTATGCGAAAAAATATAGTGAGCGTCCGCGGCAATTACGTTTATTAAAAGCGGCTCTCCAATCTTTAGAAGCGGAAATTATGTATGGACATACACCTCTTTCTGAAGCTGCATCTAGACTTGAAAAACAAATGCCCAAACCATTAAATTGGTTATTTTATAGTTTTTATGAGCGATTAGAAGCTGGTGAGCAAACGGTGAGAGAAGCATGGATAGATAGTTTAGAGGAAAACAGAAAAGTAATGGCGTTTCAGGATGCAGAGTATGAAATTTTACAGCAATTTGGGGAAACGTTAGGACAGCATGATCGGGAATCACAACAAAAACATATTCGTTTATGTATTACACATTTAGAAAGAGAAGAAGGAGAAGCAAAAGAGCTGCAACTTCAATATGAAAAAATGATAAAAAGTTTAGGTGTACTCGCGGGGCTACTTATCGTCATTTTACTGTTATAGGGGGGAGAAAGGCGATGTCTATCGATGTTGGATTAATCTTTCAAATTGCAGGGATTGGCATTATTTTAGCGTTTATTCATACCGTCCTAAAAGAACTAAAGCGAGAAGATATTGCAAATTGGGTTATTCTCGTCGGTTTTGTTGTGATTTTATTCCACGTTGCGTTTTTAATTAATAATTTGTTCGACAAGATTAAAAGCGTCTTTCTCTTTCAGTAAAGGGGGCGGTTCTAATTGAAATTTTACAAATAGTGGGATTAGGGCTCGTTGCGACGTTTTTAGCTGCAGTATTAAATCAGCATAAATCGAGCATCACTTCGTTATTTATCGTGTTTGTCGGCGCTGTTATGTTCCTTCTTCTTATTGATCAAGTGCATGCTATTTTAATGATGATTGAGCGAATAGCTGATCAAGCAAAGGTGAGTAATGTGTACGTGGAGACACTACTAAAGATTATTGGGATTGCTTACATTGCGGAATTTGGAGCACAAATTACAAAAGATGCTGGTCAAGGAGCGATTGCTTCAAAAATCGAGCTTGCGGGAAAGATTTTAATTCTCGTTATGGCAATTCCAATTTTAACAGTTGTAATTGAAACGATTCTTGGCTTTTTGCCTACAGGTTAAAGGAGGCGTATACGTTTGAAGAAATTTGGAATGAGGATGTTACTTGCTGTTTTCCTCTTCTTTTCTTTACCAATTGTCGTACAAGCTTCTCCTATAGAGCAAAAAGTGGTAGATGAACAGCTTGAGAAGCTTGGTATAGAAGATGTAAAGCAGTATTGGGATGATGTCATTACAAAGTATGGCGGATATTTACCTGAGAGCCAAAAAGGAAGCTTTATGGATTTTGTAAAAGGAGAGAAGGAGTTTTCGGTAAAAGAGTGGATGATAGGCTTATTAAAATATTTATTTCATGAGCTTATCGCTAACGGAAAACTACTTGGTACACTCATTATGCTCACAATCTTTAGCGCACTTTTACAATCTCTTCAGTCAGCATTTGCAAAAAGTAGTGTAAGTAAAATAGCAGATGCCGTTGTATACATGGTACTCATTATCTTTGCATTAAATAGTTTTTATGTCGTGATGACGTATGCAAGGGAAACAATTCAAACAATGGTAGATTTTGTACTAGCTCTACTTCCTATTTTATTAGCGCTTATTGCAACTGGGGGCGGTATTGTATCTGTTTCATTTTTTCACCCGATTATCGTATTCCTTATGCATACAAGCGGATTACTTATGAATTATATTGTCCTCCCGCTTTTATTGTTGGCAACGATTTTAAGTATTGTGAGTACGATGAGTGATCAATATAAGGTGACGAAATTAGCGAAGCTACTGCAAAATGTAAGCGTCAGCGTAATTGGGATTTTTTTAACGATTTTTTTAGGGGTGCTATCTGTACAAGGTACTGCTACAGCCGTTGCGGATGGGATTGCTGTAAAGACAGCAAAGTTTGTTACAGGTAACTTTATCCCGGTTGTCGGACGAATGTTTACAGAGGCTGCAGATACGGTCATTAGTGCGTCAGCACTTTTGAAAAATACAGTTGGAATTGTTGGAGTTGTTATTTTACTTTTAATTGTTGCTTTTCCAGCCATTCAAATCTTTTGTATTGCTTTTATTTATAAATTTGCAGCGGCGGTTTTGCAACCCGTTGGAAGTAACTCTATCATTCAATGTTTAGATATAATCGGGCGCAGTATTATTTATGTATTTGCCTCTTTAGCAATTGTTTCATTTATGTTCTTTTTAAGTATCACCATCATTATCGCAGCTGGAAATATTACGCTCATGATGCGGTAGGAGGTGAAGTGATATGCAATTTATCGTCGAATGGATTCGTACGATTATCGTGTTTTTATTATTGGCTACAGTTCTTCATATGATACTTCCAAACTCAAATTTACAAAAGTATGTCAAATTTGTTGTAAGCCTTCTTCTTATTGTCCTTATTTTAACGCCGCTCTTTAAATTATTTCAAACAGATATTCATGAAGTAATCGCAAATTTTAATCAAGAAAAGTATATGGCAGGTGAACCGATAGAAAATTCAATTGATACGAAGAAAAAAGAAATACAAGCTGCTCAGCATGCATATATTTTAGAACAGATGGCTGTCCAAATGGAAAAGCAAGTAGAGAAAGAGTTGGAAAAGCAATATGGAATGACAGTTGTCAACGTCGAGGTGAAAGTTCCAGAAGGCACGCAAGAAGTAAAGTCGCAGCAAGATATTAATTCAGTAGTTGTTACGTTAGCGAAGAAAGAAGTGAGCCGAGAAGGAGCGATTGAAACAGTCCAAACAGTAGAAATTAATACAGATGAGCCAAAGAAAGAACAAGAAGAGCATACAAGCTATATGGCGCAGTATCTTTCAAACAAGTGGCAGCTAGGTGAAAGTAAAATTACAGTTCAAATAGAAGGGGGGATAGGTAGAGCGGATGAGCAACAATAAATTCTCATTTTTTCAAAAGCTGTTTAAAGGTAACGATAAAGATGAGAAAGAGAAGGAAAAAAAAGTTACACCAAAGTTCTTGCTGATTTTACTAATCCTCGGGGTGTTACTGATGTTCTCTAGTAATCTCTTTCCAGCTAAGGAAGAAGCACTACCTGTTTTAAAGCAAGAAACGGGACAAGAGTCGCCGAAAGATGTACCGACTTTTGGTGGGAAAAATAGTGATACAATGTCTGCTGTTGAAAAATATGAAAAGGCATACGAACAAGAATTAAAAGCAGCGTTAGAAGAAGTAGCTGGAGTGAAGGATGTTTCAATTGAAATTAACTTAGATTCATCAGAAGAGAAAATACTTGAAAAAAATATTGTAAAGCGATCACAAACGACTGATGAAACAGATAAAGAAGGTGGAAAGCGCAAAGTAAATGATGAATCGATGGATGAAAAGACGGTTATTATTCGCGAAGGTGATAAAGAAACTCCAATTGTTTTGCGAACAGAGAAACCAAAAGTACGTGGTGTTCTTGTCGTAGCAAAAGGAGTGGATAACATACAAGTAAAACAAATGGTGAGGGAAGCAGTTATACGTATGCTTGATGTTCCGAGTCATCGTGTATCTGTGTTACCAAAAAAGAATTAGGGAGGAACTAAAGTGCTAAAAAAACAAACGGTTTGGTTATTAACAATGCTAAGCTTAGTGGTTGTCTTATCTGTTTATTATGTGACAACACCAGAGCAGAGCAATAATGCGGTGACGACATCGGTTGATGGCAATAAAAATGAAAAACAAGAAACAGAGAAAAGTAAAACAAAAGATGAAACTGGTAAAGAAACAAACCAAACAGAGTCTACGAAAAAAGAAGAGAAGCAAACAGTGCAGTTTAAGGGAGATGATAGTTTCACAGCGCTTCGTTTAAAAGTTGAAGATCAGCGTAGTGAAGTACGAGAACAATTACAAGAAGTAATGACATCAGCAAAGGCAACAGCAGAACAGAAACATCAGGCAAAAACAGAGTTTGATACATTAAATGAGCTAGATACGAAAGAGAGATTATTAGAAACATTAATTAAAGCAAAAGGGAACTATGATGATGCTCTTGTACGTGTAGATGGAAAAAACATTAATATTACTGTAAAAGATGAAAAACAATCTAGTAAAGATGCAAATAAAATTTTACGCCTTGTTGAAAGTGAAATGGGTGAAACGAGTGGGAAAAAGGTAGCAGTTCAATTTCAGCCTACAAAATAAAAAAGAAGAAGCTACCTTGCTTGGTAGCTTCTTC